>CAZBRS010000003.1:0-145178 GCA_964494475.1 uncultured Myxococcales bacterium | reverse complement strand
ACCCCGTTGCATCCCCCTGCGGCCGGTGGTAGCGTCCGCGCGGTGACACGCTGGAGGCGACCATGAAGGCAATCGTCAAGGCCCGGCCCGAACGCGGCGGTCTCGAGTTCCGTGACCTGCCCATCCCCGAGCCCGGCATGGGCGAGGTGCTCGTGAAGATGCGCACGGTGGCCATCTGCGGCACCGATCTGCACATCTACAACTGGGACGCCTGGTCGCAGCGCCGGGTGAAGACGCCGCGCACGCTCGGCCACGAGTTCGCGGGCACCGTCGTGAAGGTGGGCGGCGGCGTGTCGTTCGTCAAGGAGGGCGACTACGTCAGCGGCGAGGGGCACATCGTGTGCGGCTTCTGCCTGCAGTGCCGCACCGGCGAGGGCCACGTGTGCCAGGACTGGAAGGGCCTCGGCTACGACATCGACGGGTGCTTCGCCGAGTACCTGGTCTACCCCGAGCGCAACCTCTGGAAGAACGATCCCCTGCTGCCCTCCGACCAGGCGGCGTGCCAGGACCCGCTCGGCAACGCGACCCACACCGCCTTCGCCGCCGACTGCGTGGGCAAGCGCGTGGCCGTCTTCGGGCTCGGGCCCGTGGGCCTGTTCACGGTGGCGGTGCTGAAGGCCATCGGCGCGGCCGAGATCGTCGCGATCGACTGGAACAACCGCTACCGCATGGACATCGCGCGCAGACTCGGCGCCACGCACGTGATCGCGGCGGCCGAGCAGAGCACCGTCGAGGCCGTACGGCAACTCACCGACGGGCACGGCGTCGACGTGTGCCTCGAGATCTCGGGCGCCGAGTCGGCCATCCGCGACGCGTTGCACTCGGTGCGCCTGGGCGGCACCATCGTCATGATCGGCACGCCCAACACGCCGGTGTCGTTCGACCTGGCCTCCGACGTCATCTTCCGTTCGCTCACCATCAAGGGTGTCACCGGGCGCCGCATCTGGGACACCTGGTACCGCATGGCGGGCCTGTTCAAGTCGGGCAGCCTCGACATCCGCCCCGTCATCACGCACCACCTGCCGTTCGCAGATTACGAGCAGGGCTTCGAGCTCATGGCCGCCGGCCAGTGTGGCAAGGTCGTCTTGGAGCTGTAGGCGGGGTTCACCCCCGCCCGGGGTCTCGTCCCGTTATCGATCGTCGAGGCCCGTCGGAACGCCGTCGGCGTCGACCTGTCGCTCGAGCTCGAGGTCGCGCGAGAACTCGAGGAGGGTCACCAGGGAGGGGCGGGCCGCCAGCAGGGCCTGACCCAGGGCCGCCGTTCGCTGCACCGAGCGGTTGAGGCGGGCCTCGAGCGCGGTGGTCAGCGCCGCCCGCTTCGTGGCCTCGGCCAACTCGGCGCGCAGCCGCTCGGCGTCGGCGCGCAGGCGTTCGGACTCGCCGCGCACGCGGTCGGATTCGGCCAGCACGCGTTCGCCCTCGGCGCGCAGGCGCTTCAGTTCTGTCTGGTTCTGCTCGGCCTCGGCGCGCGCCCACTCGAGCTCGGCCCGCAGGGTCGCCACTTCGGCCTGCACCCGCTCCAGCTCGGCGGCGTCGCCGTGCGCGGACAGCGCGGCCTGCAGCTCGTCGCGCAGGCGCGCGGCCTCCTCGGCCAGCGCCGACGCCTTGCGCTGCGCCTCGATCACGGCGGCGGCAGACTCGGCCCGCAGCTGGGCCTCCTCGCGGTCGAGCTCGGCGCGGCGCGCTTCGATCTGGTCTTCGCGCCGCGCGATCTCGTCGTGCAGGCCCGACACGTAGCGCTCGACGCTCGTGAGGCGGTCGGTCCGGAAGCCGCCGAGGCTGGGCTCGCCCTGGCCGATGGAGGGGTCCGCCGCCAGGGGCTCGAGCATGCCCTCGGGGGGCGGAGGCGGCACGTCGTCGTCGTCGCCGGAGTCGGGGGCCTCGTACGAGAACTCGTCGTCGTCGCCGGAGGGCAGCGCGCGCTCGGCGACCAACTCCGGGGTCGCAGCGGGGGCCTCGGTGTCTTCGCGGGTCGGCTCGTGGGCTTCTTCCCGGTCGAAGCTCGGCGCGTCGTCGTCGCCGGCCTCGAGGTCGGGGGGGAGCTCGTCGGCGTCGGGCTCGCGGGGCGTCGGGGGCTCCGCGGGAAGTGCGGCTTCGAACGCGCCGATGGTCTTCGTCAGCAGATCGAGGACGCGCTCGGCCGTGGTGGGGGGCAGCAGGTAGTGGTCGGCGTGGGTCGGCAGCGCCCGGTGCTCGGCCAGGATGCGCAGGTGCTCCCGGTCGTGCGAGAACGTGAAGAACGCGATGGGTACGCCAGCGGTCTCGCGTTTCTTCTTGAAGCGCCGACACAGGCCGAAGCTCTTCTGGAACTCGGCGTTCAACAGCACGAGCCCGTGCTTCAGCGGGTCGGGCTCGAAGATGCCCGCCGGGTCCCGCACGAGCAGGCTCGGAGGCAGTCGGACCGCACCCAACAGGAGGGCCTCCATCCGCGGATCGTCGTCCATGAGGAGGACCTGTGCGGTCGCCATGCGGGGGCTCCTGTGCTGGTCCACCTAGAGCTTCTTCTGCAGGTCGCGCGCGAGCACGTAAAGGTCCTTCATGTCGCAGGCGTCTTCGGAGCAGCTCACGATGGCCACGGCCTTCTTGGCCTGATCGAGGAAACCGAGGTAGAGCAGGTCGCCCGATTGCGCGAAGAAGCCCTGGGTCGCCACCGCGTCGGTCTTTTCGGCGTTGGGGTAGTGGCTCGAATAGACGTCGTAGCGCCGTCGGGCGTCGATGGTCGTGGAGAAGCGCCAGACCTGGACGGCGACGCCGAGGGTCTCGTTCGGCGCCGCGAAGAAGCGCACGCCGTTGTAGTCGCGCGCCGGGAGGCTCCCGGCCAGGGGCTCGCTCTCGCGGAGGGCCGTCTTCTTCATGATCTTCTGGACGTCGGCCAGCGTGACCAGCTTCGACAGGTCGAGCGGGGCGTCGTCGCGCACCACGAACTCGACGCCGCCGGGGGCGTCGGCGGGCGCCTCGGCGTGGGGCGCCGGCGCCGGCGGGGTGGGGGCCACGGCGCCCGGTTCGGTGCGGGAGACCAACGACGAGGCGGCGGCGGCGGCGCCGGGGGGCAGGTGCGAGCCGTCGGCCCTGGCCACGAGGTGGGCGGCCCCGGCGGCGCGGGCGGCAGCGGCCTCCGCGGGCGTGACGGGGGTCGGGGTCCCGGCCTGGGCCTCCGCGACCTGCTCATCGTCGGAGGGTTCGCCCTCGGGGGCAGGGGGCGCGTCGGCCTCGGCGGTGGCGCGGGCTTCGCGGGCGGCCTTGGCCGCTTTGCGGGCGGCCTCGCGCGCCTTGACCTTCTCGGCCATGGCGACCTGGCGGTTCTTGCCGGCGGCCGGGGCCGCGTCGGGCGCCTCGGCGGCCGAGGCCTCGGCCTTCGCCGCATCGACCGCGCCCGGGTCGACGTCGCCGGCTTTGGGGTCGGCTTCGTTCGGGGCCTCTTTCTTCGAACACGCAGCGATCGACAGCGCCGCGACCAGCGCGGTCAGGGCGACGAGCGTGAGGGGGGAGCGGCGCATTCGCGTCTCCTGAACGGACCACGAGGGGCCCGGATTACTCGAGGGTGACGCCCATGTCGGCCTTGATGGCCGACGCGGGAAGCTTGGTGCTGGCCCGGCAGCGGAACGGGAAGACCTCGATCACCTCGATGGCCGCGCCGTTCTCGAGCGTGCCGCGTTGCTTCTTCTGCACGCCGTGGTGGCTGCCCCGGTTGAGGGTGAGGACCGAGCCCTTCGAGCCGTCGGGGATGGCGCTCAGCACCTTGGCACCGCCCTTCGAGGCGGGCGCCGGCGCGGCGGTCTTCACGCACTGCCCGACCTTGGTGTCGCAGGTCAGGCCCGCCCCGCAGGCCGGGTTGCACGGCACGCTGGGCTCGGGGAGCGCGACCTGGGTCTTGCCCCCGCCCTTCTTCTTCTGGGCGAGGCACGCGTTCTTCTTGGTGTCCCACTCGGTGCCCCGGGGGCAGACGCACATGCCGCCGGCGCACTCCTGGCCCGACGTGCAGCCGGGGTAGCACTCGTTCTTGCCGATGCACTGGCCCTCGACGCAGCGCTCTTCGACACCGCACGCGGCGCAGGGATCCTTGAGGATGGCCCGGGTCTCGGTGTTGACGGTGTAGGCGCTGGAGCCCGATTTGACCCGGAAGCGGCAGAAGTAGTGCTCCTTGCCCATGGCCTCGAACGACAGTTCGTAGCTCGGCTTCTCGGGCGACACGGGCTCGCCCGCGATCTCGCGCGACTTCATGTCGAAGCAGGTGATGTCGCCCACCACGTCGTGCTTGGCGCCCATGCCGCCGACCACGTAGAGGAGCGTCACGCTCGAGTCGACGAACACGGTGAGATCGCGCCAGTCTTCGAGGTCGCCCTCGTTGGCGTTGATGGTGTCCTTCACCAGCATGTTGGGGGGGAGCAGCAGCGCCTTGGTCTGGACGTTGTCGGAGTCGTCGCTGCTCTGCTGGATGTCGCCGCAGCCGAACATCAGGAACGCCACCGCCAACAGCGAGATCGACCACGCGCGTGAGCTTTGCAACATGGCGTCTACCCGTCTCCGTTCGCAAATCGGCCTAGGAATACCTCTTCGACCGCGCGAGGTCAAGCCGACGTTGACAATCCGGAGGGGCGCTTCCTATAGTTGTGCGCCTCGAACCGACCAGGGATCACCGTGGCTCGCGACTCGTTCCTCTACTTCCACGACGTCATCCTGCGGCTCAGCCAGTTCTGGGCTCGCCAGGGGTGCCTGCTCACGCAGCCGATCGACCTCGAGACCGGCGCCGGCACGTTCAATCCCAACACGTTCTTGCGTTGCCTCGGGCCCGAGCCCTGGAAGGCCGCCTACGTCGAGCCTTCGCGCCGGCCCACCGACGGGCGCTACGGCGAGAACCCGAACCGCCTGCAGCACTACTACCAGTTCCAGGTGGTGCTGAAGCCGAGCCCCAAGGACATCCAGGACCTGTACCTGGCCAGCCTGGCCGAGCTCGGCATTCGCGCCGACGAGCACGACATCCGCTTCGTCGAGGACGACTGGGAGAGCCCCACCCTGGGCGCCTGGGGTCTCGGGTGGGAGGTCTGGCTCGACGGGCAGGAGGTCACGCAGTTCACGTACTTCCAGCAGGCCGGCGGGATCGACCTCTCTCCCATCACCGGTGAGATCACCTACGGCCTCGAGCGCATCACCACGATCCTTCAGAACGTCGCGAGCGTGTACGACCTCCTGTGGGCGCCGGGCGTGACGTACGGCAACGTGCACCACGCCGACGAGGTCGAGTTCTCGACCTTCAACTTCGAGCAGGCCGACGTGGCCGCCCATCTGCGCTGGTTCGACGACTACGAGCGCGAGAGCCTGCGCCTGATTGAGCTCGATCTGGTGCGGCCCGCGTACGACTTCTGCCTGAAGTGCTCGCACGCCTTCAACGTGCTCGACGCACGTGGCGCCATCAGCGTGGCCGAGCGTCAGAAGTACATCGGCCGCGTGCGCAAGCTGGCGCGGCTGTGTGCTCAGGGCTGGGTCAAGAAGCGCGAAGCCCTGGGCCATCCCCTCCTGGCGGCCGCGAAGGAGGTGGCGGTATGAGCCACGTCGACACCCGCGAGCTGCTGCTCGAGATCGGCTGCGAGGAGATCCCGTCGAACCACCTGAACGCCCTGCACGCCGAGCTGCACACGGCCCTGGTCAAGAAGCTGACCGACGCCGGCCTGCTGCCGCCGGGCGAGATCCCCCGCTCGTACAGCGGCCCGCGGCGCCTGGTGTTCGTGGCCCCGCGCGTGCTCTCGGGCCAGGCCGACCAGACCGTCGCGGTCCAGGGGCCCCCCGTGCGCATCGCCTTCGACGCCGCCGGCGTCCCCACCAAGGCCGCCGAGGGCTTCGCCAAGACGCAGGGCGTGGCCGTGGCCGATCTCCTGCGCCTGGTCACCCCCAAGGGCGAGGTGCTGGTCGCGAACAAGTTCGTGAAGGGGCGCACCACCGCCGAGATCCTGGCCGAGGCCGTGCCCGAAATCCTGCGCACCCTGCCGCAGCCGAAGACCATGCGCTGGGGCGCCGAGCGCTTCCAGTTCCTGCGCCCCATCCACTGGATCGTCGCGCTGCTGGGCGGCGAGGTCATCCCCGTGGAGATCGCCGGCGTGAAGGCCGGTTCGGCCACGCGCGGCCACCGCTTCCGCGGCAATGCCCCGCTGACCGTGGCCGACTTCAGCGACTACGCCCTCATGCTGCGCGCCGCGCACGTCGAGTTCGACGCCGACGTGCGCGCCGACCGCATCGCCCTGGGCCTCCGCGAGGCCGTGGCCTCGCTGGGCGCGCCCCCGGCCGGCGCCGGGTACCGCATCCGCGAGGTGATGTCCGATCACGAGTTCCTGCGCGAGGTCTCGAACCTCACCGAGTCGCCGCGCGTGCTGGTCGGTTCGTTCGACGAGCGGCACCTGGCCATCCCGGCCGAGATCCTCGTGACCGCCATGAAGCACCACCAGCGCTACTTCCCCGTCTGGGTGCACCCCGAGGGGGCCGCCGGCCACGACGCCGACAAGCTGCTGGCGCGCTTCGCCGTGGTCACCAACCTGCCGCCCGACGCCCCGGCCGAGGTGTGCCGCACGGTCGTGGCCGGCAACGAGCGCGTGCTGCGGGCCCGCCTGGCCGACGCCGCGTTCTTCTTCGACGACGATCGCAAGCAGCCCCTGGCCTCCTTCGTCGAGGCGCTGAAGGGTCGCATCTTCCTGCAGGGCCTGGGCACGGTGTACGACAAGGCCGCGCGGCTCGAGGTCCTGGCCGCCGGGCTCGTGGGCCGCTTCGCCGGGCTGGCGCCGTGCTTCGCCGGGCCCGACCTGGCCGCGCGGGCCGTGCGCGCCGCGCGCCTGGCCAAGGCCGATCTGGGCACCCACGTGGTCGGCGAGTTCCCCGAACTGCAGGGGGTCATGGGCCGGCACTACGCCACGGCCGATGGCGAGCACGCCGACGTGTGCCGCGCCATCGACGAGCACTACCAGCCGCGCTTCGCCGGCGACGCCATCCCGACCACGCGCGAAGGCACCATCGTCTCGCTCGCCGACAAGCTCGACTCGATCACGGGCGCCTTCGCCCTGGGGCTCGAGCCCAGCGGCAGCCAGGATCCCTACGCCCTGCGGCGCCAGGCCATCGGCGTGCTGCGCATCCTGTTGCAGGACGGCGCCGGCCAGGGGCCCCACGCACCCGCGCCCCTCGATCTCGACGTGCGCGACCTCGTGGGCCTCGCGGCCGAGGCGTTGGGCCCGGCCATCGTCAAGGATCGCGCGGCGCTGGTCGACAAGGTGACCGACTTCCTGCTGGGGCGCCTCCGCGTCAAGCTGCAGGACGACGGGCACGACAACAACCTGGTCGGCGCCACCCTGGGCACCGGCTCGGGCAACCCCGCCGACCTGCTGCGCCGCCTCATGGCCCTCGAGGCCATCGCCGGCTCGGCCGAGTTCGCGCCCATGATGATCGCCTTCAAGCGCGTCATGAACATCACGAAGGATCACGAGGCGTCCGCGTACCAGCGGGGCCTCTTCGAGGCCGCCGAGCACGCCCTGGCCGACGCCTTCGAGCGCATGGTCGTCGTCTTCGACGGCGCCATGGAGGAGCGCGACTACGACCGGGCGCTCTCCTCCATCGTCGGCCTCAAGCCGGCCATCGACGCGTTCTTCGACGGCGTGCTGGTCATGGCCGACGACCCCGTCGTGCGCGCGAACCGCCTGGGGCTCGTGCGGGCCGTGGCCGACCGCTTCCGGCGCTTCGCCGACTTCGCCCGCGTCCAGTTCTGAAGGGTGTCCACGCATGAAGAGGCTCGCCCCGCTGTTCGTCCTCCTGCTCGTGGCCTGTGAGTCGCGCGACTTCGGCGGGGTGCCCTATCCCATCGGTGAGCTGCGCTTCCCGATCTCCCTGACCGCCACGCCCGACCAGCGCTTCCTGCTCGTGGCCAGCGCCAACTTCGATCTGCAGTACCGCGCGGGTGGCCTCTCCGTGCTCGACGTCGAGCGCAACGCGGTGCTGAAGGACCGCGGCGTCGAGATCGGCAACTTTGCCGGCGACATCGCGTTGCTGGTGAGGAACGGCGTACCCCTGAAGGCCTACGTGCCGCTGCGCGAAGACGACGAGGTGGTGGTGGTCGACCTCGACACCTCCGACGGAACGCTGCAGCTCTCTTGCAGCGCCGACGGCTCTCCCGTGTGCGACGACGCCCACCGGGTGTCCGTCATCGACGACGAGACCGTCATCGGCTCCGATCCCTTTGGCGCGGCCGTGTTCCACGAGCCGAGGCTCGACGCCGACGTGCTGGTGGTCACCGAGCTCGCCGACGGCGGGGTCGACGTGTTCCAGTTGGACGACGCGGGCGTTCCCGCGCCCCTCGGCCGCGTGGCGCTCGACCTGCCCGGGCTGCTCACGCCGGTCTTCGTGCCCGGCACGGGCCGCCTCTACATCCCGAACAAGTTCTACAACACGCTCACGTCGTTCGAGCTCGACTACGGCACGGCGCCCCTCGAGATCAGCGATCGCCACGACCTCTCGTTGCCGGTCGGGCTCGCCACCGGCGACTACTTCCGACGCCTGCTCGCCGTGGGCGACACGCTCTACGTGGCCGATCGCAACACCGACCGCGTGGTGGTCATCGACGCCCGCAGCAACACGGTGGTCCGCACGCTGCCCGCCATCCCGGGCGTGACCGGCATGGCCGCGTCGGCGGAGGGCAAGCTGATCCTGACCTCCTTCGACCAGCGCCGCCTGGCCGTGCTCGATCCGGCCTCGGGCCAGCTCGAGAAGGTGTTGGGGCTCACGCGCCGCCCCTACGAGCTCGCCCTGGTCGACCTGCCGTCCGCGGGCCTCCGCCGGGCCTACTTCTCGTCGTTCTCCGAGCACCGCGTCGGGGTGCTCGACCTCGATCCGGACAGTGAACGCTACCTCCAGACCATCGCCTTCATCCGGTGAGCACCATGGCACGCCGCCTCCCCCTCCTCGTGGTCCTCGGCCTGCTGGCCTGCCAGCAGACGGCCTCGTCGGTCCCCAACACCCTCGAGTACCCCATGGGCGTGCGCGTGGCCTGTCGCGACGCCACCGGCTCGTTCCGCGGGGGCGGCGACTGCCTCTCCGAGGGGGGCTCGCTGCTGGCGCTCGTGCTCGACCCCGCCCTCTACGAGATCAAGGCCATCGACTGGGTCGCCGGCGAGTACCTCGACGCGAGCGCGACCACGCCGGGCTTCAACGGCTGGAGCTTCGAGGGGCTGCCGCGGGCGGTGGTCGCGGAGTCCGGCGGCCCGGGCCTCGTGGCCGGCGTGAGCGAGCCCGACCGCCTGGTCCGCTTCTCGCTGACCGACACGGCCACCACGGTGGCCGACGTCGACGCCTCGCCCCGCGCGCTCGAGTGGTTCGAGACCCCCGATGGCCGCTTCCTGGCCCTGCTGCTGGATGGCCAGCCCCGCCTCGAGCTGCGTGACCCGACCACCCTCGAGCTCGTCGACACCCTCGACCTGCCCCACGTGCCCGACCGCCTGGCGCTCTCGTCGCTGCCGGGCGTGCTGGCCTGGACGTACCGCGACGTGGCCGCCGTCGGCTGGGTCGACCTCGCGACCCGCGACCTGCACCTGGTGCCGTTCCTGCGCGCCTGCGAGAACGGCCTCGACGACGACGGCGACGGGCTGGCCGACGCCCGCGACCCGGGCTGCGAGCACGAGTGGGACGCCGACGAGGTCGATCCTGCGGTGGCGGCCGACGCCGGCGAGTGCGCCAACGGCCAGGACGACGACGGCGACGGCACGATCGACGCCGCCGACGCGGGCTGCCGGGGCTCGAACGGCGACGCCGAGGGGGCCGACGCGCTGCTCTGCACGGCGGCCTCCGACGGCACGCCCCGCTGTGGCACGCGCCTGTTCTCGTACCCCTGCGCCGACGGCCTCGACAACGACGGCGACGGCGCGATCGACCGCGCCGACGCCGGCTGCCTCGGGGTCTTCGATCTCGACGAGGGCCCCGACCCCCGGCCCCTCGCGACCGGCTTCGCCTTCCTGCCCGACGGCCTGCGCGTCGTGGTCGCCGAGGGCCGCTACGGCGCCCTGCACGTGCTCGATCTCGAGGCCGGCCTCGAGACGCCCACCGGCGAGCTGCCCCTCCTGCAACGGGCCGAGCGGGTCCCCGGCGTGCCCCTGCCCGTCACGGCCCTGCGCGTGGTGGCGGCCTCGGCCTCCGACGACGGCACGGTGCCCGTCTACGCCCTGGCCGCCGACGGCCTGGTCTATCGCCTGCTGGCCACCGACACCGCCGACGCCACCGACGCCGCCGCGCCGAGCGCCTGGCAGCTCAGCATGATCGAGATCGAGGAGCCCTCCGACACCTCGCTCACCAAGCCGCTGCTCCAGGACGGCGAGCTCGCGGTCGAGGTGGGCCTGACCAGCCCCTTCGCCTACCCCGGCTTCGGGGTCATGGAGGTGGCCGAGCAGCCCGACGGCAGCTCGGTGTACTACGGCATCGTGCCGGCCGCGGCGCGCGCCGACGTGCGCAGCGAGACCTGGACGCTCGAGTACGAGGGCCTGCTGCCGAAGAGCCGCGGGCAGCGGGGCGCGCTCGATGCCGCCTCGGGCAGCCTGATCGACCCCTCCGCCGACTTCTGCGAGCTGGGCGTCGAGGCGGGCGATCGCCTGGTGCTGCGCCTGCCCGAGGTCGAGCCCGACTGCGCGCCGCTGCTCGGCCGCGACTGGGAGGTGCCCATCGAGGCCGTCTCGCGCGACCGCCTGACCGTGACGCTCGACGCCCTGGCGCCCGCCGACGGCGTGGCCCCGGCCAAGCCGCCGGTGCTCGCGGGCGCGTGCGGCCGCTCGGGCCTGCGCTACGAGGTGCGCTCTTCGGGCTCGTTCCTGGTCACCGGCGGGCGCACGGGGCTGCTGCACCCCTGGACGTCGCAGGCCGGGCGCTGCGTGGCGCGGCCCGACGCCGACCCGCTCTTCGCCGCGCGCGCGAAGGTGGCCCGACCCGTCGACCCCCTGGTCGAGCTCGACGCCTGCCCCGCCCTCGGCGACGCGGTCGCCTTCGAGGCCGAGACCTTCCAGAACCCCTCGTTCCAGCTCACCCTCTACCCGGGCTGCGAGCGCCTCGAGTCGCTGAAGTACCGCCCCGTCGCGCCCGAGCGCGACGTGCGCTGGCGCTTCCGCATCACGGGAGGCGTGCAGCCCCGCTGGATCGCCACGGGCGGTCTCCCGGAAGAGATGGTCTGGGTCGACGAGATCTCGTCGCTCTTCTTCGCCGACCCCGCGCGCGGCGCCACCTACGCGATCGA
This sequence comes from uncultured Myxococcales bacterium, assembly GCA_964494475.1. Taxonomy (GTDB): domain Bacteria; phylum Myxococcota_A; class UBA9042; order CAZBRS01; family CAZBRS01; genus CAZBRS01. Next base: position 133,936 of record CAZBRS010000003.1, on the reverse strand, counting down.
AGAGACGGTCGACGGGGCGCTGTCGGGGGATGTCTACTACTGATCCGGAACCATCGAAGGGGCCGCGAGAGGTGCGCTACGTGCCCGCCCCGGGCTCGATGCCGTCGGCTTCAGGCCCCTCGGCTTCGCTCGGGCCGGGCGCGTCGGGCGGCAGCGGCGCGGTCTCGGGCGTGGTGCCCAGGGTGCGCTGGCGCAGCCAGCGGAGGTAGCGCTCGAGCACGCCCGGGCGATCGGCCTCGTCGAGGCTGTCGATGCTCAGTTCGAGCAACGCGATGCCCTCGGCCGGGCGCGTCGCCGACCTGGTGACCCGTCCCGTCACCGCCACCAGCCCCACGCCGCGCCGGAGCGGCACGTTGAAGCGCACGGTGGCCGTCTCGCCGATGCCCTCGAGGTTGCCCTTCAGATCGAGCGCCAGCGAGACCTGCCCCAGCGACGTGATGCGCACGTTGCGGCGCGTCTCGCCCGAGACCAGCAGGGCCTTCAGGGTGATGGGCTCGCGGTCGGTCGTGGCCTCGAGCGTGCGGGTCAGCGGCCCGCGCGTGGGGTAGCGCTTCCAGTCGTGCTCGGAGGTCGGGACGCGGGGCTCGCGGAGCCCCGGCACGGTGGCGGGTCGAACGGCGGCGGCCTCCTTGCGCGCGTCGAGGCCGTCGAAGTGGAAGACCTTGCAGGGCTTGCCGTCGGGGGTCAGGCGCTGGCCCTCGATGAGGTCCTCCGGAACGCTGAGCACGTCGCGCAGCAGCGTGACCAGCCCCACGCGCGGGCCGGTGGTCACGGCGCGCACCCACGAAAGCGCGAAGCCGCGCGTGGGCCCTTCCTGCACGCGCTCGACGCGCCCGAACAGGAACACGTCGCGCACCTCGGGCTCGCGAGAGCGGAACGACACCGAGACCAGCGCCTCGCCGTTGGCCGAGTCGGTCCAGACGGTGCGGATCAGGGCACCCCGGGCGCTGATGTCGGCGGTCTCGGCGTCGAGGCGCTGGCCCTCGACGTAGCAGAAGACCTGCTTCTGGAGCGGTTTGCGCGGATATTGGCGTCGCTCGACCTGCTCGCCCATCCCCCACCCGTGGCGTGCAGTACCCGCGCGGAGCATAACCGGCCGGCGTGGCCTCGGCAATCCGAAAACTTCTGAGTTACCGTAGTACATTCGCAAGCTCTCTGGCTGACAGCGCGACCGCCTTCCGTTAGGATGGCGCCATGCTCGCGGTCCAGGCACTCGTCATTGCGTTCTGGTTCGTGTGGGGGGCGGTCTTCGGCAGCTTCCTCAACGTGGTCGTCTACCGTCTGCCGCGCGGGCTCTCGCTGGTGCGTCCCGGCTCGTGCTGCCCGGCCTGCGGGGCGCCCGTCCGGGCTCGCCACAACGTGCCGGTGCTCGGGTGGCTGGTGCTCCGGGGGCGGTGCGCCGACTGCCGCGCGCCCTTCTCGGTGCGCTACGCCCTGGTCGAGCTGCTCACGGGGCTCCTCGCCGTGGCGCTCCACCTGCGCGTGGCGGGGCTCCTGCCCGCCGGCGCCGAGCCCGTGGCGTGGCTCGCCTCGTACCTGCCGCTCTTCTTCTTCGTGTTCGTGCTGCTGGCGGTGGTGTTCATCGACGCCGAGTCGTTCGTCATCCCGGGCTCCTGGGTCACCCCCGGCATCGCGGTGGGGGCGCTCGCGCCGCTGGTGGCCGAGGCCGCCGGCGGCCGGGTGCTCACGTCGTTCACGTCGTCGCTGATCGGCGCGGCCGCGGGCGGAGGCTCGCTGCTGCTGTTGGCGCTCGGCTTCTTGTTCGTTCGCCGCAAGGAGGGGATGGGAGAGGGCGACGTGCTGCTCGTCATGTTCATCGGCGCCTTCCTGGGGCCCCTCTCGCTGCTGTTCGTCTTCCTGGCCTCGTCGCTGCAGGGGCTGCTCTTCACGGGGTTGTTCTGGCGGCGCGTCAGCGCTCAGGGGTTGCGCATCCCGTTCGGCCCGTTCCTGGCGCTCGCAGCGCTCGAGTGGCTCTTCCTCTCCGACCTGCTGCTGGCGAGGTTCGAGTCATGGTCCGCGCTGTCCTGAGCCGCGTGGGGCTCCGGCCCTGGATGCTCCTGATCACGGGGCTGCTGACGGTGTCGGCGCTCGGCTTCACGTACGTGGCCGTCGAGCGGCTGTACTACGTGGCGTTGCTCGAGGGCTTCACGGCCACGCGCCTGGCCGCTCTCTCCGCGCTCTCGGCGACCGACGAGCCCGGGCTCCGCGACGCGGCCGCCAAGTTGCCCCACGCCGACGACGACGTGCTGCTCATCGATCTGGCCCAGGCGCGCTTCCTCTCGCTGCGCCGTTCGGCCGCGCGAGTCGGCATCCCCCAAGGGTTCCTCGAGCAGTGCGGCCAGGGCCCAGGTCCCCGGTCCCGGTACTTCGCCGTCGACGGCCGCGACGTGCTGCTCACCTGCCGGGCCCTGGCGCCGACGCGCGTGTTGGTCGGCGTGTCCTCGACCGCGCCGCTCGACGCCCGGCTGTCTGCCTTCCGCCGCCTGGCCCTGCTGCTGGCGGGCGTGGCCTTCCTGTTCTCGTGGCTCTTCACCGACACCTGGCTCACGGCGCTGGTGGTTCGGCCCGTCCAGCGCCTGGTGCGCGAGGCGGCGCTCCACGTCGACGTGCCCGACGACGACTGGCAGGAGCTGCCGCGGCCGTTCCTGGCCGAGTTCCGGCGCCTTGCGGCGTCGCTCCAGGCCCTCGCGGCCGGGCGCAGCGAGGAGTCCGAGCGCGCCCAGCGCCAGCACCAGCAGCTGCGCCGCGTCAACCGGGAGCTCGAGATGACCCAGGGTCACCTGGTCCAGAGCGGCAAGCTGGCCACCATCGGCGAGATGAGCGCCGGCATCGCGCACGAGATCGGCAACCCCCTGGGGGTCATCCAGGGCTACCTGTCGGTGCTCGAGCGCAGCGACCTGGGGCCCGACGAGCGCAACGAGATCCTGCGCATCCTCGACGACTCGATCGCGCGTATCAAGCGTATCGTGAAGGATCTCTTGAACTTCAGCCGGCCCACCAGCGACGAGGCCGAGGACTGCGAGGTGGGCGAGACGGTGCGGGAGCTGTGGCGGTTCCTCGAGGCGCAGAAGAAGTTCAAGAACATCAGCCTGAAGCTGCTGCTCGACCGCGAGCCCTTGCGGGTGGCCATCCCGGGCTCGCGGTTGCACCAGATCCTCATGAACCTGCTGCTGAACGCCTCCGACGCCATGGACGGCAAGGGCGTGGTCGAGATCCGGGCCGGCGCCCGCGACGGAAAGGTCCGTATTCGCGTCAAGGACTTCGGGCCCGGCATCCCCCTCGACGAGTTGGACAACATCTTCCGTCCGTTCTATTCTACCAAAGGCGATCGGGGCACGGGGCTCGGCCTCACGATCTCGAGCTTCCTCGCCCAGGACCACGGCGGCGACCTCGACGTCGAGAGCGTGCCCGGCAAGGGCGCGACCTTCGTTCTCACGTTCCGCGAGGGCTCGTCGGGCGACAACGGAGAGACGGCATGATCAGCATGAGCGGCTTCGGACAGGCCTCGCGGAGCGCGGCGGGCTATTCCCTCAGCGTGCTGATCCGCTCGGTGAACGCGCGCTTCCTCGACGTGCGCGTGGTGGGCCCCGACGAGTTGGCGGGCCTGCAGGCCCTCGTCGAGGCCAGGGTCAAGGAGCGCATCCCGCGCGGCAAGGTCGACGTGCGCCTCCGGCTCACGCGAACGGCCGAGGCGACCGTGCCGGCGACCGATCCCGCGCGCGTGCGTGCGGTCGTGCACTGGCTCGAGGGCCTGGCGGGCGCCGCCGGCCGCGACTGGCCGGTGCAGCTCGAGCACGTGCTGCAGGTGAAGGACGCGCTCCTGGCCAGCCCCCCTCCCGACGAGGCGCTCGACGAGGCCACGGCGCTGGCCGCGGTCGACGAGGCCCTGGAGCACCACCGCGAGATGGCCGAGCGCGAGGGCGCCCGCACCGAGGCGCACGTACGCCGGTGCGTGGCGGGCCTCGGCACCGAGGTCGACAAGGCCGCGGCGCTGCTCGCTGCCTTGCAGCCCAAGCGTCGCGAGGCGCTGCTCGCGCGCATCCGTGACGCGGTGGGCGGCGCCCTCGATCCGGCGCGGCTCGAACAGGAGGTGGCGCTGCTGGTCGAGCGCGCCGACGTGGGCGAAGAGCTCACGCGCCTGCGCTCCCACCTGGCCGAGCTCCAGCGCCTGCTCGCCGAGCCGAAGGCCGCGCCGAAGGGCAAGAAGCTCGACTACCTGTGCGTCGAGATCCACCGCGAGCTCAACACCTGCGCCTCGAAGAACGCGGCGCCCGAGGTCACGGCGCCGCTCATCGAGGCCCGCCTCTGGAACGAGCAGATCCGGGAGCAGTCCGCCAATGTGTACTGATGCTCTGACCCTGTTGGTGTCCGGACCCTCGGGCTCGGGCAAGTCCACGCTCATCGGGCGCCTGCTGCAGGCCGACGCGCGCCTCGGCTTCTCGGTGTCGGTGACCACGCGCGCGCCTCGGCTCGGCGAGGTTGACGGTCGCGACTACCACTTCGCGACCGAGGCCGAGTTCGATCGGCTGCTGGCCGCCGACGCCCTGCTCGAGTGGGCCAGCGTGTACGGCTACCGCTACGGCACGCCCCGCAGCGAGGTGGCGCGCCTGCACGCCGCGGGGCGCGACGCCCTCTTCGATCTCGACATCGTCGGGGGGCACGCCCTCCTCCGCCAATTGCCCGACGTGGTCAGCGTGTTCGTGTTGCCGCCGCGCTACGCCGATCTGCGCGCCCGGCTCGAGGCCCGTGGCAAGGACGACGCGGCCACCATCGAGCGGCGCCTCGGCCTGGTGGCCTCGCAGTGCCAGGGCCACGAGGTGTATCGTTACCTGATCGTGAACGACGACCTCGAGGTGGCCACGGCCGACCTGGCCGCCATCGTGCGCGCCGAGCGCTCCGCGACCTCGCGACGTGGCGCCCTGGCCCGCGCCGTCCTGGCCACCTTCGAGGGCCCGAACCCCGCACCGTCCCGCTGAACGGAGAAACCGTCATGGCCACCGTCAAGGTCCGCATCGCGCCCAGCCCCACGGGCGACCCCCACGTGGGCACCGCCTACATCGCCCTGTTCAACTACGCCTTCGCGCGTCACCACGGCGGCACGTTCGTGCTGCGCATCGAGGACACCGACCAGACGCGCTCCACGCGCCAGTCCGAGGAGGCCATCCTGCGCGCCCTGCACTGGCTGGGCCTCACCTGGGACGAAGGCCCCGACGTGGGCGGGCCGTGCGGGCCCTACCGCCAGTCGGAGCGCACCGCCATCTACCGCGAGCACGCCTGGAAGCTCGTCGAGACCGGCGGCGCCTACCCCTGCTTCTGCACGGCCGAGCGCCTGGGCGCGCTGCGCGAGGAGCAGCGCGTCAACAAGCAGGACATCCGCTACGACGGCGCCTGTCGTGAACTCGACACGGCCGAGGCCCGCCGCCGCGCCGACGCGGGGGAGCCCTTCGTCATCCGCCTCAAGATGCCCCGGGAGGGCGCCACCCTGATCCAGGACGGCCTCCGCGGCGAGGTCAGCTACCTCAACAGCCAGATGGACGACCAGGTGCTCCTGAAGACCGACGGCTTCCCCACCTACCACCTGGCCAACGTGGTCGACGATCACCTGATGGGCATCACCCACGTGATCCGCGCCGAGGAGTGGATCCCCTCGACGCCCAAGCACCTGCGCCTGTACGAGCTCTTCGGCTGGGAGCCCCCGCGCTTCTTTCATTTGCCGCTCCTGCGCAACCAGGACCGCTCGAAGATCTCGAAGCGCAAGAACCCGGTGTCGCTCGACTACTACCGCCGCGCGGGCTTCCTGCCCGAGGCGGTGCTCAACTTCCTGGCGCTCATGGGCTACTCGACGGGCGACGAAAACGAGATCGTCACCCTCGAGCAGATGGTCGCCACCTTCGACTGGGCCCGCGTCAGCCTGGGCGGCCCCGTGTTCGACCTCGAGAAGCTCGAGTGGCTGAACGGCCACTACCTGCGCGCGCTCACGCCCGACCAGATGGTCGACCGCGTGTTCGAGACCGTGCTGCGGCGCGACTACGTGCGCTCGTTCGTCGAGCACATCCAGCCCCGCATCCGGCGGCTCGACGAGTTCATCGACGCGACCTCGTTCTTCTTCAACGGGCGCCTCGAGTACGACCCCGATCTGCTCTTCGACAAGTGCCGCAAGCGCCACGACGCGAAGGAGGTGCAGGGTGCCCTCGAGGCCGTGGCCGAGCGCCTCGACAAGGTGGTCGAGTGGACGCTCGCGAACGTCGAAGCCGTGCTCCGCGCGTGGACCGAGGAGCAGGGCTGGAAGGCCGGCGACCTGTTCATGGCCGTGCGCATCGCGACCACGGGCCGCGCCGCGTCGCCGGGCCTCTTCGAGACCATGGAGGCGCTCGGCAAGCCCATCTGCCAGTTCCGCCTGCGCGACGCGGTCTCGAAGCTCAAGGCCCTGCCCGCGAAGCCCCCGGAGGCCTGACCCGAGGAGAGCAGCGATGCCCACGCGGCCCGCCGCCGAGAACCCGATCCGGCCCTTCGTGCTGCCGCTCCTGATCGTCGGGGGCATCTTCGTCACGGGCACGGCGGGCTACTTCGCGCTGGGCGCCGGGGCCTGGAGCCTTTCCGACTGCGCGTACATGACGGCCACCACCATCTCGACCGTGGGCTTCCGTGAGGTGGTCCCGGTGGGCGATGATCCGATTCTGCGCATCTACACGATTACGCTCATCTTCCTGGGCGCGGGGTCCATGCTGTACCTGCTCTCGACGGTGACGGCCTTCCTGGTCGAGGGCAACCTGAACCAGATCATCCGGAGGCGGCGCATGGACAAGGCGATCGAGGGGATGCGCGACCACTACCTGGTCTGCGGCGTGGGGCGCAATGGCGAGTACGCGGCCGCGCAGCTCGTGAGCGCGGGCCATCCGGTGGTCGTGATCGACCGCTCCGAGGAGGCCGTCCAGGGCTTCCTGAAGACCCACGGCATGGACCTCTCGTACGTAATCGGCGACGTCACGCACGACGACGAGGTGCTGCTGAAGGCCGGCGTGCAGCGGGCCCGGGGCCTCATGGCCGCGCTGCCCGAGGACGAGGACAACCTCTTCCTCATCCTGTCGGCCAAGGAGTTGAACCCCGGCCTGCACGTCGTGTCGAAGATCAACGAGCAGCGCTCGCTGAAGAAGTTCAAGCAGGTGGGCGCCGACCACGTGGTGTCGCCGAGCGCCATGGGCGGCTACCGCATGTTCCTGCAGATGATCCGCCCGAACGTGACCGACTTCGTCGATTACCTGCTGCTCGACAAGGGCCAGGGCCTGGTCTTCGACGAGGTCCTCATCCCCGCCGGCTCGTCGCTTCACGGGCGGCGGCTGGCCGACTCCGAGATCCGCAAGCGCACCAACCTGCTGGTGGTCGGCATTCGCGACGAGGGCAACAGCACCTTCACCTACAACCCCGGCCCCGACCTCACGCTGACGGCCGGAACGCACCTCATCGTGCTCGGTCCGCGCGAGTCGGTGCGCGTGCTGCGCGAGATGGTGGGGGCCGCCCCCGCGGCCTGACGTGGCCTCGAGAGGGGAAGATGGGGATCGCCACCGACATCGTCATCGTCGTGCTGGCGGCGCTGCTCGGCGGCATGGTCGCGAGGCGCCTGGGCCAGCCCCTCGTGCTCGGCTACATCCTGGCCGGCGTGCTGGTCGGCCCCTACACCGGCGGCGTGACCGTCACCGACGTGCACGACATCGAGCTGCTGGCCGAGATCGGCGTGGCGCTGCTGCTGTTCGGGCTGGGCCTCGAATTCTCGCTCGGCGAGTTGGCGCCCGTCCGCCGCGTGGCACTTCTGGGCACGCCCCTGCAGATGATCCTGACCATCGCCGCGGGCTATGGTCTCGGCCGCGCCCTTGGGCTCGAGTGGAAGGAGAGCGTGTGGCTCGGGGCGCTGGTGTCGCTGTCGTCGACCATGGTGCTCCTGAAGACGCTCGCGAACCAGGGTTGGCTGGGCACGTTGTCGAGCCGCGTGATGATCGGCATGCTCGTGGTGCAGGATCTGGCCGTCGTGCCCCTGATCCTGGTGTTGCCCATCCTCGACGACCCCCTGGTGGGGCTGCCGGCGCTCGGCCTGGCGGTCCTGAAGGCAGCCGGCTTCCTGGCGGCCATGCTGCTGGTGGGGGCACGCGTGTTGCCGCTGCTGATGGCCCGCGTGGCGCGCTGGCGGTCGCGCGAGCTGTTCCTCCTGACGGCCACGGCCATCGGGCTCGGCGTCGGCTACGCCACCTACCTGGTGGGCCTGTCGTTCGCCTTCGGCGCGTTCGTGGCCGGGTTGGTGCTGGCCGAGTCGGAGCACGGGCACCAGGCGCTGGCCGAGATCGCGCCGCTGCGCGACGTGTTCGGCCTCCTGTTCTTCGTGTCGGTGGGCATGCTGTTCGACCCGCGCTTCGTGTTCGACCACCTGGGTGCCGTGCTCGGGCTGGTGGTGGCGGTGGGGCTGATCAAGGGGCTGCTCTTCGCCGGTATCGTGCGCCTCTTCGGCTACGGCAACGTGATCCCGCTGGCCGTGGGCCTCGGCCTCTTCCAGATCGGCGAGTTCTCGTTCGTGCTGGCCCGGCTGGGCGTGTCGAGCGGCTCGATCTCCAAGGCCTTCTACGGCCAGGTGTTGGCGGCGGCCGTGGTGTCGATGGCCCTCACGCCCCTGCTCTCGGGCCAGACGGCCCGCCTGTACGCGCTGGTTCGTCGCCGTTATCCGGGAGAGCCGCTGCGCAACGTGCACCTGCCGAAGGGCGGGCTGGCCGACCACGTGATCATCGCGGGGGTCGGCCGCACGGGCTGGCACGTGGCCACCGTGCTGGCGCGGGCGGGCAAGCCCTTCGTGCTGGTCGAGCTGGATCAACGCCGCTTCGAGCAGGCGCGCGAGGCGGGGTTCGCCACGATCTACGGCGACGCCGCGCATCCGGTGGTGCTGAAGGCCGCCGGGCTCGACAAGGCCAGCTTGCTGCTCATCACGGTCCCGGGCCCGTTGGTGGCCACCGAGATCGTTCGGCAGGCGCGCGGACTGCGCCCCGATCTGCACGTGACCGCTCGAGCGTCCGACCCGGCGCTGGCGGCCTCGCTGGCGGGGCTGGGGGCCGTGCGCGTGGTGCAACCCGAACTGGAGGCCGCCCTCGAGCTCACCCGGCAGGCCCTGCTGCACCTGGGCGCCGACGCCACGGTCATTCGTCAGGCGGCGCACGATCTGCGCCGCGATCTGGCGGCGAAACCCTCGGCGTGACGTCGGGCTGCGTTCCCGGACGCGGCAGACGAACCAGGCGCAGCCGGATGTCGCTGCGGTGCTCGCCGAACGTCTGCGCGCGCACGTAGGGGCGTGACGCGAAGCGCCACTCCTCGACCACGGGCAGGCCCGCGGCCTCGGGGCATCCCTCGACTTCGTTCGGGACAGGGCCGTCGGCCAGCGTCAGGTTGGTGTCGAGCCCGCAGTAGAGAAGCCGGCAGGTCGCGCGGGGCGCGGCCTCGGCGGCGACCCGCGCGGGGTCGTCGCCCTGTCGCCAGGCGAGCTCGATGGGCTCGGCCAGGGGGCGGCCGAACGCCTTCCATTGCCAGGGCAGGGGGGCGCTGCTCACGCGGTCGGCCGCCACCAGCCGCGTGAGCACCACGCAGTCGGGGTGCGCCTCGGTCCAGCGGACCAGGGCGCGCACCTCGGCCTGGGTGTCGCGATCGAGGGTGAAGGCGGGGGCCCCGTCGCGGGCGAGGGCCGCGTGCCAGGGCGCGAGCGCCGACAGGCCGGCGAGGCCGCCCGGCGTCAGCGCCAGCGCGGCGAGCGCGGCGCCGGCCAGGCGGGGGTGGCGCGCCCGGGCGTTCCATCGACGCGCACCGCTGACCAGGGCGGGCCAGGCCGGCAGGCTCGCGAGCAGCGCGAGGGGTGCCACGTAGGCCAACAGGCGCGTGAGCACGTACGGGTTGTCGAGGCTGGCCGCCACGGCCGTCTTCACGAGCACGAGCAGGGCCAGGGGCATCAGCCAGGGCGCGCCGGGGACGACCAGCGCGCGCGTGAGCGCGACCAGCACGAGCAGCGCCCCACCCAGGGGCAGGGTCAGCGTCAACGCCGCGGGCACGTGCCAGATCGACGGGTGAAGCGGGTTCAGACCCGCCACGGCCCACTCCAATTTGCCGAGGTGCGGGCCGCTCCACGCCGTGGCGGCCAGCCCCGCTCCGATCAGCAGCGCGGCCAGGGCCGCGCGGGCCGGCAACGAGCCGAGGCGTATCCTCGCTCGTTCGGTCAACGCCGCGAGGCCGGCGTCGCCGAGCAACGTGCGCGCCAGCGCGCCCCCCAGCGCCGCGCCCGCGGGCAGCAGCAGTTCGGTGCGCAGCAGGCCGACCAGCGCGACGGCCAGGGCCAGGCTCGCGCAGGCGAGGGCCCGCTCGCCAAGGTTCGGCGTGCGCGCCAGCAGGGCGAGACCGGCCGCCGCCCCGAACGCGAGCGTGAGCGCCGGCTGGGCCACCAACTCGGAGCCGGCCGACAGCACGAAGGGCGGGCAGAGCACCAGCGCGCCGGCGAACAGCAGGGCGGCCCACACCCGCCCCGTCGCGAGCCAGGCGCTCGCGGCGCCGGCGCCGAGGTTCACGACCGCCAGCCAGGTGTTCAGCCAAACCACGTCGCGGAGGCCCGGCTCGGCGCCTCCTGCGGCGAGCCGGGCCAGCCAGGCGGCGAGCGGTCCGGCGTGCACGCCGCGCGCGTACAGCTGCTCGACGTGCCAGCGCCCCGTGCCCTCGTGCAGCACCGTGAGCCAGCCCACGGGAAGGCGCGAGGCGGGCTCCAGCGCGGCCGCCAGTGCGGCGGCGGCGAGGGCCGCCGCGACCAGCGCGAGCGGGCGGCGAGCCCGGGGCTCGCGTCGCCAGAGCAGCCCGAGCGCGCCCGCCAGGGCGAGCGCCCACGCCGCGACCAGGGCTCCGAGGAGCGGCGCGGCGGCCGAGCGCCGCGGCGTCGCCGCCACGCCGGGGGCAAGCAGCGAGCGACCCGTCGGCCCCGCCTCCCAGGCACGCAGCCCGTCGCGCACGGCGACCAGCAGCGCTTCGGGCGGCGTCTCCCCGGGCGCCGGTTGCACGCGGTGCAGCAGCGTGGCCCACTCCGACGGAGCGTCGGCGCGCGCGCCGAGCTCGACGACCGTGGCGTCAGCGCCGTGCTGCCAGCGCAGCCGCGCGAACTCGGGCTGGCGCTCGAGCGCGGTCAGGCGCCAGCCGCTGGCGACGGTGGCGCCCACGCGCCAGGGGCCCGCGTCGTCGGGCGCGTCCGCGGCGCAGCGGGTCAGCAGCAGGAGGAGCAGCAGGGCAGGGCGCATGGGGTGATGGTAGCGCGGGCCGAGCAAGCCGTCGACTGAAGTCGCGGCTCAGGCTATCAAGTCCGCCTTCGCGGACTGCAGGCCACGGAGGGCCGGGTCGTTCGCGGCGCGCTGCGGTGCGCCCGGATTGCCACTTGGCTCGAACCAGGTACCATGAGGATCGGCGCGTGAACTGCGCCCGTTGGAGCCCGAACCCTTGATCCGCGCCGTGTCGTCCGTCGTCTGCCTCCTCCTGCTGGCAGCGCTGCCCGCCCGCGGGGCCGAGGAGCCCCCGCCCGACTACCATCGCGGCGTCGACCTGACCGGCTGGCCCATCTGCTCGTACCGCGGCGAGTTCGGCTGGCTGCTGGGGGCCTACGGCGATCTGGTCGACTACGGTGACGGGGCCGCGCCGTACCGCTGGCGGCTGCAGGCCCAGAGCGTCGGCACCTGGCGCCGCATGCACGATCACTTCGTGGCGCTCGACCTGCCGCGCGTGGGCGGCTCGCGCCTGCGCCTGCACGTGGCGGCCGGCTACACCGATCTGCCCGACGATCGCTACTTCGGGGTGGGCAACGCCGCGCCCTGGGAGCCCGCGTGGGAGACGCCGGGCGCCGACGGCTTCCGCGCCGAACGCCTGACGTTCTTCCGCCTGCGCCGGCCCTGGGTTCGCCTGACGGCGCGCGTGGCGCTCGCGCCGCCCCTCTCGCTGGTGCACGGCGTGCAGTTCGAGTGGAGCGTGATCGACGCCCCGGCCACGTCGCTGCTGGCCGTCGACGAGCCCTCGGGCGCCGACGGCGGGCGCCACGGCTTCGTGTTCTTCGGGGTGCTGGCCGACACGCGCGACAGCGAGTGGCTGCCCACGCGCGGCACGCTCACGGCCATGACGGTGCGCGCGGCGGGGCCCTTCGTGGGCGGGCTGCATTGGCTCGGGGGGGGCAACTGGACCGCGCGCGGGTACTGGTCTCCGCTCTCGAGGCTCGTGCTCGCCGGCCGCTTCGCGCTCGACGCCGTCTTCGGCGACGTGCCGTTCCTCGAGCTCTCGGCGTTCCGTGACTACGAGCCCTTCCTGGGGCTCGGCGGCGGCACGTCCATGCGCGGCGTGCCCCGCCGGCGCTTCGTGGGCCCCGTCAAGCTGCTCGCGAACCTCGAGGTGCGCTGGATGCCGCTCACCCTCTTCGTGTGGGGCCAACGCTTCGATCTGGGCGGCGTGCTCTTCTCGGACCTGGGCCGCGTGTGGAGCCGCGAGGACGACGGCGGCTGGAGCCCGTCGAAGCTGCTGCACGCCTCGGGGGGCGCGGGCCTGCGGGCGGCCTGGGACGAGGTCACGCTCATGCGTGTCGACCTGGGCATGTCGTCAGAGGCCACGACGATTGATTTCGTGGTCGGTCAGATGTTCTGACGGTTAGAACGACCCCAGCCGGTCGACCTGACGCCGCTCGGCTTCGATGAAGCGCCGCCAGGCCTGCTCGACCAGCCAGCGCTTCTTTTCGTCGAGCGACATGCTCTCGTCGATGACCTCTTCGATGCGCTCGGTGCGCAGCACCCGCTCGACCACCTCGGCCGAGGACTCCTCGAGCGCCAGCGTGAGGGCCTCGGTGTGCTCGGCGCTGCGCTCGCTGTCGTGGCGTGCTGAGGGTGCCCGCAGCGACGGGAAGGCGCCCTCGCGGCGCTCGGCCACGTGCGTGAGCTCGTGGGCCAGCAGGGCGCGGCCCTCGGTGCTGGTGGGCACGAACTCTTCGCGGGCGAAGTAGATGTCGCGATCGTTCAGCGTGAACGCGCGGGCTCCGGCGCCTTCGGCGACCTGCTGCGCGGCCTCGCCCGTGTGGATGCGCACGTCGGAGAGATCGACGCCCAGCATGGCCTCCATGCGGGCCTGCGTCGGCACGTCGAGGCGCTTCGGGGCGTCGTCGCCGATGGCGCGGGCGGCGTGCTTCACCTGGCCGGCCTCGCGTCCGTCGGCGCCCTGTCCGGCACGGTACTTCTTGAGCAGCCCCGACACGAAGCGTTCGCCGCCGGTGCCTTCGCCCGTGCGCTTCGTCAGTCGCTGGAGCAGCTTGTCTTTCTCGATGGCGTCCATGGAGATGGCCGCGCCCTTCGTGCCGATCGATGCCCTCAGTATACGAAAGGCAACCGGGCTTTCCAGTTGATTTGCCGGGGGCCCAGCCTAGAATGAGCCCGCTTTGAGCCCGCTTGGCCGCGGCGCACGCCAGGAGTCACCGTGCAGGCAAACCGGCGAGGCATCGTCACTCCGATCGTCGTGGCGCTCATCTCCCTGGCGGGGCTGGTCGCCAGCGTCTACCTGCTCGACGTGTTCTTCGAGGTCCGGCAGGGCGAGGCCACCGGCGACAGCTTCTGCACCCTCTCCGACGCGCTCGACTGCGAGAAGGTGGCCGCCAGCGAGTACTCGGTCTTCCTCGGCGTTCCGTACGCGCTGTGGGGCATCGGGCTCTACGGCCTCTTGCTGTTGGGTGCCGTCGTCCGGTTGATCCGGCGCGACGAGGGGGCCTTCCGCTGGGACGCCGTCTTCTTCTGGCTGCCCTTCGTGGTGCTGCTCGACGACGTCTACCTGGTCTACCTGCAGTTCACCTGCATCGGCTCGGTGTGCATCGTCTGCGTCGTCACGTACGGGCTGAATCTGCTGCTGGTGCTCGCCCTCCTGCTCGAGCGGCGCTTCGGGCTGGTCGGCCTGGCGCGCGAGGCCCGGGCCGACCTGGTCTGGCTCTTCTCCGGGGTGCGGGCTTACGTGAGCGCCGGCGCGGTCGTGGCCGGCCTGGTCGCCGTGGGCTGGTTCTGGGCGCACCCCATGGGCGGGCTCCAGCTCAGCCCCTCGACGACCGATCGCCCCTCGCAGCCTGGCACCGAGCCCGTGCGCGGCCCCCTCGGCGCGCCCGTGACCGTCCTCGGCATCACCGACTTCCAGTGCCCCTACTGCGGGCGTGCGGCCCAGGCCGTCGAACACGTGCTCGAGAAGTACGGCGATCGCATCCGCTTCGAGCACATCGACTACCCCCTCGACCAGGCCTGCAACCCGTACATCCCCAAGCCCTTCCACCGCCTGGCCTGCTACGCCGCCTACGCCAGCCGGTGCGCCGCCCGGCAGGGCAAGTACTGGCACTATCACCACCTGCTCTTCGACCACCAGAAAGAGCTCGACGATCGGGTCGTCCTCGACCTGGCCGGGAAGGCCGGGCTCGACCTTCCGGCGTTCAAGGCCTGCCTGTCCGATCCCGAGGGCAGCCTCAAGCGTTCGGTGGCCGCCGACATCGAGCGGGCCCGCCAGTACAAGATTCAGGGCACGCCCACCTTCGTGGTGAACGGCAAGGTCATGCCCGGCTACCTGTCGGCCGAGAAGTGGGACGCCGTGCTCGCGCCGCTGCTCGGCGACCCCGCGCCCGTGCCGGTGCCCAAGTAAGCTTGCGTCAGCGTTCGAGCGCTGCCTTCGCCACCAGCCGCGCGAACGCGTCGAGGTCGTCGCCCCCCAGCCCCTCGGCCTGCACCGCCGCGTACACGGCCGCCACGGCGGGGTCCTTGAAGCGCCACTCGGCGTCGCCGTAGCCGAAGTCGGGCCCCACGCTGCGCTCGGGCGCCACCAGCAGGCCCTCGGCCCGCGCGCGGTGGAAGAGCGGGATCTCGGGATAGAGCCGCAGCCGCGAGTGGATCACGCCCTCGCGGAACCGCGCGAAGCGGGTGGCGCGCAGGGCCCGGGCGTTGGCGGCCAGGTCGCGCAGGCGCGTCCACGGCGTGAACAAGATGAAGCCGAAGGCGGGCTCCACGCCGAGGTTCGGGTGGCGGGCCAAGGCCAGGTCGAGCCGCGCGAGGGCGTCGAGGTTCACGCGAGCGCCGAAGCCCTTGCCGAAGCGCGCGAGCTCGGCGTCGGAGAAGCTCTCGACGCCCACCGAGAACAGCACCAGGCGGTGCCGGCCTTCCAGCGCGGCCGCGGCGGTCTCGAGCCGGTCGGCGTGGGTCAGCAGCCAGTCGGGGCGCGCCGCGATCAGCAGCTCGCGAGGGGGCAGGTCGGCGGCCAGCAGGGCGCGCGCGAAGCGGTCGACGTAGGCCACGAACAGCTCGTCGACCACCTGCAGGCGCGTGACCTCGGGCCGCTCGCGGGCCAGGTGCCGGGCCTGGTTCACGAGCAGCTCGATCCGCAGCGACGTGGGCAGGCGCGCGGCCGGCGGGCGTTCGCAGAAGGCGCACCCGCCCGAGGGCACGTCGGCGGGCAGCGCGACCCCCTGCAGCAGGGGCGACGTGCAGGCCCGGGCGCGGTAGGGGCAGCCCAGATCGGCCAGCACCCCGCGCGAGAGCCAGGGCTCCGAAGCCGGGCCCCCCAGGCGGTGCTCGTCGGCCCACAGCGGGCGATGCGCCAGTTCGTGGCGCACGTCGAAGCGCTCGCGGGCGCTCGGCTCGAGCACGCGCGCTCCGTCGCGCCGCCAGACCCCGGGCAGCTCGGGCCCGCGCACGCCGTCGTGCAGCGTCAGCACCAGGCGGCAGAACGTGGCCGCCGACACCGTCTCGGTGGCCGCGTCGAGGCCCGGTCGATGGATCTCCGAGGGCCGCCCAACGGCGACCACGTGGGCCACGCCGGCGGCCCGCACGGCCGCCAGCAGCGCGCCCGAGAAGCCGTGCTCGACCACGACCACGCGGGCCTTGCGCTCAACGAGCCACGCGGTCATCTCGGCCAGCCGCGCGGCCTCGGATGCGGGCTCGTCGAGCACGACGTCGAGCCGGAACGAGGGGAGCGCCTCGCGCGCTAGCGCCGCCCGGTACACGGCGGTCACCGTGTCGGCGCGGTACGTGCGCGCCATGCGGCGCGGGTGCAGGAAGACGACGGCCATGCTCCCCCTACACGATGACGCGCTTGCGCAGCGCCACCGCCGCCACGATGTAGCAGAGCAGCGCCGCCACGAGCAGCCAGGCGAGGTCGGAGACGAGCGCGGGGGGCACCTGCCCCCGGAACAGCGGTCGGATCAGGCTGACCGCGTGGGTGAGCGGGAACACCCAGGCGATGGCGCGGGCCCAGTCGGGCAGGTTCTCGAGCGGAAAGAAGATGCCCGAGAACAGGAACATGGGGCTCACGAAGATGGTGAAGAAGTAGCTGAAGAAGTCGTAGCTGGGCGCGAGGGCCGTCACGATCATGGCCATGGCCGAGAAGAGGAAGGCCACGAGCAGCGCCACGCCGAAGCCGAAGAGCGCGGTGGCGTGGTCGACCAGGCCGAAGAGAAGCACGACCCCGAAGACCACCAGCGAGCCCACCACCCCCTTCAGCGTCGAGAACCACACCTCGCCGGCCACCACCTCCTCGATGCGCACCGGCGTGGCCAGGATGCCCTCGAAGATGCGCAGCGTCTTCATGCGCGTGAAGGTGCCGAACGTGCACTCGAAGGTGGCGGTGTACATGGCGGTCGACAGCACCAGGCCAGGCGCGATGAAGTGGGCGTAGTCCTCGCCCCCCAGCGCCTCGGGCGAGATCATGGTGCCCAGGCCGAAGCCGAGCGCCAGCAGGTAGAGGAAGGGCTCGCCGAAGTTGCCGAGGAAGCTCGGGACGAGGAATTTGCGCCACACGTAGAGGTTGCGAGCCACCACGCGGGCCGTGTAGCGGTTGAACAGGGCCCCCAGGATCGCGCCGAGCTGCAAGGATCTCATTCGCGGATCTCCCGCCCCGCCAGGCGCAGGAACACGTCTTCGAGGTTGGCCCGTCGGCGGGTGACGGCGACCACGCCCGGGAGGCCGGCGAGGGCGTCGAGCGAGAGGCCGCCACGGCCGTAGCCGCGCGCGACGTCTCCGTGCACCTCGACCGCGTAGGCCGGCTCGAGCGCGGCCCGGACGTGCGGGGCGGCGTGCTCCGCGTCGGCGAGCGTGGCCTCGATCACGTCGCCGCCCGCGAAGCGCTCGACGAGCGAGGGGGGGGTGTCTTCGGCCAGCACGCGGCCGTGGTCGATGACCGCGATGCGATCGCAGAGCTGTTCCGCCTCGTCCATGTAGTGCGTGGTCAGGAGCACCGAGCGGCCCTCGGCCCGCAGCTGGCGCACGCGGTCCCACAACAGGTGGCGGGCCTGGGGGTCGAGGCCCGTGGTGGGCTCGTCGAGCACCAACAGCTCGGGGTCGTTCATGAGCGCGCGCGCCAGCACCAGGCGCCGCACCATGCCGCCCGAGAGGGCGCTGATCTCCGTGGCCTTCTTCTCGGAGAGCTGCACGAAGGCCAGGAGCTTTTCAGCGCGGACGCGCGCCTCGCGGCGGGGCAGGCCGAAGTACGTGGCGTAGATGACCAGGTTGTCGAACGCGGTGACCGCCGTGTCGAGGCTGCCCTCCTGGGGCACCACGCCCAGGCGCCGGTTCACCTCGCGGCGGTGGGTGGCCACGTCGTGCCCGAACACGCGGATGCGCCCGGCCGTGAGCGGGCTGAGGCCCACGATCATCTTCAAGAGCGAGGTCTTGCCTGCGCCGTTCGGTCCGATCAGGCCGAAGCACGTGCCCCCGGCGACGGCCAGCGACACGCCGTTGACGGCTACGACCTCGCCGTAGCGCTTGCGGACGTCTTCGAGCTCCACGACCGGCCGGGTGTCCATAGAGGGCTTATCCAGCACCGGTTTGCGGGGTGCAAGGAGAATCCGTTGACGCTGCCCGCAGCCTCCGATATCGTCCCGCCGCCAACCTTGTGCGGGAACGCGGAAAAATGCCCGACTGCTTCGTCTGGAACCCCGATCCCGAGATCTTCCGCATCGGACCGCTGGCCATTCGTTACTACAGCCTGCTCTTCGTGGCGGGGCTGCTGCTCGGCTTCAGGTTCTGGATGAGCCAGAGCAAGCGGCTGGGGTACGACCTGGTCGTGGCCGACAAGTGGCTGGTGTGGGGCGTCGTGGCCGTGGTGGCCGGCTCGCGCCTGGGGCACTGCCTGTTCTACGAGCCCCTGTACTACCTCAAGCACCCCCTCGAGATCCTGTTCGTCTGGAAGGGCGGGCTGGCCAGCCACGGCGCCACGCTCGGCATCATCTTCACGTTGTGGCTGTACAGTCGCAAGTACCGCATCCCCTACATCGAGGTCCTCGACCGCATGGCCATCCCCACCACCATGGGGGCCACGTTCGTGCGGCTCGGCAACTTCATGAACAGCGAGATCGTGGGCCGCGTGTCCGACGCGCCCTGGGCCGTGTGCTTCCCGCGCTACGACGACCATGGCGCCCACGCGCGCCATCCCAGCCAACTGTACGAGGCCGGCCTCGGCTTCGCGATCTTCGGCGTCGTCCTGCTGGTCGACCGGCTGCTGCCCGATAACGGCCGCAAGCGCGGCATCCTCTTCGGGCTGTTCATGTCGCTCTACTTCACGGGGCGCTTCGTGGTCGAGTTCTTCAAGGAATACCAGGCCTTGAGCCCGGATCAGTCGTGGCTGACCGAGGGCCAGTATCTCAGCATCCCCTTCGCGGTGGTCGGGTACATCTGGTTGGCCCTGGCTCTCCGAGGCACGTTCGGGCGGCTCAAGGTGCCCGCCTGCGACACGCCGACGCCCGTGCCCGTCCCCGCGCGTCGAAAAAAGCGGGGCTGACCCCTCCATGAGCGCGTCGGTCCCCTCCGTCGGACTGCGCCGGCTCATCACCGCCGGCTTCCTGGTGTCGGGCCTGGCCGGGCTGGTCGACGAGATCGTCTGGTCCAAGGCGCTCACGCTGCTCATCGGCGGCACCACCTTGGCGCAGACGGTCGTGCTCGCCACCTTCATGGGGGGGCTGGCCCTCGGCAACTGGTTGCTCGCGCCGCGCGCCGATCGCAGCCCCGACCCGCTCGGCCTCTACGCGCGCCTCGAGCTCGGCGTGGGGCTCGCGTGCTTCTTCTTCCCCGAGCTCTTCGCCGTGCTGGGCGACCTGTACGTGCGCCTGGCCGGCCCTCTGGGCTTCGGCGACCCGCTCACGCTGCCCCTGAAGGTGGCGCTGTCGGCGTCGGTGGTGCTGGTCCCCACCTTCCTCATGGGGGGCACGCTGCCGGTGCTCACGCGCGCCATCGTGCGCAGCCTGTCCGACGTGACGGTGTCGGTGGCCCACCTGTACACGGTCAACAGCCTGGGCGCCGTGCTCGGCGTGGTGCTCGGTGGCTTCGTGCTGGTGCCGGCCCTCGGCTTCGCCTGGACCATCCGCCTGAGCGCGCTCCTCAACATCGGGCTGGCCGCGGCCTTCCTGGTGGCCTCGCGGCGCCTTCGCGCGGCCGCGCCGATCGCTCCCTGCCCCACGCCTGCCGTCGTCTCGGCCCCGGAGGGCGTGCTCGCCCCGGAGTCCGAGGCGCGCACGTTCACCCGTCGGCAGCAGCGCGCCGTCTTCGTCGCCATCGGTGTCTCGGGTGGCGCGTCCATGCTCTACGAGCTCGTGTGGGTGCGCCTCCTGTCGCTCGTGCTCGGCTCGTCGGCGTACTCGTTCTCGATCATGCTCCTGACCTTCATCGCGGGCATCACGGCGGGTGCCTGGGCCGTGGGCCGCACCTTCGGCGAGCGGCACGATCCCGTGCGCTGGCTCGCCTGGGCCGAGGTCGGTGTGTTCGCCTCCATCCTGCCCCTCATCCCGCTCTACGATCGGCTGCCCTACACCTTCGCGGCCATTGCGTCCCTGCTGCCCCGTTCGCCCGAGGCCTTCTGGGGTTATCTGGCCATCCAGGTGGCCGTGTCGGTGGCGCTCATGTTCCTGCCCACCTTCTTCATCGGCATGACGCTGCCGCTGGCCAGCCGCGTGCGCGTCGACGATGTCGGCCGCGTCGCCCGCCGCGTGGGCTCGGTCTTCTCGATCAACACCCTCGGCACCGTGGTGGGCTCGGTCCTCACGGGCCTCGTGCTCTTGCCGGCGCTGGGGCTCCGGCACGCGCTCGAGCTCGGCCTCGTGCTGTCGGCGCTGCTCGGGGTCTTGTTGTTCTGGGCCTCCGACCTGCCGCGCGCGCGTCGCGTGGGTACGTCGGCCGGCGTGCTGGCCGCCCTCGCGCTCGCGCTGGCGGTGCTGCCCGCCTGGAGCCCGCTGGCGTTGCACTTCGGCCTCTTCCGGCACAAGCAGTTCGCCGCCGAGTCGTTCGAGGCCATGCTGGGCGAGCTGAAGCCCTTCCGGGTCGAGTACGCCCGCGACGGCGCCGACACGTCGGTGGCGGTCATCCGCGACACGCGCACCGACCACCTGTACCTGAAGGTCAACGGCAAGACCGACGCGGGCACGGGCCACGACATGACCACCCAGCTGTGGCTGGGGCACCTCGGCATGTTCCTGAACCCCGCCGCGAAGCACGCCATGATCATCGGGCTCGGAAGCGGCATCACGGCCTCGGCCGTGCTCACCCACCCGGGCGCCGACGTCGACCTGGTCGAGATCGCCGACACGGTGGTCGAGGGCGCCCGCTACTTCGCGCCCTACAACGGCAACCTGCTCGAGGACCCGCGCTTTCGCCTGCACGTGGGCGACGCCAAGGAGTTCTTCAAGCTGAAGCCCGACGATCGCTGGGACGTCATCGTCAGCGAGCCCTCGAACCCGTGGATCGCCGGCATCGGCAACCTGTTCAGCCTCGAGTACTTCACCGAGATCCGCGCGCACCTCGCGCCGGGCGGCGTGCTCGTGCAGTGGGTGCACCTGTACGAGCTGAACGACGCCCTCCTGCGCGTCATCCTCAACACGCTCGCCGCCGTGTTCCCGAACGTCGAGCTGTGGCAGTGCAACACGCGCGACATCCTGGTGGTGGCCTCGGCCGAGCCCCTGAAGCTCGACCTGGCGCACGTGCGCTCCCGCCTGGCGCTGCCTGCGGTGCACGACGACCTGAACCGCGAGGTGGTGGGCCAGCCCCTGCACGACGCCGAGGTGCTGCTCGCGAACCAGATCCTCTCGGCCGGGCGCTTCCGCAAGCTCTTCCCCGGCGAGCCGCCCTTCAACTCCGACACCCGGCCCGTGCTCGAGTACGCCGCCCCGAAGGCCTTCTTCGCGGGCGCCCGTTCGAACCTGCTGTGGCGCGTCGACGAGCGCCTGGCGCCGCTCGACCGCAACCGCACGCACCTGGCCGACGTGATCCGCGCGCACCGCCTGTCGTCGAAGACCATCGAGGCCCTGGTGGCCTACCTCGAGGCGCGCCAGGGCACCACCGACCGCGCGCTGCTGCGCTCGCTCGCCTGGGCCTGGCGCCTGCTCTTCCCGGGCGACGCCTTCGGGCAACAGCTCTTCGCGCGGCACGGCGAGCCGAACGTCGAGGCCCTGGTGGCGGCGGCTCCCAGGCCCGAGCGCGCCTGGCTCGAGGCCCAGGCCTGGCTGCTGGCCCACGCCACCTCCATGTTCTACGAGCCGAACGCCGTGCCTTTCGTCGAGGCCCTCGGCGCCTGGCTGGGCACGCCCGGCGCCGCGAGCGCCGACCCCACGTTCCTGCGCGACGTCTTCGTGGCCCTGGCCCGCGCCGGCCGCCACGACGTGCTGGCCGCCTGGCCCACGCCGCTCCCCGCCGCGCCCGTGCCCGACCCCACGGGCTGGCTGAAGCAGCCCCTGGCCCTGGCCGACCTGCGCGACCTGTTGTGGGGCCTGAACGCGGCCCTGGAGGAAGATCCCAAGGCGCGGGAGCCGCTCCTGCGGTTCGTGGCGAGGCACCCGGGGGTGTATCCGGCCAGCGCGCTGCTCCGAGGGACCGCGAGCCGCTGAGGGGCGGACCGCCGGGCGGTCAGAACGTATACAAGAACCCGAAGTGCAGCGCGCCCAGGTTCTCCTTCGCCAGGCACACCGGCTCGTCGGCCGCCGTGGCGTTGGCGGGGTCGGCGTAGCCCAGCTTCTCGCAGCGCCGCTCGAGCTTGAAGCCGTAGTCGATGCGCAGGGGCACCTGGCCGCCGAGCAGCCAGCGCAGACCGAAGCCCGCGGAGGTGCGGAAGCTTTTGGCGTGCAGCTCGACCGCGCGCTCGGCCACGGCGCCCCAATCGAAGAAGCCCCCGGCCCACAGCCCCATGGCGCGCCAGATGGGCACGCGCAGCTCTTCGGAGCCCTGGATCAGCACGTCGCCACCGAAGGGTTGCAGCGCCTGCACCGCGCGGGTCTCGCCGTCGACGGTCTCGACGGGCGCGTAGCGCAGGGAGCCGTCGGCGTAGTACTGGGTCACGGCGTCGTCGTCGAAGCCGCGCAGGCCCTTCGAGCCGCCCAGCTTGTAGCGCTCGTAGTCGGGCAGGGCGGCGCCCTCGAACGAGCGGCTGTCGGCGTAGCGCGCCATCGAGCCGATGACCAGCCAACGGCGCACGGGCAGGAAGCCCTTCACCTGCAGATCCCACTTCACGAAGTTGCGGAAGTCGCCCTGCTGCAGCGCGTTCAGGTAGGTGGTGCTCGCGCCGAGGAAGACGCCGCGCGTGGGGTGGATGGGGTTGTCGAGGTACGTGATCGAGCCGCGCAGGTTCACCTTGTTCTGCAGGCCCCAGGGGCTCCAGTCGCCGCGCACGGGGTCGCCGGGCAGGCGGTAGGTGATCTCGGAGATCTCGTAGCCGAGCGACACGTGGAAGTGCCCCAGGAACGACTTCGAGAGCGCCGTGGTCAGCCCGAGCAGCGCCTTGTCGATGGCCTCGGTGGCGCGGTCGTAGGTGACGAAGGGCGAGACCTGCAACGTGAGGCGCGGGCGCGTGAAGTAGGGGTCGGTGTACATGGGCGCGAACGAGGCGTAGCGGAGGGGATGCGTCATCGAGAAGCCGTACTTGAGCGGCACGTAGAGCTGGCGGGCGCGGCCCAGGAAGTTCATGTTGGTGTACGCCACCTCGGCCGTGATCAACAGGTCGGGCAGTTCGGTCAGGAAGGGCTCCTCGTTGCCCGTGAGCGAGGCGTCGGCGACCGCCACGCTGTTGCGCACGAGGGTCGAGACGAAGGCCGGCGCGCTCTCGCCGGGGCGGTTGATGGTCTCGAAGCCGGCGGCCACGTCGAACGTCTGGTAGTCGAGCTCTTCGACGTGCACGACCAGGGTCACGTCGCGGCTCGGGGGCTGCTCGTCGGGGCCGAGCGCGCTGGCCTGCACCGACGCGAACAGGCCGGTGTTGCGCAGGTCGGTGATGCCGGCGCGCACGCGCTCGATGTCGTAGGGTTCTCCGGGCTTCGGCAGGCTGGCCAGCACGAACGACGAGCGCGTCACGCGGTTGCCGAAGACGAAGACGTGCCGGACGACGGCCTTCTCGCCCTCGTCGATGGTGAAGCGCAGCAGGACGCGTCGGCTCTTCAGGCGGTCGACGTCGCAGGGCCCCCACTCCACGTCGGGTTCGCGCGCGGCGCAGCGGCTCTCGAAGGTCATCATCGAGAAGCCCCGCGCGCTGTACGTGTTGCGCAGCGCGCCCTCGAGGCGCTGCAGCACCGGCAGGCTCCAGGGCAGGTTGGCGGTCAGGCCGAGCGCGCGGCGCAGCCGCTCCTCGCTGAGGCGCGAGGCCCCCGCCACGTCGACGGCCTCGAGCACGCTGCGGGGTCCCTCGAGCAACCGAATCTGGACCTCGACCCCGCCCTTGCCCTTCCGGCGCACCAGATCGAACGCCAACTCGCCACGGGACCAGCGCCACACCTCGCGCTCGGTCCCCTGGTCGCCCGGGCCGCCGACGGCAGGGTCGGGGTTGCGCTCGATGCGCTGGCGCGTGTCGTCGTCGGCGCGGGCGCCCTCGAACGCGAAGGCGTGGAAGCCCTCGGCCCGGTAACGCTCGGCGATGCGGCCCAGGTCCGAGAAGAGCTGCTCGACCAGCAGCGTGCCTCCCTGCGAGAACAGGCTGTACTCCTCGGTCTGCATCAGCTCGCGCAGGTCGGACTCGGCCAGGTGCTCGCGGCCCACGAAGGTGATGCGGTCGATGGTCGGTGGGCGCCCGAGGTCGAGGAAGTAGTCGACCTGGCCGAGCACGGCGGGGCTGCCGTCGGTCGGGAGCGTGCGCACCTCCATCGTCACGCGGGCGTCGACGTAGCCGCGCTCGCGCAGGTGATCGATCAGGGCCAGGCGACCGATCTCGGCCTCCTCCCAGTCGAAGGTCCCGCTCTCCTTGAACGTGAGCACGTCGCGCCAGTCCGACGGGTCGGCGGGCACGTAGGGCCGCGCCGGATCGTCCCGCGACGTCCAGAACTGCACGCGCCAGCACTGCGAGTGGTGCACGGCGAGGCGGACGATCGACCCCTCCTCGTCGAGCTCGGTCGTCACCCGGGCATTGGTCGCGCCGTGCGCCCAGAGTCGAGCGAGCAGCGCGCGGCGCGCGTCCTTCAGCACCTTGGGGGTCAGCGTCGCGCCGGCCTTCAGGCCGAAGGCCGAGCGCACCTCGCTTTCTCCGAGCGCCGCGCATCCCGACGAGGGGTCGGGCTCGCCCAGCGTCACGTCGATGCGCTCGAGCACGTGGCGGAGGCCCGGCTGGATTCGGATCTCGACGCGGACGCGGTTGTTCGGGAGCGGGACGGGCACGACCTCGACCTTCGCGCCCTCGAAGCCCTCGCGCTCGTGCAGCGCCTCCAGGGCGCGGGCCTGGCTGCGGAACGCCTCGGCGTCGGGCGACGCGTCTTCCAGGTACTGGCCTGCGCGCAGGTAGGTGCGCTTCAGGATGTCGGACTTGTACAGGTCGCGATGGCCGCTGATCGTGACGTCGTCGACCACGTACCGTCCCTCGAGCGAGAGCTCGAGGACGACCGGAGCCACGAGCCCCTCCGCGGGTGACGGCGGATCGCCCGAGGCGGCCACGCAGCGGAGCTCGATCCCGCGAAAGACCTGCAGCGCCGCGAGCCTTCCGCTGGCGCGCGCGAGGTCGTCGACCTGCAGCACCAGGCCCGGCAACAGCCCGAGCGAGCCCACCAGGGACGCCACGAAGTCGGGGTCGGCGCAGCGATCGAGGGTGCAGGCGGTCACGCGCACGTCGGCCAGCGGGTGTCCGAGGCAGGGGCCGGCGTCGGGCACGCCCTCGACCGAGACGACCTGCGCCGCGAGGCGGGGCGCTGCCGCCAGCAAGAGCCCCAAGAACAGGGCGAGCCTCCTGGTGCGGGGCCGGTTCACGTCAGTCGACCTCGATGCGGTAGCGCAGCTTGGCCTCGTAGGTGCGGCTCTGGAAGCCCTCGGTCTCGATGGCCTTCATGCGGCCGTCGAGGCTCAGGCGATCGCTCAGCTTCAACGTGAAGCCGGCCGAGTAGCGTACGTCGGTGCCCTCCTGCAGGATGCGAGTGCGAAGCTGTACGCGGCGACCCAGCCGGGTCATGAGGTCGGCGTTCACGCCCCCCTCGGCCGTGAAGCCCAGGCTGACCCGGTCGAGGAAGGGAGCCAGGAAGAAGCTCGAGAGCGACTTCACGAGATCCTGGGTCAGCAGGTTCAGGCTGACGCCGCTCACGAGGCCCGAGCTGCCCGCCTGCTTGGGCTGGCCCGTCACCAGCAGGTACTGCAGATCCTCCTGGTCGAAGTCGGTGCGGTTCGACGACAGGTCGAAGCGCAGATCGGGGGGGCGCCCCGAGAGGGCCAGCACGAGCGTGACCGTCTCCTCGCGATCGGTGTCGATCCAGGCCGTGGTCGCGCCTCCCGTGGACCCCGCGCGCACCAGCACGTCGATGTCGGTCTTGGCGCGGATCTCGACTTCGGGGCGCGCCGGCTCGCCCGTGAAGTCGAGGGTGCCGTGGGTCACCTCGAAGTCGCGCTTCACGAGCTGGTACGTGACCATGGAGCCGGGCACGATCTCGACGCGATCGTAGAGCTCGGGCTGGCTGTACGTACCGGCCAGGCGGAGGTCGAGGTTCAACGCCAGATCCGTCTCGCCGAACGGCAGGCGGCAGCGCACGTCGTAGTTCTGGCCCCGCAGGCGCACGTCGAAGCGCAGGTCCTTGACGAAGGGCAGGAGCTCGTCGATGGGGCGCGAGTAGGCGGCGGCGTGACGGTCGCCGAGCACTCCCGTCAGCATCTGCCGCAGTTGGTCGAAGTCCTTGTAGAACAGGCCGCTCACGAACCGCACGTCGCCCGAGAGCACGTAGGGGTCGTCGGTGCCGGGGCGCGCGGTGAGGGTGAGCTTCGGGTTGGCCGTGAACTCGGTCACGCCGGGGAGCGCATAGGCCACGTTGGCGCCGGTCACGGTGACGGAGCCCTCCTCGAACCGGAAGCGCCGGAAGCGGGCCGAGCCGGACACCTCGAAGGCGCCCTCGTCGAGCACGCCCTTCAGCGGCGCCTCAGGGTCGACGCGCACCCAGGTCTCGTCGTCCTCCTGGCTCACGAGCAGGCGCGCCCGGCCGGGCACCTGGATCGTGCTCGCGAAGCCGCGCGGGCGCAGCGCCAGGTCCTGCAGCACCACGGCCCCCGAGAAGCGAGGTCGGTCCAACGTGCCCCCCACGTGGATGCCGCCAGCGTCGGGCAGGCACGAGGCCGCGTCGCCCCGCCCCTCGGTCCGGAGCTCGCCGCCCCGCTCGATGAGGAACTCCTTCAGGCCCGGCAGGTTGGCGACGCGGGCCTGCAGCGAGGCCGACACGTCGAGCGCCCCGTCGGGGCCGATCTCGCCGCACAGGGCGGCCTCGAGGCTCTGGCCGGTCAGGTGGAGGCGGTTCACGAAGAGCCCCAGGGGCGACACGCCGAAGACGGTCTCCTCCTCGTTCCAGAGGGTCACCTCTTCGTCCTGCAGCGACACCCCGAGCGACCGGCGCGGGATGCGGCCGAGCACCGTGACCGAGGCGGGCCCGCCGAAGCGGGCGCTCACGCGGTAGGTGCCGCCGAGCGTGATGGAGAGGGGCAGGTCGGCCGCCGCCTCGAAGAACTCGAGGGGCTGCAGGCCCTCGACCTCGAGGAAGAGGTCGACGTCGAGGGGCCGCAGCGTGGACTGCTCGCTGAGCCGCACGCCGGGGTAGAGGTCGTCCGAGGCCAGGTGCAGGCCGGTCGAGGGCCGACCCCACAGGCGCACGGTGGCCTCGTTGCCCCGGACCCGCAGGCCCGGACGCGGGCGCACCTCCCAGTCGTCGAGCCGAAGCACGCCGCTCACCAGGGGGTCGAGGAGCGCACCCTCGACGCTGAGCGAGAGCGCGACCTCGGCGGACAGCGGGAACGGCAGGCCTTGGAGGAACGGGAGCTCCGCCACGGTCGCCGAGACGGACGCCGAGCCCGCCACGCGCTCGAGGCCGCGATCGACGGTCAGCCCCGCGGCCAGCAGGCGCTTGCCCCCTCGGCGGACCTCGACGCGATCGAGCCGCAGATCGCCGCCAGCGGGCGCGTGCACGTCGGCCTGTACGTCGCCGATGGGTTCGCCCAGCCACGACACGCCGGCCGCCCGCACCGTCGCGTTCCCCCGAAGCGAGGCCAGCGGCGCCGAGACCTCGAGCTCGAGGTCGGTCGCGCTGACCTCGAGCCGCGCGCCGAGGGGAAGATCGGGCAGGAGGATGGAGGGCGCGTCGAGCGCGGCCCGCACCTCGTCGAGCCGAACGTGCGTCGGCCGCCAGGCCTCGTCGAGCTCGACGAGGCCGCGCCCGGCATAGGCGCCGAGGGGCCCCGTCATCTCGAAGCGCGTGGCTCGGAGCACCCGCTCCTCGAACGTGGCCCGCGCTCGAACGGCGCCCAGGTCGAGGCCGGCCACGTGCAGCGCCGTGGCGTCGAGCGAACCCCTCCCGTCGAGGTCGGGCCACGCGCCGCGGGCCTCGGCCGACCACACCGCCGAGCCGGCCACCCGTGGAGGCAGGTGCAGGCGCTCGACGAACGTCGCGAGGTCGCGCACCTTGCCCTCGGTGCGCAGGTCGAGCCGGCCCGATCCGGGCTCGATCCAGCCGGTGGCCGAGGCCTCGCCCACGTCCATCGCCAGGCGCAGATCGGTCAACTCGAGGCGCGTGGGGTCCCACGTGAGCCGGCCCGTCAATCCCCTGTGCCCACCGAGATCGAGGTCGGCGTCGAGCTCCAGCCGTCGTCCGCAGACCTCGCCGAGGGGCAACTGACCCGCCACGCGCAGAGAGCCCCCCGCCTTCTTCACGGCCTCGAGCACCACGGGCCAGTCGAGCGGCCACAACGCGCGCGAGAGCTCGCCGGCGTGCAGTTCGCCCTCGATGTTCAGCGAGCCCAGGCCCAACCGCAGCCCACGGGCCTCGACGGCCGGCAGGCAGTCGCCCGCGAAGGCCAGGCGCGAGATGCTGAGCTCGTCGTCGATGGGCCGGAAGGCGAGGGTGGCCTGGAACGGTTCGACCGAGACCCGGCCCGGGACCCAGGGGCTGGTGATCGCCAGGGGCCCCGCCGCCAAGGTCAGGGACGGGCTCGCCAGGGGGCCCTCGAGGCGTCCCTCGAACGAGGCCGGCGCGGCCAGGCTCACGTGGTCGCCCGTCCATCGCAGCAGACCCGGGGCGTCGACGGGCACCTCGATCTTGGCGATGAGCTCGGACCAGCGCGCGGGATCGTCGGTGGCCAGGTGTCCGGTGGCCAGCACCCGGAGGCCCTCGCTGGAGAAGCGGACGCTCCCGAAGCGCTCGAAGAGGTGATCGAGCATGTAGCCGTGGACCTCGAGGTCCTCGAAGGGGAAGACCACCGGCTGTCCGCCGTCGCCCACCCGCAGTTCACCCCGTCGGCTCGTGACGGTCGACGCCAGCACGAAGGGGGTCCCGTCGCTCTCGAGGCGGAACACCGCGTACAGGTCGATGCCGTCGGTCGACGCTCCCCACGCCGGGTAGTCGATGCGGAAGCGGCCTCCGCGTCCCACCACCCGTCGAACGTCCATCGAGAAGCCCCTGGCGTCGTCGTCCGTGTCCTCGGGGTCCGGGGGCTCCTCGGCAGCGGGGGTCGGGGTCACGAACGCGTGCTTCAGGCGCAGGTCGAAGTCGTCGTCGAAGGTGAGCGTGCACGAGTAGCCCCGCATCGTCACGGAGTCGACGGGCAGGAAGAAGCCCTCGCCCCGCAGGAGCGTGGCGAGGGCGCTCCGCAGCGCGTCGGTCAGCGCGAGGTCGACCACCAGGTCGTTCACCGCGATCACGGGCTCGGGGTCGCCGGGCGCCAGGATGCGAACGCCCGTGAGGTGGAGCCTCCAGGGCAGGGGCCCCCACTCCAGCTCGCGTACCCGGATGGTGCCAGGGATGGCCTCGTTGACGGTCGTGAGCGCGCGGGTCAGGAATTCGGGTGAATTGAGCGCGAACCAGGCCACCGGGTAGGAGAGGGCGAGCAGCAGGAAGGGGGTCGCCAGCAGGCGCACGGCCCAGCGGCCGAGGCGCCGCAAGCCTCCCCTGCGGGGTGGGCGCGTGCGCGGGGGGGTCTCCCTGGCCGACGGCGTGGTCACGGCGCTCCGGTGCCCACCGTGGAGCACAGTTCACTGAAGAGGGCTCGTACGACCGCACCTTCGGTCAGCGCCACGCCCGAGCGCGTGAACTCGTGGTCGCCGTCGGCGCCGGTCATCGTGAGCGTGAGCGAGTCGAGCTTCAGGCCGCCCTTCGATCCGCCCGTGACGAGGAAGCGCCCGCTCGCGCGGGTGACGCCGGCGCAGGCCTTCGGCAGCAGCGCCGCGGGCTCGACCTGGAACGAGCCCTGCAGCTTGACCTCGAGGCCGCTGCCCGTGAGGCCGAGGGTGGGCTTCGCGGTGCCGTCGAGCGTGATCGAGAGGCGCGGCGAGGAGAGCGCGGCCCGCGTGAGCTCGACGCCGGCCAGCCCTCCCGTGGCGTCGAGCGAGAGGGTGGCGTCGGCCAGATCGAAGTCGGGGCCGGTGAGGCTGCGGAGCCCGAGCGCGCCGAGGACCAGCCGCCCACCGAGTCCCTGCAAGGTCAGCGTCGTTTCCCCGAGCGCCAGCCCCCCGATCCGCCAGGCGCCGGCCTCGACGCTCTCGAGCGCGACGGCGTCGAGCTTCAACTCTCCCGAGCCCTCCGTGCTGCCCTTCAACGAGCCGTCGAGCTTCAGCTTGCCCAGCTTGACCGCCGTGGACGCGGCGCCGATGGTGGCGCCCGCCAGGCTCGCGGCGAGCGTCACGTCGGTGGCCGGTCCCGTGACGCCCGAGAGCTCGAGGTCGAGGTCGGGGATCTCGACGGACGACGCGGCGCCCCGCCACGCGAAGGACGCGTCGGTGAGCACGAGCCTCCCGAAGCGGACCGACGGCGCCGGCCCGCCGGGCTTCGGGGGCTCGGCCTTGCGGATCGCGAACTCCTGCAGGGCGGGCAGGCAGGCCACGTCGAGATCGATGTCGAGTCCGCTCACCTCGACGCGATCGATGTCGACGAGGTCATCGGTGGGCAGCGCGCTCAAGCTCGCATCGAAGCGTTCGACGCGCACCATGGGCTGCGTGCGCGTGCGCTCGGCCAGCGAGAGGTCCTCGATCCGCAGGCCCATCAGGTCGCCGTGCAGGCGAGCCGTTCGGGCCTCGAGCCACAGCCGGGTGTTCTCGTCGTTGAATCCGGTGGTCACGACGTGCGCGGGGGCGTCGGTGTGGACCAACAGCGCCCAGGCCAGCGCCAACAGGCCGAGGGCCACCAGGGGCAACAGGAGGAGCAGCCTGAAGATCCAGCGCATGCGAGGCTCCGAAACCGGCGATACCATGCCATCCTACACGGCTACTTCACGCGCAAGAACCCCCGGTTGACGGCCGGTCGACCGCTCGGGCCGAGCACGCGGAAGTGCAGGCCGCGCCCCCGTTCGAGGTCGTCGCTGCCGAGCAACTGCACGCGCACCTCGGTGCCCGGAACGACCAGATCGGTGAAGCGCGCCGAGACGAACTCGACGCGGCTGGGGTCGCCATTCAGTTCGCGGTTCACGATCTCGGCGACGGCCTTGGCGAGGGTGGCCGTGCCCTGCAGGACGGGGCCCGGGAGCCCGGCCTGGCGTGCGAAGGCGACGGACGTGTGGAGGGGATTCTCGATGCCCGTGCAGCCGTCGTAGACCCAGGGGGCCTCGGTCGCGATGGGCAGGTTCACCTCCCAGAGGGGCTCGCCGCCGGGGGGCGGCGGGACGTGGGGCAGATCCTCGGCCCCCGCGCCGCCGTCGGAGCAGGGGATGCCCATGAGCAGCGCGCCCACGTACTCGGTGAAGACCACGCGGTTGCGCTCGTCGCTGGCCACCAGCTTCAGGACCAGGTGCGAGCCGGCGCGGTGCGGGAGGAGCGCCGCGATCTCGCCGCCGATGCGGAGGTGGTCCTCGGGGCGCACCAGGCGGTGCAGCACCAGGGCTTCGCTGTAGTGCACGAGCGACAACAGGATCTCGGACCCGAACGGCAGGTCGGCGTGGTCCGGCAAGGCGGCCAGCAGCGGCCAACTGAGCGCCACGGGGAACGTGGGTGGCGCCACCAGACCGTCGTCGAGCGTGTCGTCGAGGTAGAGCGGGTTGAGATCGCCGACGGCGGCCGCGAAGTTCGTGGTCTGGCGCCACGTGACGTGGGCCTCGATGGGTCGCAGCGAGAGACCGACGAGCGACGAGTCGAGGTGCATGGGCTCCTCCCGGGTTCTGTCTTGCCAGTATACGCCGAGCCAGGGTCCGCGCGAAGCCCCGGATGCCGCTCCGAGACCGGCGCGCGCCACGAGCTTGACGCGCGGGCCTCCGGGGCGCTATACGAGAGGCCCCACAAGGGAGGGTGCGATGCCGGAGCAGATCATCCTGGCCTCCGCGTCGCCGCGGCGACGCGAGCTCCTCGAGGGCCTGGGCTTCCAGGTCAAGGTCATGCCGCCGAACATCCCCGAGGAGATTCGGCCCGACGAGTTGCCCGAGAACTTCGTGAAGCGCATCGCCCGCGAGAAGGTGCTGGCCGTGGTCGAGCGCCTGAAGGCCACCGCGCTCCCCGAGGATCACAAGCAGCTCCCCTACACGCAGGCGCGTGCCATCGAGCGCTTCACCAACGTCCGCTGGATCGTCGGCGCCGACACCGTCGTGGTGGCGGGCGAAGAGATCATGGGCAAGCCCCGCGACAACGACGAGGCCATTCGCATGCTGAACGGGCTGTCCGGGCGCGAGCACGTGGTCATCACGGGCTTCTGCCTGTACGACCTCGTCAAGAACCGCGAGGGACTGCAGGCGGTCACGTCGGTCGTGCGCTTCAAGCAGTTGCGGCCGCGCGAGGTCGAGAAGTACATCTCGCTCGGCGAGTCGGCCGACAAGGCGGGAGCCTACGCCATCCAGGGCGTGGGCGGGTACCTGGTCGATTCGCTGGCCGGCTCCTACACGAACATCGTCGGGCTCCCGCTCTGCCAGTTGGTCGAGATGATGCAGGAGATGGGCGCCGATGACATCCTCCCCTTCTGACGTCGCCGGCCGGTTGGCCGTCGTTCGCGAGCGCATCGCGGCGGCGGCGCGCCTGGCCGGGCGCGAGCCCGCCGAGATTACGCTCGTGGGCGTGGGGAAGACGCAGCCGCCCGACCTGCTCGGCGCCGCCTGGGCCGCGGGGCTCCGCGACTTCGGCGAGAACTACGTGCAGGAGTGGCGCGGCAAGGCCGACGCGCTCGCGGATCGCGACCTGCGCTGGCACTTCATCGGCGCGCTCCAGAGCAACAAGGTCAAGTACCTGGTGGGGCGCGTGCACCTGGTGCACTCGGTCGATCGCGCCTCGGTGCTCGACGAGATCTCGACGCGCTCCGCGCGCGCGGGCCTGGTCACGGGCGTGCTCGTCGAGGTCAACGTGGGCAACGAAGAGACCAAGTCGGGTTGCTCCGAGGCCGAGCTCGAAGCCCTGGTGGCCCGCGCCGCAGCCTCGCCGGGGGTGGCCCTCCGGGGGCTCATGGGCATTCCCCCGTTCGTCGAGCCCGAGATGGCGAGGCCCTACTTCCGGCGGCTGCGCCGGCTTCGCGACGATCTTCGCGCCCGACTCCCGGGGCTCGGCGACGCCTTCCGCGAGCTCAGCATGGGCATGAGCTCAGACCTCGAGGTCGCCATCGCCGAGGGGGCCACCTTCGTGCGGGTCGGCACCGACCTCTTCGGGGCGCGGTGAGGGCTCCTCCCCCAGCACGCGAACCACCGCCACCGCGAGCAGGAACACGAGCGCCACGTAGTAGATCCACACGAGGCCGATCACGATCGTGGCCAGGGAGCCGTACACCAGGTCGAAGCGGGCGAACCGCTCGACGTAGACGCCGAAGGCGAAGCGCGACAGCGCGAAGAGCGCCAGGAACACCAGGGCACCCCCCGCGAGCGGCCAGCGCGCGCGGTGCTCGCGCGAAACGTACCCCACGATACCCACGAAGAGGCTGGCCAGGAGGCCCACCGAGACCGCCCAGTCGAGGAAGCGGTAGCGCGCGACCAGCGTCACGAGCGAGGCGTCGTCGCTGACGGCCAGCCACGAGCGCACCAGCGCCAGCAGCACGCCCGCGACGGCCACCAGCAGCGACACGCC
Source organism: uncultured Myxococcales bacterium (assembly GCA_964494475.1). GTDB lineage: Bacteria > Myxococcota_A > UBA9042 > CAZBRS01 > CAZBRS01 > CAZBRS01. The sequence goes on along the minus strand of CAZBRS010000003.1, from coordinate 100,468 downwards.
GGCGAAGAGCGCCAGGAACAGCACGCGCGCCAGCAGGACGTGGCGCGTGCGCGGCGCCTGCAGGATCTCACGCGCGGCGGTCTCGATGGCCTCGAACACCAGGCTGGCCGTGACCAGCAGCACGACCACGCCGACCAGCCCCAGGGCATCGCGGGCCTGGATGACCGAGCGCAGGCGCGAGGTGACCTGGTCGACCAGGAAGGGCGCCAGGTCTTGCAGCGCTCGCGCGATCATCTCGAGCAGCGACTCCTCGGAGCCCGAACGCGAGCCGAGGAAGGTCGCCACGAAGCCGAACGCGGCCACCAGCAGGATGAGGAAGGGCAGGAGCGACAGCACCGCGAAGTAGCTGATGGCGGCGGCGTGCTGGAAGCCGCGAGCCTCGGAGAAGACCTGCAGCGCGCGACGGGCCGTCGCGAACGTCCGGGAGAGGAGGGCGCTCATGGAGGCAGTGTACCATGGACGGTGTCGGAGAGAACGGGGGTTCGTCACCCCACCCAGTCGGCGTCGAGCCGGTAGACGCGCACCGTCTCGGGGATGCCCTTCAGCCGCATGGCGCCCAAATCGAGCGCGCGCGGCAGGGGCGCCACGTGCTGGTAGACCGACGCGTCGAACAGGATGGCGTTGGAGGGTGCCTGGGACTCGAGGCGCTTGGCCAGCGTGACCGTGCGGCCCACCACCGTGTAGTCGCGGCGGCGCTCGGAGCCCACGTGCCCGCGGATCACCTCGCCGAACGACAACCCTACGCGGAAGCCGCTGGGGATGCCCTGGTGGAAAGGCGTCTGCCGCCACTCCTCGTCGAACGCGCGGATCATCTCGGCGCCGCTCCGGATCATGTTCTCCATGAGCGTGCGACGGTCGTCGTCGGGCACGGCCCGACCCGGGAAGATGGCCAGCACGCCGTCGCCGATGATCTTGTCGAGGATGCCGCGTCGCTCGCGGAGCGTGGACTCGAAGCGCGCCACCAACCGGTTCAGGATCTCGATGGTGCCCTCGGGCCCGAGGACCTCGACGATGCTCGAGAAGTTGGCCACGTCACCGAACAGGATGCCGGCCGGCAGGCGCTGCGCTCCGGTCTCGTGGCCGCTCTCGGCGGAGTGCATCACCGTGTCGACCAGGTCGGTCGGCACGAACGCCGAGAGGTTGCGCGCCATGTCGCCCATGCGGTTCAACTCGCCCGACATGACGTCGAGGCGCCGCCGGCCGAGGGCCGCGCGCATGCCGTGGTTGACCGCCGTGGTCGAGAGCTCGGTCTTGAACAGGAAGTGGTGGGCACCGGCCGCCAGGGCGCAGCGGGCCACCTCCATGTCCTGCACGCCGGTCACGAACACCACCGCCGCGGTGGGGCAGGCCTTACGGAAGCGCGGCAGCAGCGAGAGGCCGTCGTCTCCCGGCAGGCGGTAGTCGAGCACGATGAGGTCGAAGACGTCACGCCCGGCGGCAGCCAGACCGAGCTCGCCGGTCGCGGCTTCGCTGAACTGGTACGTGACCTCGGCGTCCTGGCGGAGCATGCGGATCAGGTGGAACCGATCGTCCTCGTCGTCATCGACGACCAGGCACCGCACCTGCGGATCCGACTTCTCCCTGTGCTCGTCGTGCGTCATACCGCGCACCCCTCCCCGACGGTCGGTATGTTACGATCAGACGATTTCTGAAGCCAGCGGGAACCCCAGGAACGAAGTCACGGAGCGGTCCGGCGGTTGACCGCGGTCGCGGTGTCTCTACAATGGGCGTCATGGTTCGTCCCGTCATGGTCCTCCTGCTCCTCGTCGCGACCGCGTGCGGCTCGGTCTCCCGCCCGGCCGAGCAGATCACGCTCGACGACACCCACGTGCTCGTGATGGACCGGGGGGGGCGCTCGACGGTCGTGATGGGCGACGAGCGCGACCTCTTCGACGAGGCCGTGAGGGCCTACGAGCGCGACGACCTGCCGGCCGCACGGCGCATCTACACGGCGCTCCGGAGCGCCCACCCCGAGTCGCGTTGGCGCGACCTGTACGCCTTCAACCGCGGGCTGGTCGCCATGCGCCTCGAAGACTACCGCGAAGCCGTGCGTGACTTCGAGGCGGCCGAGGCGTGGGCCGGTACGAACGGCGACGCTCGCGACGCGCGCTTCCACCTGGCCATCGCCTGGGCGGGGCTCGGCCAGTGGCAGGCCGCGGCCCAGGCGTTCGAAGACCTGCTCGTCGCCGAGGGCGCACCGGCCCAGCGCGTCGAGCAGCTCGTGCGCGCGGGCATCTGCCGCCAACGGGCCGGGCACTACGACGCCGCGCGCGCCCACTACCGCGAGGCCGTGCAGCTCTACCGGCAGACCACCGACCTCTTCCTGCAGTACCACCCCACGTGGGCCGCTCGCGCCCAGTACCAGGTGGGCGACCTCTTCGCCGAGCGCTCCTCGCAGGTTCCGCTGCTGTTGCCGCTCGAGCGCATGCGGGTCGACCTCGAGGCCAAGGGACGCCTGCTGTTGAACGCCCAGAACGCCTTCCTCAAGGCCATTCGCATGCGCGACCATTACTGGGCCCTGGCCGCGGGATATCGCATCGGGCAGGCCTACGAGGACTTCACCGCCGACCTGCACGCGGCCGAGGTGCCTGCCGAGCTCGACGCCGAGGCGCGCGAGGTCTACTTCGCCGAGCTGAAGCGTCACATCGCGCCGCTCGTCCGGAGGGCCATCGAGGTCTACCGCAAGAACCTCGAGATGGGCCGCCGCGTGCGCGCCGAGAACGAGTGGATGGAGAAGAGCGAGCAGAGCCTGAAGAAGCTCGAGGCGCTGCTGGCCACGCTCCCGAAGCCCGAGGCCGGGGTCGACGGAAACCGGGCTGCTCCGTAGGATGAGCCCCATGCGAGCCCCGTCGTCCATCGTGTTCGTCTCGTTCGGCTCCAACGTGGGCGACTCCCGCCAGATCCTCGAGAACGCGCTCACGGTCGTCGAGCAGCACGGCGCCTTCGCCGACGTGGTCGTGTCGGGGCTCTACCGGACCCGGGCCATGGGTCCCGCGCAACCCGACTACGTGAACGGCGCCTTCCGGGCCCGCACCAACCTGACGCCCCGCGAGGTGCTGGCCGTGCTGCACTTCATCGAAGATCTCTTCGGTCGTGTTCGACACACGCGCTGGGGGCCCCGAACGCTCGACCTCGACCTGCTCTTCCACGGCGACACGGTGCTGACGTCGTCCGACCTCGTGCTGCCGCACCCCGGCGTCGAGGAGCGCGGCTTCGTGCTGGCCCCGCTGGTCGAGCTCGACCCCACGTGGACGCACCCCGTCACCGGCCGCGCGGTCCTCGACGCGTGGAGCCGTTGGGTCGGCCGGAACCCCGACGCCCTCGCGCAGGTTGCGCCGCTCGACGCCGGGGAGGCCGCGGGATGACGCGCACGCGGGTTCTCGTGGCCGTGGTCGTGGCGGCGTTCGTCCTGTACGTGGCGTTCATGCTCCTGGCCGACGTGCGCAAGCTGGCCGAGCTGTCGCGAGCCTACGCCTGGAGCGGGTTCCCCCTGCTGCTGGCGCTTTCGGCCGCCAATTACCTGGTGCGCTTCGCGCGCTGGCAGATCTACCTCGGCCAGCAGGGGCATCGCGTGCCGGCCCCGGCCAGCTTCTCCATCTTTCTCGCGGGGCTGTTCATGGCCATCTCGCCCGGCAAGGTGGGCGAGGTCCTGAAGTCCGTGCTCCTGAAGCGTCGCTTCGGCATCCCCATCTCCGAGACGGCGGCGGTCGTGGTCAGCGAGCGCTTCACCGACCTCACCTCGGTGCTGCTCCTGGCCCTGATCGGCTTCGCCGGGCTCGGCGTGGGCGGCGACCTGGTGCTGGGCGGCGCGTTGATGATCGGCGCCTTCCTGCTGCTCGTCCTGTGGCGCGCGCCACTTCGCTTCGTGTTCCGGCGCCTCGAGCGCAGGCCGCGCCTGGCCGGGCTGGCGTCCAAGGCCGAGGTGGTGTTCGACCGGCTGTCGACGTTGTTGCGGCCGTGGCCGTTGCTGATCGGGAACACGTTGGGCGTCGTGGCGTGGGGCGCCGAGGCCCTGGCCTTCTACCTGGTGCTCGAGGCCCTCGGCGCCAACGTCACGCCGCAGTCGGCCATGTTCGTCTACACGGTGGCGGCCCTGGCGGGCGCCGTCTCCATGCTGCCGGGGGGGCTGATCGCCACCGAGGGCAGCATGGTGGGGTTGCTCTTGCTGCTCGGCGTCTGTCACGATCAGTCGGTCGCGGTCTTCGCCACGCTGCTCATCCGCTTCGCCACGCTGTGGTTCGCCGTGCTCGTCGGGCTCTTCGGCTTCCTCCCGTCCCGGCGCCTGGCCTCCGATCCAGGCGAGGCTGCGCAATCGGGTTGAATCCGCGCCAGGGGTGGCTATCCTTTCGGCCGAATCGGAGGCCCGCATGTCCGACAAGGCCGAGAAGCTCGATCGTCACCTTCGCGATCTCGTCAGCCGTCGCAGGCTCGAGCGTGCGGCAACCCTCGTGAACGACGGGCGCGTCTTCCGGCGCGTGAAGAACGGCGACGCGCTGCTGGCCGACGTGCTGACCGACGAGATGGTCTGCCACGTCGAGGTCGACGTGGGGGCCTACAGCTTCACCACGCGCTGCGACTGCGGCGAGGCCGTGCGGTACTGCGAGCACGCGGTGGCCGTGGCCATGGCCTACGTGGGCGACGAGGAGAGCTTCTTCGATCTGGTCGAGTTCCTCGACGATCTGCCGCGCTTCCGCAAGACCGATCTGGTGCGCATGCTGCGCACGATCCTGGGCCGCGACCCCGAGTCGATGAACGCTCTCGGTCTGCCCGGCTTCGAGGAGCCCCTGCCCGAGGCCGACGAACTCGGCCTCACCGAAGCCGACGAGATCGCGGCCCCGCCCGTCTCGTCCGACGATCTCTTCGGCAACCTGGCGCGCCTGAACCTGGGCGTCGACGAAGAGCCCGAGGATCCGCGGTTGAACTGACAGGGCGTCGCGAGCCAGGGCGCAGCGAGCAGCGCCCCTACTTCACGAATAGATAGGATCCGATCGCCAGCGCGTCCATGTCGGTGCTGGCGTAGCAGCGGTACGCCTCTTCGGGGGTCGTGACGATGGGCTCGCCCCGCACGTTGAACGAGGTGTTCACCACGCAGGGCACGCCCGTGAGGTCGCCGAAGGCGCGGATGAGGTCGTAGTACTTCGGGTTCTGTTGCCGGTTCACGGTCTGCACGCGCGCGCCGCCGTCGACGTGGGTGATGGCGGGCAGCACGCCCCGCTTGTCGGGCAGCGTGTCGTAGACGCGCAGCATGTAAGGCGACGGTACCGCGCTCGAGAAGAACTGCCCGCAGGCCTCCTCGCAGATAGAGGGGGCGAAGGGTCGGAACGGTTCACGGAACTTCACGCGCGCGTTCAGCACGTCCTTCATGTCGACTCGGCGCGGATCGGCCAGGATGCTCCGGTTGCCGAGCGCGCGGGGCCCGAACTCGGCCCGGCCCTGGAACCAGCCCACGATCCTGCCTTCGGCCAGCAGCTCGGCCACGCGCTGCTCGATGCCGTCGACGCGTACGGCCCGGACGCCCCCGCGCGCCAGGCGCTCTTCGATCTGTGCGTCGGTGTAACACGGGCCCAGGTACTCGCCCGGGAAGGGCAAGCGCGCCGGGTTCTTGCCGAGCACGTGCTCGACGTAGAGCGCGGCGCCCAGGCTGGCCCCGGCGTCGCTCGAGGCGGGCAGGAAGAAGTACTCGTCGAAGCCGGCCTCGCGCTGGAGACGACCGTTGGCCACGCAGTTGAGCGTGACCCCGCCGGCCATGGCCAGGGCTTTCAGGCCCGTCTTCTCGCGCAGGCGCCGCGCCAGGTGCAGGAGCACCTCCTCGGTGCGCGCCTGCAGGCTGGCGGCCAGGTCCTGGTCGCGCTCGGTCAGCGGAGCCTCGGCCGCGCGCGGGGCGCCGAAGCGGGCCACGAAGGCGTCCGAGAAGCGGTGGGGCGCCTCCAGGTAGTACCGGAACGCGTTGAGGTCGACCTCGTAGCCGTCGTCGGTGAGCCGCACCAGCTCGCGGAACGCCTCGAGGTAGCGCGGCTGTCCGTAGGAGGCGAGGCCCATGACCTTGCCCTCGTCGCGGTTGGGCTTGAAGCCCAGGAACTCGGTGACGGCCGCGTAGACCGAGCCGATGGAGTGCGGAAAGTCGACGCGCCCGAGCACCTCGAGCGACGTGCCTTTGCCACGCGCCAGGAGGGTCGTGGTGCGCTCGCCGTAGCCGTCGACGGTCAGGATGGCGGCCTCGTCCCAAGGCGAGCCCAGGAAGGCCGAGGCGGCGTGCGCCAGGTGGTGCTCGACGAAGTAGAACGGCAGCTCGCGCCCGTCGGGCAGCGGAACGCTGAGCTTGACGTAGGGGGCGCGCGTCCAAGCCGTGGGAAGATAGCGGGCCAGGCTGGCGGGCACGTCGTACAGGTACTCGAGGTGGTGCCGAAACGCGCTGTTCATGCGCGCGCTGTAGGTGTCCATGTGCTGGAGCGGGTTCCAGAAGAACGCCACTGCGTCCAGCTCGGCGAGCTGCAGGCCTCCGTGGGCCAGGCAGTACTGCACCGCCTGGAAGGGGAAGGCGCGGTCGTGCTTGACGCGGGAGAAGCGCTCCTCCTGGACGGCCGCTTCGATGCGCCCGTCGACGACCAGGGCCGCCGCCGAGTCGTTCGAGAAGTTGAGGCCCAGGATCTTCATGGTGACTCCGGTTCAGGCGGGGAACTACTCGGCGCGCCACTCGAACGTGGTGGCCTTGGGGGCGACCTCGGCGCGAACCACGGTGACGGGCTCGCTCAGCCAGCCCTTGTACGCGATCTGGCGCAGGGCCTCGAGCTCGAGCCCCTTGACCTGGAACACCGCGCGCTCGCCGCCGACCTCCTTGAGGCTGATGGCGGCCTCGGTCACGCGCGGCACGTCGGCCAGGCGGAACAGGCCCGCGAAGAGCTCGAACGCCACGCGGGTCTCTTCCTGGTTGCCGATCTGGATGGGGTCGGCCGGCTGATCCTTGCGCGGGTCGCGGCCCCCGGGCCAGGCAGCGAAGCCATTCAGACCCTCGCCCCACGAGCGGAACTTTCGCAACGGCGCGACCACGGGGCGCCAGGCCTTGGGATCGTCGGGCGGCACCAGAACCTGCAGCACCGGGGAGGTGCCGCCTTGCCTGCGCACGAAGAAGAGCACGGCGTAGTGCTCCGGGCTGCCCTCGAGGCGCAACGCCGCGTCGACGAACGGCACGACCGAGCGCGGTACGGTCAGGGTGGGGAGCGGACGCTGCTGATCGTCTTCCAGCGAGCGGATGCGGAGGTACTCGCGCTGCGCGACCAGGGTGACCTTGGCCTCGCGGCGCTCGATGAGCCGATCGGTGCCGTCGGCCCCACGCACGTGGTACTCGACCGACACGCGCCCCTCCTGGCCGGAGGGACCGCTCCACGCGAGCTTCGCGTTGCATCCCTTCGCGCTCACGGGCTCTCCGCCCCCCTGCAGGACGAAGTGCGACTGCTCACCCGGGCGCGCGGGCGCCACGACCTCGCAGGTCACCTCGACCGGCAGACCGGCCATGACCTCGGCCATGGCGCTGGTGGAGGGATAGACGGTCACGCCCCCCACGCGCAGGGTCAGCAGCTTGGGCTCGTAGAAGTCGGTCAGGACGTCGCGGCCGCGCCAGGTGAAGAACACGAAGGCCCCGGCCACGAGCAGCAGGAAGCCGAGCGCGAGCACCAACCCGAGGCGATGTCGAGGGAAGAAGCGAAAGAAGAAGAGGGGCACGGGACCCCCTGACGAAGGGCCGCGGCTCAGTGCTCGCCGCCGGTGGTGACGACGGCCTTGCCACCCTTCTGAACGGCGAAGTTCACGTTCACGTAGCCAGCCTGGGCGCACGAGAACATGACCATCTTGATGACCGCGAACTGCACTTGTCCGTCGGACTGGATGATGACCTCGCCCTTGAACGGCCTGTCGGGGTTGGCCTCCTGCGCGAGGCGACGCATGCGCTCCAGGCGTTCGATGACGGGCGGGAGCTTCCAGTCGGAGTACCAGCGCTCATCGACGTCGCCGGTGCGCATGACCAGTTCGCCTTCGAGCGCCACGGACGACGCGGAGACCGCGATTACGGGGGCGCGGTCGAGGGTCACGGAGTTGTAGGCCTTGGGCAGGGTGATGTCCTTGGAGATGAACAGGATCTCGCCGGAGGCGCTGAACGACATCAGCAGGAACACGACGAGCATCATGAGCATGTCGACCATGGGCGTCACGTTGAGGTCGGCCAGCATCGAGGCCTTGCCGTGCGCGCTCTTCTTGTAGAACCTCAAGCTGATCGATTTGCCGATCTGCTTCTGGGGCTTCTTTACGGGCATCGGAACCTCCCGCGGCGCAGTGCCAGACTAGGACTCGAACGCGCTCGGATCACCGACCGAGAGCGCCTTCAGGCCGACGTCGAGGCAAATGTCCATGACCTGGATGAGCAGCTCGTACTGGACTTTGTCTTCGGCGGCGACGATGACCTTCTGGTTCTCCTTGGCGCGCTTCTTGAGCTCGGTGATCTTCTCGCGGAAGCGACCCATGAGGTCGTCACCCCGCTCGACGCGAACGGGCTCTTCGCCCGTGAAGCGCATCTGAACGCCGCCCTTGTCGTCGAGCAGGATCTTCAGGTCCTTGCGTTCTTCCTGCTGCTCCTGCTTGGGCTTGACGTCGGACTTGTCCATCACGTTGTCCGTGTTGATGCGAGCCAACTCGGTCCACACGGCGGTGATGAGCAGGAACGAGATCAGCACGGAGAGAAGGTCAATCATCGGCACAAGATTGACGACGAAGTCCAAGGACTTCTTGCCACTCTTGCTCGGAGTCGGGGATCCACCGCCAGCCATGCTGTGCTCCTCCCGAAGGCAGGTTGGAGGGAGTCAGGAACGCGACGACGGGTGTTTAGCCCTTCGTACGCGTGGACTCCTTCGACAGGAGCTGGTCCTTGTGCGCCAGCACCAGGTTGACGACGCGGATCGAGCCCTCGTTGATGTCGTCGATGAGCTTCTGCGTCTTGCCCTGGAGGATGGCGAAGAACAGCAGCGCCGGGATGGCCGTGATCAGACCGAAGGCGGTGCAGTTCATGGCTTCGGAGATGCCGCGGGCCAGCAGGGAGGCCTTCTCGGACGGATCAGCGTTCGCGACGGCGCCGAACGAAATGATCATGCCCGTGATGGTGCCGAGCAGGCCGAGGAGCATGGCGACGTTGCCGAACATGGCAAGGTAGGCCGTGCGCTTCTCGATCTTCGGCAGCTCGCGGAGGGCGGCCTCGTCGATGGCGGCCTGCACCTCGTCGGTGCCGCGCTCGACCTTGGTGAGGCCCGAGCGGATGATGCGCGCCAGGGGCGAGTTCTGCGTCAAGGAGTCCTTGATGGCGCGGGCGAGGTCGCCCGACATGATGGACCGCTCGAGCAGGTGCAGGAGCGCCTCCGCGGGGGCGCTGGCCCGGAAGAACAGGTAAATGGTTCTCTCGATTGCCACACCCCACACGAAGATGCTCGTGATGAGGATCGGCCACATCATCCATCCGCCCTTCTCGAACGACTCCGCGATGAAGCTCATCTGGCTCCTCCCAGAATAGACAGGAATGAACCTACCGCGGCCAATACCACGGCCGGGCAACGGACGGGATGATATCGACGGGGTAGAGGGCTGTCAACGAATTTCCTGGCTCGACGCGCGAGCCCAAAACGCTTGACGCCCCAAGGCGACCTTACTACCATACCGCAGGTCTGGCCGCTCGGGGCCGCATCCGCACGGGGGCGACAATGAAGAAAGGACTCCTGATCTCCGTCGTGGGCGCGTTCGTCGCGCTCATCGGGGCGACGGTCCTTCCGTTCTTCGAGCTCGAACAACTCCTCATGAACGTCACGGGGCTCGAGTGGTTGTTGGGCCTCGAGGGGCCCACCGGCTCGATCGCGATGCTCATCGCGACGCTCGTGCTCTCGCTCGGGGTCAGCGCGGTCATCTTCGTTCGCAAGATGCGGCGGGCCTACGGCGCCGCGAACATCGTGTTCGGGCTCTGGACGATGGCCACCCTCGGCTACATCTTCCTGGCCTGTCCGCAGATCTTCCAGACCGATGTCATCATCGCGCTGGTGGGGTACTACTTCGTCATGCTGGGTTCGGTGGCGCTGCTGGTCGGCGGCCTGGCCACGGTCAACGCCGAGACGGGCTGGCTGCCGCACGGGCCGTTCCTGCGCGTGGCGCAGTTCTTCCACGGCGAGGTCGTGCACGAGCTCATGTTCACCGAACCGCAAGACGTCACGGCGGGCGAGGGCATCGCCAACACGTTCACGGTGCCCTCGACCGACCTGCCCAAGTCGTTCAAGCTGTTCACGGCCACGGGCGCCGGTGAATACAAGATCGGTCTGTCGACCGCCATGAAGGGCCAGGTCTCCATCGGCGGAAAGAAGAGCGAGATCGCCGAGTTCCTGAAGGCCAACACCTTCAACGTCTCGGGCGTCAACTACGTGCCGTTCAACGACGGCGACTGGGGTGTGTGGAACATCGGCCGCGTGAACCTGTTCTTCCGCTTCGTGCGGCAGCACCGGCGCTTCGGCTCGCTCGGCATGGTGTTCGACCGTGACCTCATGGGCGTGTTCCTGGCGTCGGTCGTGTTGCAGTTCGGGCTGCTGGCGTTCTCGCTGTTCAGTTGGGTCGAGTCCCCCGCCAAGCCCAAGATCGACGACCCGAACAAGACGCTCAAGGTCGAGTTCGAGACGTTCGAGGAGCAGAAGCAGCAGGATCTCGGCGAAGAGGAAGACACCACCGGCAAGCAGGCCGAAGGCGACGAGGGCAAGTTCGGCGACACCGACGTCGATCCCGACCTCGAGAGCAAGGTGCCGAAGCGCGACGGCAAGATGGTCAAGGAGATCGATCCCAAGAAGATCGGCCTGAACTCCATGCTGTCCGACAACCTGAACAACAACAGCGCGCTCTCGAACCTCATGTCCAACGACGAGGGGTTCAACAACAAGCTGGCCGTCGCCATGAGCGGCACGGGCGCCGAGTTCGTCCTCGGCCACGGATCCGGAGGCCTCGGCTTCCGCGGAACGGGCAAGGGCGGCGGTGGCGCTGGCGGCTACGGGCGCATCCAGGGCCTCGGCAAGATCGATACCGGGGGCGGCGTGGGCATGAAGGCCAGCCTGGGTCGCAAGGGCACCAAGAAGGTGTCGCAGATCAACTTCGGCCAGGGCAGCGCCGAGGGCTTCTGCGAGAAGAGCAACATCCGCAACATGGTGATGCGCCGCAAGAACGCCATCAAGGCGTGCTACGAGAGCCAGCTCATCCTGAACCCCGATCTGGCCGGCAAGATCGACGTGCGCTGGACCATCGACCAGGAAGGCAAGGCCCAGAACGCCACGGTGATCGCGACCACCCTGAAGAACGGGCAGGTCGAGGACTGCGTGCTCCGCAGCATCCGTCGCATGACGTTCCAGAAGCCCAAGGGCGGCATCTGCATCGTCAAGTGGCCGTTCGTGTTCAATCCGGCAGGTTAGTTACCACCAGGGCGTCGACAGATCGCCTTCCCCGTTCACGATCATCCACTGATAGCGACCGTCGGGGGTCATGAGGTACAGGTTCCACGAGCCGCTGCGGCGCGACACGTAGGTGATGTACCGGCCGTCGGGGCCCCAGCGCGGGTCCTTGTTCTTGCCCTGGTCCTGGGTGAGGCGCCGCAGGTTGCCGCCGAGGTCGACGGTGAAGATGTCGGCGTTGCCCTCGTCGAGCCCGGTGAACACGATGAGGCCGTTGGGGCCCCAGTCGGGCGTGCTGTTGTAGATGCCGGCGTAGGTGAGGCGGCGCGCGCCGGTGCCGTCGGCGTTCATGACGTAGATGTGGGGGTTGCCGCTGCGGTTCGACACGAACGCGAGCTGCCCGCCGTCGGGCGACCACGAGGGGGTGACCTCGTCGGCGTCGGACTCGGTCAGGTTCTTGCCGAGCCGGCCCGACTCGGGGTCCATGAGGAAGATGTCGGTCTGGCTCTCGCGATCGCCGTCGCCGTCGACGTTGACCGCCACGGCCAACCGCTTGCCGTCGGGTGAGAACTGCGCGCCGCGGTACTGCAGATCGTCGTGGGTGAGGCGCTTGTCGCCGATGAAGATCTGCGGCAGGCCGGCCAGGAACGATGTGTAGAGCACCTTGCCGCCCGGCGCGGGTGCCGGAAAGAGGTTGACCGAGCCGTTGTCGATGAGCGTCGAGAGGCCGGTGCCGTCGAGATAGCACGAGCGGATGGACTTGGTGCCCTTGGCGCCCATGGCGACGAACCAGATGACCGAGTCGAACAGCCCCTTCTGGCCCGACAGGGCGAGGACGAGCTCGTTCATGAAGCCGTGCACGCCCTTGACGAGGCTCTTCTCGTCGGCGGCGAACGACTCGTTCTTGAACCGGAACGAGCCCTTCTCGAGCACGTTGTGCAGCTTGAGCGAGACCTTGCCGTCGCGCACGGCGCCCTTCACCAGGTAGCGCGCGCCGCTGTCGAACCAGCCCTGGTACTGGGTGGTCTCGTAGCTCTCCTTGTCGCGATCGACGATCAGGGCCGTGGGGTCGACCAGGCGGAAGAGCCCGGTCAGCTGCAGGTCCTTGTTCAGGAGGCGCATCAGCTCGCCGCAGACTGCCGGACGATCGGACGGCTCGCACTCCTTGATCCACAGCGCCACCGACTCCAGATCGCGCTCGGAGGGGCCCACGACCACGTGGATCGAGAAGATGTCGACGTTCTCGCCGCCCAGCGCCGACAGGCCGCCGAGGGGAGCCTGAGCTGACACGGGGGCCGGAGAGAGTCCGATCAGGAGCAGGAGGAAGCTCGCGAGCCGCATGGCGTGGTCTCCGTTGGGGCGGGGCCCGGAATCGAGCGCATTGTCGCCGATTCGGGCGAAAAGTCCACGTTCCTAGGGCGGGAGGGGACGACCGAGCCGGGTGGCGAAGCGGAGCTCGGTCCCGCCAGCCGACGCCTCGCGGGGCCGAAGGTGCACCACGGCCAGGTCGGGTGCGCCGGGCTCGAGGACGGCCAGCGCGGGGCCGTGCGTCGCGAGCCAGGCGACGACGGGCTCCAGGGCCTCGAGCTCGCGACATCGCCCGGCCGCTTCGGCCACTGCGCGCACCGCGGGCATCTCGTCGCCTTCGACCAGGCGCGCCTCGGGTACGGAGAGCCGCAGCGTCAGCACGGCCCGCCAGGTCGGTGCTCCCTCGCGAGGGGCGGCCTCGAGCGTCACGTCGACCCGCTCCCAGGCCTCGGCGCCCGGGCAGGCGTCCTGCTGGAGCGCGATCACGTTCCAGGCGGCGAGCTCGGGGGGCAACACCAGGGGGAGCGCCGCCCTGACGCGACTTTCGTCGAGGCGCGTCGGCCCGCACTCGGGAGGCACGGCGGCGGGCGCGCCGCGGCAGCCGAGGAGCACGAGCACGAGCAGCGCGGTCACGAGACGTGGCATGGGCCTCCCTCCCCGGCAGCGGGCCCCGGGGGCGCTCGCCTTGCGGGTCGCGGGTGAATTCTATACCATCGACGCCGCAGAAGGAACGCATCGCCCCTCGTCGGGGCGGGAGGCCCGCTTGCCCCACGACCAGAAGCCCCAACCGAAGACCGCTGCGACCCCCTCGGTAGCGCCGGCCGACAAGACGCGTACGACGGTCGCGCGCGCCAACGTGCCCGCCACGGGCTACGGAGCCCAGACCGCGGCGCTGCGTCCGACGACGGCCGCCGGGGCCGGCGCCACGGCGGTGAAGCCGGCGGTGCCGGCGTCGGGGTGGGCCACCATCGCGCGCGCGCGCTTTTCGACGTGGGACCGGAACGGCGACGGCTTCATCTCGCGGGCCGAGGCCAACTCGCTGATGCTCGACCCCCGCATCACGGGCGCCGAGGCGGCGGCCGTGGCGGCGTTGCACAAGGCCATCGAGGATCTCGAAGAGCTGTCGAACGACGAGCTCGGCGACGAGAACGACGGGCTCTCGCGCACCGATCTCGTGGCCTACGAGGCCGGAAAGAAGCGCGGCGTCGACCTGTCGCACTCGAACGGGCTGGCGCGGATCGCGGGTCAGTCCCGCGTGCTGTTCCCGAACGGCGCGCCCACCCTCTCGGCGCTCAGGCAGGGCGGCCTGGGCGACTGCTATTTCCTGGCGGCTCTCGGCAGCGTCATCGCGCGCGACCCCCTGGCCGTGGTCCGCATGATTCGCGAGAACCGCAAGGGCAAGCAGGTCGTCGGCTATACGGTCGACTTCCCGGGCCGGGGGACGGTGACCATCGCGCCGCCCACCGACGCCGAAGTGGCGCGTTACTCGTCGTCGGGCGGCGACGGGCTGTGGCTGCCGGTGCTCGAGAAGGCCTACGGCCAGGTGAAGGGCAAGAGCGCCCAGACGGATCGTCAGGCCGAGGTCGGCGATGGCAACCTGCTGAGCGAGGGCGTCCTCACGTTCAGCGGGCATCGCGGCGACCACGACTTCCTGGCGCTCACGGGGCTGGCCGCGACCCGGGGCAAGCTCACGCGTGCCTTCAAGGAGGGCCGCATCGTGACGGCGGCCGTGATGACCGAGAACCGGCTCAAGCTGCCCAAGGGGCACGCCTACAGCGTAATCGGTTGGGACGCCAAGGCCGATCGCATCACGATCCGGAACCCGTGGGGGTCGAACCCCAAGGGCGCGCCGGGCGAGGCCACGGGCGTCTTCACGTTGTCGCTCCCGGAGTTCGACGACATCTTCGCCGAGCTGCAGTACGCCTGAGCACCGGCCGCATCATCGGAGGTTCGCCGTGGCCACTCCCCCCAACGAAGTCGCGCCCACCCTGACCGTCGAGCAGGCGCTCGAGCGCGCGCGCCGCGGCTCGGCCGCTCCGCTGCTGGCGTCGTGGAAGGTGGCGTCGGCGCGCGTGGCGGCGCTCGATCCCCCCCTGCAGGAGCGAATCGAGCTCACGCTGTCGCGCACCGTCGACGTGCCTCCGCGGCTGCTCGTGCTCACCGAGGTGGCGTTCCCCCTCCGGCCCGACGAGCCCTCCGACCCCGATCTGTCCGACGTGGTGGCCGACTTCAGCGCTCGCTTCGACGCGCTGCTGGCCGAGTTGCTGGCCGACGTGGAGGTTCGTGCCTGGCTGGCCGCCGCCTCCGAGCCGCGCGCCGTCTTCGACCCCCTGGGGGCCAACCTGCGGGGGCGATTCCTGCTGGCCGCCCACGCGCCCGACGGATCGCACGTCTCGCGCCTCTTCCCCGAGTAGGTCGCTGCATCAGGTGGGGTCGTCGACCAACGGCTCCTTGTACACCCGGACCTCGCGGCCCAGGTGCTCGAACAGCGCCGCGCGCGTCAGGAAGACGCGCTCGAGCGTGAGGCCCTGGGGCGGCGCGGTCTCGCCCGCCTGGGTTCGATCGAGGACCTCGAAGAGGCGCCGAAGATCGTCGGGGGGACGTCGACCGAGCCCGATCTCGACCAACGTGCCCACCACGATGCGCACCATGTTGCGCAGGAAGGCGTTGCCGCAGATGGTGAAGCGGTGCGTGTCGCCCTCGACGTCCCACGTGGCCCGCCAGACCTCCCTCTCGGTGGTCGGCGCGTCGCAGTGCGCGGCCCGGAACGACGCGAAGTCGCGCGAGCCCACCAGGTCGGGCAGGGCGGCGCGGACGAGGTCGACGTCGAGGGGCTTCTTCAGGTGCCACGCGGTGCGACGGAGCAGCGGGTTCGGCGAGCGCGCGTTCCAGAGGGTGTACGAGTAGGTCTTGCCGAGCGAGGCCCAGCGGGCGTTGAAGCCGTCGGGGGCCTCGGCGGCCTCCATCACCGCCACGTCGGGCGGCAGCAGCGCGTTCAGTCCCAGGTGGAAGGCTCGGAGCGGGTAGGCGCGCTCGGTCTGGAAGCTCACGAGCAGTTCGCGCGCGTGGACGCCCGCGTCGGTGCGGCTCGAGCCGCGCACGCGCGTGGTCTCGCCCGTGAGCGCGAGGACCGCGGCCTCGAGCTCGCCCTGCACGGTGCGGACGTTCGGTTGGCGCTGGAATCCCGAGAAGTCGGTGCCGTCGAAGGCGATGAGCAGCCGGAGGGAGCGCACCGCTCAGAACTCGAAGGCCAGGCCGAAGTTCACGTACCCGCCGCCCAGCCGGATGCTGGAGGCGGAGCCGAAGTCGTCGAGGCGCGTCCAGACGTACTCGACCAGCACGTACGAGTTGTTCACGCCGAAGTCCACGTCGAACGTGCGGGCCATGGAGGGCGCGAAGACGTCGAGGAGCAGCTTGCCCCCACCCGCCAGGCGGAAGCCCCAGGTCCCGCCCTTGCCGTCGGCCTGCTTCTCGCCGTTCACGACGTAGGCCGCCGTGTCGCCGACGCCGTTCGTGATCCACCAGAAGGCGTAGGCCAGGTCGGCGCGGCCGTAGGGGACCACCGGGATGTTCCATCGGGTCGCCAGGTAGTCGTACTGGTAGAGCAGGCCGCCCTCGAGGGGCAGCAGGTGCAGCGTGGTGTCGTCGCTGGAGGGGCTGCCGTCGGTCAGGAAGCCATGGCCCGTCTTCTGGCCGTAGCCGAAACCGCCGCCCGCCCCGACGGTGCCGAAGACGCCGGAGTAGAAGATGTAGTCACTGCGCATCTGGAAGAGCAGCAGCGAGCCGTCGCCGTAGACGTCGCGGTAGGGGTGCACCCCCGCGGGGAACTCGTCGTCGACCTCGGGTACGTACCAGGCGGCCAGCTTGAACTCGAGGTTCACGCTGCGCGGGCTCTCGGCCCCCAGGCTGGCGGGCAGGGCCAGGCTGAACAGCAGGGCGAGGACGACGCGGTTCATGCTCCCCTCCCGGCGTTGCGGCGCCCGCCCCGCGGCAGCACCGCGAGCAGCGCGACCGCCAGGAGCAGCAGCACGGCCGCCGCCTTCGCCGAGGCTTCGGCGCCCGAGGTCGCGCTGCCGCCATTCACCGTGCAGCCGAAGCCACCCTTCTCGGCGCCCCCGGCGTCCTTGTAGGCCTCGAAGCCGTCGGTGACCAGCACGGGCGTGCCCTCGACCAGATCGGGGAGCGTGGACTCGTTGTCGAAGTCGTCGAGGGCGACCACGCCGACCCAGTAGTCCTTGCCGTTCTCGAGCCCGGTAATCTGGAACGCCTTGGCGGTGAGATCGCCCTTGCTCGACACGTCGTCGAGGGTGTCCTCGTCGAACGAGGCGTCGTACCAGTAGACCCGGTAGGTGACGGTCTCGGTGTCGGCGTTGGCTTCATCGTCCCACGCCACCGAGAGGTTCTCCTCGCCCGCCTCGAGCGTGAGGTTCGTCACCGGCTTGGGCGCGTCGTAGTCGAGCTCGATGTCGACGGTCTCGGTGCCGCGCTGGTTGTAGTCGAGGTCGCTCTGGATGGTGAAGTAGAGGCGCACGTCGTCGGTGGAGCCCTTGGCACACTCGTAGCCGAGGATGCGCGTGACGGGGATCTCGATGGTGTCGGTCGAGTAGCGCGTGAGCTCGGTCTTCTGGCGCAGGTAGGTGCACGAGTCGGTGGCGGCCTCGTCGACCTCGGACGACTCGGTGCAGCTGCCGATGCGGATGGAGTACCACCACTTGCCGATCAGCGAGTCGTTGACGCTGAAGTCGATCGAGATCTTGCGGATGCCCTCGGTGGTTGCGCCGCCGCCCCCGCCGGAGCCGTCGGTCGACGTGTCGGCCGGCGAGGCCGAGTCGCTCGCGGCGTCGGCCGCGTCGACCGTTTCGGCGACGTCGACCGTCTCGACGACGTCGGTCGTGGTCGCCTCGACGACCTCTTCGACGGTGCTCTCGGGATCGAGGCTCTGGCCCGCGTCGATGTTCAGGTAGGCCAGGCAGTCCTTGTAGTTCACGAGGTGCTCGGTGGCCGACGCGGTGACGCCGAAGCGGTCGTCGAGCTCGACGCCGTTCAAGCCCTCGATCTTGTTGATGGCGAAGCCGTAGATCTCGGCGGTGGCCACCTGGCTCCAGAGCACGACGAGCGCAGCGATGAGGAGGCGACGTAGGATCATCCGAACCCCGCGACGGTTCCGACCGTAGGGTACCAGGAAGCAACTTCGATGCCAGCGAATCCGAACGGCACAGCGAGCGGCGCGGCCCTGCTTCACACGCCGCAACTCTGTCTCGTTGACACGACGCCGGAGTCGGCGCCCGAAACGTTGTCATTCTGACAAGCGCGGCTCGCGAATTGACGCCTGCCCGGACTTGGGCCATCCTGCGCCCATGGCGCGTCGTTGGACCAAGCTGCTCATCGCCCTCATCGTGCTCGCGCTCTGCGGGCTCCCGAACCCCCGGGGCTTCCGGGCCGAGGCCGCGGCCAAGGTCACCGCCAAGCCCGCTCTGGCGACGAAGGCCAAGGGCCCGGGCAAGAAGGCCACCAAGTCCGCTGGGGGCACCAAGGCGGGAAAGAAGGCCGCGAAGAAGGCCGAGAAGGCCGGGAAGAGCGGAAAGGCCGTGACCACGCCGGCCAAGGCCGCGGCGAAGCCCGCCACGAAGGCCAAGGGTAGCGCGACGACCGTGAAGGGCAAGGGTAGCGCGACGACCGCGAAGGGCAAGGCCGGCAAGGCCAAGCGCGAGCCGGCCTGGGGCGACCTCGACAAGGTGCACCGCGTCCGCAAGGGCGACTCGGTCTGGAGCATCGCGCGCAAGTACGACGTGACGGCGGCCGACCTTCGTCGCCTGAACGGCGAGAAGAAGCTGCGCATGCTGCACCCCGGTCAGCTCGTGCTCATCAAGAAGGGCGACCCCCGCAAGGCCGAGGAGGTGCGGCCCTTCCTGAAGGATTGGGCGCGGCTCGAGCCGGGCGAGGGCTACGTGATCAAGCGCCCCGACAAGAACTACGGCCGACCTTGGGCCATCGCACTGCTCCGCACGGCCATCGCCGACCTGCACGAGCGTTATCCCGACTCGTCCGACGTATTCGTGGGCGATCTCAGCGGGCCGATCGGCGGGCGCATCCAGCACCACCTGTCGCACAAGACGGGGCGCGACGTCGATCTGGCGTACTTCCTGACCGGAAACCAGGAACTCTACGACTTCGTCGAGGCCACGCCCGAGACCGTCGACGTCGAGAAGAGCTGGCAGCTGATCGAGTCGTGCCTGCGCACCGACAGCGTCGAGTACGTGTTCATGGACCACGGCCTGCAGCCCCTGTTTCGGGCCCACGCCGAGGCGCTCGGCTACCCGGCCGAGGATCTCGAACGGCTCTTCCAGTACCCGCGCGAGTCCACCACGCGCGAGGGCATCATCCGGCACGTGAAGGGCCACGCCGACCACCTGCACGTGCGCTTCCGTTGCCCGCCCACCGACGCGCTCTGTCGTTAGAAGAAAAAAAAGGCGCCCCGGAAGGCAGCCTCGACGTGCCGCTCATCCGGGGCGCGAGGAACCCGCGCGAGCCGTGGGGGAGACTTTGTTAACCCTTGACCCAACAGGTGGGTTCGGGTTTGGCCGCTTCAGGCTTCCCGCGCGAGGCGGAAGCTCACCACGACCAGGAGATCGATCCCTGACAAACAGTCAGGGGTTAACACACTGGCTCCCCTCACGAGCCCCACAGGCAGGCTCAGTATAGCCCGTTCGGCCGGCGCCTTCAAAAAGGAAAAGCGGGCAGGCGCTCACACGGCGCGCAGGTGGCGCAGTCGGCGGGGCACCTGGCGCGTGCCCATGCGCTCGACCATCGCGACCTGGTCTTCTCCGGCCGAGCGCGTGTGGATGTCGTCGAAGTCGCGTCGCAGCCCCGCCAACTCGGCCTCGATGCCGTAGCGGTGCAGGATGGGGCGCAGCTTGTCGTGGTGGCGTTCGATGCTGTCCTTGACCGAGACGAAGCCGTGCTCGGCCGACGAGGCGAGCTTCCAGAAGGCTACGGGGTTCGTGGCGAAGAAGCTGCGGTCGGCCTCGACCGGCTCGAACAGGATGATGTCGCCCTTGAAGGAGCTCTCGTCGCGGATGCGGTCGAGCGACTCCTGCAGGCGGGCGTGCAGCATCATGCGCGCGGCCTGGTTGATGACGGTGAAGATGCCGAGCTGCCCCAGCCCCTCGACGCGCGGCTCGACCGCGCCCTGGGGCACGACCAGCGGTCGGAACGGGTTGTAGGCGATGATCAGGTCGGCGCCCTTCTCGACGGCCAGGGTGACGTGCGCCGTCTTCAGCACGGCGGCGTCGACGTACTCGTTGCCCGCCAGGCGCGCGGGGCTGTACATGATGGGCAGCGCCGTCGACGCGCGCACGGCCTCGGAGATGGCCAGGCGGTTGTCTTCGTCGTGCCCGAAGACCACGGTCGAGGCCCGGTTCAGGTCCGTGGCGATGATGTACAGTTCCTTGTTGCGGGCGCGCTTCAGCAGCCGGAAGTTGTTGGGTACCCGGTTGCGCTCGAGGTTCTTGCGGATGTAGCGCTCGAGCCGCGCGTTCGAGAAGATGCCCGACGGCCAGTACGACGTGCTCAGCACCATGGAGCGCGGGCTCTGGAGCACCTCCTGGATGAAGGGCGTGAGCAGGCGCTCGGCCGAACGGCGTGACGGCTGGTCGAGGAAGCCCTGGAACAGCGGCGTGAGCTCGCGGCGGCGCTGCAGGAAGAGGCGCGCGATGCCCTCGGCCGCGTCGGGCATGACGCGCAGCGCGTCGCGCACGAAGCGGAAGCCCTGCGACACGACCTCGCGCACGTTCGGGTAGTAGAAGTCGAACTCGGTCAGGGGCGAGAGCACGTCGGAGATGCCGAACAGGCCCTTCAGGATTTCGCCGGGCTGGATGCCGGCCGCGATGGGGGCGGCGATCATGGAGCCCGCCGAGACGCCCGTGTAGATGTGGAAGTTCGTGACCTTGGTGTTCTTGAGGTAGCTGTTCAGCGCCACCAGGCCGCCCAGCTTGAAGGCGCCCCCCGAGACGGCGCCGCCCGCGAGCACCAGCGCGATGCGCGGGTTGGCGCAGGGGCGGGACAGGTCGCTCTTGTGGACGAACGTGACGCCCATCGGCGCCCCGCGGGCGGTTCAACCAATGTCGAGGATAGCCGATCCGGGGGGGGAAGGCTAGAAAGCGAACGAGGCCGAGACGCCCGCGAATCCGGGCGCCACGGTGGGGACGAGCGTGGCGGCGGGGGCGGAGGGGCCATCGGCGACGTAGAGGTAGATCAGCCACGCGGTGGAGGCCGCCAGGACCGCGCCGCCGGTGGCGAGCATGACCGTGCCGAGGGTGGTGCTCTGCTTGCCGTCGTCGGCCTTCTGGTCGAGCACGCTGCGCGGGTAGCTGCAGTAGGTGCGGCCGTCGGCGCCCGTGTCGCAGTTGCTGTCGAGGTAGTTGCCGTCGTTCTTGGCGCGCAGCAGGAAGTAGACGCCGGCGCCGATGGCGGCCCCTCCGACGCCCATGCCCACGCCGGAGACGATCTTCCAGGGATCGACGCCCTTGCCCGGCGCCGCGGCCTTCTCGGTCGCGGTGGCTCCGGCCTCGGCGGGGGTCGGGTCGAGCACGACCGTCGCGGTGCCGGCCGCGAGGGCCTTCAGCACGACCGGGATCTCGCAGCGCGTGCCGGTCTTGCAGCTGACCTTGCTGCGGAAGTCTTCGAAGCCCTTCTTCCGCACCAGCAGCTTGTGGAAGCCCTCGGACATGGAGATGGAGCGCATGGGCAGCACGCCGATGAACTTGTCGTCGAGGAAGACCGTGCCGCCGTCGTTGTCGCCCGTGAGCGCCAGCACCGCGCCCTCGGCCTCGCGCAGATGGGTGGCGACCTCCTTGATGGCCTCGATGAGCTTGGGAACGTCGGTCAGCGCGTCGTACGAGAACGACTGGTCTTCGCCGCCGGTCAGGCTGTAGCGCGTGATCTTGAGGCGGTAGCCGCTGTCCTGCATCTGCAGGAAGCCGACGGCGATCAGGCTGAGGTTCAGGCCGGTGCCCACCTTGAGCACGCAGTCGGCGTCGCGCAGGCACTGGTCGGCGTAGCGATCGGAGACCTGCTGCGTGCGCTGCAGGAACTTCTCCTTGGGCAATATGGTGAGCTCGGAGCCCTCGGCCAGGTTCGAGACCAGCACCTCGGTCATGTCGGCGGTCAGGTCGGGCGGGGCGCCGTCGGCGAAGAGGTAGACGGCCGCGGTCTTCTGCTGCGCCCACGCGGCCGGGGCGAGGGCGACCGCCAGGACGAAAAGGGCGACGATGCGCATGGAGGAGGTCCGTTGCCGTTGACACGCGCATCATAGACCGCCGGGCGGGGCTGTCAACGGCCCGCGAATCGTGCTATGAGGCGGGCATGGAGAACGACGCCTTTCGCGAGGCCGGGCACCGGGTGGTCGATTGGATCGCGGACTACCTTCGCGACGTCGAGGCGCGGCGCGTGGTGCCCGACGTGCGGCCGGGCGAGGTGCGGGCGCAGTTGCCCTCGTGCCCGCCCGAGGTCGGCGAGCCCTTCGAGCGCTGGATGGAAGACTTCGAGCGGGTGATCGTGCCCGGCATGACGCACTGGCAGCACCCGGGCTGGATGGCGTACTTCCCCTCGAACACCAGCCCCGCGTCGATCCTGGGCGAGATGCTCGCGGCGGGGCTGGGGGCGCAGTGCATGAGCTGGCAGACCTCGCCGGCGGCCACCGAGCTCGAGCAGGTGGTGCTCGACTGGCTGCGGCAGCTGCTGGGGTTCCCCGAGGGGTTCACGGGGGCGCTGCAGGACACGGCGTCGAGCTCGACGCTGGTGGCGCTGCTCGCCGCGCGCGAGCGGGCCACGGGCTTCGCCTTCGCCGAACGGGGGGCGGGCGACCCCTCGTGCGGCCGCCTGGTGGTCTACGCCTCGGAGGAGGCCCACTCGTCGGTCGACAAGGCGGTGCGCCTGGCCGGGTACGGCCGGGCGGCCCTGCGGAAGATCGAGACCGACGGGGCGCTGGCCCTGCGGGTCGAGCGGCTGGACGAGGCCCTGCGGCGCGACGTGGCGGCGGGGCTGGTCCCCGCGTGCGTGGTGGCGACCGTCGGCTCGACCTCGACCAGCGCCTTCGACCCGCTGCCCCCGATCGCCGAGCTCTGCCGCGCCCATGGCGCCTGGCTGCACGTCGACGGGGCCTACGGCGGGGTGGCGGGGCTGCTGCCCGAGCGGCGGCACCTGTTGGCGGGGCTCGAGGGCGCCGACAGCGTGGTCGTGAACCCCCACAAGTGGCTGCTGACCAACTTCGATTGCTCGGCGCTCTACGTTCGCGACCCCGCGCACCTGGTGCGCGTGTTCTCGACGAGCCCCGAGTACCTGAAGACCGCGGTCGACGATCAGGTCGTGAACTTCCGCGACTGGGGCATTCCCCTCGGGCGCCGCTTCCGGGCGCTGAAGCTGTGGTTCGTCCTGCGCGGCTACGGGGCCGAGGGGTTGCGCGCCATGCTGCGCGCCCACGTGGCGCTGGCCGCCGACCTGGCGGGCCGGCTGGAGGCGCACCCCGACTTCGAGGTGCTGGCGCCGGTGCCGCTCGGCCTGGTGTGCTTCCGCTACCGGCCCGCCGGGGTGGCGGCCGACGACCCCCGCCTCGACGCCTGGAACGCCGCGCTGCTGCACGACGTGAACGCCACGGGGCAGGTGCACCTCTCGTCCACGCGCGTCCGCGGGGGCCTCGCGCTCCGGGCCAGCATCGGCCAGCGCTCGACCGCGCAGCGCCACGTCGACGCCTGCTGGCGGCTGTTGCTGGCGGGCAGGCCGGCGTCAAATAGTTGACGCTGCGCGAGATTTTTGCGCAGCGAGCTTGAACCACCGGGGGAACCCCGTATCCTGTTCCAGGTAGACAACCGAACCCGGTCGAGGAGGTGACGCATGCGTATTCATGGTTTCGTGCTCACGCTGGCGTTCGTCGTGGTCGGGATGTTCCCGGCCGGTAGCCAGGCCCAGAACCAGCTGCAGGTGGGCAAGGACTTCAACCTCGCCACGCGCAAGGTCAACGAGCACTGGCTGAAGGTCGACTACGAGCCCCGCGACTCGCGACGCGGCGATCCCGGCGACGTGCTGCCCCCGGGGCTCGATCGCGATGTCGACACGGCCGTGGTGGGCGGCTCGACCACCAACAACCCGGTCGATCCGGGCAACGAGATGCGCGTCAACACCCGCAAGGCGGGCGACTTCCAGTTCGACGTGAAGCAGAGCGGCTCGAAGACCACCGGTGGCCTGCCCCCCGGCATCGAGCGTGACACCGACGCCTCCGGCGCCGCCGTGCGCAACAACCAGGACCTGCTGGGCGCCGATCGCCGCGTGCGCACGCGCCCCGACGACGAGGCCCGCAAGCCCATCCTGCGTCCGGCGATCGACCGCAGCAGCCCGGCGGCCATGCGCGCCGAGCCGCGCTCCACGCCCCGCGAGAACGCCCTCCGCGGCCTGCGCGGCTACAAGGCCAATCGCTGGGAATAGGTCAGCTCTTCCGTTCTTCCGCCAGGGCGCGGATCCGCGCCACCATCGCGTGCAATCCATTCTGACGGCCGGGCGTCAGCTGTCCGGCCAGATCGAGCCTGTGGAACGTGGCCTCGGCGTCGACGGCCAGGATCTCGTCGGGCGTTCGGTCCGAGAAGAGCATCAGGACCAGGGCCACGAGGCCCTTCACGATCTGCGCGTCGGCGGAGGCCCGGAAGACCAGCCTGCCCGGCGGGCTCGACGGTTCGCAAAGCAGCCAGACCTGGCTCTGGCAGCCGCGCACCAGGTTCTCGGGCGTGCACGCCTCGGGGGGGAAGGGCGGCAACTCGGCGCCGAGCTCGACCAGCAGGCGCAGGCGCTCGCGCGGATCGGGCGAGGCGTCGAAGTCGTCCAGGATGTCGTCGAGGGTGGGGAGCATGCTTCCTCCGAGGTGTCCCGAGGAAGATAGGTCTCGTCGGCGGTCTTGCTACGCCTTGGGGCTCTTAGGGGCCCGCCGGGGCGCCTTCTTGGGGGTCGCGGCCTTCTTGGGGGCCGCGGCCTTCCTGGGCGCGGCCGCCGCCTTCGCGGGCTTGCGGCTGCGGAAGGGGCGCGTCGACGGCCCCGCGGCGCGCTTCTTCGCGAGCAGTTCGAGCGCCTGGTCGAGGGTGAGCGCGTCGGGGTCGGCGTCCTTGGCCAGGGAGGCGTTGAACTCGCCGTCGGTCACGTAGGCGCCGAAGCGACCCTTCTTGATGACCACGGCGGTCCCCTCGGGGGTGGCGCCGACCTCGCGCAGGGCCGTGATCCCGCGCGTGGCGGTGCGGGGCGTCGCGAGGAGGGTCAGCGCCTGCTCGCGCGTGACGTCGAGGGGCGACAGGTCGGCGGGCAGGCTGCGCGAGGCCTCACCGACCTTCACGTAGGGCCCGAAGCGTCCGTTGGACGCGACGATCGGCTGGCCCTGATCGTCGGTGCCCACCTGGCGGGGCAGCGAGAGCAACGCCAGCGCCGTGGCCAGGTCGATGGTCTCGGGGTCCATGCCCTTCAGCAGGCTGGAGCGCTTCGGCTTCTCGCCGGTCTCCTCGTCGTCGACCCCGAGCTGCACGTGCGGCCCGAAGCGCCCCACGTGCACGGCGACGGCCTTGCCCGTGACCGGATCCGCGCCGAGGGGGCGGGGCCAGCGGCCCGCCTCGGTCAGGATCGAGAACGCCTTCGCGGCCGTGATCTCGTCGGGCGCGAGCTCGTCGGACAGCGAGCCGCGCTGCCCGTTCATCTCGAGGTAGGGCCCGAAGCGCCCGATGCGGACCACGATCTCGTCGTCGCCGTGGCGACCCAGGACGATCGTGCACACCTTGCGGGGATCGGCCGCGGCCTCGGCGGCCTCGACCAGCGCCACCAGCCCGGCCTGGCCCGCGCCGTCGCCCCGGTAGAACGACGTCAGGTAGCGCACCCGGTCGGCCGAGCCGAGGGCGATGGCGTCGAGGCCGTCCTCGAGCTTGGCCGTGAAGTCGTAGTCGACCAGGGGGCCGAAGTGCTGCTCGAGCAGGTTGGTGACCGCGAAGGCCACCCAGCCGGGCACCAGCGCCGTGCCGCGCTTGCGGATGTAGCCGCGCTGCTCGATGGTCTCGATGATGGTCGCGTACGTGCTCGGACGCCCGATGCCGCGGGTCTCCAACTCCTTGACGAGCGTGGCGTCGGTGAGCCGGGGCGGGGGCTGCGTCTCGTGCCCTTCGGAGTCGAGCGACCGGACGGCGACGGCTTCTCCGTTCGAGAGGTCGGGCAGCAGCGTGCGGCGTTCGACTTCCCCCTCGGCGGCTCCCGCGGCCCCGGGCCCGTCGGCGCGCTCGTCGCGGTCTTCGACGTAGACGGCCCGGAAGCCCGCGAACGTGAAGGTGCGGCCCGTGGTGCGGAAGGCGGCGCGGGTGGCGCCGGACTGCACCTCGGTCGTGACGGACAGGCGCGTGCCGAGGGCGTCCTTCATCTGGCACGCCAGCGTTCGGTTCCAGATGAGCTCGTAGAGCGAGGCCTCCTCGGCGGCCATGTCGCGGCGGCAGTCGTCGACGCTGCGGAAGCGTTCTCCCGCGGGGCGGATGGCCTCGTGGGCCTCCTGGGCGCCGCGCGACGTGGAGGCGTACCTGCGGGGCTCGGGCGGGAGGCTGTCGGCGCCGTAGCGCTGGCTGATCTCGTCGCGCAGCGCCACGAGGGCCGTCTCGGCCAGCTGCGTCGAGTCGGTGCGCATGTAGGTGATCCAGCCCTCTTCGTAGAGGCGCTGGGCCGCGTTCATGGTGCGGCGGGCCGACCAGCGCAGCTTGCGGTTGGCCTCCTGCTGCAGCGTCGACGTGATGAACGGCGGCGCGGGCCGCTCGACGAAGCGTTTGCTCTCGACCTGCAGCACGCGGGCCGTGCCGCTGGAGAGGCGCGTGGCCAGGGTGGCGGCCTGCCCGGCCCCCAGCAACAGCGTGCCATCGGACGCCCGCTCGCGGGTCAACTCGCCGGTCTCGGGGTCGAAGTCGCGGCTGGTGGCCAGTCGCTTGCCGTCGAGCTCGACCAGGCGGCCGTCGTACTCGCCCGCCTTCGCCTGGAAGGTGGCCTGCAGATCCCACCAGGCCGACATCGCGAAGCGCATGCGGGCGCGCTCGCGCTCGACGACCAGGCGCACCGCCACCGACTGGACGCGACCGGCCGACAGCCGCGGCTGGATCTTGCGCCAGAGCACGGGTGATACCGTGTAGCCGTAGAGCCGATCGACCACGCGGCGGGTCTCCTGCGCCTCGACCAGGTGCAGATCGAGCGCGCGCGGGTTCTGCAGGGCGGCCTCGATGGCCGACTTCGTGATCTCGTGGAACACGAGGCGCTGCGCCGGCACCGAGGGGTTCAAGACCTCGCGCAGGTGCCACGCGATGGCCTCTCCTTCGCGGTCCTCGTCGGTCGCGAGGTACACGGCGTCGGCCTCGGCGACCCAGGCCTTCAGCTTCTTGACCTGATCCTTGCCGCGGCCGGTGTAGACGTACAGCGGCTCGAACGAGTTGTCGGTGTCGACCCCCAGGCGCGCCCAGGGCTTCTTGCGCGCCGCGGCGGGGATGGCGGAGGCGGACTCCGGGAGGTCGCGCACGTGGCCGATGGAGGCCTCGACGCGGTAGGCGCTGCCGAGGAAGCGGCTGATGGTGCGGGCCTTGGCCGGGGACTCGACGATGACGAGGGGCTTGCCCATGGTCTCCCGATGCTGGGTGCGGATCCCGGTCGGATCCGAGGCCACACCGTTACGCGAGCGCAGCGCGTACGTCAAGATCCGAGATCGCGGGGGCGTTACCTGACGAGGCGCGAGACGGCCTTGAAGGCGTCGCCCCCGGCGCGCTCGAGCAGGTCGAACAGCACGACCTCGACCGAGGTCAGCGTGGCTCCGGCGCCGCGCGCCAGGTCGAGGCCGACGTGCGTGTTGGCGACGGTTCGCGACAGCACCGCGTCGACGACCACGTGGACCGCGTAGCCCGCCGCGGCCAGGTCGCGGGCCGTCTGGTACACGCACACGTGGGCCTCCATGCCGAGCACCAGGATCTGGTGGCGACCGCTCGTCGCGAGCGCGGCGCGGAGGCCGTCGTCGGCCAGGCACGAGAAGGCGGTCTTCTCGAGCACGGGGGTCGAGGGCGCGAGCGCGGCCCGGATATCGGGCAGGGTGGGCCCGAGGCCGCGCGGGTATTGCTCGCTGACGATCACGGGCACGTCGAGGACCTTGGCCCCCTCGAGCAGGATGAGCGCGTTGCGGCGGAGCGCGGCGAGCTCGACGGGCGGCATGGCGGCGGCCAGGCGCTCCTGCAGGTCGATGACGAGCACCAGGGCGTCGGCGCGCGAGAGCTTTGGGGACGGCATCGTGACCTCACGTGGTTCGAAGGCTCTCTACTCTATCATGGCGGGGTCGCGGAGCCAGGCTGCGACGACCGGATCGTCGGCGGGGGCCACCAGGAGCGGCGGCGGGGAGCAGCACGTGCGGCACCACGAGGATTTGGGCTCGACCGCGGCGTGGACGGCGGATTGATCGGCGGCCAGCGCCAGCACGCCGCCGGGCGCGGGCTCGCCCGTGGTGCTCAGCAGCGTCCAGGCGCACCCGGCCCAGCCCGCGTCGAGCAGGCGGGCCTGCCGCGGCCCCCCGGCCGGTTCCAGCGGCAACGTCCAGCGGGCGGGGGAGGCGCCCCCGTCGTGGCACACGGCGTCGGGTGCCGCGTGCGGGTAGAACCGATCCACGAAGAAGCGCGGCCGGTCGGTTGCTTCCTTCCAGCGGCGCTCGAACACGGCGGTGCGGGGCGCTTCGCCCGGGGCGCTCCAGGTCACCTCGAGGCCCTTGGAGCCGAGCCCCCCGGTCGACTCGCGCAGCAACGCGACGTAGCCGGGGCTCACGTCGAGAGCTCGCCAGCCGTCGGGCAACTCGGAGGGCACCGCGGAGCGCGCCACGCGCAGGATGAGCAGCCCGTGCAGCGGTCCCCGATCGTCGTCGACGGGAGCGGGCGTCGGATCCAGCGCGGCGAACGTGCTGACCAAATCGGTGTCCCAGGGGCCCTGGACCCGACGGAAGAGCTCGGCGTACGTGGCGCCACGGCCGTAGAGGTCGGCCGCCAGCCGCTCGACCTCGGGCAGGCGCCAGACGGCCCGCGGACCGCCGTGATCCTCGCTGCGCCAGGCCTGGCCGGCGTGGCCCAGGACGGCCGCCACCGCGAGCAGGGTGAGCAGCCCGCCCGCGAGCCGCGGCAACCGGAGCTTCTCGAGCAGCGCGTCGGCCCAGAGCCCCACCGCCAGGGCGGCGAACGGCGGCAGCAGGTACGCGAAGCGACCGCCCTCGGCCACGCCCATGTAGCGCGGGATCAGCGCGGGGGCCAAGCCCGCGAGCGCGAGCGCCAGCCCCAGCGCGAACGTCGCGCGCCACCCCACGGAGGTCGCCAGCCAGCGTCGACGCAGGGGCAGTCCGACCAGGAAGGCGGCGATCACGGCGCCGGCCATGGGGGCGGCCAGTCCGGCGTTGGAGAAGGCGCGCGCGTTGACCAGGACCGCGTCGTACGAATCGAGCAGCACGCCGCCCGCCAGGACGCCAGAGGCCGCCGCGAGCGCGGCCAGGGGATGGGCGCGCCCGAGCGTCAGACCGAACGCGAGCAGCGGCAGCAGCACGAGCCCGAGGACGTGGCCGAGGATGGCCAGGGCGGCCCCGAGGCCGGCCAGGAGCGCGAAGCCCAGGCCTCCGCCCGCCGCGAGGCCCAGCCAGCCGACCGCGAAGACGGCCGCGCCCGGGTGCGCCACGATGGGGTTCCAGAGAAGATCGCCGGACTCGATGGTCCGGAGCAGAGCGACGTACACCACGGTCAGCGTGGCGGCCCTCCAGGGCTGCGCGCCCAGCCGCAGGGCACCCCACGCCAGCGCGCCGGCGCCGAGCGCCTGCAGGGCGACGAGCAGGCGCTGCAGCCCGCTGGCGTCGAGGCCCGCAGCCTGCCCCCAGGCGAGCACGCGGATCCACAGCGTGCCCTGCCGCAACCCGAGCGTGCTGGCGACCGTACCCCACGACGGGCACTCACCGCGGAGGCAGTCGTTCGCCATCAGCAGGTCGCGTGAGGTGTCGAGGTGGACGCGCGGGGGATCGCAGGTCGCGAGCAACCAGCCGAACGCCACGACGCTCACCGCCAGGACGACGGCGGTCGCGCCGAGGGCTTTCGAGCCAGGATGGAGGGCGGGAGCTTCCATGCGGGCGAGGATACGCGGGTGGAGCGTTGCCCGCAACCGCGCGCCTGTTGGTTGTGCCTTCCGGTTCGGGCCCGGGCGTGGCAAGATACCGCCTCAGGCAGATCCTCTTCCTCACGGGGCGGCCCATGTTGGAGAACCTGTTCATCGGCGTGGCCGGCATGATCGGCGCGGGCAAGAGCACCCTGGCCAAGGCGTTGGGCGAGCACCTGGGGCTCGACGTCTACTACGAGCCCGTGGCCGACAACGAGTACCTCGAGGACTTCTACCGCGACACCGCGAAGGTGAGCTTCGCGATGCAGATCTACCTCTTGAACCGCCGCTTCCAGCAGCACCAGGAGATCATCTGGCGCGGCCGTCCGGCCATCCAGGACCGCACCATCTACGAGGACGCCGTCTTCGCCAAGATGTTGTCGGACACGGGCCTCATGGACCCGCGCGACTACCGCACGTACCTGCAGCTCTTCAAGCACATGTCGAACTTCATGTGCAAGCCGAACCTCATCATCTACCTCGACGTCGAGCCCGCCACGAGCATGGCGCGCATCGAGGAGCGCAGCCGGGGCGTCGAGTCGGGCATCAGCATGGCGTACCTCGAGGCGCTGTACCGCGAGTACCAGGCCTTCGTGAAGGACATCAGCCGCGTGGTGCCGCTGATCAGCGTCAGCTACGCGCAGTACCCCACGGTCGAGGAGATGGCCCAGGTCATCAAGCGCGAGTACCTGGATCACAGCTTCATGCGCACCGTCAGCGAGTTCGGCTACTCCCGTTCGTGACGCCCTACAGGGCCGCCTGGAACGTCCACGTGCGCGGCACGTTCAGCTTGCGCGCGACGTTGACGCCGGCCTTCCAGGCGTCGGCGGGCACGCCGTTCGCGACCAGCAGGCAGCCGCGGGTGCAGCGATCGGCCCGCGTGGGGCGGGGCCAGGCGGCCCGCACGGTGGGGCGGTCGGTCTCGGCGGCCCAGCGCTCGAGCCCCAGCACCTCGGGTGGCACCTCGTCGGGCTCGGCCACCAGGGGCAGCCAGGCGATGGCCGGCACGCCCGCGGCCCGGCAGCGCTCGAGCGCGTCCTGGATCGCCACCGCCTCGAAGGCCGGGGGATCGAGCAGCACCAGGCTCGGGGGCGGGGTCTCTTCGAGGAGCGCCCGCAGCGTGCGGTAGCCGTCGCCCGCCATGATCGACGCCGCGTCGACGCCGAGGTCCTGGAACCCGGCCTCGAGATCGGCGCACACGGCCGTGTTCACCTCGCAGAGCACCAGGTGGGGTCGCGCGCCGCGCTCCTTCAACACGCTCCACGCGAGCAGCGCCGACCCCGGGTAGGGCCGCCACCCCTCGCGCTCGGCGGCGGGGAGCAGCGTGCGGCCCAGCACCAGGCGCTCCCAGGCCCCCGGCTCGGGGCAGGGGTCGAGCAGCCCCAGGCCCTCCTCCCACTCGCCCCCCGGCGCCAGCAGGTGCAGCGCCGAGCCGGAGTGGGTCTCGGCATAGACGAAGAGCTGCTCGGGCCGCGCCAGGCGCGCGAGCACCTCGGCCACCAGCGCGTGCTTGACCACGTCGCCGGGGTTGCCTGCCTTCGCGGAGTGGTGGTAGGTCATGGGCGTCCTCCCTCGTGGGCGCGAGGCCTACCGCGTCGCGGTCCGCGCGTCAAGGCCCTCGGCGAGCGGTCCGGTCCTCTCATTTCATTGTACCGACTCCGCCTTCGCGCTACGTTGAAGGGCGACGAGTCGCGAGGCAGGGGCACCCATGAGGACGACGAGGTTCGTGGCGATCGGGCTGTTGGCCTTCGCGCTGGCGTGCGCCGGCGGCGGCGACGACGGGCAGCTCACCTGCAACGGCGACGCCGAGTGCGGGGTCGACGAGCTCTGCCTGCAGAACGCCTGCTACCTGGCGTCAGCCGACAGCGACCTCGACGGGCTCTCCAACGAGGACGAGCGCCGGCTCGGGACGGCGGCGCTCGAGCCCGACACCGACGACGACGGCGACCCCGACGGCTTCGAGATCGGCGACCCGGATGCTCCCTTCGATCAGGACGGCGACGGCCTGCTCGACGCGCTCGAGAGCTCGGTGGCCGACGCCGACGGCGACGGTCTGGCCGACGAGGCCGACGCCCGCAACAGCATCAAGGACTACCCCAAGACCTGGAACGATCCGACGCGCCACGCCACGCTCTATTGCACGTCGCCGAGCGCGTGCAACGTGGTGGCCTGCGACGACGGCTGGAACAACCTGAACCAGACGGGCGACGACGGGTGCGAGTACGGCTGCACGCCCGCCGAGCCCCCCGCCGAGGTGTGCAACGCCCTCGACGACGACTGCGACGGCGACACCGACGAGCAGGTGCCGAACTGCGGCTGCGCCGAAGCGGGCCGGGAGCCCGCGCCCGAGACCTGCAACGCGGCCGACGACGACTGCGACGGCGTGGTCGACGACGGCCTCGACACCTGCCGGTGCCGCAACGCCGAGCCGGCGCTGGCCGACGAACTCTGCAACCGCCTCGACGACGACTGCGACGGGCTGGTCGACGAGAACGTGGCCCGATGCGCCTGCCAGGACGGCAAGGCCGGGGCCGAGAGCGAGCTCTGCAACCGCATCGACGACGACTGCAACGGGGTCATCGACGACGTCGAGGCGTGCGCGTGTACCGGGGGGGCAGAGCCCGGGGCCGAGGTGTGCAACGGGATCGATGACGACTGCGACGGCAAGCGCGACGAGGCGCTCGATCCTTCAGCGGCCGGCTGCCTGGCCGAGGGCGTGTGCGCGTCGGGGCTCGAGGCGTTGTGCCTCGCGAGCGCCGGGTGGGTGTGCGACGCGACCTTCCTCGGGCCCCTGTACGAAGCCGTCGAGCAGCGCTGCGACGGCCTCGACAACGACTGCGACGGCCTGACCGACGAGGGCCTGGCGGTCTGCGCGTGCGCCGACGGGGGCGCGCCCTTCGCCGCCGAGATCTGCAACGGGCGCGACGACGACTGCAACGCGGCCATCGACGACGGCCTCCCGCGCTGCGGCTGCGCCGGAGGGGCCGAACCCCGCGACGAGGTGTGCAACCGCGTCGACGACGACTGCGACGGGCTGGTCGACGAGGCGCTGCAGGTCACCTGTGCCTGCAGCGGCGACGTGCCGCCGGGCACCGAGACCTGCAACGGGCGCGACGACGACTGCAACGCGGCCATCGACGATGGCCTCGCGGCGCCCGACTGGATCTGTCCCACACTGGGGGTCTGCGCGGGCAAGGCCAAGCCGGCGTGCGGGGGCAGCTTCGGTTGGACGTGCGATTTCAGCGGCGTGCCCCACCACGAGAGCGTGGGAGGCGCCGAGGTCACCTGCGACGGGCGCGACAACGACTGCGACGGCTTCACCGACGAGTCGCTCGAGGGCTGCGCGTGCGCGGGCGGAACCGGGACGCCCTCGCCCGAGGTGTGCAACGGGGTCGACGACGACTGCAACGGCGGCGTCGACGACGGCCTCGGCCTGCTCGACAGCGACTGCCCCCAGGCCGGCCTCTGCGCGGCGCCGGGGGCCGTGACGGCGGCTTGCGTGGGCGCCGAGGGCTGGCAGTGCTTCGTGCCCGGGCTCGAGGGCTACGAGCCCGACGAGACCACCTGCGATCGCCTCGACAACGACTGCGACGGGGCCACCGACGAGGCCCTGACCGACTGCGCCTGCGCCGACGGGAAGCCGCCCCTGGCCGTCGAGCTCTGCAACCACGTCGACGACGACTGCAACGGGCGCCTCGACGACGACCTGCCCGCATGCCGCTGCGCCAACGGCTTCGAATTGCCCGCCGACGAGCGCTGCAACGGCATCGACGACGACTGCAACGAGGTCGTCGACGACGGCGAAGAGTTCGAGGCCACCTGCGCCTGCGCCAACGGCGGGAAGGCCCTCGGCCACGAGCTGTGCAACGGCATCGACGACACCTGCGACGAGGCCGTCGACGAGGGGTTGAACGTCGGCGCCGACTGCATCTACCCGAGCCCCCACCCGGGGTGCGTGGGCAAGATCAAGGGCAAGCTGCGCTGCAACCCGACGACCTTCGCGGTCGAGTGCTCGCTCGAGGGCACCGATCCCTACCCGATCCTCACGTCGATCGCGCCGACCAGCGGGCCCGCGGCCGGGGGCGTGTTCGTGACCGTCAAGGGGCTCTATCTGCGCTGCTCGGCCGAGGTGCGCGTGGGGGGCGCGCTGTGCACGGTGCCCGACTGGGACCAGGCCGACTCGACGCAGATCCCGTGCCTGCTGCCGCCCGGGACGCCCGGCAAGGCGCCGGTCTCGGTCAAGAACCCCGACGGCAAGCTGACCATCAAGGCCGACCTGTTCACGTACCTGTAGGGGTGCGATTCAGCGCGCCTGGGGCGTCCCCGGGCCGTTCGGCTCCAGCATGCGGGCGTCTTCGG
Organism: uncultured Myxococcales bacterium; assembly: GCA_964494475.1. GTDB lineage: Bacteria > Myxococcota_A > UBA9042 > CAZBRS01 > CAZBRS01 > CAZBRS01. The sequence continues at coordinate 66,149 of CAZBRS010000003.1, read as the reverse complement.
CCGGCACGCTGTCGTCGATGTCTTCGGCCCGGAACAGGCCCGTGTCGAGCTTGAGCGCGCTCGCGGCGTTGGGCGGTCGCGGCGTGGCGCGGCGCTCGCTGGTGCGGTCGAGGCGCTCCTTCTTCACGCGGAAGTGGGGGCGGCGCTCGAGGTGGGCGATGCGCTTCGAGTGGCTCACGATGCGGTCGAAGGCGTTCAGGTACTCTTCGTAGACCACGCCGGCCAGGGCGTCGTCCTGCTGGTCGAGCACGCGCTGCACGTGGCGCTCCCGCACCTGCTCCGAGAGCGTGCGGTACTCCTTGCGGGCCGCGATCACCTGGTCGGCGCACTCGTCGAACGACTCGCGGGCCGGGTTCAGCGACTCGACCATGAGCTCGAGCACGTGGTCGGCCTGCTGGTACACGTCGACCATCAGCTTCATGCTCTCGTCGTCGAACCACACGCCCTTGGCGACCTTTTCGCGCGTGGTCTGCACCAGCACTTCGGCGTGATCGGCGATGCGCTCGATGTCCTGCACGGCGCGCACCAGGTATTGCACGATGAGCGACTGCCGCCTCGACAGCGTACGATCGGACACCTTGCGCAGGTACTCGTTCACCGACGCCGTCAACAGGTCGATGGAGGCCTCCTCCTTCAGGACCTGGGGGAAGAGCTCGTCGGACAGCTTGACCAGCCCGAGCATGGACTGGCGCACCATCTTGCGGGCGATGATGGCCATGCGCCGCGTCTCGAGGATGACGGCCACGATGGCCATCTCGGGCCGCGCCAGGTACTTGTCTTCGAGGAAGCTGCGCTGGGCGGGGGGCTTGCGGCTCGGCGTCAGCCGCTCGATGAGGCGCGCGTAGGGCCCCGTGAAGGGCAGGAAGAGCAGGGCGTTGACGAACTGCACCAGGGTGTGGGTGTTGGCGATCTGGCGCGTGAGGTCGTCGGCGGTCAGCGGGAGCACGGCCAGGTAGAGCGGCGACGCGAGGGCCGCGAGCGCGGCGCCGATCACGTTGAACAGCAGGTGGGCCAGCGCCGAGCGGCGCGCGTCGAGGTTGGTGCCGATGCTGCCGAGCAGGGCGGTGGCGCAGGTGCCGATGTGGGCGCCGAGGACCAGGGGGAAGACGTTGGCGAGGTCGCGAAACACGCCGGCCGACGCCAGCGCGAACAGCATGCCGATGGTCGCGCCGCTCGATTGGATGACGCCGGTGACCGCGGTCGCGGCCAGGATGCCCAGGAGCATGCCCCGGACCGTGCTGCCGTCGGTGGCGGCGAGGAAGGTCTCGAAGTAGCCGGCGCTCTTCAGGGGCACGATGGCGTCGCTCATGACGTTCATGCCGAGGAAGAGCAGGCCGAAGCCGAAGAGCATGAGCCCGCCCTGCTTGAGGGCCTGGCGGGGCGCGGCCAGATGGGTGAGCAGGCCCAGGGCGATGGCGAAGAAGCAGTACTCGCCCAGCTTGAACGACACGAGCTGCATGCTGAGGGTCGTGCCGATGTTGGCGCCCAGCATGACGGGCACCGACGCCGCCAGGCTGAGCAGGCCGGCGTTGATGAAGCCGACCAGCATGACGGTGGTGGCGCTGGAGTGGACCAGCGTGCCGAGGAACGTGCCCACGCTGATTCCGGTGATCCGGTGCTTCGTGAGGCGCCCGAGAAGGCTGCGGAGGCGACCGCCCGCGAGCCCTTCGAGGCCCTCGGTCATCACCTTCATGCCGTAGATGAAGAGGCCCAGACCTCCGAGGATCGAGGCGATGAGGAAGACGAGCTTGCCAGCGCTCATGAGCGACGTGTTACCGGAGCGTCACGTCAAAGTCAAATTCGTCCGTCCGGGGGCGGGGCCGCGATGCGCCGTCGCGCCCGCAGCTTTCGCGTGAGCCACGCCCGGAAGAGGGGTCGCGTCAGCGGAAAGAGGATCAGGAGGGCCAGGGCGTCGGAGACGAAGCCCGGCAGGATCAGCAGGGCTCCGGCGATCAGCACGAGCAGGCCGTCGACGATCTCGCGCTCGGGAGGGCGGCCGGCCGCAGAGGCGGCGCGCAGGCGCTCGACCACGAGCAGCCCCTCGTTCCGGGCCAGGGCGACGCCGAAGACGCCGACGAGCACCAGCGCGGCCAGCGTCTCGAACCAGCCGAGCCGGTGGCCGATCTGCGCGAGCGTCCACACCTCGAGCGCCGGGATCCCGATTAGTAGGAGGAGCCCCATGGGAATCACTCCGGGTTCTTTGGAGGCGCGGGCTTCAGCAACGATTCGCCGTCGGGGGAGAGGCCGCCGTCGAGGTCGTCGGTGCGGAAGATGCCCGTGTCGACGTGCAGGCCGCTCGGGGGGCCTGGCGGCCGCGGCTGCGAGCGGCGCTCGGCCGTGCGCTCGAGGCGCTCCTTCTTGACGCGGAACTGGGGCTGGCGCTCGAGGTTGGCGATGCGCTTCGAGTGGCTGACGATGCGATCGAAGGCGTTCAGGTACTCCTCGTAGACCAGCCCCGCCAGCGCTTCGTCCTGCCCGTCGAGCACGCGCTGCACGTAGCGGTCGCGCACCCGGGCCGAGAGCGCCCGGTAGTCCCGGCGGGCCGCGATCACCTGGTCGGCGCACTCGTCGAACGACTCGAGCGCGGGGTTCAGCGAGTCGATCATCAACTGCAGCACGAGGTCGGTCTGCTTGAACACGTCGATCAGCAGGCCCATGCTCTCGTCGTCGAACCACACGGCCTTGGCGCTCTTTTCGCGCGTGGCCTGGACGAGCACTTCGGCGTGGTCGGCGATGCGCTCGATGTCCTGCGAGGCGCGCACCAGGTACTGGATGATGACGGACTGGCGTCGCGACAGCGTGCGCTGGGAGAGCGCCCGCAGGTACTCGTTGATCGTGCTCGTGAGGAGGTCGATGGAGGCCTCCTCCTTCATCACCTCGGGGAAGGGCTCGTCGGTCAGCTTGATGAGGCCCCGCATGGCCTGGCGCACCATCTTGCGGGCGATGACGGCCATGCGCTTGGTCTCGAGGATGACCGCCACGATGGCCATCTCGGGGCGCGCCAGGTGGGCGTCGTCGAGGAAGGAGCGCGCGGTCGGGGGTTTGCGGCTGGGGGTCACGAGCTCGATGAGGCGGGCGAAGCGCGCGCTGAAGGGCAGGAAGAGCAGGGCGTTCAGCGCCTGCACCAGCGTGTGCGTGTTGGCGATCTGCCGCGTGAGGTCGTCGGCGGTGTACGGGATGGCCTCCAGGTAGAGCGGCGCCAGGAAGGCGGCCAGCACGGCGCCGACCACGTTGAACAGCAGGTGCGACAAGGCCGAGCGGCGCGCCTCGACGTTGGTGCCCAGGCTGCCCAGCAGCGTGGTCGAGCACGTGCCGATGTGGGCGCCCAGCACCAGAGGGAAGGCCTGCGACAGCTCGGTGAACACGCCCGCCGACGCGAGCGCGAACAGCATGCCGATGGTGGCTCCGCTCGACTGCACGAGGGCCGTGAGCACGGTGGACGCCACGATGCCGAGGGCCAGGCCACCGGCGGTGGCGCCGCCGGTGTGGGCCAGGAAGACCTGGAAGTAGCCCGCCTGCTTGAGGGGCACGATGGCGCGGCTCATCGCGTCCATGCCGAGGAACAGGAGCCCGAACCCGAAGAGCAGGAGGCCCCAGTGGCGCACGGCGTCGCGGCGCGTGGCGAGGTTGACGAGCAGCCCGAGGCCGATGGCCACGTAGCAGTACTCGCCGATCTTGAACGACACGAGCTGCATGCTGAGGGTGGTGCCCACGTTGGCGCCCAGCATGACGGGGACGGACGCCGCCAGCGTGAGCAGCCCGGCGTTGATGAAGCCCACCAGCATGACGGTGGCCGGCCCCGAGTGCACGATGGCGCCCAGCAACGTGCCGGCCCCGGCGCCGGAGAGGCGCGTGCCCGTCACGCGGTTCAGCAGGGTGCGCAGCCGAGAGCCCGCCAGGGCCTCGAGGTGCTCCGTCATCAGCTTCATGCCGTAGACGAAGAGCCCCAGCCCTCCGAGGATGGTCGCGAGCAGCAGGAAGAGTTGGTTCGCGTTCATGACGTCTGTGGTAGTGGACTGGCGGCTCGAAGTCAAATAGGCTCGAAACATGCCTTCAGGAGGAGACGACATGGACCGCAAAGACCTGGCGCGGATCCTGGCGCGGTCGTACGAACCCGATCGGCACCTGGACGTCGCGAAGGCGGGCGCGCGGGATGTCATCGGCCCGCACGCCGACGGCGTCGATCTGCCGATTATCGTTGAAAATCAAAGTGTTCTGACCGACGTGGAGCACACTCTCGACTGCCTCCAGGTCGAGGAGGCCCGGCTGACGGACGACCCCACCCTGAAGCGGCGGGTGACGTGGCTGCGAAAGATCTTCTACGACGGCCCCGGCTGGAACCAGCACCTGATCGCCGCCCCCGACGCGGTGGGCGTGCCCTCGCCCTATCGTCGCGTGACCGTCTCCGCCGAAGACGTTTCGTTGCCCTTCTCCGCCAGCGAGGCCTTGGTGCTGACGCGGGACCAGACGGAGCCCCGCGACGCCCTGGGCCAGGTGCCCGCCGCCTTCCTGGCGCAGGAGGCCCGGCGCGTCGATGGCACCGTGACCGACGTGGGGCACGTGCTCTGCGGGCTCGACGCGCACTTCCATCCCGACGTGGTGGGGTACCCGCCCGTCCTGTGGGCGCGGCGCAACGTCGACGCGGTGACCTGGGTCGGCGATCTCGGAAGCTGGCTGGCCGAGGTGCAGTTTCGGGCGGTCCGCGGAGAGTCCATCGACGCCAGGGTCATCGACGAGGAACGCGAGAAGTGGGCCCCGGCCTGGGACATGCTCGGCAACCTCGAGCCGTTCGCGCTGGCGCCCCTGCTCTCCGGCCTCCCTGCGAACGCGTCGGCGGCGAAGACGCTGCGGCGATGGTATCTCGACCCCGACGGACGCTTCGCTGAAGCTCGTCGCGAGCTCTTTCCCCGGGCCGCGGCGGGGCTCGGGCTGTGGGGCTTCGACGGCGAGACCTTCACGAACGAGGAGCGCTGGCTCCGTGGCGCCGCCGACGACGTGAACGACGCCGCGGCGATGTACTTCCTGACCCTGGTGAAGGGAACGCCGGGGCCCCTGGCCGTGGCCTTCGCCCTGGGGCTCGCCAGCAACGCGGGCGCCCAGACGCTGGTCCGGAGGCTGCTGGACGGGTTGAAGGCCGGGTGCCGCCGAGGTCGCCGTTGAGGCTCGGCGGGCCCGCGTCGGCTACACGAACTCGAGCGCCCCGCTCGGGCAGTACTTGGCGCACTGGGGGTCGCCGCCGCAGAGGTCGCATTTGAAGCAGCGGCGGGTGGCGTCGTCGTAGCCGATGTTGCCGAAGGGGCAGGCGGCCACGCAGGCCTTGCAGTGGATGCAGCGCTCGTCGTGGTAGTCGATGGCGCCGGTGGTTTCGTTCCGCGTGAGCGCTTTGGTGGGGCAGACCATGGCGCAGGCCGCGCTGTCGCACTGCAGGCACACCACGGGGAGGCCCCCCTCCGGCGGACGGATGGGGAAGGCGCGGATGCGCGAGCGACCGGGGGTCTTTCCCGCGGGGTGCGAGAAGGCGCAGGCGATCTCGCAGGTGCGGCAGCCGATGCAGCGGATGGGGGTGACGACCAGTTGTTTCATGCCGCCCTCCCGTCGCCCACGCCCACCAGGGCCGCGATGGTGTCGGCGGTCTGGCGGCGGCGGCCCTCGTCGGTGACGAAGAAGCTGTCTTCGGGCAGCCCCGTGCGCTTCGAGAGCAGCGCGGCGTGCTCGCGCGTGAGCGTGGGTCGGCCGGTGACCTCGCAGGGCACGCGCTCGAACGTACGTCCCCAGATGGTGCGGGTGAGGCCCTCGTCCTTCAGTTCGATGCAGCCGGTGGGGCAGACGGCGGCGCAGGAGCCGCAGCCCACGCAGGCCGACGCGTCGTCGACGAAGGGCAGGCTGATCTCGCCCTCGGCGCCGCGGCCGGCCGTGCTGATGGCGTGGGCGCCGACGGCGGCGCAGGCGCGCGTGCAGAGCGTGCACAGGATGCAGTTCGTGGGCTCGGCCTCGGGCACGAAGGTGCCGTCGCCCACGCCGTGATCGAGCGCCAGCTTGCGAATGAGCTCGGAGTCGGGCGCGCGGGTGAGCAGCAGGTCGAGCAGCGTGGCGCGGATGCGCAGCAGGTTCTCGGTGTGCGTCTCGACGCGCAGCCCGTCCTCGGCCGCCTGCAGGCAACTGGGCACCACCTTGGGAGCCTCGTCGGGCCGGCGGCGTATCTCGACCACGCACAGCCGGCAGCCGCCCCAGGGCTCGAGCCCCTCGTGGTAGCAGAGCGTGGGCAGGTCGATGCCCGCCCGTCGGGCCACCTGCAGCAGCGTCTCGCCCGGCCTCGCGGCCAGCGGACGTCCGTTGATGGTCAGGATCATGCCGTCCTCCCTGGCAGCACGTCGATGGCGTCGAACGTGCAGACCGAGTGGCACACGCCACACCGCGTGCAGCGCGCCTCGTCGATGAGGTGCAGCGCCTTCTTCTCGCCGGTGATCACCTTCTCGGGGCACTGGGTGGCGCAGATGGTGCAGCCCGTGCAGCGGTCGGTGATGCGGTAGGTGATGAGCGCCTTGCAGACGCCCGCCGGGCACTGCTTGTGGTCGATGTGGGCCAGGTACTCGTGGCGGAAGTACTTCAAGGTCGAGAGCACCGGGTTCGGCGCGGTCTGGCCGAGGGCGCAGAGGCTGGCCTCGCGCACGACAGGCGCCAGGGCCTCGAGCCGCGCGAGCGTGGCGTGGGTGCCGCGTCCCTCGACCACGTCGTGCATGAGGTGGCCCATCTGGATGAGCCCGTCGCGGCAGGGCGTGCACTTGCCGCAGGACTCCTGGATCAGGAAGTCGATGAAGTAGCGCGCCACGTCGACCATGCAGGTGCGGTCGTCCATGACGATCATGCCGCCCGAGCCCATCATGGAGCCCGCTGCGGTCAGGGTGTCGAAGTCGACCTCGAGATCGAGCCTCGATTCGGGCAGGCAGCCCCCCGAGGGCCCGCCGGTCTGCACGGCCTTGAAGGCCCGGCCGTCCTTGATGCCGCCGCCGATGTGCTCGACGATGTGGCGCAGGCTGGTGCCCATGGGCACCTCGACCAGGCCGGTGTTGTTCACCTTGCCGACCAGGCTGAAGATCTTGGTGCCCTTCGAGCCCGCGGTGCCGATGCCCGCGAACCAGGCCGCGCCTCGGTCGACGATGAGCGGTACGTTGACCCAGGTCTCGACGTTGTTGATGTTGGTGGGGCAGCCCCAGAGGCCGCTGACCGCCGGGTAGGGCGGGCGGAAGCGCGGCTGGCCCTTGTTGCCCTCGACCGAGCCGATGAGCGCGGTCTCCTCGCCGCACACGAAGGCGCCCGCGCCGCGCGTGACGTGCAGATCGAAGGCGAAGCCCGTGCCGAGGATGTCGGCGCCGAGCAGGCCCGCCGCGTGGGCGTCGGCGATGGCCTTGGCGAGCCGCTTGACCGCCAGGGGGTACTCGTTGCGCACGTAGACGTAGCCCTCGCGCGCGCCGATGGCGTAGGCTCCCAGGAGCAGCCCCTCGAGCACGCCGTGGGGGTTGCCCTCGAGCACCGAGCGGTCCATGAACGCGCCCGGGTCGCCCTCGTCGGCGTTGCAGACCACGTACTTCGTGGGCAGGCCGTCGACCAGCGGGGCCACGGCGTCGCGCGTGAAGCGCCACTTGCGCCCCGTGGGGAAGCCGGCGCCGCCCCGGCCGCGCAGGCCCGAGGCCTCGACCTCGGCCAGCACCTGCTCGGGGCTCAGGTCGCCGAGGGCCTTGGCCAGCGCGCGGTAGCCGCCGTTGGCCACGTAGTCGGCCAGGCTCTCGGGGTCGATCTTGCCGTTGAACGACAGGATCAGGCGCTGCTGGTGCTTGTAGAAGGGTACGTCGTGCTCGTGGACGACCGCCCGGCCGTCGGGAGCCTTGAACTGGAGCCTCTCGACGATCTGCTCGACGCCGGGCGCGGCCGCCACGGTCTTGTCCAGGATCTCGGCCACGTCCTTCGCGAGGTTCTTTCGGCCGACCTCCTGGTAGAAGATCATCGACGGATAGATTACCACCAGGGGCCCGCGTTCGCAGAATCCGTGGCAGCCCGTGGCGCGGACCTCCACGTCCAGTCCGCGCTCGGCCACGGCCGTGCGGAAGGCCGCGGCGAGCTTGTCGCTGCCGTAGGCCTTGCAGCCGGTGCCGGCGCAGATGGCGATGGCCTTCCGGTTCGGGTCGTGAGCGGCCGCCAGCCTGGCGCGCCAGGCCTCGAGCGCCGCGAGGTTCGGGATGCGCTCGCTCATTCCTGCTCCTCCTTGCCGTCGCCGCCCAGGATGGGCTTCAACGCCCGGTCGACCTTGCGCGCGGTGGCCGACCCCACGTACTCGCCGTCGACGATGACCACGGGGCCGAGGGCGCAGGCACCCACGCAGTTGACGGTCTCGACGGTCAAGAGCCCGTCGGGGGTGGTGCCGCCGGCCTTGACCCCCGTGCGCCGCTCGAGGTGGTCGACCAGCAGCCCGGCGCCGCGCACGTGGCAGGCGGTGCCCAGGCACACGGTGCACGTGTGCGCGCCCCGGGGCGTGAGGCTGAAGTGCTTGTAGAAGGTGGCCACGTGGTACACGTGCGAGCGGGGCACGGCCAGGTGGGTCGCCACCGCCTCCAGGGCCTCGCGGGGCAGGTAGTGGTAGGCCGCCTGCACGTCCTGCAGCACCATCACGAGGCTGCGGCGGTCGGCCGGGTAGCGCGCCAGGATGGGCGCGAGCCCGGAGAGATCGAGGGGGGTCGCTGCGAGCGCGCTCATGCTACGGCCTCCTTGCTCTCCAGGGCAGCCGCCACGCCTGCCTCGAACACGTTCATGACGGCCTCGAGCACCTTGGGCTTCTTGCCGAACTGGTATTTCAGGAGGTCGCGCTGGGCCTGCAGGCTGACCGCGCCGCTGGCGGCCACGAACGCCCCCAGCATGGCGATGTTGGCCGAGCGCGCCGTGTCGTACTTCATGGCCAGATCGTTGCAGGGCACCAGCACCTGGCGGAGGTCGGTGCGCTCCGACGTGACGTCGATGAGGCTCGAGTTGATGACGAGCAATCCGCCCGGGCGCACCATGGGCGCGAACTTGTCGAGGCTCGGCCGGTTCATGGCCACCGCGCACTGGGGCGAGTTCACGATGGGCGAGCCGATGGGCCGGTCGGCCATCACCACGGTGCAGTAGGCCGTGCCGCCGCGCATCTCGGGGCCGTAGCTGGGGATCCAGCAGACCTCCTTGCCCTCGGCCATGGCGGCCAGCGCCAGCAGCTTGCCGCCGGTCATGATGCCCTGCCCGCCGAACCCGGCGAAGGTCACCTCGTAGACCATGGTTCTCCTCCCCCTGCTCGGGTCACGCCGGACGGTCCGGGTCCTTTTTCACGCCCAGCGGGTAGTACGGGATCATCGCCTGCTCGAGCCACTTGGTGGACTCGGTGGGCGTCTTGCCCCAGTTGGTGGGGCAGGTCGACAGCACCTCGACGAAGCTGTAACAGCGCTTCTGCTGCTGCAGCGTGAAGGCGCGCTTGATGGCTGCCTTGGCTTTGACCGCGTGCAGCGGCGTGTGGCTCGACACGCGCGCCACGTACGCGGGCGTGCGCAGTTGCGAGATGAGCTCGGCCATGGGGATGGGCCAGCCGACCTGCGTGACGTCGCGCCCCAGGGGGCTGGTGCTGGTCACCTGGTCGGGCAACGTGGTGGGCGCCATCTGGCCGCCCGTCATGCCGTAGATGGCGTTGTTCACGAAGATGGTCGTGATCTTCTCGCCGCGGTTGGCCGCGTGGATGATCTCGCCCATGCCGATCGACGCGAGGTCGCCGTCGCCCTGGTAGGTGAACACGGTGAGGTCGGGGCGTACGCGCTTCACGCCCGTGGCCACCGCTGGGGCGCGCCCGTGGGCGGCCTCCTGGAAGTCGCAGTTGAAGTAGTTGTAGATGAGCACCGAGCAACCCACCGGGCCGATGCCCACCGCGGTCTCGCGGACGCCGAGCTCGTCGAGCACCTCGGCCACCAGGCGGTGGATGATCCCGTGGGTGCAGCCGGGGCAGTAGTGGGTGACCACGTCACGCAGGGCCTCGGGACGTTCGAATACGGTCTGCAGCGTCATCGGGCGCCTCCGTTCAGGAGCTTCGAGGCGGCGTCGAGCACCTCCTCGGGGCTCGGCACGATGCCGCCGCAGCGCCCGAAGAAGGAGATGGGCTTGGCCGCTCGCGTGACGCGCTCGACGTCTTCGAGCATCTGGCCCATGCTCATCTCGACCACCAGCAGCTGCCGGACCCCCGGCTGCGCCGCCACCGCGCGCAGTTCGGCCTCGGGGAAGGGGTAGAGCGTGATGGGCCGGAACATGCCGACCTTCTTCCCGGCGGCGCGCAGGTCGTCGACCACGGTGCGAGCGATGCGCGCGGTGGTCCCGTAGGCCACCATGAGCAGCTCGGGCTCGTCGTCGACCTGGTAGGTCTCGAAGCGGATCTCCTCGCGCTTCATCTGGTCGTACTTGGCCTGGAGCTCGTGGTTGTTCACCTCGAGCTTCAGGGGGTCGAGGAAGAGGCTGTGCACGATGTGGGGCTTGCGGCCCTTGCAGCCGGTGGTCGCCCACGTCGAGATGTCGCCGCGCGGGGGCGCCTCGCGGCCCCCGAAGTCGACGGGCTCCATCATCTGGCCGATCAGCCCGTCGCCCACCAGCATGATGGGGTTGCGGTACTTGTCGGCCAGGCGGAAGGCCTCGAACGTGAGGTCGACCGTCTCCTGGATCGTGGCCGGCGCGAGCACCAGGCAACGGTAGTCGCCGTGCCCGCCGCCCTTGGTGGCCTGGAAGTAGTCGGCCTGGCTGGGTAAAATGCCGCCGAGGCCCGGGCCGCCGCGCATGATGTTGATGAGCACGGCCGGCAGCTGCGCGCCGGCCAGATAGCTGATGGCCTCGGCCATCAGGCTGATGCCCGGGCTCGACGAGCTCGTGAACACGCGGGCCCCGGCGGCGGCCGCGCCGAAGATCATCTGGCTGGCGGCGACCTCGCTCTCGGCCTGCAGGAACACGCCGCCCGCCTCTGGCATGCGGCGCGCCAGGTACTCGGCCACCTCGGTCTGGGGGGTGATGGGGTAGGCGAAGTACGCCTCGGCGCCCGCGCGCACCGCCGCCTCGCCGATCGCCTCCGCACCCTTCATGAGCATCTTGGCCATGGGAACCCTCAGTATTCGAAGTAGCTGTAACGGCAACCGTGCAGGCCGATCGTGACCGCCAGGTCGGGGCACGTGATGCCGCAGAGCCGGCATCCGATGCAGCGCTCGCCGCGCACCACCTCGGCGAAGAAGTAGCCCTTCTCGTTGATGGCCTTCGACATGGCCAGCACCCGCTGCGGGCAGGCCTGCACGCAGAGCTCGCAGCCCTTGCAGCGGTTCCGGTCGATCAGCACCTGGGGCATCCGTGCCTCCCGGGCGGCCCGCGCCGCCCAATCTCTAGCCGTTCGGGTCGGGTCTCCAGGCCTCCGTGAGCGCCTGCCAGCGGTCCTGGCCCCGCTTCGTGGTCGTCGTGTCGCGCTTCCAGGGCGGGAGCATGTGCCGGTCGATGGGCAGCACCGGCTCCTGCAGGCGCGCCGCGACCTGGGTCGCCAGTTCGCGCGGCGCCGTCACGAATCGCAGCGGCAGGCCCCGCGCCTCGGCCACGCGGCGCGCGAGGTCGGCGCCCTTCAGGAGCACGTCGATCGTGGTCTCGTCCTGCAGGTGGGCGTTCGAGATCACGCCCGTCATGCGCAGGCGCGCCGCCGCCTCGATCTCTTCGGCGATGCGGCAGGCTCCGGCCACCGTGTCGGTGAACGGGCGGTAGGCGTTCACGACCTGCAGCATCTCGTGGGCGGCCACGAAGCCCGTGTAGCTGGCCAGCACCCGCGCCCCAACGTCGTCGCCGCCCACGTCGAGCACGGCGGTGCCGTCGGGACGCTGCAGCAGGCCCTTGATCTCGGGCAGGAGGATGGGCAACTCAGCGTGGAGCTGCTCGCCCGGGGGCGCGATGACGCGCACGCCGGCAGCGGTCATGAGCTCGCCGGCCTCGCGGCAGCGGAAGTACGGGTTCACGACGTCGAGGTCGGCGATGCTGAGCCCGGGTATGCCGATTCGCGCCAGGTGCAGCACCCAGTTGACGCTGACCTCGGTCTTGCCGCTGCCGTAGTTGCCGGTGACGATCGCGATGCGCGCGAGAGGAACGAGGCCGTCTTCGGAGGCGGGCGTCTTCATGCGGGGCGGTCATATCGCGTGCGCGCGAGGGTTGTCAAGGCTTCGAGGCGCCCAAATGCGAGCCTGTTGCCGACCGCCAGCGAGTGGCGTACGTTCTGACGCGCGGACGAGCGCTGACGGGCGGGAGGGATCGACGATGGCGAAGGGCTTCGAGGGCCAGGTGGCGTGGATCACGGGCGCGGGCAGCGGGCTCGGGCGGGCGCTCGCGCTCGAGCTCGCGCGCCAGGGCGCCGACGTGGCCGTGAGCGGCCGGCGGCTCGACAAGCTCGAGGAGGTCATTGCCGAGATCTCGGCGCTGGGGCGCACGGGCTTGGCCGTGCCCTGCGACGTGGCGGTCGACGAGCAGGTGCGTGACGCCGCCTCGGTGGTGGTCGCGCACTTCGGCCACCTCGACGTGGCCGTGGCCAACGCCGGCGTGGGCGTGGCGGGCCGCATCGACAAGCTGTCCGACGCCGAGTGGCGCCGCCAGATGGACGCGAACCTGTTCGGCGTGGTCAACACCGCGCGCTGGGCCCTGCCCGAGCTGCAGAAGACCGCGGGCCGCCTCGCGCTGGTGGGCAGCGTGAGCGGAATCATCTGCCTGCCGGGCACCGGCGCCTACGCCGCCTCGAAGTTCGCCGTGCGCGCCATCGGCCTCACGCTGGCCCAGGAGCTGCACGGCTCGGGCGTGACCTGCACCCTGATCGAGCCCGGCTTCGTGACCTCCGACATCGTGAAGGTCGACAACCAGGGACGCTACCACCCCGAGTACCGCGACCCCCGCCCCAAGGCGCTGGTCTGGCCCACCGACCGCGCTGCGCGCGTGATGGCCCGCGCCATCCTCAAGCGCAAGCGCGAGTTCGTCTTCACCGGCCACGGCCACCTGGGCGCCTTCCTCGGCCGCCACATGAGCTGGCTGGTGCACCTGATCGGGTCGCGCATTCCGCACCGGTAGGGGGCGGCTCGCTACGACTTGCGTCGGAACAGGTCGAGCACGTCGGTGGCCGAGGTGGCCGGGCGGGCGCGTGTGCGCGCGAACTCGCGCAGGGCCTTCACGCTGGCCTCGGCCGTGGTGTAGAGGGGCACGGTGGCCGCGATCTCGGCGTCGAGGTCGGCGCCCTCGAGGTCGCGGCCCGCCTCGAAGGCGCGGTAGAGGCCGCCCACCACCACCTGCTCGAGCTCGGCGCCCGAGAAGTACGCGGCGCGGCGGGAGAGGGCGGTCACGTCGAAGGCCTGCGGGTCGCGGGCGCGGCGGGCCAGGTGGATGCGCAGGATCTCCTCGCGCTCGAACACGCCGGGCAGGTCGAGGAAGAAGATGTCGTCGAAGCGGCCCTTGCGCAGCAACTCAGGGGGGAGGCGCTCGACGGCGTTGGCGGTGGCCACCACGAACACGGGGGTGCGGCGCTCCTGCATCCAGGTGAGGAAGCCGGCGAGCACGCGGGCCAGCGCCTGCGCGTCGGCGGCTCCGGAGCCTGTGAACAGCTTGTCGATCTCGTCGATCCACAGCACGACCGGCGCCATGGCGTCGCAGGTGCGCAGCACCTCGCCGAGGCCGGCTTCGGGCGAGGCCCCCGAGCCGAACAGCGCCATGAAGTCGAGCCGGAGGAGCGGCAACTCGAACACCGACGACAGCACCTTGGCGGCCAGGCTCTTGCCGCAGCCCTGCACGCCGAACAGGAAGAGGCCGCGCGGTTCGGGCAGGCCGAAGCGGCGGGCCTCGGGCAGGAACGCGCGCTTGCGGCGCACGAGCCAGCCCTTCAGCAGATCGAGGCCGCCGACGTCGGACAGCGTCTCGGCGGGATAGCGCACCTCGAGCGAGCGCGTGCGACGGACCAGGTCGGCCTTCAGGCGCCGGGTCTCTTCGACCACCGCGTCGCGGGCCCCGCCCCGCCGCGCCACCCGCGTGGCCACGCGCTCGAGCTCGGCCGCCGTGAGCCCGGCCAGCAGGGCGGCCAGGGCTTCGAGGACCTCGGCCTCCCACGGGGCGCCGTTCGGCCCGGGCACCGCCGCCAGCAAAGCGCGGCGCTCGGCCTCGTCGGGCAGCGGGAAGTCGAGGCTCGCGATGCGCCCCGCCAGCGCCTCGGGCACGCCACCGAACTCGGCGGGGAACAGCACGGCGATGCCCCGGGCGCGGAGCGTGGGCTCGAGGTCGAGCAGGCGGCGCCGCGTGCCGGAGGCAGCCAGGTAACCGAGGACGTCGGGCATCAGCACCCACGCGCCGTCGGGGACCTGGGCCGCGTGGTCGAGCCACGCGTGCAGGGTTCGTCGGTTGATCGCCTCGTCGGCGCCGGTCAGCACCACGCGCTCGAGCGTGCGTCCCTCCTGGCGGGCGTGCGCGGCGAGTACGTCTTCGAGCCGCTCCGGCTCGCGTGTGGCGATGGCGAGGAGGGGTTGTCCAGAGGAGAGTGCGGCGAGGAGATCGTCAAGAAACGTCAGCGCTTCTTCCCCCCTTTGAAGATCGACGTGTCGATCTTGATGTTGTCGCCCTCCTCCTTCTTGACGCCGCCGTTGGTCGGGCGCGGCTTGCCGGCGGCCTCGACCTGGGCCTGCAGCGCGACGATCTGCTGATCGCGCGTCGCGACGGCCGACCGCAGCTCGTCGAGCTCCTTGCGGAGGTCGAGCGCCGCGCGGCTGCCGCTCTGGACCGACCCCTCGATCTCGGCGGCCTTGAGCTCGCCCGCCTTGATGCGCGCGCGCAACACCGAGGCGTTGACCGCGTTGTCGAGGGCGAAGCGGTAACCGCCGAGGCCCGTGGGCAGCCCCGAGATCTGGACGTAGGCCGCGATGGCCAGCGCGGCGAACAGCAGGGCCACGCCGCCGGCCGCGGCCACCGGCACGATCGACGGCTTGCGCTCGATCTTGGTGACCGTCGACTTGCTCGACAGCACCTGCGCCACGGCCTGATCGCGGGCGACCTTCTCCTGGATGACCTCGGCCGAGTCGGGTTCGGCGCCCTGCTTCTTGCGCAGCAGGTCCTGCCGCCGCTGGGTCTCTTCTTCGAGGCGCTTCTTCAGCTCTTCCCGCTTGCGGCGCTCTTCGTCTTCCTTCTGCTTGCGCAGCGCCGTCTGCCGGTCGTGAAGCTGCTTCTCGAGCTTGAGCTTCTCTTTATCGGCCTCGAGCTTGGTCTGCTTCAGCAGGTCGTCGAGCAGGCTGCTGCCGCCGCTCTTCGCGCCTTCGTTCGTCGTGGTGGGGTCGTTCATGTCGTCGGCCATGCGGCACCTCCCGAGTGCGATCATCAGTATAGGAAGCCGTCACGGGTTCTGTCAACGAGGACGACGGCTACTGGTACACGTGCTCCGACTGCTCGGCGGTCGGCAGGGCGTTCATGCCCAGGTACGTGAACATCACGGCGGCGAAGCCCAGGATGAGCAGCCAGGCCGAGGCCTTTCGGCTCCAGCCCGGGCGCGTGCGCTGGTGCAGGTAGATGATGTAGATGAACCAGGTGATGAGCGACCAGTTCTCTTTCGGGTCCCAGACCCAGTAGTCGCCCCAGGCCGACTTGGCCCACACGGCGCCGATGACCAGCCCCACGCTGATGAGCACGAAGCCGAAGCGGACGACGGTGTGCATCAGGTCGCCGTACTCGACGGTGCGCTCGCCCGACAGGTTCGTGAAGGTCACGGTGCCCGTGGGCTTCCAGAGGAAGATGGCGGCGATGGCGGTGCCCACGAAGAGCGCGGCGTAGCCCAGGAAGTACACCACCACGTGCGGGATGAACCAGCCGCTCTGCAGGGCCGCCGGCAGGCTGATGATGTCGACGTCGGCCTTCAGGATGGCGTAGCCGAAGATGCCGAGCACGAACACGACCGCCAGGAAGCCGAGCAGCGCCATGCGGTAGAAGCGCTCGACGACGACGTAGACGAGCGCGATGCACCAGCCGAAGAGCACGAGTGATTCGAAGAGGGTCTTGAACGGGGGGCGTCCGGCCTCGACGTAGCGGTCGGCGATGATCCACGTCATGGCGGCGAGCGAGGCCAGGAAGAGGATCGAGGCCATCGCCCGCACGAGCACGCTGCGGTTCACGAGGTTGAGGGCGTACGCCAGCGTGGTCGCGACCACGACCAGCACCGTCACGGTGAACGGCACGCCCAGGCGCGTGAGCATCATCATTCCGCCACCTGCCCTTTCCGGCGCAGCGTGCGCAAGTAGAAGATCTGGAACACCCCGAGCATCATGAGCGTGAGGCCCAGGTACACGAGCGGCAGGCCCGGGTCGCGCACGGCCTCGATGCCCGAGTAGAGCAGGTTCTGGGGGTCGTAGTTGGCCTGGTAGAAGGCCCAGCCCTCGTGGAACATGGGCTCGTTCACGTAGATCTGCTTGGTGGCGACCACCTGGTCGTTCTTCAGGATCGAGAGGGTAGAGTAGTAGTTCTTGGCCTCGTTGTCGCGCACGCGGAATACGCCCACCAGGTTGCCGCCCGCCGCCGAGAACAGGTGCTTGCCCTCGGTGAGCTCGAGGGTGTGGCGCTTGCTGGCGCTGCGTTCGGTGACCGTGACCGCGAGGGTCGGCCCCGCCGGCGCCTTCGCCCCGCCGAACAGGTACACGGGCGTCCACGCGGGCTGTCCGTCGTCACCCTTGGCGTGGTTCATGGAGAAGCCCGGCATGTTGGCGAAGAGCCAGCCGTCGTAGGCCACCTCGCCTTCGGGGCCGCCCCTGCGCAGGGTGACCTTCACGGCCGGGTTCTTCGGCTCGTTCGAAGCGTTGGCGGCCTGCTTCGACTCGAGGTCGTACGTGAAGTGAGGGAAGTGCGCGCCCACCACCACGTGGTAGCCACCGAGGTCGGGGTAGGTCTTGCCCGGCTCGATGGGGTACTCCTTGCCATCGAACGCCAGGGTGTGCGGCGCGGCGGCGCTCGCCTCGGGCGTGCGACCCTGCGGCTCGTACCCATCCAACTGCACGCGCACGCCGCTGCCCACGTCGACGGGCTTGCCCAATTGCTTCTCGGGGTCGAGCGCGAGCAGGGGGCGGAACGCGTCAGGGTCGGAGTTGCCGGCGACGTGCTCGAAGAGGTACAGGCGGTAGACGGGCTCGTACTCGTCGATGCGGAAGTCGTCGAGCCGCACCTTGAAGGGAAGCTGGTGCGGGACGCGACGCCCCGTGCGCCAGTCGGAGCCGAGGATGCGATCGGTAGCCCGGCCGACCTCGGTGTCGATGCGGCCCTTCACCGTCGTGAGCGAGCCGTAGCCAGCGCCCACGAGCCCGATCACGATGCCCAGGTGGGCCATGGCGTAGCCGACGCGCGGCCACGTCCAGGGCCAGCGCCGCAGGGCGATCAGCGTGAGCGAGGCCATGAGCAGGCCGACCTCAGCCTGGAACCAGAAGGAGTGGAACAGGTCCTCGAGGAAGAGGAAGCGCAGGGGTGTGGCGAACGCCCCGTAGGTCTGCTCGAAGCGTTCGGGCGCGATGCTCTGCAGCACGAGCGTGCCGAGGATGGTCAAGACCGTGAGGGCGCCGACGACCGTGACGGTGAAGGGGACGGAGACCAGGAAGGTCACGAGCGCGCGCTTCTCGCGCCAGGCCGCGATGGCCACCGCTCCCGCCAACGCCAGGATCAGCGCGCCGAGCAGCGCCAGCGACAGGCTGGAGCCCGCCGAGCGCCAGTCGATCCAGAGGTGCTGACCGATCAGGCCCGCGAGGGCGGCGACGCCGCACCAAGCTAGCGCGCGTCCGTAGCTGTCGTTCTTTCCGGCCATGCCGCGATCCTCCACCGGTGGGCAGCAGCGTGCCGCATCTTCTATAGGAAACGAACGAGATTGTCCAAGCGATAGGCGGCGGGGCTAGTTGATGAGCACCTGCGAGCCCTTGATGGTCTGCGTGCTAGCCGACTTCGAGAGCAGCGTGGCGCCGGCCTCCTGCTTGAAGTCGGAGTCGGCCTTCATCTGGGTCGTCGTGCTCGAGTGGGTCTGGATCTCCTTGGCGTCGAGCAGGATCTTGCCCTTCTTGGCCAGGATCTCGATGTCGCCGTCGACCGACTCGATGGTGATCTTCTTCTTGTCGATCTCGATCTTGATGTACTCCTTGTTGTCGGAGTCGGCGATCTCGATCTTCTTGGCGCCGTCGGTGTGGTCGAGCACCACGTAGAGCCCGCCGCAGCCCTTGGGCTCGGGGGTCTGCACCTTCTTGAGGTCGCGCTTGGTCTGCAGGATGACCTTGTCCTTGCCCTCGCTGTCGACGAAGGTGAGCACCGAGCCCGAGCGCGAACGGAGGGTGCGGTACTCGTTCTTGCCGTTCTGGCCCTTGTTGTCGTGGATGGTCTTGTCCTTGCCGTTCCACAGGCTGCCGATGACGTACGGGAAGCGGATGTCGCCGTGTTCGAAGGCCACCAGCACCTCGTCGTCGACCTCGGGCAGCCAGAACGAGCCGCGATCGGGGCCGCCCATGAACGTGGCGATGCGGGCCCACGAGGAGGTGAAGTCCTCCTTGTCGGTCTTGTCCGTGTACTTGGCGTCGGACTCGGACAGCCAGGGGAATTTGACCTTGACGCGGTACCGGCCCTCGGGGTCTTTGTTGTCGACCACGATGGCGATGACCACGCCGTAGATTTTGCCACTGCCGCCCTGGGGAACGGCGATCTCGCCGCCGAAGATCTCGTTGAACGTGACCGGCATCGGGCCCCCTGGTGAACGCAGTTGAACATCAGGCCGTCAAGTCGACATGATAAGCAAAGCAACGCGACGATTCAAGGCATGCCGGGGGCCTTGACGAAACGGGCCCTGGAGCGCAACCTTTTCTCACACCCACCCCTCGCTGGAGGCGCGCATGTCCATCCTCAGACTCGTCGGCGTCGTAGCGTTCGCCGCCCTCGTCTTCGCGGGCCCGCTGCAGGCCGAGGTCGCCCCCGAGATCGCGGGCGACGCGCTGGCGTCCGAGGTGACGAAGGCGGCGGCCAAGCCCGACGGCTGGGACTTCTCGGCGACGGTCGGCTCGAGCATCAGCTTCGGCGACAACCGCAAGGTGGTGGGCCAGCCGAGCGGCTCGTCGTGGCTGATGGGCCTACAGTTCACGGGCGACGCGAACCTGCTGGCCGGCCGCAGCGAATGGCGCAACGCGCTGTCGCTGAAGGAGTCCTTCAGCCGCACGCCGGTCATCCCCGAGTTCGTGAAGGCCAGCGACGAGTTCAAGTTCGACTCCATCTACATCTTCCGCTTCCTGCCGCCCTGGCTCGGCGTGTTCGGTCGCGCGGGGGTCGCCACGGCGCTGCTCGAGGGCAAGGACGTGCGGCCCGTCGCGGTCGACTACCTCATCCCCGGCCGCGACAAGGTGTTCACCAACGACCGCCTCAAGCTCACCGATCCCTTCAAGCCGTTCGTCCTGAAGGAGTCCCTCGGTCTCGTCTACACGCCGGTGGCGACCGACCCGATCACGGTCGAAGCGCGCGCCGGCTTCGGCGGCCGTCACACCTTCGCCGACGGGCAGCTCGTGCTGGCCGACAAGCCCGAGACCGTGGGCCTCATCGAGATCGGTGCGCTCTCGACGGTGCACCAGGCCGGCGCCGAGGCCACGGTGGGAGCCTGGGGCACCGCCGCCGACAAGCGCGTCACCTACAAGGGCCAGATTGAAGCCATGACCCCGTTCGTCCACACCGCGTTGCTGACGGGCGACGAACGCAACGTGCTCGAGCTGACCAACGTCGAGTTCCTGGCCACGCTTTCGTTCAAGCTGGTGTCGTGGGCCTCGCTCGACTACCAGTTCAAGGTGATGCGCGAGCCGCAGGTCCTCGACGAGTGGCAGATCCAGAACAGCCTGCTGCTCACGTTCTCGTACTCGCTGATCAACTCGGCTTCGGCCAAGCCGTGACGCACGGGCTCGCCTCGAGCCCCGTCTCCGCGGCGCGCCCCCTGGTGGTCACGGGCCTGCTCGCGTTCGCGCTGGCGGCCTGCGCGGGCCAGAAGCCGTTCGTGCTGGGCCAGGGCTACCGCCTGCGCGACGTGCGCGTCGAGGGCAACCACGCGCTCTCGAAGGGCCGCCTCCTCGACCACCTGTTCGCCGGCGAGACCAGCTGGCTGCCCTTCACGCCGAACTATCCCTACGACGAGGCGCTGGTCCAGGTCGACCGGCAGCGCCTCGAGCAGCTCTACCAGGCCCACGGCTACTACCAGGCGCGTGTCACCGGCCTCGAGAGCCACGTCGACGGTCGCAAGGTCGATCTGGTGATCCGAATCGACGAGGGGCTGCCCACGCTCACGCGCTCGGTTCGTTTCCGGTGGCCTCCGGCGTGCGAGCTGGCCGAGGCCGAGCGACCCAAGGTCGAGCGCGAGGCCACGTTGGCCCTCGGAGCGCCCTTCGCCACGGGGCGGCTCAACGCCAGCCTGGGCAGCCTGCGCCAGGCGCTCCTGGTGCGCGGCTTCCCGTTGACCCGCGTGACCTCCGAGGCGCAGGTCGACCCCGTGGCGCGGGCGGCCGACGTGACGTTCGTGCTCGAGCCCGGCCCCTTCGCGCGCATCGGGCGCGTCGAGGTCGAGGGCCTGGTCGACGTTCTGGGGGACCGCGTCGACGTCGAGGTGCGCTTCGCGCGGGGCGAGCCGTACTCTCCCGCCCGCGTGCAGCAGATCGAGCAGGCGCTGAAGGGCATGCAGGTCTTCAGCTGGGTGTCGACGGCGCCGCCCTCGCGGGTGGTCGACGGCCTGGTCGATCTCACCGTGCGGGTCAGCGAGGCCGAGCCCCAGCGCATCCGCCTGGGCGCGCAGCTGTCACTCGAGACCATCCGCTGGCAGGAGCAGGCCAGCGCGCAGTACACGCACGTGAACCTGTTCCGTCGGTTGTACCGGCTCGAGCTGGCCGCCGTGGCGGGGTGGGCCGAGATGCCGAACCCCTGGGACCCGGCGCTGCACGGGCCGGTCGTCTCGTTGGCGCCGAAGCTCACGAAGAAGGGCCTGGTCGAGGACTTCCTCGAGTGGGAGCTGGCGCCCACCTTCGACGTGAACCTGCAGGAGGGCTACCAGTACTATTCACCCGGCAACCGCCTGGGCGTGAGCCGCTGGTTCGCGGGCCTCCTGAAGCTGAGCCTCAGCCACAACCTCTCGTTCGTCGACTTCTACCACGTGAGCCCGTTGCTCGACGCCCGGACGTCGATCCTCGGGCGCGACTTCCGTGACCCGTTCCTGCTGACGTTCCTCGAGGCCGGCGCCAACCTGTACTTCACGAACTCGATCCTGAAGCCCACCGATGGCGTGATCTTCGAGGTCACGTACGATCTGGCGGGCAGCTTCCTGGGCGGCCACTTCGACTTCCACAAGCTGCTGGCGGGCGTGAAGGCGTTCTGGCGGCCCTGGAAGCGCCTGCAGATCGCGGGCCGCTTCCAGACCGGGCTCATCCTGCCCTTCGGCGCCCACCCGGGCGCGCCCATCAGCTCGAGGTTCTACCTGGGCGGGGCCAACACGGTGCGCGGCTGGGCGTCGCGCCGGTTGTCGCCGCGCGTGGAGGAGTGCACCGACGAGGACGGGTGCGAGTCCATCCCCATCGGCGGGTACACCATGGTCGAGGGCAACCTCGAGCTGCGCCTGCGCACGTTCGGGCCGCTGTACCTGGTGGGCTTCGCCGACCTCGGCGACGTGCAGGCCAAGGCGCGCACGTACAAGCCGGGGGAGTGGAGCTACACGGCGGGCTCGGGCCTGCGCGCCGACACGCCCCTGGGGCTCGTGCGCCTCGACGTGGGCTTCCAGTTGAACGACCCGGGGGTCTACCAGGGCGAGAAGGGCTGGGGCTTGTACTTCGGCTTCGGGGAGACGTTCTGATGCGGCGTACGCGACGAATCGCCGGCCCACTACTCCCTGTCTCGCTCCTGGTGCTGACCTTGTCGGCGCCCGGCGCCCTGGCCCAGATCATACAGGCGGCCACGGCCGAGTCCGTCGCGGCCGACGCCGACGCCGAGATGTCGTACCTGCTGCCCCTGCCGCGCCTGGTCGCCTCGTGGCCCGTGCTCGAGCGCCTGTCGGGCCTGGCCCGGGTGCGCGTGGTCGCGGCCGCCGATGCGGCAGCGGTGGCGCGCGTCGTCGACGTGCGCGTCGACGAGGTGGCCTTCGACGGGCACGCCCTCGGGGCGCTCCAGTTGCGCGTGTGGACCCCCTACCAGGGCTCGCCGTCGACGGTGGAGGTCACGCTCGAGGGCCCCCTGGGGCGCGTCACGGCCACGTTGATCCTGGCGGTCGACGTCGACGCGAAGACGGGCGCCCTGGTGTGGGGTTCGGGCGGCCTCGAAGGGCGATTGGAGGCCCGTGGGCTCGATCTGGCGTGGCTGGCCGCGACGTGGCCCGCGCTGGCCCTGGGTGGCGCGGCCGATCTCGACGCCACGCTGGCGGGCGCGGCCGAACGTCCGAAGGTGGACTTGACCCTGCGCGGGCGCGACGTGACCTGGCGCGGCGAGGTGGTGGGAGAGGTCGACGCCAGGCTGGCGCTGGCCGACGAGCGCGCCGACCTGGCCCTGCGCCTCGGCGCCGCCGCGTCGCCCACCGCGACCCTCGACCTGCGGGTCCCGCTGGCGCTCGATCTGCGCGCGCGTGACGTGCGTTGGCTCGACGCCGGGCCTCACCGCCTGGGGCTGGCCGCGCATGGCCTCACGGCCGAGCGCGCGCGGCCCTGGTGGCGCGCGCCCGGCGGGGTCGACTTCGTGGTCGACGTCGACGCCACGGGCGAGGGCAGCCTCGACGCCTTGAAGCTGTCGGCGGCGCTGGCGGGCAACCTGACCTCGGGCGGCGCGGCCCCCGTTCCGGTGCGGGCGACGATCGAGGCCACGTCGTCGAAGCAGTCGCTCACGGCGGCGCTGGGCGAGGGGCTCGCGACGTTGGAGATCGAGGCGCGCGCGAACCTGGTGGCCGCGCGGCGCAGCCACGCGTCGCTCGCTCCGGCGCCGCTCTCGGGGCGGCTGGCGCTCGACCTGCCCCTGCCGCTCGTGGGGCCGTTCCTTCCGTCGATCGTGGCCGCGCCCGCGGGCTCGCTGACGGGCGCGATCGCCGTGGGCGGAACGCTGGGCGCGCCGACCTTGAACGGGCGCGTGGACTCGAAGGCGGCCAGCCTCACGCTGATCCCCATGAACCGGCGGATCGCCGACCTGCAGGTGAAGGCCGCGTTCGTCGGCGATCGCCTCGACCTCGAGGCCTTCGAGGGCACGAGCGACCAGGGGAAGCTGACCGCCAAGGGTACCGCTCGCCTGGTGGTCACGCCCGTGGGTGCGGCCGCCGACGCCGGGCTGTGGAGTGCCTGGAAGCTCGACGCCTCGGCGCACGCGGCGCTGGCGCGCTTCCCCGTGGTGCAGCCCGACGTGCCCATCGGCCTGGTCGACGCCACGCTCGACGCCGTCGTGAAGGCCGGCCCGGGGGATCTGGGCGTGAGCCTGACGCTCGGCGGCGTCGACGCGCAGCTCACCAGCGAGCGTGTCCCGCGGGCGTCGGCCATCCCGACCAACGCCGGCGTGCGGTTCGTCGACTGGATGCGCGGCGCCTCCGAGCGCGGAGGGGCGGCCTCCGTCGATCGCTTCGCCCTCGACGTCGCCTTGGCCGACCCCATGCGCGTGCACGGCGAGGGCAGCGAGCTCACGCTGGACGGGCGGTTCGCGCTGGAACGGCTGGGCCCGGTCGTGCGGGTCGACGGCGGGCTCGACGTGCAACCGGGCGGCAACCTGACGATGTTCGGCCATCGCTTCGACGTGCGCGGCGGGCAGTTCACCCTGGCCGAGGGGCACCTTGGGCGCACGGCCGAAGCCGGACCGGACGGAGCGCCCGACGCGGCCCCCAAGGCGCTGCCGGGCGAGGCCGTCATGAACCTGGTCACGCGCGGGCTGGCGCAGGACACCCACGTGCTCCTGAAGGTGCAGGGGCCGGCCGCCCGCCCCTCGCTGGTCATGGTGTCCGTGCCGCCGCTGCCCGAGTACCAGATCCTCACGCTCCTCATCCTGGGGCGCCTCGACGTGGTCGACGATCGCAACGGCGAGGTCCGGCGCGAGGCCGCGGCCCTGGTCAACCGCTTCCACAACCCGGGCCTCAAGCGCCAACTCTTCGACCGCCTGGGGGTCGACAAGGTGGGCCTGGGCTTCGGCTCGTCGGTGAGCCAGCCCATCGTCACGGTGGGCAAGCAGGTGACGCGCACGCTGTACCTCGAGACCACCTACCGCGTGAACGCGCCGCCCGACCAGAACGAGCGCGAGGGGCGCGTCGAGTACCAGCTCTCGCCCCACTGGGCGCTGAACACGGTGTTCGGCGACGCGGCCGAGGGCGGCCTCGGCGTGTTCTGGTCGACGCGCTTCGGCGGACCGCCGCCGCCCGCGCCCCCCCCCGACACCTGGGGCCTGCGCGCCCGGAAGGAGCGGGGAGATCGCGACGCCGACGGCGTGCTGAACCCCTACGATCTGTGCCTCGAGCAGCCCGAGGATCGCGACGGCTTCGTCGATGACGACGGTTGCCCCGACCCTGACAACGACGCCGACGGCGTGCCCGACGTCGCCGACGCCGCGCCGCTGGAGCCCGAGACGTCGAATGGCTTCGACGACGGCGACGGTCGCCCCGACGAAGCTCCGGTGGCGCTGCAGGGGCTGGTCGCGCGGCTCGGGGGGTTCACGTATCCGGCCAACGCCTCGCGGCTGCCGGTCGAGGGCGAGGGTCGCCTGCGCGCTGCCGCCGCCTTGTTGACGATGCTGCCCGGCGTGAAGGTCGAGATCGTCGGGCACTCCGACGACCAGGGCACCCCGACCGGCAACCGGCGCGTCTCCCTGCTGCGAGCCAACGCCGCCCGGGCCTTCCTGGCGGCCCGCGGCATCCCCCCGGCGCGCACCTCCGTGGTGGGCCGGGGCAACGAACAACCGCTCGACCCGGGCTCGACCGACGAGGCCCGGGCGCGCAACCGCAGGATCGAGCTGCGGTTCTACGAACCCTGAGGAGGCCCGAATGGCGAACGACGGCGAGAACCACAGGTGGCGCTTCGTGCGGGCGGGCAACGTCGATCAGGTGTTGCTCACGCGGGGCGCCGACCTCGCGAACCTCGGGAGCCTCGACCTGAAGACCTGGGTGGCCCTGGCGTGCCCCGCCAAGGGGCTCGAGTTCGACGAGCGCACCCTGGAGCTGCTCGACGCCGACGGCGACGGCCGCATCCGCGCGCCGGAGTTGCTCGCGGCGGCGCGCTGGACGTGCGGCGTGGTGAAGGATCCCGACGTGCTCGTGCGCGGCGCGCTCGAGGTGCCGCTCTCGTGGATCGACCCGGACTCGCCGGACGGCGCGAAGGTGCTCGCCTCGGCGCGGCGGATGCTGGCAGGCCTCGGCAAGGCCGACGCCGGGGCGTTCGGCGTCGACGACGCCGTCGCGGCCGGTAAAGCGCTGGCCGCCGAGCGCCTGAACGGCGACGGCCTCCAGCCGCCCGAGGCGCAGGACGACCCCGCCCGGAAGGCCCTGGCGGCCGATGTCGTGGCGTGCCTCGGCGGCGAGCCCGGCCTCGACGGCCTGCTCGGGGTCGGCCAGGCGGCCCTCGACCGCTTCTTCGAGCTCTGCGCCGCGCACCGGGAGTGGGCCGGAAAGCCGGCGTCGGATCCGACCATCCTGGCCCTCGGCGACCGTACGGCCGCCGCCGCCGAGGCGGTGCAGAAGGTCGCGGCCAAGGTCGACGACTACTTCACGCGCGTTCGGCTGGCGGCCTTCGACCCGCGGGCCCTGGGGGCCATGAACCGCCACGAGGACGACTGGAAGGCGCTGGCGGGACAGGAGTTGGCGCCGGGCGCGGCGGGCATCGCGGCCTTCCCCCTGGCGCGGGTCGAGCCCGATCGGCCGTTGCCCCTGACCACCGGCCTGAACCCGGCCTGGGCCGACGCGATGGCGTCGTTCCGCGAGGCCGCGATCGAGCCCATCCTCGGCAAGGGCAAGGCGATGCTCTCGGCCGTCGAGTGGAGCGACGTCAAGGCCAAGGTGGCGGCCTACCAGGCCTGGCAGGCCGCGAAGGCGGGCGCCGAGGTCGAGAAGCTGGGCGCGGCCCGCCTGGCCGAGCTCGCGGCGTCCGACGCCCGCGCGGGGCTGACCGAGGCCATCGCGGCCGACGCGGCCGTGGCCCCCGACGTCGCGGCCATCGTCGATGTCGAGAGGGTGGCGCGCTACGTGCACGACCTGCACACGCTGCTCCGGAACACGGTGGCCTTCACCGACTTCTATGCCCGGCAGAAGGCCGTGTTCCAGGCCGGCACGCTCTTCCTCGACGGGCGCGCATGCGACCTGTGCCTCAAGGTCACCGACCCCGGCAAGCACGCGCTGCTGGCCGGGCACTCGAAGATGTACCTGGTCTACTGCGACTGCACGCGGCCGGGCGGCCAGAAGATGAGCGTCGTGGCGGCCATGACCAACGGCGACAGCGACAACCTAATGGTCGGCCGCAACGGCGTGTTCTACGACCGCAAGGGCCAGGACTGGGACGCCACGGTCACGAAGATCGTCGAGAACCCCATCAGCCTGCGGCAGGCGTTCTTTTCGCCCTACAAGAAGTTCCTGCGCCTGGTCGAGGACATGATCGCCAAGCGGGCGGCCGCCGCCGACGCCGCGTCCGACCAGAAGATGGCCTCGGCGGCCGAGGCCACCGCGTCGGCCGATCAGGCCAAGCCCCCGGCCGCGCCCAAGAAGATCGACATCGGCACCGTGGCCGCCATCGGCGTGGCCGTGGGTGGCATCACGGCCGCCCTGGGGGCC
This sequence comes from uncultured Myxococcales bacterium, assembly GCA_964494475.1. Taxonomy (GTDB): domain Bacteria; phylum Myxococcota_A; class UBA9042; order CAZBRS01; family CAZBRS01; genus CAZBRS01. The sequence goes on along the minus strand of CAZBRS010000003.1, from coordinate 39,325 downwards.
TTGCTAGGGGCGTTCTTCGGGCTCGGCTTCTGGATGCCCCTGGGCGTGCTGGGGCTCATCCTGTTGATCTCGGGCCCCTCGATGCTGATCGCCTGGCTCAAGCTGCGCAAGCGCAACATCGGGCCCCTGCTCGACGCGAGCGGCTGGGCCGTGAACGCCCTGGCGCGCATCAACACGCCCTTCGGCGCCGCCCTCACCACCTGCGGGCGGTTGCCCCCCGGCAGCGAGCGCACCGTCGACCGCACCTTCGCCGAGAAGAAGCGCAAGTGGCCGCTGGTCGTGCTGGTGCTCGTGGTCCTCGGGGCGGCCGCCTGGGTGCTGCACGATCAAGGTTATCTGGGCGCGTGGCTCGGGTACGCGAAGCCGGTCCCTGCGGCCACGGCACCGGCGGAACCCGTACCCGCGCCAGCCCCGGCACCGCCGACGCCCTGACCTTTCGTTTCCCCCTTTTCCGCAACGGATATTTCGGCTATCCCTCGGGAGGATTCGTGCCAGCAATCGGGGGGGGCCATGCATCGACGATTCGAGCTCACGGGGTGCTCCGGGGTGTTCGCGACGTTGGTCGGGATCACGTGCCTGCTGGCCGCGGGGGCGGCCCGGGCCGAGACCTACACCGAATCCGGGGGCGGGGGTAGCGAGGCGACCTTCGGCTTCCCGGACGGCTCGATCGTCTGGCTCGGCAACGTGTCGCTGAAGCGGGCCGACACCCAGTCCGACGTGCCCGTGAAGCTCACGGGAGGGGGCGTCGCCAACGCCGTCCCCAACGACGGCGTGGCCCACGACCTGCGCGTCGAGTTGTATCCGCAGCGCTTCGGCTATGCCTGTACGTTGATCCTGACGCGCGACGGCTGGGCCACCTCCGAGAGCGTGGCCATGACCTGGGACGGGCAGGCGGGCAACAACGATCGCTTCCTCGGGACGATCGCAGGCCAGGTCTATGTCGCGCCGGCGCGTGTCGAGGTCTACCTGCGCTGCACGGGTCCCACGAACAGCGGCAACGACTTCGTGGTCTACCTGCCTGGAAGCAGCGTCAACTTCTTCTTCGAGGTGCTCGACACCGACGGCGACGGCGCGCCAGACGCCACCGACAACTGCCCCGCCGTGGCCAATGCGGTCCAGGCCGACGCCGACGGCGACGGGTTGGGGGACGCGTGCGATGGGTGCACGGGCGGGTCTCCGGGGTGCGAGGTTGGAGAGGAGTGCACGCCCGCCGTGGGCGCCGACCGGTGTGTCTGCGGCGGCTGGATCGGGTTGCCTGGGCAGCCTGATTACATTTCGCTGGGGGTAGGCGGGAACCCCTACGGTGCCGCGGCCGGAGATCTGAACGGAGATGGGCTGGCCGACCTCGCGGTCGCCAGCAAGACCACCAACCGGGTCACGGTCTGGTTGTCGGTGGGTGACGGAACGCTCTCGGCCCGAAAGGACTTCGTGACCGGATCGGGACCCGTCAGCGTCGCGATGGGTGATCTGAACGGAGACGGAAGACGGGATCTCGCGGTGGCGAATTCTACCGGGGGGAGCGTGAGCGTGCTGATGAATCTGGGTAGCGGCACATTCGCGGCCAAGGTCGACTACGTCGTCGGCTTCGGCGCGACGGGTGTCGCGGCACAAGACATGAACGGAGACGGCCGCAGGGACCTGGTGGTCGCGTGCACCGGCAACGACATGGTGAGCGTGCTCATGAACCAAGGCAACGGAACCTTTGCTGCTGCCGTCGACTACCCGGCAGGGAACAACCCGCAGGGCATCGCCGCGGCAGATGTCACGGAGGACGGGATACCGGATATTGTCGCAGTGAGCGCTGACAACAAGGTCAGCGTCTTCGCGAACCAGGGCAACGGGACGTTCGCGACGAAGGTCGACTACGTGACGGGCAATCTGCCCCGCAGCATCAGCGTCGGTGACGTCACGGGAGACGGGAAGGCCGACCTGGCCGTCGCGAACTACAACAGCAGTTCCGTCAGCATCTTCGAGAACCATGGCGGCGGGGTGTTCTCATCCCGGGTCGATTACGCGACGGCGTCCCGTGCGACGGGAGTTGCCTTGGGTGATCTCGACGAAGACGGGCTCCTGGACGTAGCGGTCGCCAACGACGCGGGAGGTTCGGCCAGCGTGTTCGTCAATCAGGGAGGCGGGACGTTCTCGGCGCGAGTGGATTACGCCACGGGCTTGGGCCCAAGCGGCCTCGTCTTCGCGGACTTGACGGGAGACAGAAGGACGGATCTGGCAGTCGTGAACGCCGATGGCTATTCGGTGACCGTACTGGTCAATCAGGGCGCCGGAGACCTGCGGGCCAACGAGAACGACTACGGCACCGGGGTCGGGCCTGCCAGCCTCGCGTTCGGCGATCTGAACGGAGACGGGAAGATCGATCTCGCCACGGCGAACGAGACCAGCGAGACCGTGAGCGTCCTCCTGAACGAAGGAGTTGGGACTTTCGTCGCGAAGCACGACTACCCCGCCGGACGGGGAGCCAGAGACATCGTCATAGTAGATCTCACGGGGGACGGAAGGGCGGACCTCGCGATCACGAACGAGTACGACGATACCCTGAGCGTCTACGCGAACCAGGGGAGTGGCACGTTCGCGGCCAAGGTCGACTTCGCGACGGGTCCCGGGCCGCGGGGGCTGGCGGCGGCAGACTTTTCGGGAGACGGACGGATCGACCTGGCGGTGGCGAACTCGGAGTCGAACTCGGTGAGCGTGTTCGTGAACCAAGGGGCCGGTATTTTCCTGCCCAAGGTCGATTACTCGGCCGGAAGTTACCCGAGAGGTCTGGTGGCCGCTGACCTGGATGGCGATGGCCAACCCGATCTGGCCGTCACGAACGTGAACTCCAACTCGGTGAGCGTGCTCCTGAACCAGGGCGACGGGACGTTTGCCCTGAAGTCGGACTACGCGACCAGCACGCAACCGTGGGCGGTGACCGCCGCCGATCTCGACGGGAACGGGACCGCAGATCTCGCCGTGGCCAATGTCCAGGGGAACCGCCTCACCGTCCTTTTGAACCTGGGGGTTGGTACGTTCGCCGAGGGTGTGAACTACCAACTCGCCGAGTCTCCTGCCGACGTGGTCGCTACCGACCTCACGGGTGACGGGAACCTCGATCTGGTGGTTGCGTCGGCATCGAGCCACCAACTGTACGTGATGGTGAACGCGGGGGGGGGGGTGTTCCTGCCGTGGGTCGGCTATCGGGTGGGTGGCGGCGCTCAGGGAGTCGCAGCGGGCGACTTGAACGGCGACGGCAGGCCGGACCTCGCCACGGCGAATACGAGTGGAAGCAGTGTCAGCGTCTTCCTGGCGGCGTGTCAGTTGGACTCCACGTGCCCGGACGACGGGAACCCCTGCACCGATGACACGGTGTTTACGAGCGCAGGCCATCTGCGGCCACCTACTTGTCGATATACCGCCAACACCTACCAGGAGCCCTGCTACGAGGGCGCCGCGGGCACCGAGGACCAGGGTATCTGCCACGTCGGCGTGAAGACCTGCCTGAACGGCGCCTTCGGCGCCTGCCTGGGCCAGCAGTTGCCCCTGGCCGCCGAGGCGTGCAACGGCTACGACGACGACTGCGACGGCGGGCTCCCCGCCGATGAGGAGGACCCTGACGGTGACCTCCAGTTGTCGTGCGCCGACAACTGCCCCGACGCGGCCAACCTGGACCAGGCCGACAGCGACGCCGACGACATCGGAGATGCTTGCGACGGCTGCACGAGCGGTACGCCGACGTGCCACGAGAAGGCGCTCTGCGTCCCGAACGGGGCCGGCCTCGACGCCTGTGTGTGCGACACGGGGTACTCGGGCGATGGCCAGACCTGCACGGCCTCGGTCAATTGCGGTGCTCCGCCCGCGATCGTGGGCGCGAACGTGTCGCAGTGCACCGGCTGGATGACCGACGACACCTGCGCGCTCGTGTGCGCATCGGGTTTCTCGGGGGCCGGGGGATCCGCCAGATGTGCCGCCGACGGCCTCTGGCAGGTCTCCGTGACCTGCTCGGACGTCGACGAGTGCGCGGTCGGCACCGACAACTGCTCCGACGACGCTACATGCGCGAACGAGCCGGTGGGCTCGTTCACCTGCACGTGCGACCCCGGCTTCGTCGGCGATGGCGTGACGTGCGTGGGGGGCGGCAGCGTCGTGAGCGCCACGCTCGCGGTGCCGGCCGCGGTGGCGGCCGACGGGCACTCGCGGGGGCTGGCGGTGCTCACGGCGAAGAACGGGATCGGGCAGCCCGTGCCGGGCCTGGCGGTGGTGTTCTCTGCGGTCGGCGCGGCCGAGATCGTCGACCCCACGGGGAACGAGGGCGTGCTGGCGACCGACGCCAACGGCCAGGCGGTGGTGTACGTGCGCTCGGCGAGCCAGGGACCGGTGACCGTGGTGGCCACCTGGGAGGGCGGCGGCAAGATGGCGGCCACCACCTTCGTGGCGCCGGCGTCGAACGCCAGCCGCACGCTGGCCACGGCCGGGGGCGCCTGGACGCTCTCCGTGAGCGGCGCCGGCACCTACTTCCAGGACGCCGTACTCTACGCGGCGGGCGGGCTGCCGGCTGGGCTTCCGGCGGGCACCGAGTTGCCCTACGGCCTGGCGGGCCTCACCCTCCACGTGGCCACGCCCGGGGCCACGGTGACCGTGACCTCGACGCTGCCCGCAGCGGTGAAGAATTCGCACCGCCTGTGGAAGTTCGGACCCACGGCGGTCGACCCGGTGCCGCACTGGAGCGAAATCACGGGCGACAGCCACGTGGGCGGATTGAAGGACGGCGACGCGGTGTACACGCTCACGCTCACCGACGGGGGCTGGGGCGACGCCGACGGCGTGGCCAACGGCGTCATCGTCGACCCCCAGGGCGTCAGCCAGAACCCCGCCGACATCCCCACGCTGGCCGAGTGGGCCGCGATCTTGCTGGCCCTCGCGTTGCTGGGCCTCGGCGTGCGGCGCCTGCGCGAGCCCGTCCAGGTCTGAGGGGCCCGGCGAGCCCGTCTGCTAACCTGCGTTTCGTAGCTTGATAAGCTATGGAAAGACGGTTATCGTAGTCCACGGGCCAACGTTGGGGTGGAAACATGGACGCCTATCGCCTGGCTGCGGTCACGCGCTGGAACCCCTGGATCGAGGCTCCGTCCGCTTCGGAGGCCTGGATCAGCGAGCACGTGCCGCTGGCGTTCGTGCCGCGTTTCCCGGCGATCCCGGCCCCCTCTCCGGACCCTGCCCGCGCCGTGCTGGTGATCGGACCCCGCCAGGCGGGCAAGAGCACCTTCCTGTGGTCGCTCCTCAGGGATCGACATCGCCGGATCCTCCTGGTTCAGGGCGATGATCCGGTGATGGCCGAGTGGTGCCATTCCCCTGCCGCCTTCGCCACGGACCTCGATCGTCTGCCGGAGCGGCCCGACGCGATCGTGATCGAGGAGGCCCAGCACCTCGTCAACGCTGGCCTCTTCGTCAAGGGCCTGATCGACCTGAAGGCGGGCTTCTGCGTCTATGTCACCGGGAGCTCGTCGTACCACCTGCGCGCCCGCGTTCGCGAGTCATTGGCGGGTCGCGCGTCACGTCTGCGCCTGTACCCCCTGTCCCTTCGCGAGCTGCTCGCCCGAGAGGGCGTCGTCGCCGATGATCTGCGCGCCGAGTCCCTTGCGGCTCCGATCCTGGGCCGCCTGGGGCGCTATGGGGGGTACCCCGGCGTGTACTTGCACGATCGGGAACCCCAGCGGTTGATGGAGCTGATCGAGGCCTTCGTGCTCCGCGACGCTTCGGATGTGTTCAAGGTGGCCAAGCCGGCCGCCTTTCGTACGCTCTTGCGACTCATGGCTGGCCAGATCGGGAATCTCGTGAACCTGACCGAGTGGGCGGGCATCACGCGGGTGGCCGTCAGCACGGTGAGCGACTGGGCCGCGATCCTCGAGGAGTGCCACGTGGTCCGGCTGCTTCCCGTGTTTGCCGGGGGAAAGCGCGTGGAGTTGACGGCCAGCCCGAAGCTCTACTTCCTCGACAACGGCGTGCGCAACGCCCTGGTGGGCGACTTCGCCGCCCTCGACGCCCGCGCCGACCGCGGGGCCCTGTTCGAGAACCTGGTCTTCGGCGAGCTGATGAAGACGCTCGCCGAGCCCGACGATCTTCACTACTGGCGCACCAAGGGAGGCGCCGAGATCGACTTCGTGCTCTGGCGGCAGGGCAGCGCCCCCGTGGCGATCGAGGTGAAGACCGACGCACTCCCGGGCCGAATCTCCCGTGGCGCCCGCAGCTTCCTGGAGGGTTACCGTCCCGAGGTGTTCCTGACCGTGACCATGGGTGACGAGTCCGAGGCCATCGTAGACGGTGTTCCCTGCCGCTGGTTGAAGCTGCACCGCCTGGCCGGAGCGTTGCCCGAGCGATTCAGGTGACGCGGGCCAATTGCCGAAACGTCAGCCTGCAGACGCCGCCCCCGCCAGCACCACCTCGGCCACTCCAGGCGCGCCCAGCGTGCGGCGGGCGGCGGCCTCCACGTCGGCGCGGGTCACGGCGTACACGCGCTCGCCGTAGCGGGCGGCCGTCTCGGGGCCCAGGCCGTAGGCCACGTCGTAGGCCAGATGGTAGGCCACCGTGCCTCGGCGCTGGAAGCTGATCTCGAAGCCGCCCACCAGGGCCTGCTTGGCGCGCTCCAGCTCGGCCTGGGTCACGCCGCCTTCCAGCAGGCGCCGCACCTCGGCGTGGAAGAGGTCGACGCACGAGCCCACGCGCTCGGGGCTGGTGGCGAAGCTCACGATGAGCAGGCCCGCGTCGAGGCCCTCCCAGCTGACGGCGTCGACGTCGTACACGCCGCCGGTCTCCTCGCGAAGCTTGGCGAAGAGCCGGCCGCTCTGGCCGGCCAGCAGCAGGGTGAGCACCTCGACGGCGTAGCGCCCGGGGTCGCGCACCGCCACGCCGGGGAAGCCGAACAGCAGCTCGGTCTTGCGCTCGGGGCGCGGCACCACCTGGCGCGCCGGGCGCTCCAGCGACGGGCAGGGCAGGGGCGCCAGCGTATCGCGCAGGGGCACCGGCAGATCGACCGTCACGCGCGCGAGGCGCTTGATCACCTGGTCGGGATCGAGGTCGCCCACGAGCGCCAGGACCACGTTGCCACGCGCCACGTGGCGCGCGTGGTGGGCGGCCAGGGCTTCGCGCGTCACCGCCCCGATCGACGCCTCGGTGCCGAGCGAGGGCAGGGCGTAGGGGTGCCCGGGGAAGGCCAGGGCAAAGAGCAGGTCGGTGCCGAGCTCGAGCGGGGTGTCTTGCAGGCCCTTCAGGTCTTCGAGCTGGAGGCGGCGCGTGATCTCGAGGCCGGCCTTGGGGAAGCGCGGCCGGAAGAGCACGTCGAAGAACAGGTCGAGCCCGAGGGCGGCGTGCTCCGACAGGAAGTCGGCTTGCAGGCCGAGGCTGTTGCGACCGGCGAAGGGGTTCAGGCTGCCGCCGATCTCCTCCTGCAGGTCGAGCAGGGCCTGGGCGGGAAAGCGCGTGGTCCCGCGCGTGAGGGCGTCGGCCAGGAACGACGACAGGCCGGCCGTCTCGGGGGTCTCGAGGCGGGTGCCCCCGGGCATGGCCGCCACCGCCGACACGATGGGGATGGTGGGGTCGGGCCGCAGCACGAGCGTGACGCCGGGGACGGCCTCGACGATGGTCACGGCGGGCGCGGTCGGGCGCTGGCGCCGTCGGGCCCGGCGGGGCCCCAGGGCCTCGCGCACCAGCCCCTCGGCGTCGCCCGAGCGCACCAGGCGCGCGACCTCGGAGCCCTCGGGCGTGACCACGGCCAGCGCCAGGTTCTCGGGCGTCAGGATCTCGGCCGCCAGTTCGCTGAGATCGTCGGGCGTGATGCTGCGCAGGCGCTCGATGTCGCGCACGTCGAGCTCGGGGTCGAAGGCGGTGCACTCGCCCGAGCCGAGGCGCGCGGCCTCGCCCTCGACGGTCTCGCGCTGGAACACGCGATCGTTGGCGATGCGGCGCACCGTGCGGTCGAGCAGGGCGCGGTCGAGGGGATGATCGGCCAGCGACGCCAGGCGGCGCAGCAGCTCGCGCAGCCGCAGGGCAGGCCGATCGTGGCCAGCCCAGCCCTGCACGATGAGCAGGCCTCCGGGGGTCTGGCAGAGCGTCGAGGCCTGCACGTCGTTGAACAGGTCACGGTCGCGCACGAGCTCGCGGTAGCCGATGGAGTTCTCGGAGCCGCCCATCAGCGTGGCCAGCAGCTCGGAGAGCAGGCTGCGCTCGTCGCGCGCGCCAGGGATGCGGAAGCCGAGGCCGAAGCGGTCCTCCTCGACGTCGCGGATGAGCACGTCGGCGGCGAAGCCCGCCGGGGGAGGGAGCGGCGCGAGACCGCGCGGAGAGCGGCCCTGGGGGAAGCTCTTCAAGAGGTCTTCGGCGCGGCGCAGGAAGCGATCGGCGTCGAGATCGCCCACGGCCACCAGCACGACGTTGCCCGTGCGGTACTGCTCTTCGTGGAAGGCGCGCGCCTGCTCGCGGCGGCAGGCGCCCACGCTGGCGGTCGTGCCGCAGATGGGGCGCGCCAGCGCGTGTCCGTCGAAGGCCAACTCGAGCAGGCGCTCCTCGAGGGCCTGGTCGGGCTGCTCGACGCCCTTGCGGATCTCCTCGACCACGACCGCGCGCTCGGTCTCGAACGTGTCGGCGGGCAGGCTGGGCAGGGCCACCATGTCGGTCAGCACGTCGAGCGCGGTGTCGAGGTGCCGGCTGCCCACCAGCGCGTGGAACGACGTGGCCTCGTACGAGGTCCAGGCGTTGATCTCGCCGCCCAGGGACTCGATCTCCTCGACTACGCGGCCGCCCGGGCGACGCGCCGTGCCGCGGAAGACCAGGTGCTCCAGGAAGTGCGCCAGGCCGGCCTCGGCCGGCGTCTCGAACAGCGACCCCGTGCGCACGTACAGGCGCAGCGCGAGCACCGGGCTCACGTGCTGCTCTTCGGTGATGGCCACGGCGTCGCCGGCCAGCGCGGTCTTGCGAATGCGATCCACGGGCCTCCGGTGCCCGAAAAACCGGGCGTGAAGGGTGCCTGTACCACGAACGGGACGGTCTGACCAGCGCGTTCCCGCTTGATTTTGCCCTGACCGCGTCTATGCTTCGCGCGCACCGAGGGGGAGATCATGAGCAGGCGCAACATCCCGATTCAGGACGGCGAGACGGTCGAGCCCGTGAGCGCCGACGTCGTGGTGGCCGAGCCCGAGGCCGAGCCCGAGGCTGCGCCCGAGGCTGCGCCCGAGGCCGAGGCCGAAGCGACGTCGCCGCCCACTCCCGCCGTCGACCCGATGCTCCTGGCGCTCGCCTCCGAGAACGACCGCCTGCGCAAGGCGCTCGACGAGAAGGACGGCCTGCTGCAACGCTACATCGCCGCCCACAAGAAGGCCGAGGCCGAGTTCGCCAAGGTGCGCGTCCGGCTCGAGGCCGACCTCGATCGGCGCGTGGCCGTGGCGCGCGGCGAGCTGATCGGCAAGCTCTTCCCCGTGCTCGACGACCTCGAGCGCTCGCTCGACTCGGCCCGCAAGGTGCCGGCCTTCGACGCGCTCGTCGAGGGCGTCGACATGGTCCACAAGTCGTTCCAGGCCCGCCTCGAGGATCTGGGCGTCGTCCGCTACAGCCCTCAGGGCGACCCCTTCGACCCCGGCCTCCACGAGGCCATGGGCGTGCTGCCCGCGCCATCGGCCGAACAGAACAACACCGTCTTGCACGTCTACCAGCCCGGTTACCGCGCGGGCGACCAGGTGCTGCGCCCCGCGCGCGTCATGGTGGGGAAGTTCGGGGGGTAGTTGCCGCCCTCCCGCGAAGCGGCTACTCTCTCGTCCTGCGTACTGATTCTTCGAGGTCCCACCATGCTGGTCTTCCGCCCGGTCGTCGTGTTGACGCTCGTCGTGGCGCTCGTCGGTTGCGGTGAGAGCGGCCAAAGGACCGGCGACCGCGATGCGGGCGACTCCGACGCGCCCGTCGACGTGCCCGCCGACCTCCTGCCCGCCGACGTGCCCGACGTCGCTCCCCTCGACCTGCCCGACGGGCTGATCGACCTCGGCGGCCACGACCAGGGCGGCGATTCCGGCCCCGACGTCCTCGACGACGTGCCCGCCGACGCGGTCGACACCCACGACAGCGAGCCCGAGCTTCCTCCGGGGTGCGCCGAGAACCCGGGTTACCCCTACTGCCCCTGCTCGTTCGACGGCGACTGCGTGACGGGCTACTGCGTGTTCACCCCCGAGGGGAGCGTGTGCGCCGAGGCGTGCAGCGAGGTCTGCCCCACGGGCTGGACGTGCCTCAACGTGTCGTCGGGCGACGCCATGTACATGTGCGTGCCCCTGCAGCCCACGCTCTGCCTGCCCTGCTTCGCCGACGTCGACTGCGCCTCGGCGGGCTTCGAGGCCGGCCTCCTGAAGTGCCTCGACTATGGCCTCGCCGTGGGCCGCTTCTGCGGCGGACCGTGCGGCGTGGCGTACGGCGATTGCCCCGCCGGGTACACGTGCGACGAGGCGGGCGGCGTGGGACAGTGCCGGGCCGCGAGCGGTGAGTGCTCCTGCTCGGCGTGGGCCCGCCAGGCCGGGCTCTCGACCGGGTGCTCGCGCACCGGCGAGATGGGCATCTGCACCGGGCAGCGCACGTGCAGCGCCGACGGGCTCTCCGAGTGCAGCGCCGCCACCCCCGACTTCGAGGCCTGCGACACCGTCGACAACAACTGCGACGGCAGCATCGACGAGGGACTGGGCTCGCTCACGTGCGGCCAGGGACCGTGCGCCCACAGCGTGCCCGCGTGCGTCGACGGGCAGGCCAACACCTGCGACCCGCTGCAGGGCGCGCAGCCCGAGGTCTGCAACGGCGGCGACGACGACTGCGACGGCCAGACCGACGAGGGCTTCACCGACACCGACGCCGACGGCAAGGCCGACTGCGCCGACGCCGACGACGACAGCGACGGCGTGCCCGACGACGGCAACGGCAGCGGCAACCCCAATGACAAGCCCTGCACCGGCGGCCAGGTCGACACGTGCGACGACAACTGCCCGCTCGAGAAGAACGCGACCCAGACCGACCTCGACGCCGACGGCAAGGGCGACGCCTGCGACCCCGACAAGGACGGCGACGGGGCGGCCGACGCCGCGCTCGGCGGCACCGACTGCGACGACCTCGACGCGAAGATCAACGCGGGCCAGAGCGAGGGCGAGGCCTTCGGCCTGGGGCTCTGCAACGGCGTCGACGACGACTGCGACGGCGAAACCGACGAGGGCTACGGCGATCTCGACGACGACGGCGCGCCCGATTGCCGCGACCCCGACGACGACGGCGACGGCTCGCCCGACACCCTCGACTGCAAGCCCCTGGACCCCTCCGTATCCCCCCTGAAGACCGAGGCGTGCAACGGCCGCGACGACGACTGCGACGGGCAGACCGACGAGGGCTTCCCCGACACCGACGCCGACGGCACCAAGGACTGCGTCGAGAACGACCTCGACGGCGACGGCGACCCCGATCAGTTCGACTGCGCGCCCCTGGACGACAAGGTCTTCCATGGCCAGAACGAGGCCTGCAACGGCGCCGACGACAACTGCAACGCGTCGGTCGACGAGGGCTTCGCCGACTTCGACGCCGACGGCCAGGCCGACTGCGTCGACCCCGACGACGACGGCGACGGCGCGCTCGACGGCGCCGACTGCGAGCCCTTCGACGCCACCGTGGCGCCGGGCAAGCCCGAGCTCTGCAACGGCGTCGACGACAACTGCACGGGCGGGGCCGACGAGGGCTTCGTCGACACCGACGACGACGGGCAGCCCGACTGCCTCGACGTCGACGACGACGGTGACGGCATCCTCGACGCCTTCGACAACTGTCCGCTGGCGCCCAACTTCGATCAGCAGAACCTCGACGGTGATGGCCAGGGCGATGCCTGTGACCCCGACGACGACGGCGACGGCGTGCCCGACGGGCAGGACAACTGCCCGCTGCTGGCCACGGCCGATGTCACCGACACCGACGAGGACGGTCAGGGCGACGCCTGTGACCCCGACGACGACGGCGACACGCGCCTCGACGGCGCCGACAACTGCCCCCTGGTCGCGAACCCGGGGCAGGAAGACTTCGACGCCGACAGCAAGGGCGACGCCTGCGATCCCGACCTCGACGGCGACGGCGTGGCCAACGCGGCCGACACCTGCCCCTTCGTCGACGACAAGATCGACACCGATGGCGACAAGATCCCCGACAAGTGCGAGCTGGACTGGGTGGGCCAGGCGTGGCCCAACGGCGGCGACAAGGCCACGGCCAACAACACCTTCGTCATGTACGTGCAGGTGTTCAAGCCGGGCTCCACGAACGGCACCGCCGGTTCTCCTGCGCCCTATCCCAACAAGCCCGCGCCCGACATCGACGTGCGAATCCGGTACAAGAAGGACGGCGACCCGGCGTGGCAGGACGCCGTGGCCGGCTACAACGTCGACCTCGGGAACAACAAGGAATACAAGTTCACCGTCCCTGCGGAGTTCGTCACGCCCGGTGGGTCGCTCGTGGTCGAGTGGCGGCCCTTCGACGTCACCGGCGGCGTGGGCTACGAGCACCTGTACACCAGCGGCATCCAAGACAAGGCCGGGCACTGGCAGCCCTTCACCTATCCCATCCAGTAGCTCCCCACCCGTATCCCGGAGGTTCCCATGAGCGCTGACGCACTGGCCATCGTGACGGGCGCCTCCAGCGGCATCGGGCGCGAGCTGGCCCTGAACCTGGCCGCGCGCGGCTACCACACGGTCGTGATGGCCCGCCGGGCCGAGCGCCTCGCCGAGCTCGCCCGGGAGATCGAGGCCCGCTTCCCCGTGCGCTGCCACGCCGTCGCCGTCGACCTCTCCCGCATCGACGACGGCCGCCGCGCCTTCGACGAGGCCGTCGACCTGGCCCGCGCCAACGGCTGGAAGCTCGCGGTCCTGGCCAACAACGCGGGGTCCGGCGAGTGGCGCCCCTTCACGCGCGTGCCCATCGAGAAGCAGCTCCAGGTCATCGACGTGAACATCAAGGCCGCCACGCTGCTCACCCGGCTCTTCCTCGACCAGGTGCTGGGGCAGGAGGGGCGCGCCTACGTGTTGAACGTGGCCTCCATGGCCAGCTTCGTGCCCGTGCCCAACTACGCCGTGTACTCGGGCACCAAGGGCTACCTGCGCTACCTGAACGAGGCCTTGAACTTCGAGCTGAAGGGCACCAACGTGTCGCTCACCTGCCTGTGCCCCGGGGGCACCGACACCGAATTCCTGGCCGTCGCGGGCAACCAGGCGACGGCCCTCACCGAGCTCGGCATGATGCCGGCCTCCACGGTGGCCGAGGTCGGCCTCCGCGCCATGTTCAAGCGCCGGCACGTGGTCGTGCCGGGCGTGAGCAACCGCTTCGTGCGGTGTCTGCTGGCGGTGCTCCCGGAGCGGCTCGGCCAACGGCTCCTGAACTTCGTGCTGGGGCTCGGGATGAAGAAGGACTGGGAGTAGGCGCGCATGTGGGTCCTGGTCGTCCTCACCGTCTTCGTGGTCGGCTATCTGCTGGTCGAGAGCGCCCTCAACCAGCGGCGCCTGAAGCGCATCCGGCACCGCATCTACGTGAACGGCACGCGCGGCAAGTCGTCGGTCACGCGGCTGATCGCGGCCGCGCTCCGCGAGGGCGGGGTGCGCACCATCGCGAAGACCACGGGCTCGAGCCCGCGCTTCATCTTTCCCGACGGCTCCGAGGTGCTCATCCGCCGCCTGGGGCAGACCAACATCAAGGAGCAGCTCAAGGTCATGCGCTGGAGCAGCCGCTACCCGCTCGACGCCGTGGTGGTCGAGTGCATGGCGCTGCAGCCCTACACCCAGTGGATCAGCCAGCACAAGATGGTGCAGGGCACCCTTGGCGTCATGACCAACGCGCGCGCCGACCACCTCGACGTGATGGGCCCCACGGTCGACGACGTCGAGAAGGCGCTGGCCGGCACGGTGCCGAAGGGCGGCGTGTTCGTGACCGCCGAGCGCCAGCAGAACGAGGTCTTCAAGCAGGCCTGCCGCGATCTCGGCACCGAGTACGTGCAGGTCACCGAGGACGACGTGACCGCCGTCACGAGCAAGGAGCTGCAGGGCTTCTCGTACATCGAGCACGCCGAGAACATCGCGCTTTCGGTGCGCGTCGCGGCGCTCTTGGGCGTGCCCCGCGACGTGGCCTTGCGGGGCATGCAAAAGGCCACCCCCGACATCGGCGCGCTCACGCGCTGCCAGCTCGACTTCTACGGGCGCCGGATCGTGTGGGTCAACGGCTTCGCGGCCAACGACCCCGACTCGTACCGCATCTTGTGGAGGCGCCTCGATCAGAGCGAGACCGACGTCGAGAAGCGCATCGTCGTGGCCAACTGCCGCGACGATCGCCCCGATCGCTCGCGCCAGCTGGGCGAGCTGGCCGCCGAGCTCACGAACGTCGATCACTGGCTGCTGGTGGGCTCGGGCACCGAGGTCTTCGCGCGCGCCGCCCTGCAGGCCGGGGTCGACGCGGGCAAGCTCTACACGCTGGTGGGCGAGGCCATCCCCAAGATCTTCGAGCGCATCGTGGCGCAGTCGGGCGCGGCGTCGCTGGTCTTCGGCATCGGCAACATCAAGGGCGACGGCAAGGCGCTCGACGAGTACTTCACGAACCGGGCGCGGTTGCCGCGCTCGGGGCAGGGCAGGTGAGGCCATGGAAGAGCTGTTGATCCAGATCTCGATCGGGCTGGGGCTCGTGATCAGCCTGCTGTTCAGCGAGTTCCTGGGGCTCGCCGCCGGCGGCATGGTCGTGCCCGGCTACTTCGCGCTCAGCCTCACCGACCCCATGAAGGTGGTCATGACCATCCTGGTGGGGCTCGCCACGTTCGGCATCGTGCGCTTCATGAACTTCTTCATGATCATCTACGGCCGGCGGCGCACGGTGCTCATGATCCTGGTGGGCTTCCTGGTGGGCGCGGTGGTGCGCAACTTCGTCACGTTCGAGGTGAGCCGCCTCGAGATCCACCTCGAGGTCATCGGGTTCATCATCCCCGGCCTCATCGCCATCTGGCTCGACCGGCAGGGCGTGGTCGAGACCCTCTCGACGCTGCTGGTCTCGTCGGCGGTGGTGCGCATGTGCCTGATCCTCATCCGGGGCGGGGAGGTGTTCTGATGAAGCTCTACTGGCGCCCCGGGCGCATCTCGAACGCCTCGCTGGGCGTGCTGGCGGCCCTGGCGGTCGTGTTCATGGTGGTGATCGAGACCAACAAGGTGGTGCGCCAGCAGAAGTGGTACGACGAAAAGGCCGACGCCGTCCGCCTGACGGCGGGCGCCTTCGAGGCCATCAAGGCCGAGACGCTGAAGCACCGCAAGGCCCTGGACAAGGTCGCCGACCCGGTCCAGTCGGGCATGGTGGGCCTGCCCCTGTCGCCCATCACGTCGGTGGTCGGGTACATCGCGGCCAAGCAGACCTCGGTGAACCCCAACTTCGCGGCGGCCATCGTGCACATGCTGAAGCGCCTGCACCTGGAGGAGGGCGACGCGGTGGCCATCGGCGCCTCGGGCAGCTTCCCGGGGCTGAACCTGGCCACCCTGGCGGCGTGCAAGGCCCTCGAGCTGAAGTGCGTCATGATCAGCTCGGTGGCGGCCTCGATGTACGGCGCCAACGACCCCAAGATGACGTGGCTCGACATGGAGAAGATCGCCTACGTGGGCGGCTTCACCGACGTGCGCTCGGTGGCGGCCTCGATCGGCGGCATGGACGACAACGGCGGGCAGCTCTCGGACCGGGGCGTCGACCTGATCCTGAAGAACATCGAGAAGAACCAGGTGCCGCTCATCCGGAACTCCACGCTCGAGGCCAACATCCAGCAGCGCCTGGTGGTCTACAAGCAGGCGGTGGGCGACAAGCCGTTCAAGGCCTACGTGAACGTGGGCGGCAACGAGGCCAGCGTGGGCTCGCACTTCACGAAGGTGCTGTTCAAGCCGGGCATCAACCGCGAGCTTCCGCGCAAGAAGATCCGCGACGAGGGCGCCATGACCCTCCTGATGCGCGAGTACGAGATCCCCGCGCTGCACCTGTCGAGCGTGAGCCGCATCGCCGAGTACTACGACCTGCCCACGGCGCCGCAGAAGATGCCGCGCCTGGCCGAGGGCCCGCTGTTCTTCAACCTCGAGTACAACCTGGTGCTGGTCTCGATCCTGCTTGGGTTGCTGGTCGTGCTGTCGGTGCTGATCATCCGCTTCGACGTGGGCAACATGCTGGCGGGCATCCCCAGGGGCACGAAGGCCGACCCCGACGGCAAGGCCGAGCCGGCCGAGCTGTAGCTCCCGCGCCCGACGCCGGGCAGGGTTGGTCCCAGGGCCCGACCTGTCTTCGGTCCCGCTCCTGCAGCCGAGGCCGACCTTGACCGGGTCGGTACGGTCGGCCATACTCGCGCGCACGGCACGAAACCCCGTTGAAAGCTCTTCTACGCATGGACGCGGGCTTGGCGCTGGCCGCGGGGATCGTGGCCGCGGGGATCGTGGCGATCCGGAGCCGCCGTCCGGGGCCACACCCGGTCTTCACGCAAGGGTTCGAGGCGCCGGGGGCGCCCTGGTCGTTGGTTGCAGCGGCGTGGCTTGCGGGGGGCGTGTTCCTGGCGGGGCTGCTCTCGGCCTTCCGCTTCGTGCACGACGACTATCCCACGCTGATGGGTGCCTGTTGGCACGCGCGTCCCGTCGACGACCTGCGCTGGCTGGGGGTTCAACTTCCCTTCGCTCTGGGTTGCCTCGCGGACGGCGCGACCTGGGTCTTCGCAAGCTTGAACGGCATCGCCATCCTATCGGGCGTCGCCGTGCTGTTCGCGGTGCTCCGCGTCGCCGGCATCGGGGCCCGCGTTGCCGCGCTGGCTGCGGGGCTGTCACTCCTGAACCCCGGCTACGTGATGCTGGCGCGCTGGGGCGTCGGTTTTCAATGGCTGGCGGCCGTTCCGGCGTCGCTGGCACCGTTGTGGGCGCTGGGGCTCGCCCACAGGTGCGACGAGACGGGCGAACGGCGTGCCAGCAGGGGATGGCTGCTGGTGGCGGTGGGATTGGCAGCGCTGGCGGTACGGACCAAGGCGCCTCCCATGTTCGTGGTGCCGCTATCCGGGTGGCTGTGGGCGCGGTTCGTGCTCGGCATGCGGGGTCGAGGCCCTTGGGCCTGGCTGGTGCTGGCCGTCGTGGCGCAGGCCAGCCAGGTGGCGTTGTGTCGGGCTCCCCTGGCCGCCGCGTTGGAGTTCGAGAAAGCATCGGGACCGCTCCAGGTGGGCGCCAACATCGAGAGGCTGCTGGTCGTCGCGTGGCGCGCGCTTCTGCCCATGATGGCGTGCCTCGGCTTGCTGTTGGCGTACGCGTTGTCGGTCGCCTCCTCGCGGATCCGCGCCCACCGCGACGACCGGGGTCGCGAGCCCTCGGCAGGAGCGGCGTTGCAGGAAGGAGCGCGCGAGGTCGCGGTCGCCACGATGCGCCGCGCCACCGGACCCGGAGTCCGCCGACGGCTGGTGGGGGCGCTGGTGCTGGCCTGCGTGGCCGCGGCGCCGGCGCTCGCCAAGACGGGGGAGTTCAACGATTACTACCTGACGACGTCCTTCCCGTGGTTGGCCACGATGATCGCGCTGTTGTCGTGCATCGTCGCCCCGCCGCACCGCTCCCGGGTGCTGGTCACGGCGATCGCAGCCTGGCTGCTGCTGCCCGTGCAGGGGCTTCAGCGCGTCCACGCCGAGGGGCCGGGCGCGTCCGTCGACACGGCGGCCTACAACCAGGTCGAAGCCTGGTCACGCGAGGTCGCGAACGCCATCAAGGCCAGTCCCGAGCCACCCTGCGCCGTTGTCGTCTCGGTCGCGTGCGCCGATCCCGAGGTCGCCCTCCGGTCGGCCGAGCTACTCAGAAAGCTGTACGTGTTCTCCGAACAAGGCGCTGCCGTGCGTTGGTTCGCAGGACGCGACGACGTTTCCGTCCGCATGGGAGAGGAAGGTTCCGTGCCGAGGTGCAGACCCCTCCTTCGCGTGAGTTGGTGCGAAGGCGCTCCCCTGGCTACCCACCTCGTTCGCGATGACCGGGCTTCGGGGGGGTGAGGGCTGGCCGCCCAGGCTGGCCACCGCTCGCTCGTAGTTCGGCCCTTCGCGCCCCACGGGGTCTCCTGTGTTTCCTCCATGCGGCAGGGGCAACAGCCCCGCTCCGGTGAGATCCTGCAGCAGCGCCTCGACGTACCACGCGTACACGTGGGCCGGGGGGTGCATGTCGAAGTACTCGCGACCTGACCCCGCGGGCACCGCCGACGGGTGCAGCCCGTGCAGGACGGGGAGACCCGCCTTCTCCAGGTAGGCGATGTCATCGGGCCAGCCCGTCGGCAGTGGCATCAGCGCCATGGGGACGCGCCCCCGCACTTCGTGGAAGAAGCGCTCGAGGCCCTGGGTGTTGCGCTCGAAGCAATGGGGGTCACGCGTATCGCCCGGGAGGTTGGCGCGCACGCCCTTTGCCGTTGCCGCCAGTCGGTTGGCCACCGCGATGAGCGTGCGCGCCAGCGCTGATCTGTCGGCGAACCGGCGGCAGGCGTCGTGTTCGCACGGGTAGAAGACGTAGTTGCGATAGAAGTACTGCGGAAACCTGCGGAACGCCGGTACGAGGTCGTGCCCGGCCGGGAACGCCGGCCGACCGCGGTTCCCGCGCTGGAAGAGGAAGAGGTCGGGCTCGAACCCGGCCAGCAGCCGCCGAGCCAGGGCCACGTTCTGTGAGTCGACGTACGCCAGGTTGCCGCCGTTCCAGACTTCGAACCTTCCTGGTGCGAGCCCTTCGAGGCGCTTCTCGAGTTGGGCTGGCCACGTCTGGTCGTCGCCCACCGCGGCGCCGAACGTGTTCGAGCCGCCCAGGCACACGATGCGGAACCGTCCGTTCTTCTCGCGGGTGCGTTGCTTGTAGTCGCGCAGCCCGAAGGCGTTGACGCGTACCGTGTCGATCTTTTCGGCCGAGCGGAACAGAAGCTCCTCGCCGGGCACCAGCTCGAAGACGAGCTCGGGGTCGTCGGACAGGCGCTGGATGCGAGGGTTGGAGACCTCGTAGTACAGGGTCGGCAGCAGCAGGCGGACATCGAGGTCGAGGGCGCGGCACGCGAGCTCGAGCAGGCCGGCGGTCGTGACCAGCAGGTAGGCCGCGTAGGCGATTGCCCAAGCCAATTTGCGCATGCTACAGGTCCGCGGCGATGACGTGCACTGTCCACCATCCGGGTTGACCGGAGTGTAGCGGGCCGAATCCCGCAGTTCAACGCCCGAGTCGGGCCTTGCCAGACCTCTTGGGGTGCGTGACCGCTCAGTCGAACGTGCACTCGAACGAACTGACGCGCACGGCGCGATCCGACCGAAGGTCGGTCACGTAGGAGTCGCCGACGGTGCAGCTTTCGTAGAGCATCGCCAACGCCTGGCCACAGCGCGCCTCGTACCGCATCGTGGTCTCGAGGACGATGACGCTGACCTGTCGGGAACCGATTGTTCTAAAAACAAATTCGAAATCCATTATATCACAAGAATTTAAAGTGCAAACATGTTCTAATGTTATTACGTTCGAATGGCAACAGCTGTCGAGCGTGTTTGGAAAAATCCCATTGCTTGATGCGCATGAGGTGCGCGTTACGCTCTTGTCGTATGACCTTATGCTCGAGCCGAAGCCGCGGTAAATCGTCAACGGAGCATTGGTGTCGAGATTGTATGCAGCGCCAATCGGCGCTACGACGACGGCCCCCGAACGCAGCAGCGCGTCCGCCGCGAGCGACCGCAGGGTGCACTCCGTGTTGTTCAGGAAGATCGGATAGAGACGCGCGCCAACCTGCCAGGGGTGAAGCGCGCACGGTTCGGGAAGTCGGCGTGCGGTTGCTTCGCTCCCTCCGAACTGCGTGACCACGTCGGGACGCAGTTCTTGGGGCCAGGCTTTCCCGGGGTCGGCGATGGTCACACCGAGGAAGGCGGTCAGCCACGTGGTCGCCACGAAGCGCCCCACGAACTCTGCCCCCCTGCTCGTCGTCGCGGCGCGCCGCCAACGGGATGCCGCCGATGCGACCAGGACGGTCACGCCATGCAGCCCGGTCAAGCCGAGCGCCGCGAGAAACAGGCGAGCAAGCCCCAGGCTGTTCCAGGTGACCGACATGAACAAGCCAATGAAAATAACGTACGCAATAAAAATTATCATTATAGCGCCTAATGCCTTGGCCCGCAGGGTAGAATACACGCTTCCGACTAATAATAATGCAAATAATATCACATTCGACGACGATGCCTGCTGCACGATTGTTATGAAAACATTCGGGATTTCCCTTGCGCTATACCCCGTCAGTTCGTTTGAGGCATCAGGTACGCCATGTATAATCTTTGATAACAGCGGAGCCACAAAAACGATAATAATAAGCGCAAAAATCGCCACAGAAAAATACTTTTTGGCTCTAAGCATGGTGACAAAAACTATCAATGCTAGCGCTGCAAGTGGAGGACCAATAAAATAGCCAGAAAATACAGTGATGCCCGTCATAAATGCAAACATAATTGCATGACAAGTGCTTTTGCTTTGCGCGTAGCGCATATAAAATACAATAGACCATAGTATTGCCGTAATTTCAATTACATAATTGCATCTTATTGAATCCAAAAATATCATAGAAGGACTAATTGCGGCGTACGCTACGATCAATACCGCAAGGGCCTTGTTGTTGCTCAGTAAAATATATATTGCACGCACGTACGCTAAATACAGAATCATATTCGGCGCGCGCAGTGCAAATAAAGTAATATCTGCTCCAATTAATCGCTCAGTGAGTGTAACAAGATAAACAATAACTGCATTTGCCGGAGGGTGGAAGATGTCAATGTACTTGTCGGCAGCAGCGTGGCCGACGGCCTGCATCTCGGCCCAGCCTCCTGGAAGTAATGACATTTCAACAAGTCGCAGATAGGCCCCCAGCAGCACGATGATGGCAAGAAAAATATGAGTTATGATTCGATTGTACAGAGCGATCGTAAATGCGAACGATGTTGCCGATATGACAAGCAGCAGTTGCGTCGAGCTGGACATCTAGGTGGCTTGGGATACGGTGACGCGGCTCGGGTGTGCCGACGCCAACGCGAAGACGCAGCGTGGATCGTTCGCGGGGGCGGGGGTGCGCATCACGTACGGTCCACCATCCGGGTCGCCCCGAGTATAGAAGGCCGACTCGAGCAGTTCAACGCCGAAGAAAGGCACGGCCAGCCCCCTGCCTTGCTGGGGCGGCTACGGCGCCGCGACCGAGACCTCGAGGCGGTACGTCGAGGCCGCCGGGGGACCGTCCAACCAGCCGGTCAAGCTGTCGCCCCCGTCGACGGAGAGCACGTAGGCCCCCGCCGCCAGGGTCTTCGTGACGGTGGCGGTGGGCTCCCCCTGCCGGTCGCAGGCCAACTCGGCGGCCGTCGTGCACGCGGAGGCCGGGAAGAGGACGAGCGCGGGCGAGAAGCCGTTCTCGAAGGTGACCGTAGCGGTGACCACGGCCTCGGAGGCCAGGGTGAAGCCGTGGGTGGTGTCCGGGCACTGGTTCGTGAAGGTGGAGCACGAGCCCGCCAGGTCGTCGGCGCGCCCGAGCGTGGTGTTCCAGGCGGTGAGCGTGTCGCCGGGCACGAGCGCTCCGGCCTTCAGCGGCAGCGGATCGGCGCAGTCCTCGCCCGCGTGGCCGCCCGTGCACGACGCGTGGTCGAAGCACTCGGGGTCGCGGCAGTCGACCCGGTCGTCGCCCTCGTCGTCGAGGCCGTTGCCGCAGATCTCCGGATTCGGTGGCGGCCCGAACCACAGGTCGAGCGCCCAGGCGCCCGCGTCGGGCTTGCCGTCCAGGCCCGTGGCCCCCGAGTCGACCACCGCGTGGTAGGTGCCGGGCGGCAGCACCGAGCCCCAGGCCGCGAAGCCGAAGTCGAAGAAGAGGTACGACTCGCCGCACCCCTCGAGCGCGGCGGGCACGCACTCGGCGCCGAACACGTAGACACCGGGCGCTCCCCAGGGGTCGGCCAGGGCGCCCTGCTCGACGAAGGCCGAGACCTCGAGGGTGTCGGCCAGGGTGAAGCGCACCACCAGGTCGGGGCCGGTGCTCGAGGGCGGCAGGCAGGCCGCGTCGAGGTGGTCGGTCTTGCCGGCGGTGGTGTTGTACAGCAGGAAGGAGCGCCCGTCGCCCACGTCGGCCAGGGTCAGCGCGGCCCCGGCGTTCACGACGAAGGGATCGGCGCACGTCTCGCCCGTGGCCCCGCCCGTGCAGGCCGGGTCGGCGAAGCAGTCGGGGTCCTCGCAGTCGGCCAGCGAGTCGGCGTCGTTGTCGGCGTGGTCCGCGCAGGCCGACTCGGGCTCGGTGTTGCAGGTGAACGTGAAGGCGTACTCGCCCGTCAGCCACGTGCTCTCGCTGATGTGGGCGCGGGCGAGGTAGGTCTCGCCGGCCTTGGTCCGGAAGCCGGTGGCGCGCGGCGACGACGTGTGCCAGATCGTGACGCCGCCCACGCTGTACAGGTTGTCGCACGACGTGCCGGCCGTGTGTTCGAGGAAGTTCAGGTTCAGCTGGTCCTTGTAGGCCGGCGGCACGGCCATGGTGAAGGCGACGTCGGTGGCCGTCGGCGTCGTGAAGAGGTAGTGCTGGCGGTCCGCGGGGCTCACCAATTGCCCCGTCACGGTGTCGCCGCAGGCGAGCTCCTTCACGATGGGGCAGTCGTCGCACGCCGGGGCGCCGTTGCAGGCGGGGTCGAAGCAGTCGGTGGCGCCGTTCAGGTCGTCGTCGAGGCCGTCGTCGCAGACCGTCTCGATCGCGGGCGGCGCCGCGAACGCGAACGTGAGGGCGTAGGCCCCGACGTCGCCGTCGTCGAGGGCCAGGCCGTCGACCACCACGTAGTAGCGGCCCGGTGGCAGGCCGCGCGTGAAGGTGGACTCGTCCTCGGCCCCCAGGTCTCCGGCCTCGCACGCCAGCACGTCGAGGGGCCAGCACCGGTCAGGGTAGAGCGACACCACGCCCCACGGGTGCGCGCCGGGCTCGCCCGCGAAGTCGAGCGTGACGGTCACGACCAGCGGCGCGGCCAGCGTCAGCGCCCACGTGTCGTCGGGCGCGCCCAGGTCGCCCACGCACGCGTAGTCGTTGGTCAGGCCGGTGGTGTCGCCGGCGTAGGCGAGCATCTGCCCCGCCAGGGCGGCGGTCACCGGTGCGCCGTCGTTCACGAGGTGGGCCGTGCGGCACACGTCGCCGGCCGGCCGCTCGGTGCAGGCCGGGTCGGCGGCGCAGTGCGGGTCGTCGCAGTCGATGAGGCCGTTGTCGTTGTCGTCGCCGTCGTTCGTGCAGTCGAATTCGGGCACGCAGCCCGGCACCGGCGTGTGCACGCAGTCGGTGGCCGAGCAGGTGTCGACCGTGCAGGGGTTGGCGTCGGCGCAATCGCGCGTCGAGGCCGGCGTGCAGGCACCTCCCAGGCAGGCGTCGCCGTCGCTGCAGGGGTCGCCGTCGGTGCAGCTCGCGCCGTCGTCGAGGGGCGCGTAGCCGCACGCTCCGGTGGCCGGGTCGCACACGCCCGCGGCGTGGCAGGGGGCCGGGGGCTCGCACAACACGGGGTAGTCGCCCACGCACGCGCCGTGGTCGCAGGTGTCCCATGCGGTGCAGGCGTCGCCGTCGTCGCAGAGCCACGCCTGGTGCTCGGTGATGGGCAGGCAGCCGTTGCAGCACACGTTCTCGCCCGCGCAGGTGCAGGGCGCGCCCACGCAACCCCCCGCCGAGCAGGCGTCGGCGCCGTTCAACGCGTTGCCGTCGTCGCACGCGCTGCCGTCGTCGACGGGAGCGTAGGCGCAGTTGCCCGTGCCCGGGTCGCACACCCCGGGCTGGCGGCATGCGGGGGCGGGGTCGCACGTGAGCAACGTACCGCTGGCGCACGCGCCCTGCAGGCAGGTGTCGGTGAGCGTGCAAGCGTCGCCGTCGTCGCAGGGAGCGCCGTCGTCGGCCAGCACCGGCGTGCAGGCGCCCGTGGCGGGGTCGCACGCCGCGCCCACCTGGCAGTCGCCCACGGGATAGCAGGGCTTGGGGCTCGTCCCCAGGCAGGCGCCGGCCTCGCAGGTATCGATCGCGGTGCACGCGTCGCCGTCGTCGCAGGGGGTCTCGTCGGGCTTCTGCGCGTAGGAGCACGCGCCCGTGGCCGGTTCGCAAATGCCGGGCTCGTGGCAGGGCTCGGGCGCCTCGCACGCCACGGCTGGCACGCCCCCCGCGCACGCGCCGGCCAGGCAGGCCTCGTCCCTGGTGCAGGCGTCGTGGTCGTCGCAGGGCGCGCCGTCGGCCGCGTTCACGGCGACGCACGCGCCGGTGGCCGGGTCGCACGCGGCGCTCACCTGGCAGTCGCCCACCGGGTAGCAGGGCTCGCCGCCGCCGGGCACGCAGTCGCCGTCTTCGCAGTGGTCGTCGGTGGTACAGAGGTTGCCGTCGTCGCACGCCGCCCCGTCGGGGAGGTCCGCGACCTGGCACGTGCCCCCGGCGCAGACCGCGTGCTCGCAAGCGGCGGCCTCGAGCCCCCGGTCTTCGCAGTCGGCGTCGGTCGCGCACTCGGGCTCGATTTCGGGAGTGACCTCGGGAGTGACCTCGGGAGTGGCTTCTGGAGTGACCTCGACGGCGACGTCGGGCTCGACCTCGGCGGCGGCCTCGGGTTCGACCTCGGGCGCGACCTCGGGCGGGATGTCGTCGCCGTCCTTCTGGAGGTCGTCGTCGGCGTCGTCGGGCGCCTCCTCGTGCTGCGCGTCGATCGCCTCGTGCGCGTCGGGCACGTCGGTGGCGGAGGACTCGCCCCCCGCGCCGCCACAGGCCCAGGCCACCGCGAGCACGCCAAGGAGGACGAGGCGCTTCATGGCTTCTCCCGAACCGGTCGAATGAGCATGGCTCGGAAACTAGCCGGATCGCGGGGGGATTTCAACACCCTGAACGAGTGCCGGAGAGGGGCGGGATCAGAGCGCCGCCAGCGCCGCCTCGATGGCCGCCAACTGCTCCCCATAGCCGCACTGGCGCGCGCGCATCTCGTCGACCACCGCGCCCGGCGCGCGGGCTACGAAGCTCTCGTTGCCGAGCTTGGCCTCGCAGGCCTTGACCTCCTTCTGCAGGCGCGCGAGCTCCTTCGTCAGGCGCTCGCGCTCCTTGTCGGGGTCGATCACGTCGTGCACGAACACGCGCAGATCGCCCACCACCACCTGGGCCGCGCCGCGGGGCAGGGCGGCGTCGGCGTCGACCAGCACGGTCTCGACGCCCGCCAGGTGGGCGATCACGTGGCCTCGGCCGGCGAGATCGGCCGCGCGCTCGGCCGGCGGCTTCAGGGTGATCGTCAGCTTGCGGGTGGCGGGCACCTGCTGGGTGGAGCGCACCTCGCGCACGCCGCTGGTGGCGGCCTGCAGGTCGCGGAAGGCGGCCCGCAGCGCCTCGTCGTCGAAGGCGGCCACCGGCGTGGGCCACGCGGCCTTCAGCAGAAGCTCGGTGGGGGCCAGGGGCGCGAGCCCGGGGAGCGACCGGTCGGGCACCTGGCTCGCGAGGCCCTGGAACAGGTGCTCGCTCACGTAGGGCACGAAGGGGTGCAGCAGGCGCAGCGTCTGGTCGAGCACGTACGCGAGCACGCGGCGCGCCACGACCCCGGTCTCGCCCGCCTCGTCGCTGAGCCGCGGCTTCAGGAGCTCGAGGTACCAGTCGCAGAGCGCGCCCCACATGAAGTCGCGCGCAGCGCCGAGCGCCACGCTGGGGTTGTACTCCTCGAGCCCGCGCGTCACGCCGCGGATGGCCGCGTTCAGCTCGGCCAGGATCCAGCGGTCTTCGGGCGCCAGTTGGCCCTGCGCGAGCGGATCGGACGGAAGGCCTTCGAGCCACCCCAGCGCAAATCGCGCCGTGTTCCACAGCTTGTTGCAGAACTTGCGCCCGTCGTTGAAGCGCTCGCTGATGAGCTTGGCGGCCGGCACGCCCGGCATGGTGCCGAGCACGTCGAACTCGTTGCGGCACGAAGCGCACAGGTACGTGAAGATGCTGTTGCCGTGCTTCGCTTGGGCCAGGTCGACGTGCACGCCGCACGAGGGGCACACGGCCGTGACGGGCAGGCGGATGTCCTGGTTGCCCGTCTGCATGTCGGCCAGCACGTAGCGCATGGCGTCGGTGCCGTACTCCTCGATGATGTCGACGGGGTCGATGCCGTTGCCCTTCGACTTCGACATGCGCTCGCCCTTGCCGTCGAGGATGTTGGCGTGGATGAACACGTCGCTGAAGGGGATGTCGCCGCAGTTGTAGAGGCCCGTGATGACCATGCGCGCCACCCACAGCGTGATGATGTCGCGGGCGGTCACCAGGCACGAGCCGGGGTAGTACATGGCCAGGGCGTCGCGCTCGCCGGGGCGCGCCAGCGGGGCGCCTCCTTCGGGGTCGGCCGTGGCCGGATCGGGCCAGCCGAGCGTGCTGTGCGGCCAGATGGCCGACGAGAACCACGTGTCGAGCACGTCGGCGTCGTGCACGAAGCCCAGGGCCTCGAGGGGGCCGACCAGGGCCGGGTCGTCGGACAGCAGGCACACGTCGACGAAGGCGCGCGTGGACGTCTCCTCGGGCAAGCCGAGCAACAGTCCTCCGTTCACGCGCAGCGAACGATCGTCGTCGGGGATGGCCACGCGCACGCGCAGCGAGGAGGCGTGTACCCGCAGCAGGTCGCGGAAGTCGGGCTTGTCGAGCAGTCGCTGCACGTTGCCCACGGTGCTCTCGACCGACCACACGGGGATGCGGTGCCCCCACCAGAGTTGGCGGCTGATGGGCCAGTCGCGCTTCTCGCCCAGCCAGTCGAGGTAGGTCTTCACGAAGCGCTCGGGGTGGAAGCGCACGCGCCCGTCGTGCACGGCGTCGATGGCCGCCTGCACCAGGCCGGCTACGCGGTGCTCCTTGGCCGTGCCGCGCCCCATGGCCACACCACCCGCCACGTCGCCCATGCGCACGAACCACTGGTCGGACAGGTAGGGCTCGATGGGGGTCTTGCTGCGGTCCGAATGGCCGATCTCGATCTCGCGGTCCTCGATGAGGGGCACGAGCTCCAGAGCCTGCAGATCCTTGACCACGGCGTCGCGCGCGACGAACCGGTCGAGGCCCTTGTACCTGCCGGCGTTCTCGTTCAGCGTGCCGTCGGGGGCCAGGATGTTCAGGAGCCCGATCTCGTCGCGGTGGCGCTTCCACACGTCGTAGTCGTTGGGGTCGTGGGCCGGGGTGATCTTCACGCATCCGGAGCCCAGATCGGGCTTGGCCCAGGCGTCGCAGATCAGCGGGATGGGGCGGTTCGCCAGGGGCAACATCACCTTGCGACCCGCGCGGGCCATATCGCGCAGCTTGAGGAGCGTGGGGAGCACGTCGGAGAGGCGGGCCTCGAGGGCGTCCGCCTCGGGGCCCTGGGCTTCGGCCAGCGCGGCGCGCAGGAAGACGTCGGGCTCGGGGTGCACCGCCACGGCCGTGTCGCCCAGCATGGTCTCGGGGCGGGTGGTGGCCACCGTCACGTGGGTGGGCTCGCCCGGCTGCGCGTCGATCACCGGGTAGAGCAGGTGCCAGAAGTGGCCCTGCACCGTCTCGTGGTAGACCTCGTCGTCCGAGATGCTGGTGCGGAGGTACGGGTCCCAGTTCACCAGGCGCTTGCCGCGCCCCACCAAACCGTCGTCGAACAGGCGGAAGAAGGTGTGGCGCACGGCGCGCGCGCAGACCTTGTCCATGGTGAAGCGGTAGCGGTCCCAGTCGCACGAGCAACCCATGCGCTGCTGCTGCGCGATGATGCGGGTCTGGCAGGTCTGTTTCCAGTCCCAGATGCGTTGGACCAACCCCTCGCGGCCCACGTCGTGGCGCGTGAGGCCCTCGAGCTCCTTCAGGCGCTTCTCGACCACCGCCTGGGTGGCGATGCCGGCGTGATCGGTGCCCGGCATCCACAGCGCGTTGTCGCCCAGCATGCGGTGCCAGCGGATGAGCAGGTCCTGCATACAGTTGTCCATGGCGTGGCCCATGTGCAGGGCGCCCGTCACGTTCGGCAGCGGCATCATGATCACGTAGGGCCGGCGCAGGTCGGGCACGGCGTGGAAGGCCTTGCTCTGCAGCCAGCGCGTGTAGATGTCCTTCTCGAACGACGCGGGCTCGTAGGTCTTCGAGAGGGTGAAGTCGGTGGTCATGCGTGCCTCCAACGGTGCTGCGCGAGGGGCGCAATGTACTGCAATGACGCCGATGATTCAAGCTATAGGAGCGTCGCACCGCGCGTCGCGACGAGTCCGCGAAGGGGGCATCATTGGGCGTTTCGCGTCAGCCAACGGAGGTTCGTTGACGTTAGCAGCCTTCTAACGTACGATCGCGTCGACGTAGAAAGTACGCGTGACGACATGGAGCTTACGAGGATCGTCGAGCAGAGCCCCTGGTGGACTCAGGGTGACGTCGCAACTGACCCCCACCTCGCGCGCTTCGAGGCACTTCCCGTGCGTCTCTGCCATCCCGTCGAGGCGGCCCTCGACCTGGGGCGAACGGGTATCTACGTCCTGCGCGGGCCGCGTCAGATCGGCAAGACCACGCTCCTGAAGCGCAAGGTCCGCGAGTTGTTGCCCACGCTGCCGTCGGCGCGTCAGCTCGTCTACTTCGCGCTCGACGTGGGCGACGTGCGCTCGCACCGCGACCTGCTCGACCTGGTCCGAACGTGCGTCGAACGGCACCCGCGTGGATCGCGGGTCGTGCTGCTGCTCGACGAGATCACGTTCTGCGCCGACTGGGCGCTCGGTCTGAAGGCTGCCTTCGATCTCGGGCTGCTCGAGCACACGACCGTGGTCGTCACCGGATCGCACTCGATCGATCTTCGCAAGGGTCACGAGTTGCTCCCCGGGCGGCGCGGCGACGTCGAAGCGACCTCCGACCTCGAGATGGGCCCGTTCGGATTCCGCGACGTGCTCGCGGCGCTCCAGCCCGGCCTCTCGTGCCATCCATCCGCGGACTGGACGCCCTCCGGGCTCTTCCAGTCGGCTGAAGAGAACCAATTGCGGTTCCCGCGCGCCGCGGAAGCGTTCGAGACGTTTCTGCTGTGCGGAGGGATGCCCATCGCCTTCCAGGAGGTCGTGGCCGACGGCGTCTTGTCGTCCACGTCGGCCGCGGTATACCGACAGGCGGTCGTGGGGGACCTGCTGCGAGCCGGAAAGAGCGAGACGCTGCTCCGCGAGCTGCTGAGGGCCGTCGTGGCCCTGGGCGGGGAATCGATCGACTGGCAGGGGCTCTCCGAACGCACCTCCGTCGGGAGTCGCGCCACCCTGGCCGACTACCTCGATCTGCTCGAGCGTTGCTACGTGCTCGCCGTCCTCCACCAGCCCACGCACCTCGGCAGCTCGGCGCCAGCGCCCCGCAAGCCCCGCAAGCTGCACTTCCGCGACCCGTTCTTCCGGCACGTCTTCACGGCCTGGGTGGGAGGGCACCCCGAACCTCAATCCGTGGCAGCTGCGTCGCTGCTGGACCCCGTCGCGAGGGGCCGGCTGGTGGAGTCCACGCTCGCCGGCCAACTCTACCCGCGCTTCGCCGAGCTCTACCACTGGCGTGGCGACGGCGAAATCGACCTGATCGGCGTCGAGGCCGGCGGACGGCAGGTGCGCGTCGAGGTGAAGTACCAGGAGCAGATCACCTCGGGCGACAAGCGCGTGTTGAAGCGCACCGGCGGCGGGATCGTGGTCTCGAAGAAGACCTGGGCCTACGATCGAGACGGCGACGTGGCCGTCATCCCCGCGGCCTGGTTCCTGGCGTCGCTGCCGGAGTAAAGGCGTTATCGCCCGAAGGAGTCCACCATGCGCGTGATCAGCTGGAACGTGAACGGCCTGCGGGCCTGCTTGAAGAAGGGCTTCCTCGACTGGCTGGCTGCTTCCGGCGCCGACATCGTCGGCCTGCAGGAGGTGCGTTCGCCCGCCCGCGAGCTGCCCGCGACCGTGATCGCGCCCGAAGGGTGGCACACGCACCTGGTGGCCGCCGAGCGCCAGGGCTACTCGGGCGTGATGCTGTGGTCGAAGACCGCCCCCGAATCGGTCGAGACCTCCCTCGGTCGCCCCGCCTTCGACGTCGAGGGGCGCGTCGAGATCGCGCGCTGGGGCCGCCTCACCGTCGCCAACGTGTACTTCCCCAACGGCAGCGGCAAGGAGCGCGACAACGGCCGCGTGCCCTACAAGCTCGAGTTCTACCGCGCCCTCTTCGACCGCCTCGAGCCCGCCCGCGCGGCCGGCGAGCCCATCCTCGTGATGGGCGACTACAACACCGCCCACCGCCCCATCGACCTGGCCCGGCCCAAGGCCAACGAGGGCACCTCCGGGTTCCTCCCCGTCGAGCGCGCCGAGCTGGACCGCGTGCTGGCTCTGGGCTGGACCGACACCTTCCGCCACGTGAAGGGCGACGTGCCCGACGCCTACAGTTGGTGGAGCCAGATGTTCAAGGCGCGCGCCAAGAACGTGGGCTGGCGCATCGACTACGTCTACGCCTCGCCCGGCGCGCTGCCGTACGTGAAGGACGCCTTCATCCTGCCCGAGGTGCTGGGCTCGGACCATTGCCCGGTGGGGGTCGATCTGGACCCCGCCATCCTGGGGTAGGCCGGGATGCGCAAGACCAGACCCAATGCCACTGTGCTTTCATTTGGTCGTACCAAACGCAAAACTACTTGCGTTTGGTCTTGGCGGCCGGCCTCCTCGGGCGTGTGCGCGCACCGCGGCTGGCGCGAGCTTCGCCCGGAGGATCTCGGTTCGTTGTGGGAGCACTTGGTGCTGAACGAGTTGCACGCCGCTCTGCAGCACCGCGACGTTCGTACGTGGCGCGACAAGAACGGGCACGAGGTCGACTTCGTGTTGGTCCCACGGGGCCTCCCGCCCATCGCCATCGAGTGCAAGTGGTCGGCCGGCGACGTCAGCCTGCGCGGCCTCGCTGCCTTCCGGCGTCGCTACCCCGAGGGCCCGTCGTTCGTTGTCTGCCACGACGCGATCCCGCCGTTCTCGCGTGACCTCGACGGCCACGAGGTGCGGTTCGTCGATGCGCGGGAGTTGGTTCGGGCTGTTCAAGCACCGTAGATCGTGCTACTTGATCCATGGCCACTGACTAAATTTAGTCAATGGCCATCCTCTATCCTCGCGGAGGCCCCATGCTCGACCCGCGCTTCGAGGTCCACAACCTGCACCAGAGCGACCCCGCGCTGTTTCGTTCCCACGATCCGCACTTGCGCCGGTTGGCGATGCTCCCCCTGCCGTACCGTTCGCCCCTGCTGGCCCGGCTTCCGGTGGAGCGCGAGGGCATCTTCACGCTCTGCGGCGGTCGGCAGGTCGGCAAGACCACGCTCTTGAAGCAGTGGATGGTGGATCTGCTCGATCGGGGCGTCGCGCCGTCGCGCCTCGCGTTCCTGACGGGCGAGTTGATCGACGACCACCACGCGCTCGTGCGCATCGTGCAGGATCTCGCCGCCGTCCGACGCGATCGCGAACCGCTCACGATCATCGTCGACGAGGTGACGTACGTTCGCGACTGGGA
Organism: uncultured Myxococcales bacterium; assembly: GCA_964494475.1. Taxonomy (GTDB): domain Bacteria; phylum Myxococcota_A; class UBA9042; order CAZBRS01; family CAZBRS01; genus CAZBRS01. The sequence goes on along the minus strand of CAZBRS010000003.1, from coordinate 7,846 downwards.
CCGGGGCGTGAAGTTCCTGGCCGACGCCGGGCTCCTCGAACAGGTTTGCCTAGTGCTCACCGGGTCCGACACCGTGGTCATCCGCGATGCGCGCGCGCGGTTGCCGGGGCGTCGGGGCGTGGCCGAGCAGGTCGACTTCACGCTCCATCCGCTCTCGTTCCGTGAGGCCGCCCTGCTGGCCCACGGCGTCGACGCCCCGGAGGCCCTGCAACTCGACCGCGACGTCGAGGCGTGCTCCGAGGGGTTGGTCGAGCGCTTGTTCGGGGCGTTCGACGCCTACCTGCTGCACGGCGGCTTCCTCACCGCCATGAACGATCTCGCCGGCGCCGGGACCATCCAACCAGCCACGTACCGCACCTACAGCGACTGGATCCGCGGCGACGTGTTGAAGCGGGGCAAGAGCGAGCGCTACCTGCGCGAAGTGCTGGGCGCCATCCGCGACCGGTTGGGCAGCCAGATCACCTGGAACGCGCTGGCGCAGGATCTATCGATCGACCACCCGACCACGGTGGCCGATTACGTCGACCTGCTCGCTTCCATGGAGGCCGTGTTCGTGCAGCCCGCGCTCGTCGAGCACACCCTCTCGGCCGCGCCCAAGAAGGCGCGCAAGGTCATGTTCGCCGACCCGTTCATCCACCACGCCGTCGACGCCTGGCTCTCGAACGACGCTCACCCCTTCGAGAACGCGAGGCGCCGCCTGGCGTCGGACCCCGAGTGGACCTCGCGCCTGGTCGAAGCCGCGGTCGTCACGCACTTTCGACGGCACGGACCAACGTTCTACATCAAGGCCAGGGGCGAGGTCGACGTGGCGCTGGTGCGTAACGGCGGCTTCGACCCGGTCGAGGTGAAGTGGACGACGCAGCTTCGAGCCAAGGATCTGGCCCAAGTCGCGACCTACCCCAACGGCCGCGTCTGGGCCCGGACGCGGCGGCCGTCGGTCCTGCAGGGCCTGCCTGTCGAGCCCCTCCCGGTGGCCCTCTTCCGTCTGGACACGACCGTCCCCTTCACCTTGTAGCGCCCCACCTTTTCCTCTATATTCCCTCCGACGCAAGCGGAGGCTCCCCATGACGCGTACGCGCTTCTTCGCCCTCATGCTCTCGGTCCTGGCCCTGGTGGCCCTTTCGGCCTGCTCCGGCGGGTCAGGCGGCGCTGACACGGTGGCGCCCGACGACGCGGCTGACGACGTCGCGCCCGCGCAGTGCACCGTCGACACCGACTGCCTGCCGGCCAACGACTGCCTCATCGGCCGGTGCGCCGAGGGCGCGTGCGCCTTCGATGTGGCGCCCGACCCCATCTGCTGTACCGTCGACGGCGACTGCGACGACGGCTCGGGGTGCTCGACCGACACGTGCGTCGATCACCGCTGCAAGTTCGAGAAGGCCAACGCCGACTGCTGCGAGATCGACTTCGACTGCGACGACGCCAACGCCTGCACCACCGACAAGTGCGGCGAGTCGGGCTGCGAGCACGAGGGCAGCGGCACCGACTGCTGCGTGACCGACGCCGACTGCGACGACTTCACCTACTGCACCGCCGACGCCTGCCTGAACGGCGTGTGCTTCCACCCCATCGACAGCACCAAGGCCGACTGCACCTGCACGTCGACCGCCGACTGCGACGACCAGAACCCCTGCACCATGGAGGCCTGCCTGTCCATGAAGTGCAGCTACACCGACGTGTGGAGCACGGGCAACCCGCCCGCCGGGTGCTGCCGCGCCGGCAAGGACACCGACTGCGACGACGCCAAGGACTTCACGACCGACCAGTGCAAGAACTTCACGTGCCAGCACGTGGCCACCAAGGCGTGCTCCAAGGACGTGCACTGCGACGACGGCGACTACTGCACCCAGGACGTGTGCGCCGACGGCCACTGCACGAACCCCACCAAGCCCCTCGTGGCCTGCTGCGCCACCGACGCCGCGTGCACCGCGTCGAACCCCTGCCTGACGGGCGCCTGCAAGAACCACACGTGCGTGTCGGCCGTCTCCGACGCGCCGGGGTGCTGCGAAGAGGCCGCCGACTGCGACGACGGGATCATCTGCACGACCGACTCCTGCAACAGCAACGTGTGCTCCCACGCGACCACCGACCCCTCGTGCTGCACCAGCCACGCCGACTGCGCCGACACCAACCCCTGCACCATCGACAACTGCATCAACGCCGCGTGCCAGCACATGCCGGCCACGGCGTGTTGCACCCTCGACAGCGACTGCAACGACAGCAACGTCTGCACCACCGACCGCTGCGTGAACGGCGCCGCCTGCACCTACGACAAGGTGCCCGGCTGTTGCTCCTCGGCGGCCGACTGCGACGACGGCAACGCCTGCACCACCGACGTGTGCGGCGCCAACGGCTGCCAGTCGAGCTTCATCGCCAACTGCTGCGTGAGCCCCGGTCAGTGCAACGACAACGACGCCTGCACCGTCGATGCGTGCGACACGAGCATCAACGTGTGCGTGTTCACGCCCAAGCAGGGCGGCTGCCAGTCCGACGGCGAGTGCACCGCCTCGACCGCCTGCATGCAGGCCAAGTGCCTGAACTGCACCTGCGTCGAGAGCCCCATCCAGGGCTGCTGCCTGGACGACGACGGCTGCGACGACAACGACGACGTCTGCACCACCGACACCTGCGCCGCCAGCAAGTGTGTCTTCACGCTCACCGACGAGCCCAACTGCTGCCTGAAGGACGCCGACTGCGTGGTGCCCGACGCGTGCAAGAACGCCAAGTGCACCCAGCACCAGTGCGTGTTCACCGAGAAGGCCGACTGCTGCCTGGTCGACGACGAGTGCGACGACGGCGACGACGTCTGCACGCTCGACACCTGCGTCGATCACGAGTGCGCCTACGCCAAGTCGGCCGAGCCGGGCTGCTGCCTCGTGCCCGCCGACTGTGCCACCGACGATTGGTGCCTGGCCTGGACGTGCGAGGCGCACCTCTGCGCGTCGACCGACATCCTGAACTGCTGCCACCTCGACACCGAGTGCGACGATCCCGCCGACGAGGGCGACGTGTGCACCACCGACCACTGCGTGGTGGGCTCGTGCGTGTTCGCCTCGACCCTGGCGCCCGACTGCTGCACCGCCGCCTCCGACTGCGTCAGCCTCGACGTTTGCCAGAAGGGCGCCTGCGGCGAGGGCGGCACGTGCACGTTCTCGCCCGTGCCGAACTGCTGCCACGAGAGCAGCGAGTGCGACGACGCCGACGAGTGCACGACCGACACCTGCGTGGCCAACTGGTGCAAGCACGCGGGCTCGGGCCTGCCGGGTTGCTGTGAGCCGTTCTCGTACGCCGAGGCCTTCGAAGACGTGACCGCGGGCGACCTCTTCAGCGGTCCGTCCTACCCCGAGTGGACGTTCGTAGGGGCTGACGCGGGCGGCATGGGATTGGGCGGCCAGTCGTGGCAGGTGCCCAGCGGGGGCACCATCGACATCGGCATCGGCCTCCCCATCACGATGCCCGACTACCGCTTCCATGGCGGCGCCCACGCCCTCTACTACGGCAACACGGTAGGCCTCGACGCGCTCATGGGCGGGTCGACGACGGCGTCGTACATGCCCGGGGCCAGCATCATCCCCGGAGGTTCGACCACCCCGCCCTCCTCGACGGCCACCGGCCCCGAGGTCGCGCTGCCCGAGGGCCAGTTCCCCAGCCTGCACTTCTGGGTCTACCTCGACATCGAGAGCGATCCGGCGCGCGACCTGTTCACCATCTCGCTGGTATCGGGCGACGTGGCCACGGTCGTGTGGGACAAGACCGCCATCGATCCGGCCGACTACAAGACCTGGAAGGAGGTCACGGTCGACGCGTCCGCCTTCGCGGGTCGTACCGTCACCGTGCTGTTCTCGTACGACGCGGTGATCGCGCCCACCCAGCCCCTCGAGGGCATCTACGTCGACGACCTGAGCCTGGCGGTCGTCTGTCCGTAACCCGCGCGCCTCCTCCCCCCGGAGGGAACATGCCGAAGTTCCTCATCCACGACGACCTCAAGGTCCTGATGCGCAACCACTACCTCCTGCCGAAGGTCACGCGGTACTTCGGCAAGAAGGTGGCCTGGGTCACGAGCGGGGCCCCGGTCGAGGTGCTGGTGGCGCTGGGCGTCAAGCCCATCTACCCCGAGAACCACGGCGCCATCTGCGGCGCGCGCAAGGTGGCGCCCGACCTGCACCGGCGCTCCGAGGCGGCCGGCTACAGCCCCGAGATCTGCTCGTACGCCCGCGCCGACCTCGGCTTCCAGCTGGGGGGCAAGAGCCCCATCCCCTTCGGCGGCATGCCCAAGCCCGACCTGGTGGTGGCCTGCAACAACATCTGCAACACCGTGACCAAGTGGTTCGAGCGCACGGCCGAGCTGCAGGGCGTGCCCTTCTACCTGATCGACACGCCGGTCATTCACGATCGGCTCGAGCCCCACACGGTGGCCTACGTCAAGGCGCAGCTCGAGGGTATGGCGGCCTGGGCCGAAAAGATCGTGGGCACGCGCCTGACCGACAAGCGCCTGCGCGAGACCGCCCGCAACGCGCAGGAGAACGTCGACGCCTGGACCGAGGTGCTCGAGCTGAACCTGGAGCGCCCGTCGCTGTTCTCGTCGTTCGACGCCTTCGTGTTCATGATGCCCATCGTGTCCATGCGCGGGAACGCGTTCGTGACCGAGTTCTTCCGCAAGCTGAAGCGCGAGCTCGAAGAGCGGCGCCGGAACGGGCAGTTCCTCCTGAAGAACGAGAAGCGCCGCCTGGTGTGGGACAACATCCCCATCTGGTTCCAGATCGGCGCGTTGTCGCGCTTCTTCAAGGAGCACGACACCGTGCTCGTGGCCGACACCTACACGCACGCCTGGGCCGGGCACACCTTCGGGGCCGACGACCTGTTCGAGGGCGCGGCGCGGGCCTACACCGACATCTACCTGAACCAGTCCATCCACGCCCGCATGGCCAAGGTGCAGCACCTCGTCGAAAAGTTCGGGGCCGACGGCTTCGTCATGCACTCGAACCACTCGTGCAAGCCCTACTCCATCGGGCAGTACCCGGTGAAGGAGGAGGTCACGCGGCGCACGGGCAAGCCGGGCGTCGTGATCGAGGGCGACATGACCGACCCGCGCTACTTCACCGAGTCGCAGTCGAACCAGCGCTTGCAGGCGCTGGTCGAGTCCATCGGTTGACATGAAGAACTCTGCCTGGACTTCGCTCCTGCTGGCGTTCGTCGGCGGCCTGCTGCTCTTCCTCTCGGACCAGCCCGTCGGGCTGTGGCCGCTGCAACTCGTGGCTCTGGTGCCCCTGCTCCTCGCCGCGCGACGCGTCCCGGGTCGCGGTCAGGCGGCGCTGGTGGGCGTGGCCTTCGCGCTCGGCTATGGCGGGCCGCTCACCGTGCTGCTGGCCTTCCCCTGGTGGGCCACGGCCCTCGAGGTCGGCTACGTGGCGGCGGTGTGGGCGCTGGTCGCCGCGGGGCTGTGGTGCGTGCGCGAGTGGCGCGAGCCCTGGCGCGCGCTGGCCTCGGCGGCGGTGGTGGTCGTGGTCGGCTGGCTCGACGTGAGCGTGTGGCCCCAATGGGGCAGCGCCCAGTTGTTCACGCGCGTGTGGAGCGCGGCGCCCTGGGCCGTGCAGTTCGCTGCGTTCACGGGTCCGCTGGGTCTGCCCTTCCTGGTGGTCGGCCTGCAGGGGCTGGGGCTCTCGCTCGTGGTCGAGCCCGCGCGTCGCGCCGGCGTGGCCGCCGCCGTGATGGTGCTGCTGGTGCCCGCGGTGCTCTGCAGCGTGCTGGCGGGCCGCGAGGCCCCGCGCGGGTCGCTCCGGGTGGCCGCCGTCGGCTTCACCTCCCCGAGCATCGACGCGCGCAACCCCGCCGACACCGAGCAACTCTTCGCCACGACGATCGAGCCACGGCTGGCCGAGGCCGTGAAGGCCGGCGCGCGTCTCGTGCTCTTCCCCGAGCTCTCCGTGGCCCTGAAGGCCGACGAGCGCGCTCGCGTGTTCGAGCGCCTCGGCCGCCTCGCCCGCGCCCACGGCGTGTTGATCGGCCTCGGTTTCGGCGACCTCGAGCGTGACGAGAATCGCCTCGTGCTGGTGGGGCCGGACGGCAAGGTGGTCGACGAATACGCCAAGACGCACCTCATCTGGGGCGTCGAGGACTGGAAGACCGGCAGCACCGGGCCCGTGCGCCTCGAGTTCGACGGTTGGCGCCTCGGCGTGATGATCTGCCAGGACGACAACTTCGCCGACCTGGTGCGCGACCACGCGCGCGCTGGCGTCGACCTGGTGCTCGTGCCCACCTGGGATTGGGCCGAGGTCGCGCCGTACCACCGCGAGAACAGCCTGCTCCGGCCCATCGAGGGGCGCTACGGCCTCGTGCGCGCCGCGAAGAACGGCAGCTCGCTCATCGCCGACGCGCGCGGTCGCGTGCTGGCCGAGCGGGACCACCTGACGAGCGGTGACGGCGTGGTCGTGGCCGATCTGCCCCTCTACGCCGGCGGCAGCTTCTACGGCACGACCGGCGACTGGATCACCGGGGTCTGCCTGGTGTTCCTCGGCGTGGGCGGGGCGCTGCGGCGCATTCGGCGGCGCGCCGGACGTTCCTAACGCTTTGCTATCGCCCGTTCGTGCCTTCTCGGCTATATTTCACTGTTGGAAACGACACGAATTCGGAGGCGCCGTGAGCCGCACGCGGGAGCTCCTGTTGGCAGGTCTCTTTTCGGCAATCGCGATCGTGGGCGTAACGGGGTGCGACCTCGCCACGTCGAGCACGTCGGGGCAGGGCAGCAACCTGCACGTCGCGGGCGGCACCGAGGGCACGCTCCCGGTGGCCGAGGGTGAGCCCATCCTCTCGGCCGACGGCGTCTTCGAGCTGTACTACGCGGCCGACGAGTTCGGCGACAGCGCCTGCGTCAGCGCCTGGGTGCGCAACACCGGGCCCACGCTCTCGACCTGGAAGATCTCGGTGGGGCTCGACCGCGCCATCGTCGACTCGACATACTCCGGCGCGGGCGCCAACCTGGTCTTCCTGTACGAGCGCGAGCTCGTCGTCGTGCCGAGCGACGCCACCAAGCTGCGTTCGGGCGACGTGGTCAGCATCCGCTACTGCGCCGAGCCCATCAGCCTGCCCGTCGACGTGGTCGTGACCTCGGGCGCCAGCGAGGGTTCGGTCGTGCCCGGCGACGGGCCCGCGGCGCCCGTGCTCTCGAGCGGCGACTTCACGCTCTACCAGAGCGTGGCCAACGACTGGGAGACCGGCGGCTGCGTGCAGGTGGCCATGAGAAACGGCGGCCCGGCCGTCACCGCCTGGGCGCTGCGCCTCGAGCTCGACCAGCCCCTCGAGAGCCTCTCCAGCCAGTGGGGCGCCATCCTGCAGCCCGCGGGCGGCGCGCTGCTCGACGTGTTCGCCACGAACAACGACCAGCCCCTGGCGAAGGGCGGCTCGGTCTCGTTCGGCTACTGCGCCGAGCCCCTGGCCTACGTCAAGAGCATCACCTCGCTCACCTTCGACCTGGTGCCCACCGACCTGACCGAGCCGCAGGCGAACACCTTCACCGCCGGCCAGGTCGACGACCCCGGCCTCGGCGTCAGCCTGCGTTATGGCGCGCCCACCTCGGCGGGCGATGGCGTGGGTTGCTACGACGTGATCTTCACGAACACGGGCAGCGTCGACCTGCCCCACGTCAGCAAGTTCGTGGTCGCGACCTTCGGCGACTTCGAGCTGAAGAACCTGTCGTGGCACGCGGCCATCGAGAAGTCCGCCACCGCCGAGCTCACCTTCCAGTGGCCCGCCACCTGGGGCGCCATGAAGAAGGGCAAGGAGTACCGCGGCAACGTCTGCCTGAAGCCCGTGCAGAAGCCGTACGTGCTGTACGTGATCGTCGACTGAC
>CAZBRS010000002.1:125922-150961 GCA_964494475.1 uncultured Myxococcales bacterium | reverse complement strand
TCAATTCCGCGGGACGGTCGAGCCCCGCACTTCCACGACATGGCGGCCATGACGGCGCCGTGTTCCGTGAAGACGTAGGGGAGCGTGTCGGCGACCGCCTCGCCCCTTTGAGATCGCAAATTGCGATCTCAAACGAAGGGACTCCTCGTCCGTCAGTTCGAACACGAAGTCGATCGGAAACCGAGCAGCGTTGCGCCTGATCTGCTCGTTCAAGCGACTCGTGGTGACGCCATAGAGCGCGGCCAGATCGGCGTCGAGGATCACCTTGTGGCCGCGAATCACCAGGATGCGGCGCTCGATCGCGTCGGACGGCGACAGGTCGGTCGATGCCATGGGTCCTCCAAGTAGGGCAGTGTTGGCCCTACTGGAGAAGCCGAAAGCTCGCCTCCGAGGTGCAACGGCGCTGGATTACCCTGCGGATTCAATGACCTTCGACGGCAGCGCAGGGACGAACGACCTCCGCGAGCGGTGATCGCACTTTGCGATCACCTGTGCCCTCTCGCTCGATGGCGGCGCTTGAGGTCGCAATCTGCGACCTCAAGTTCGTGGCGACCTACGGTCGCCGGGCCCGCTGTTTGAGATCGCAAATTGCGATCTCAAGTCAGCAGGCTCGGCCTCAGCGTCCGCTGTGGCGGGACGGGCCGTGGCCTCGGGGGGGCGTGCGGCCTCGGCCGGCACCCTGGGTCTGGGGATGGGGCGCGGCGCGGCGGGTGGCGGCGGCGGCGTCCTGGCGCTCGCGCTCGGATTGGTTGGCGGCCCGGCGCGCCTCGTTGGCCCGAGCGCGCTCGCGCTCCTCGGCCTTCTGCTTGCGGATCACGGCGATGCGGTCCTGGATGGGGATCTCGAAGCGCTCGGCGGGCTTGTGGGCGTAGTCGAAGCCGGTCAGCTTCTCGCGCGGCAGGCGGGTGCCGAGGTGGCGCTCGATGCTGCGGAGATCGCCCTCCTCGTCGGGGCTGACCAGGGTGATGGCCACGCCCTTGGCGTCGGCGCGGGCCGTGCGCCCCACGCGGTGAATGTAGTCTTCGGGCACGTGGGGCACGTCGAAGTTCACGACCAGCGCCAGCTCGACCACGTCGATGCCGCGCGCCGCGATGTCGGTGGCCACCATGACCCGGAACTGGCCGCCCTTGAAGCCGGCCAGCGCTTCGGTGCGGCGCGTCTGGCTGCGGCTGCCGTGGATGCGCGTGCAGGGCACGCCGGCGCGCTCGAGCACCTCGGTCAGGCGGTTGGCGCGGTGCTTGGTGCGGGTGAAGGCCAGCACGCTCTCGTAGCTGTTGCGCTGCAGCAGCTCGAGCAGCAGGCGGGGCTTCAGGTCTTCGGCCACGGGGTAGACCGCGTGGGTGATGCCCTTGGCGGGCGCCGAGCGCCGCTCGATGTTCAGCGCCACCGGCGTCTTCAGCAGGCCGCGCGACAGCTCGACGATGGGCGAGGGCATGGTGGCCGAGAACAGCATGGTCTGCTTGGGCGGGGGCAGCTGCGCCAACACGCGCTTGACGTCGGGCAGGAAGCCCATGTCGAGCATGCGGTCGGCCTCGTCGAGCACCAGGATCTCGAGCCCGGCCAGGCGGGCGTAGTCGTACTGCATGTGGTCGAGCAGGCGGCCGGGGCAGGCCACCAGCACGTCGACGCCGCGCCGGAAGGCGGCCTCCTGGGGGCGCATGCCCACGCCGCCGAAGACGGCCTCGGCGGTGAGCCGCGTGAACTTCGCGAGGGCCCTCAGGTGCTCGACGATCTGGGCGGCCAGCTCGCGCGTGGGGGCCAGGACCAGGGCGCGCGTGGTGCCGCGCGGCCGGTCCATCAGGCGGTGCAGGATGGGCAGCACGAAGGCCGCGGTCTTGCCCGAGCCCGTGGCGGCGGCGGCCAGGATGTCGCGCCCCTCGAGGAGGGGCGGGATCGCGCCGCCCTGGATGGCGGTGGGTGTCTGGAACCCGAGCTCTCGGGCTCCCCGCAACAGGTCGGGGTGCAGGTTGAACGCATCGAACGAGGTGGGATTCACGAGAAGGACTCCTTCGGGCCGGCCCGCAGGGGACGACGCCCGTGTGCGCAGCGGATCGTCAGGGATCCGCGTGGTCCGGCAGGATGTGGGAGACAACGGAGGGATCGCCGGAAGAGGCCGCCGTTTTGCCCGGCTGGAGCGCGCCGAACGCTGACGCGTGGCACGGCTCCATTGGGGGTCGGCGCGCACTATGCAACGCTTCTCTGGAAAAAGCCAGCGCGCACCGCGCTTGACGTGCCGGGGCGTGCGCTGCAGAGTGGCGGCGTCGCCTTCACCGGGGCTCCCATGACGTGGCTCGGGCCGACCTTCACGCTCGCTCGCTTCGAGGTGGGCACGCTGCTGCGCAATCGCCGCGCCGTGGCCGCGCTGCTGCTCTACGCCCTGTTCACCCTGGCCGTCGGCGCCGCGCTGGTGTGGCTCGAGTCGTACCTGCGCGATCCCCTGAAGATGGCCGAGATGATGGCCTCGGCGTCGAAGGGCGCGAGCAAGTGGGACGGGCCGCACTCGCTCGAGGAGGCCATCGCCATGATGCTCGGGGGCGACAAGGCCCTGGCCGCGCGCATGGTGGGCGTACCGCTGGTCATCCACGGCTTCTTCTTCGTGGCGCTCTCGTTCCTGCCCTTCCTGGTGGCGCTCACCTCGCACGACCTGTTGAACACCGATCTGCGCGCCGGCGCCCACCGCTTCGTGCTGCTGCGCGTGCCGCGCGGCGTGCTGCTGGGCGGCCGCGTGCTCGCGCACCTGGCGCTGCTGGTGGGCGTCACGGTGGCCTCGAACGTGGTGCTGCTGGCGTTCGCGCTCTGGAAGATCCCCTCGTTCGAGCTGGCCCCCGCGCTGCTCACGCTGGCCCGGTACTGGGGGTCGACCGTGCTCTGGGGCTTGCCCTGGCTGGCGCTGGCCGCCCTGGTGTCGGCGGTGGTCGACAACCCGGGGCTGTCGCTGCTGGCGCTGCTCGGCGCCATGATCGCGCTCGGCCTGGCCAGCAGCCACGAGGGGTTCGAGTGGGTCACGCCCAGCGCGTTCAAGGCCGGCCTGTGGCGCTGGTCGCTGGCCGAGGTGCTGAGGAGCGCGGCCGCCTTCGCCGCCTTCACCGCGGTCTTCCTCGGCGGCGCCTGGGCCGTCTTGTCGCGGAGGGACCTTTGAACGACGACGCCATCCGCACCCAGGCGCTCACCAAGCACTACGGCCGCGTGCGGGCCCTCGACGGCCTGACCCTCACGGTGCCGCGCGGCGTGGTCTACGGCCTGCTCGGCCCGAACGGCGCGGGCAAGACCACGACCTTCTCGCTGCTCACGGGGCTCGGGCGCCCCACGTCGGGCACGGCGCTGGTGCTCGGCGAGCCGGTCGGGCACCTGCACCGCCTGCGGGGCCGCCTGGCCGCCCTGCCCCAGGACACGCGCTTCCCCGCCATGCGCACCGTGCGCGACACGCTGCGCCTGCTGGCCGAGCTCGGGGGCGTGCCCCGCGCCCGCGCGGCCGACGAGGTGGAGCGCGTGCTGGCCGCCGTGGGCCTGGCCGACGCCGGCGACGTCCGGGGCCGCGCGCTCTCGCACGGCATGGCCAAGCGCGCGGGGCTGGCCCAGGCCTTCCTGGGCACGCCCGAGCTGGTGCTGCTCGACGAGCCCACCGAGGGGCTCGACCCCCGCACGGCCGAGCAGGTGCGCGACGTGGTGCGCAGCCTGGCCGGCTCGACCACCGTCGTCATCAGCAGCCACCACCTGGCCGAGGTCGAGAACCTGTGCAGCGCCGCCGCCATCCTCGATCACGGCAAGCTGGTGGCCGAGGGCAGCATGGCCGAGCTCACGCGCGCCGACGAGCGCGTGGTCATCGCGCTGGGGCCCGGCACTCCCAACCCCGCGCCCCACCTGGCCGGGATGCCCTGCGTGGCCGCCGTGGCGTTCACGCCCGAACCACCGCAGCTGACGGTCACGCTCCGCCTGCAGGCCGGCCAGGGCGCCGATCAGGCCGTGTCGACGGTGCTGCAGGCGCTGTTGAAGGCCGGGGTCACGGTGGGCGCGGTCACGCGCGGAGAACGGCTTCAGGCCCGCTTCCTCGAGGTCACGAAGGAGTAGAGGCCGAGCAGGAGGCCGAGGAGCACGAGCGCCGACGGCGCCGGGCGGTCGCCGACGACGCACCCGCCGCCTCCTCCTCCCTCCCGATCGAGCCCTTCGTCGTCAGGCGTGCTGCCCGTATCAGGCGTAGTGCCCGGGTCGGGTGCTGCGCCCGGATCGGCCGCGGGCGCATCGGCCACCGCTACGTCGGCGACGCCCTGGTCGGTCGCGGCGTCGGGCGCGAGGTCGGTGCCGGGGTCGACCGCCGGCACGTCGCCGGTCACGTCGGGCGCCACCACCTCACCGTCTTCGTCCGGCGAGGCCGGCGTCTCGCACAGCCCCTGGCTGCAGACCTGGCCGCCGCCACAGGCGCCACATTCGCCTCCACAGCCGTCGTGGCCGCACTCCTTGCCCGCACAGTTCGGTACGCAGAACCCACCGCACTCCTTGGCGAACGTGCCCACCGGATCGGCCGCTCCGTCGGTACCGCAGTCGTAGTAGCCTTGGGGGCTCCAGCCGCACAGGGGCTTCTCTTCGCAGTCGAGCTCGGAGAGCACGCCGTTCGAGCACCACCGCATGGTCTCGCCGTCGCAGCAGCCCTCGAAGCCGATCCCCTGACACGGGTCGACGCACACGCCGTACTCGTGGCAGGTCTGGCCAGCCTCGCACGCGCCGCACGAGCCGCCGCATCCGTCGTCGCCGCAGACCTTGCCCAGGCACTCGGGCTCGCAGGCCACGCACTGCCCGGCGTCACAGGTCTGGCCCGCCGGGCAGCCGCACACCCCGTGGCAGCCGTCGTCGGCGCCGCAGGGCTTGTCAACGCAGTCGGGCGCGCACGACCCGGGGCACAGGTACGGGAACATGCCGGAGGGGTCAACGTCGGTCGTGGCGCTGCAGAAGTAGAAGTTCTGGTCCGCGACCCAGCCGCAGAGCGGCGTCTCGGGCTTGTCGGCGCACTCCACCTCGTTCACGACGCCGTCGGAGCACCATTTGGTGACGGTACCGTCGCAGCATCCCTCGAACGTGATCGCCCCGCAGCCACTCTGGCACGTTCCCTCGACGCAGGCTCCGCCATTGCAACCGCACGTGCCGCCGCAGCCGTCGTCATTGCCGCACGAGACGAAGTCGCACGCGGGCGTGCAGCACTGGCCCTCGACGCACGTCGCCCCGAAGTCGCACGCTCCGCAGGTGCCCCCACAGCCGTCGGTCCCGCACTCCTGGCCCTCGCAGGCCGGCGTGCAGCACTGGCCCGAGGCGCACACGTCGCCGGCAGCGCACCCCCCGCACGAGCCGTCGCAGCCGTCGTCGCCGCACTCGCGCGCGTAGCATTCGGGAGTGCAGGCGAAGCACTGGCCCTCGACGCAGTGCAGGCCGGCGGGGCAACCGCAGGCCCCGCCGCAGCCGTCGGCCGAACCACAGGCCTTGGCGAAGCACGAAGGCGTGCACGGCGGACAGACCAGCGGGTGCTCGCCCGTCGGATCGCCAGCGGGGTCGACGCCCCAGTCCGGGTTGGTGGGCGAACCGCACTGGTAGGAGCCCTCGTAATAGTCGGCGGCCGCCCGCCATCCGCACACCTCGTCGGGGGCCCAGTCGCTGCCGCAGGGCGTGGTCACGAGCTCGCCGTTGTACCCACAGACCTTCAACACGTTGCCGTCGCAGCACCCTACGGCGTTGATGCCGTGGCACGGGTCGGCCACGCAAGTGCCGTCGACGCAGACGGCCTGGTCGAGGGGGCAGCCCCCGCACGAGCCCCCGCAGCCGTCGTCGCCGCACGCCTTGCCCTCGCATTGGGGCGGGCACACCTCGGGCGTGCACGACCCCGTGGCGTCGCACGTCTGCCAGGACTGGCAACCCGCGATCCAACCGCCGGCCTCGTCGCAGTCGGGGTCGTAGGCTCCGCAGTTGCAGTCGCAGCCGTCGCCGGCGCCCTGGTAGGCGGGATTGCAGAACCAGCCCGCCACGCACTGGCCGTCGACCGAGCAGTGCCGACCGGCGGCGCACGTGCCACAGGTACCGCCACACGCGTCGGGACCGCACGTCCGGTCGCCGCAAGCCGGGTCGCAGGCGCCGACGCAGTGACCGGTCGGGTCGCAGGTCTGCCACGGCTCGCAGCCGGTCACGAACGCCTGGGGCTCGTCGCAATCGGGATCGTAGGCGCCGCAGTCGCAGTCGCAGGGGCCACCGCCGCCCTGGTCGGTGGGCTCGCAGTACCAGGCCGACACGCACTGCCCCTCGTGGCAGAACTCGGCCGCTTCGCACGCGCCGCACTCGCCGCCGCAGCCGTCGGCGCCGCAGGCCTTGCCCTCGCAGTTCGGCGTGCACACGTCGGTGCAGTGGCCGAAGGGGTCGCACCACTCGCCGGGCTGGCAGCCGTAGGGGGTCTCGTCGGCGCCGCAATCGGGATCGTAGGCGCCGCAGTTGCAGTCGCAGCCATCGCCGCTGCCCTGCCAGGACGGACTGCAGAACCACTCGGTCTCGCACTGGCCCGCGTGGCAGGTGGCCTCTGGCGCGCAGACGCCGCAGGACCCGCCGCAACCGTCGGGGCCACACGCCTTGCCGTCGCACGCCTGGAACTGGCAGGCCCCCTCCACACACGCCTCGCCACAGGCACAGACGCCGCACGTTCCACCGCAGCCGTCGGGCCCACACAGCTTGCCCGCGCAAGAGGGCGTGCAGCACGCCGTGCCGCCGGCGCACACCTGGCCCCCGGGGCACTCGCCGCACGTCCCGCCGCAGCCGTCGGGCCCGCACGAACGACCCTCGCACATCGCGAACGCGCACGCGCCGCCCTCGCAACGCTCGCCACAGCCGCAATCACCGCACACCCCGCCACAGCCGTCGGCGCCGCAGACCTTGCCGTCGCAGGCCGGCGCACAGCACACGCCGTCAGGGGCGCACACCTTGCCGTCGGAGCACACGACCTCGGGGCCGGCGCAGGCGCCGCCGCAGCCGTCGTCGGCACCGCAGTCCTTGCCGTCGCACTGGGGATCGCAACACATCATGGGGAACTCGGGGGGCCCCTCGGCCGAGTCGGCCCCGCACCAATAGTAGGCCCCGGTCCAACCGCACTGCTGGCTCTCGGCGCCGCAATCCCATTCGCACGTCACGCCCTCGCCCTCCTGGGCCGAGCACCAGCGCACGACGCCGTCGAGGCAGCATCCTTCCCACGTGACGCCCTCGCACGTGGGGGCCACGACCTGGCCCGATGCACATTGCGAGAAGGCCGGACGGACCCAGCCGATGACGATGACCAGACCTGCGAGCGCGATCCATTGCGTGCGCGGCATGGGGCCTCCGGGGTGCCAGTTTTCGTTGTCGCGGATACGCTCACGAGAATACGGAACAAACGAACGGCACGCCAACCAAAAAAAGGCGCCTGCCCATGCATCGAGTTTCACGAAGGGTGCAAGGCCCGGGGAGTCACGAGGAGAAGCCGAGCGCCTCGGCCAGATGACGCTCACAGAGCGCCGAGGGATCGGCCGAGGTGCGCCGCGCCTCGGCGCAGGCCTCGCACGCTTCGGCGCCCGCCAGCGCGCGCTCGGCGGACGGGGCCGGCGCGACGGGACCGCGCTCGGCCTCGCGGCCCGCGACGAAGTCGTGGGGGTTCCAGCCTGGGGTGTCGAGCAGGCGGCGGACGCCGTCGTTCACCAGGCGCTTGCGGGCTCGCTTGGAGGGGCAATCGGGCACGGCGTCACCGAACGGTGCGCCGCCGAACCAGGAGGGCCGCACCGAGCAGCGCCAGCAGGCCGACGAGCGGCGCCGCGTTGGAGGAGCGCGCCTCGACGGTGCACCCGCCACCGCCGCCGCCATCGCGATCGATGTTGCCGGTGTCGGCGCCGATCATGTCGCCAGCGGGAGCATCGGGAGCGGGGACGTCGGTGGCGGTCTTGTCGTCAGCCACGTCGGCGACGGTGTCGATCGTCGCGTCGTCGACCACGTCGGGAGTGACCGCCGGCGCGCACTGGCCGGCCGCGGTGCACGTCTCGCCGTCGGCGCAAGCACCGCACGACCCGCCCATCCCGTCGGGGCCGCACTCCCTGCCCGTGCAGTCGGGGGTGTCGACGCTCGCGCACAGGCCATCCTTGCACGCCAGGCCCACGCCACACTGCCCGCACTGCCCGCCGATCCCGTCGGGACCGCACTCCTTGCCCTTGCAGTTGGGAATATCCTGCCCCGTCGGGCAGTCGAGCGGGAAGCTGCCCGACGGATCGGCGCCGCCCTCGACGCAGTCGTAGTAGCCCGACGCGCTCCACCCGCACACGCCGGCCTCGCTGCCGGTGCAGTCGATCTGGTTCAGCACGCCGTCTTCGCACCACTTGGCGGTGGCGCCTTCGCAGCAGCCCTCGTAGAGCACGCCCTGGCACGCGTCGACGCACACGCCGTACTCGTGGCACGTCTCGCCCTCGGCGCACGCGCCGCACGAGCCGCCGCAGCCGTCGTCGCCGCACACGACCCCCACGCACTGGGGCATGCACGCCACGCACTGGCCGGCCTCGCACGACTGGCCCGCCGCGCAGCCGCACGGCTTGCCGCAGCCGTTGTCCTGGTCGCAGGCCTTGCCGGCGCAGTCGGGCGTGCACGCGCCGGCGCACTCGCGCTCGAACTCGCCCGCCGGGTCGACGTCTTCGTGGGTGCCGCACCAGTAGTAGCCGCCCTCTGGGTCCCAACCGCACAGCGGGCCCTCGGCGTACTCGTCGGTGGCGCAGTCCTTCTCGCTGAGCGTGCCGCCCGAGCACCATTGGACGATCGAGCCGTCGCAGCAGCCCTCGTACGTGACCTCACCGCAGCCGCCCTGGCACGTGCCGTCGACGCAGGAGCCCGACGCGCAGCCGCAGGTGCCGCCGCAGCCGTCGGCGTTGCCGCACGTGACGCCGTCGCAGGCGGGCGTGCAGCACTGGTCGTCCTGGCACGTGGCCGGCCAGGTGCACGAACCGCACGTGCCGCCGCAGCCGTCGGCGCCGCAGGTCTTGCCCTCGCAGGCCGGCGTGCAGCACTGGCCGGCGACGCACACGCCGCCGTCGGCGCACTCGCCGCACGACCCGCCGCAGCCGTCGGCGCCGCAGGCCTTGCCGTAGCACATGGGCGCGCAGTACAGGCACTGGCCGGCCTGGCACGTGAGGCCCACCGGGCAGCCGCAGGTGCCGCCGCAGCCGTCGGCCGCGCCGCACTCCTTGCCCGCGCAGCCGGGCTCGCAGGCGGGGCACACCAGCGGTAGCTCGCCGCTCGGGTCGCCCACGGGGTCGACGTCGGCCCCGCAGGCGTAGCCGGGGTAGTAGGCGTCGGCGTCCCAGCCGCAGATCGCCGCATCGTCGTACTCGGCGCAGTCGCTGGCCGTGAGGGTGCCGTAGGAGCAGCGCCGCAGCGTGCTGCCGTCGCAGCAGCCCTCGGAGGGGATGCCCTTGCACGAGTCGGCCAGGCACACGCCGTCGACGCACTGCAGGGCGTCGAGCGGGCAGCCGCCGCAGGTGCCGCCGCAGCCGTCGGGCCCGCACTGCTTGCCTGCGCACTCGGGGGTGCAGGCATCCGGCGTGCACGCGCCGTTGGCGTCGCAGCGCTGCCAGGACTCGCAGCCCGAGATCCACAGCTCGGGGTCGTCGCAGTCGGGGTCGTAGGCGCCGCAGCCGCAGTCGCAGGAGTAGCCATCGCCAAGGTAGTAAGGCTCACAGACCCAGCCGGCCGCGCACTGGTCGTCGTCGTTGCAGGTGGTGCCCGCAGCGCAGGTGCCGCAGCGCTTGCCGCAGCCGTCGTCACCGCACTGCTTGCCTTCGCAGTCGGGCACGCACTCGCCGACGCAGTGGCCGTTGGCGTCGCAGGTCTGCCAGTCTTCGCAGCGGTAGACGCTGGCGGAGGGGTCGTCGCAGTCGGGGTCGTACGCGCCGCACTCGCAGTCGCAGCCGTCGTCGCCCCCCTGCCACGTGGCGGTGCAGAACCAGCCGGTCACGCACTGGTCCTCGGAGCACGACTCGTTGGCCTCGCACTGCCCGCACTCGCCGCCGCAGCCGTCATCGCCGCACTTCTTGCCGTCGCAGGCCTCGAAGGCGCACGTGCCGGCCACGCAGCGCTCGCCGCACCGGCAGAGGCCGCACGTCCCGCCGCAGCCGTCGTCGCCGCACTCGGCGCCGTTGCAGGTGGGCACGCAGCACGCGCCCGCCGGCGTGCAGACCTGGCCGGCGGCGCAGTTGCCGCACGAGCCGCCACAGCCGTCGGCGCCGCACTCGGCCGTCTTGCACATGAGGAAGACGCACGCGCCCTCGAGGCACGCCTCGCCGCAGCCGCACTCGCCGCACGTGCCGCCGCAGCCGTCGGGGCCGCACGCCTTGCCCGCGCACTGGTCCTGGCAGCACACGCCGTCGGGCGCGCACACCTTGCCGCCCTCGCACGTGGCCTCGGGGCCCGCGCAGACGCCACCGCACGCGTTGTCGGCGCCGCAGGCCTTGCCCTCGCACTGGGGGTCGCAGCACTGCAGGTCGTGTCCGTCGAGGGGCGCCGTGAACGAATAGCTGCAGATGGCGCCCACCGACTCGGACCAACTGCACACCTCGTCGGCGGGGCCGCAGTCGCGGCCGCAGAGGGGCCCGCCGGCCTCCTCGTCGTCGCACCACGTGGCCACGTTGCCGGTGCAGCACCCCTCCCAGGTGATCGCCCCGCAGGTGGGCGCGATGACCTGGGCCGTGCCGCACTGGGCCGACGCGGACGACAGGTTCCCGACCAGCGCGACCAGCACCGCCACCAGGAAAACGGCACGCTTCATGATGTCTTCTGCCTCGAGGGTTGACGCGATGCCGTCCCTATAGAGCACCGCGCGTCCGAAGACAACCGGAAAGCGTACCCGCCGACACGGATTTTCCGACTTGTACGGCCGGCCGCGGCGCCGCATGCTGGCGACCTGGGGCAGGGGGGCGACTTGCGAAACCTCGTGAAGGGCCTGGCGCTGGGGGTGCTGGCGATCGCGACAGCCTGCAGCGGCGCGGCGACATCGGGCCTCGACGTCTCGGACGGTCGCGCAGGAGCCGACGTCTCGGCGGAGATCGGCGCTGCCGACGCCGATACGCCGGCGCCCCCTGATCGGCTGGAGGATCTCGACGCTCCCCTCCTCGACGCCGAGACCGAGACCGGCCCCGAAGCTGCCGGCGAGGGTCCTGACGAGGTCAGCGTCGAGATCGCCGCGGAGCCCACCCCCGAGATCGCGGCCGAGGTCCCGGCCGATGCGAGCGTCGCCGCGCCCACGCCGGGGAGCGAGCACGTCGTCAACGAGGTCGTCGCCGGCGACCAGGCCTACCCGGCGGCCGCCGCGCTCACCGACGGGCGCTTCGTCGTCGCGTTCCAGTCGAGCGCGTCGGGCACGCCCCGCGTGCTGCTGCGCTGCCTCGACGCCGAGGGCACGCCCCACGGGGCCGAGGCCGAGGTCGACCCCGCCGCGCCCGGCAGCCAGGAGCGCCCGGCGCTGGCCGCGGTCGAAGGGGGCGGCTTCGTGGTGGCCTGGCACGCGGCCAAGCCCGCCGACGCCTCGGACGTCGTCGCCCGGCGCTTCGACGGGTGCGCCGCTCCCGCGAGCGCCGCGGAGCGCGTGAACGAGCAGGTCGCGGACGCGCAGGGCTTCGCGAGCCTCGCCGCGCTGCCCGGCAAGGGCTTCGTGGTCGCGTGGGAGACCTCGTGCGCGGGCTTCCCGTGCGCCGAGCTCGACGGCTCGTGGTCCGGCGTATTCGCGCGCCGCGTGGCGTGGGCCGCCGCGACGCCGATCGAGCAGCTCGTCAACAGCTACACCATGGGCCAGCAGGAGAACGCCGACGTGGCGCCCCTGGCCGACGGCGGCTGGCTGGTCACCTGGGCGAGCCTCGGCCAGGTGGGCACGGGCTGGGACGTCTACGCGCAGCGCTTCTCGCCCGAGGGCGCCAAGGCGGGCGACGAGGTCCGCGTGAACGTCGACACCGACGGCCTGCAGAGCGAGTCCGACGCCGCCCTCCTCACCGACGGGCGCGTGGTGGTGGCGTGGACGAGCCGGGCAGAGGACGGCACGGGCGGGGACGTGCTGGCCCGCCTGCTGGCCGCCGATGGCGCCCCGGAAGGCCCGGCCTTCGCGCTGGCGCGCCACGACGGGGGCGTGCAGCTGCGGCCGGCCGTGGCGGCCCTGCCCGGTGGCGGCTTCGTGGCGGGCTGGGACGACGACACCCTCGACGGCGCCGGCCACGGCGTGGTGGCGCGTGTCTTCGCGGCGGGGGCCGCGCCCCTGGCCGACGAGGTCGTGCAGAGCGCGACCACCGCCGACGACCAGCGCCTGCTGGACCTGGCCCCCGATGCGCACGGTGGCTGGCTGGCCGTGTGGGCCTCTAGGGCCCAGGACGGCGACGGCTGGGGCGTGGTGGCGCGCCGGTTCACGACCGACTACAATGGGTCTGTACCGTGACGGTGGGGCGCGCATGAAGGCACGGATTCGCCACGACCTCCACGCGGAGGATCGGTCCGAGAAGATCGCGTGGTTCCTGTCGCTCAGCCTGCCCGAGCGCCTGGCCCACGCCGAGGGCCTGATGCGTCTGCTCCGGGCCGCCGGCGCGGAGCGCCCGAGCCGCGAGGAGGACCATGCAAACGGGACTGCTCGAGTTGTTCGCCTCTCTCGAGGCGAATGAGGTCCGCTACGTGCTCGTCGGCGGCCTCGCCGCCGTGCTGCACGGCGTTCCGCGCGCCACGTTCGACGTCGATCTGCTCATCGAGCGTGACCTCGACAACGCGCGCAGGTTGCTCGACGCCCTCGACCAGGCGGGGTTCCGCACGGCGGGGCAGATTGACGCCCACAGGCTGTTGGGCAACCCCATCACCATCTTCGAAGACGTCGTGCGGGTCGACGTCTTCCTGTCGATCCCCGGGCTCACCTTCGACGAGGCCTGGGCCCACCACGACGCTCGCGAGGCCAGCCCCGCGGTCGTCCGCCTGATCTCGCTCGACGACCTCATCCGCTCCAAGCTGGCGCGGTCCCGCCCGCGGGACCTGGAGGACGTCGAGGATCTCCGGCATATCCAATCGAAGGGGCGGGGGCGGCCCGAGCCCCGCTAGAACTCGCCGCGAAGCCCGAACACCGGCAGGATGGGCAGCCCGTACACGTACCCGGTCTCGGTGTAGTCGTAGTTGTACTGGATGCCCTCGACGTTCTGGTGGTTGGTCACGTTCTGGACCTCGAGGTAGGCCGCCAGGCTCCAGGTGTCGAAGACCCACTCCTTGTCGACGCGCAGGTCGAGGGCGTGGAAGATGGGCATGCGCCGCGAGTTCAGGTCGCGGCTGGGGACCGACGCATACTGGTCGCCGTCGCTGTCGAAGATGGAGCCCTCGACCGGCGTGTACGGGTAACCCGTGGCCAGGCGGTAGCGCGCGCCCACCGACCAGTGCGCGCCCAGATCGACCGAGGCCAGCGCGTTCAAGAGGTGCCTCTGGTCGTAGGCCGAGGGCTTCCACCCGGGTTCTGGCACGTAGCCGGGCCGGGTGTCGAGGTCGTCGAAGTCGTACAGCTCGGATACCACGAACGTGTAGCTGATCCAGCCGAAGAAGCGGCCCCCCGGGTCGAGGCGGAGCAGCGCCGTGGCTCCATAGGCGCGGCCCTTGCCGCGGGCCTGGTAGTTCAGGGTGTTGTCGCTCGAGAAGTCGGCCAGGTCGAACAGGTGCTTGTAGAACACGTCGGTCGAGAGCGACAGGCGCGGGATCGGGCGCCACTCGCCGCCCACCAGGGCGTGGATGGCGCGCTCGGGGGGCAGGCCGGGGTTTCCGTAGGCCTTCGACAGCTTGTCCATGCGCGGAAACTGCGAGAACAAGCCCGTGGCCGCGCGCAGGCTCAGGGCGTCGGTCACGTCGAAGCGCGTGGAGAAGCGCGGATCGATGCTGTAGGCGTCCCAGGCGCCCTGGTACGTGTCGAGCCGAACCGACGGCACCAGCGTCCACCAGGCGAAGGGCTTCCACTCGGCGGACACCCAGGCGGCCTGGAAGCCGGTCATGGGCTTCTCGACCGTGTGGATCGTCGGCTGCTCCGACATGGGGGCCTCGGCCTGGCCGTCGCGGGGCGGTCCGCCGGGCGTGGTGGCGTCCATGTAGGCGCCGTAGATGCCCCCCTCGAGGCCGAAGCGCAGCCGCCAGGCGTCGCTCACCTTCCAGTCGACCTGATCGCGCAGGATGATCGGGTACTGGTACGCGTCGGCCGAGACCGCGCTGAACAGGTTCAGTTGGAAGCGCATGACCGAGGCGTGGAAGGACACCTCGTTGCGCACGGCGGGCGAGGGATCGAGCATCCAGCGCACCAGCAGGGCGTGCATCTGCTGGGAGAACCCCATGTCGCCCACGAACGACGGGTCGGGGCCCGCGGGGCGCTCGGTGATCAACTCGAGGCGGTCGTCGGAGCCGTTCACGAAGATCTGCAGGCGGTTCGTGTCGCTGAAGCGGTGCTGCACGCGCGCCTGGTAGTCGTAGTAGCGCGGCGCCGTGGTCAGCGAGAAGTCGTCGATGCCGCTGGCCAGCGCGCCCAGGATGGCGTCGATGTACGAGCGGCGGAAGGCCACCTGTACGTCGCCGTCCTTCGAGTAGGGGCCGCCCACCATGGCTCCGGCGTGCAGCACGTTCACGTCGAAGGCGCCGTGCCAGCCGTCGAGGGGCTGCTCCTTCAGGCGCACGTCGACCACCCCGCCGATGGCGCGGCCGTAGGTGGCGTCGAAGCCCGCGGGCACGAAGTCGATGCGCTCGATGTAGTCGGGGTGGATGATCGAGTAGAGCCCCCCGAAGTGGTACAGCTGCCACAGCGGCATGCCGTCGACGAAGACCATCGAGTCCATGGGGTGGCTGCCGTAGACCACCAGCATGCCGCTGCCGAAGGCCGAGCGCGCGATGCCCGGCAGGTTCTCGATCATCTTGAGGGGGTCGCCGCCCGATCCGGGCAGGCGGCGCAGCTCGGTCCACTGCAGGCTCTGGCGGGCCACGAAGCGCGCCTCGCGCGGGGCGCGGATCACGGTCTGGTGGGCCACCCCGGAGCGCGGCGCGACATAGAGCGAGCGCTCCCCGACCTCGCCCTCGATCACCTCGAAGCGCTCGCGGGACTCTTCGTACGTGTCTTCGGGGACGTACAGCGTGTAGGCCCCGGGCGCGAGATCGGCGACCTCGAGCAAGCCCGAGGCGTCGGACGTGAAGCGCGCGGCGGTCTCCTCGATGAAGGCGGTAACGCCCTCGAGCGCGCGGCGCTTGCCCTTCTCCTTCACCAGGAAGCGCGCCACGACGCGCTTCTCCTTCTTCGTGATGTCGAACGAATACCGATACGTGATCTGGACCGGCACCGGCGCGCCGTCGACCGTGGCGGGCGAGAAGCGGAAGCCCCGCGCGGCGCCCGCCGCCAGGTCGTTCAGGGCGGCCAGGTCCGACCCCGCCACCAGCACCTCGGTCACGGCGCCCTGCTCGCTGACCGTGAGCGTGAGCGTGACCACGTACTGCCCCGGCGCCACGTCGAGCTCGGGCGGCAGCACGGCCTCCTCGAAGTGCTCGAGGCCGGGCGGCACCACCACGGGCTCGGGCGCGGCCACGGGCGGCGGGACGGCGGGCACCTCCTGGGCGAACGCCGCGCCCGCGACCACCAACATCATCACCAGGTACGTAGGGGCATGGCGTGCCATGCCCTCCCACCATGGCCGCGCAACCGTGGGGCGGTTCATGGCGTCACCGCCAACTCGGTCGCCTGCGGGTCGACCTGTACGAAGAACGTCAGGTAGTCGCTGCCCAACCGGTCGTCGCGCACGAAGACCCAGGCCTGCACGGGCCCTGGAGGCAGCTCCTCGGGCTCGGGCGAGTCCCAGGTGGTGTCGGACAGCTCGGCCGTGGTGCGCTCGTAGGCGAAGCGACCGCCGGTCGCGTACCACGAGAAGTAGACGAGCTCGGAGCCGGTCGCGCCGGGCGTGTCGAGGGCGGGGTCGCCGTCGGGCAACTCCTCGACCGACCCCTCGGACAGGGCGGGGACGAACGAGACCACGAAGCCGGGGGGCACCGTCAGCGTAGCGCCGGGAGGCACGTGCAGCGAGGGCCCCGTGCGCTCGATGTTCGGCCACACGTCGAGGCCCGTGACGTCGGGGTTGTGGTTGGCCGCGCGCTCCGGGTCGGGGTCGCGGAACAGCACGCGCTTCACGGCCTCCAGCTTCGCTCCGTCGTCGAGCGTGACCACCAGCCGCGCCGACACGTCGAGCCCGGCGCTGCGCAGACAGCCCACGGCAGCCTGGTAGGCAACGTCGAGGCACCCCTCGACGTCGCTCGGGGCAGGGGCGTCAGAGGTGCACGCGTCGTACGCGACGATCACGTCCCACTGGCACGGATCGCTCTCGCGCGTCACCGTGCGTCGAAGCGCCTCGAGCAGCTGCGGAAAAAAGGGCTTCAGCTGCGCCAGGCCCAGGGCGAAAGCGGCGCCGTGCAGGGTGGCCGTCGAGCCTGCGACGTCGGCGGGGGGAACGGGCAGCTCGAGCGACGGATCGGCGCAGGCGTAGCCCGCGAGCGCGCCCAGCGAGAGGGGGCACACGCTCCACGCGAGCGAGGCGACCTTCGGGGACGGCGCCGTCGCCTCTGCATCCTGCGCCGGCGTGCCGATCACGGCCTCGAGCGCCACGTCGTCCGTGAACGCGGCCTCGGGCAGCGACGCCACGATGCCCAGCACCCGCGGTTTCGTCACCAGGCTCGGCGGGTCGAAGCTGTCGGCACAGGCCGCGAGGGCCGGCACCAGGCCCAGGAACACGACGAAGCGTCGCATGGGGCTCCTCCGGAGCAGACGCGAAAGACGCCGCGATTGTAGCGGGGAGCGGAGCCCGTGTACACGGGCTCGGTCAGAACGCGGCGCGCACGCCGAGCACCGGGAGGATGGGCAGCCCCGGCGTGACCGCCGACTGGCTGTAGTCGTAGTTGTACTGCACGCCCTCGGGGTTCTGCCGGTTGTACACGTTCTGCACCTCGAGGTAGGCCGCCAGGATCCAGGCGTCGAAGCGCCACTCCTTGTCGACGCGCACGTCGAGCGAGTGGAAGGCGGGCAGGCGCCCGGAGTTCAACGCCGGGTTCGGGAGCGGCGCCCAGCGGTCGGCGTCGGCGTCGTAGGCCGCCGCGAGGACGGGCGTGAAGGGGTAGCCCGTGGCCAGGCGGAAGCGCGCGCCCAACGACCAGCCCCAGCCGAGATCGTAGCTGCCCAGCACGTTCAGCAGGTGGCGCTGATCGACCTCCGAGGGCTCCCAGCCGCCGCTGCCCAAGTTCTTCCTCTCCGACACCACGTACGAATAGGCGATCCAACCGAAGAAGCGCCCGCCGGGGTTCACGCGCACCAGCACGTCGGCGCCGTAGGCCCGGCCGAGTCCCGAGTTGTCGTAGCGCACGGTGCGGTCGTCGACCGGTTCGGTCAGGTCGAAGCTGTGCTTGTAGAAGCCCTTGGCCGCGATCGTCAGGCGCTCGAGGGGCCGCCACTCCGCGCCGAGCAAGGCGTGGGCGGCGCGATTCGGGCCCAGGCGGGGGTTTCCGAAGCCCTCGGAGATCTCGTCGAAGAAGGGCTGCTGGCTGTACAGGCCGCCGGCGGCCGTGAGCGCCACCTCGGGCGTGACCTGCACGCGCGTCGAGAGGCGGGGGTCCACGCTCCACGCCTGCCAGTAGCCCATCCACACGTCGGCGCGCAGGCTCGGCACCAACGTCCAGCCGGGCAGGGGGCGGAGCTCGAGCGACGTGAAGGGCGACACGCGCGCGAGCAGCCAGCTCTCGTCGGTGGCGATCAGCTCGCGCGTGCTGGCGGGCGGCTGCACCTGGCCGTTCTTGACCGGCTGCGGCAGCGTAATCTGCGCCGTGGCGGGTCCCACCGAGCCCTCGACCCCGAAGCGCGCGTCGAGCCAGGGGGCGAGCCGCACGTCCAGCTCGTCGCGCAGGCTGACGGGCACCTGCCTCACCTTGAACGTGAAGGTGTCGAACGCGCCCACCTCGAGGCCCTGCCCCGCCACCTGCAGGCCCAGCCGATTCCGGAGGCCCGCCCGGGGCTCGTACGTCCAGCGCGCGTACAGGGCGTGCAGCCAGGTGCCGAAGCTCACGGCGCCCGACAGGCGCACGTCGTCGCCCGCGGGTCGCTCACGCACCAGGGCCAGCCGGTCGTCGGTGCCGTTCACGAACACGAAGAAGCGATGGGGTCCGCTGCGGTGCCGCCAGGCCGCCTGGTAGTCGTAGTAGCGCGGCGCCGTGGTCAGGCCCAGGCTGTCGGGCGCGGCGGCCGCCAGCACGGCGTCGACGTAGCTGCGCCGGAAGGCCACCTGCACGTCGCCGTCCTTCGAGTACGGCACGGCGAGGTACGCCTGCGAGTGCAGCAGGTTCACATCGGCCGAGCCGCGCCAGCGCTCGACGGGCTCCTCCTTCAGGCGCACGTCGACGATGCCGCCGATCACGTCGCCGAACGAACCGTCGAAGCCGGCGGGCACGAAGTCGATGCGCTCGAGGAACTCGGGGTTCACCACCGAGTAGAGCGCCCCGAAGTGGTACAGTTGGTAGAAGGGAAAGCCCTCGAGGAAGACCTGCGAGTCGTTGGGCGGACTGCCCAGGATGACGAGGTCGCCCGACAGGCCCTGGGGGCGCGCGATGCCGGGCAGGTTCTGCACGCCCTTCAGGGGGTCGCCGCCGGTGCCGGGCAGACGCTGCAGCTCCTCGAACGACAGCGACTGCTTCGCCACGAACCGCGCCTCGGGCGGGGCGCGCACCACGGTGCGGAAGGCGGCGCCGCGCTGCGGCCGGAGCCCTACCTTCACGCGCGGCACGGGACCGCCGGGGGCCGGCACCTCGACAGCCTGTCGCTCCTCGGCGAACTCGCCGTCGGGCACGTAGAGCGTGTAGCGACCGGGCGGGACGTCCGAGAAGCGCGCCACGCCCTCGTCGTCGGAGGTCGCCGTGAGGTTGTTCTCTTCGAGGAAGGCCGTCTGCCCCGACAGCGGGCGGCGCGTGCCCTTCTCGAAGAACGCGACCTCGAGCGCGGCCACCACCTCACGCGGCTTCAGCTCGAAGGTATAGGTGTACGTAATCTGCACGGGCACGGCCGCGCCCGCGACGCGCGCCGGGGTGAACACGAAGCGCCGGGCAGCCTCGACCGCCCGAGGGGTGAGGGCGTCGGCGTCGGACTGGCGTGCGCTCACGTCGGTGACCACGCCGGCCTCGTCCACGGTGACGGCCAGCACCACCCGGTAGGTGCCGGGCTCGAGGTCCAGGTCGGGGGGCAGCGTCGCCTCGACGAAGGTGACCAACTCGGGGGGCACCACCGTCGGCTCGGGGACCGCCGCCGCGGGTGACTCCGCCGCGGGCGCCACCCCGTCGGGCGCCGCCGCCTCGGCGCGGGCCGAGACCGGAGCCGTCGCGCCCAGCGCCAGTCCGAGCAGGAAGATCGGCAGGGGGCGCGTCATGGCGTACCTCCCGCGGCGACCACGGTCAGGGAGAACGCCAACGCGTCGGTACCGTACCGATCATCGCGGGCCACCACGAAGAGCTGCAGCGCCGAGGCCGCGTCGTCGTCGCCGGGCCCAGGCACCGCGAGCTCCACCTCGGGCACGTCGGCG
Source organism: uncultured Myxococcales bacterium (assembly GCA_964494475.1). Taxonomy (GTDB): domain Bacteria; phylum Myxococcota_A; class UBA9042; order CAZBRS01; family CAZBRS01; genus CAZBRS01. Next base: position 131,354 of record CAZBRS010000002.1, on the reverse strand, counting down.
GTGGAGCGCCCGTAGTCGAACGAGCCGGCCGTGGTGAACCACGAGAACGAGACCAACTCGGTGACCTCTTCGCCGTCGCCGCGCCAGGCCTCGACCGCGCCCTCGTCGAGCAGCGGCACCAGGCGCACGCCGGCCCCGGCCGCGACCTCGGTCGCGCCCCCGGCGACCAGCGTCACGGCCTCGCCGGGCCGGTCGACCGGCTCCACGCGCACGCCCACGAGGCGCGGGTTGGTGTTGGCGGGGTGCTCCGCCGTAGCGTCGCGCAGGCGCACCCGCTTGTAGGCGTCGAACGGCTCGGAGCCCTCGAAGCGCAGGCGCAGGCGCACCGTGGCGTCGACGCCACCGGCGCGCAGGCAGGCCACCGCCGCCTCGCCGGCCGCCGCTTCGCAGGCCTCCCCACCGCCGCAGGCGTCGACGTCGGAGAGCACGCCGTCGAGGCACGCGTCGTCGGCCAGCAGCCCGGACCTCAGGGCCGGCGCCGCCGCCGCGAAGTTCGTCCGCAGGGTCTCGAGGTAGGCACCGAGCACCCCCGCGTCGAGGGTGGCCCCCAGCCCGTCGGAAGGGAGGGCCAACTCCGGGCCGACGCACGCATAGCCACCGGTCGAGCCGGTCGAGACCGGGCAGACGGTGAACGTGGCCTCGGCCACAGCCGCGGGGTCGGTGACCACGGCCGCCAGGGCCGCGACACCCTCGAAGCCGAGCTCGGGCGGCTCGGCCACCAGCGCCACCAGGCGCGGCCCCGTGACCAGCGAGGCGGGCTCGAAGTCCGCGCCGCAGGCCCCCGCCGCGACGCCCGCCAGCAAGGTCACCAACGTTCTCCCCATCGTCGACATCGTCACTCCGTCGAAGTACGCCCTACGGGCACCACAGGCGCGCCGTCCAGGTTCTGTCCAGAATTTAGTTTCCGTTCTCCCCGCGTCGAGGGGTACGGGTACGATTCAAGAAATCCCCAGTCGTCGCATGCGGAACCGCAGGGTCGAGTAGGGCATGCCCAGGGTCGAGGCGGCGTCGCGCCGATTCCAACGGGTCGCCTCGAGGGCCCGCAGGATGCGCCCGCGCAGGTCCTCGTCGGACGAGCCGGAGCCCGCGTCGCCCACAGCCGGGGCGGCCTCGTCGGCCTCGGGCGGGCGCGACAATGCGCGTGCCTTGCGGGCCGGCAGGTGCTCGGGGGTGATGGGCGCGCCGCGGGTGAGGATGGCGCCGCGCTCGACCAGGTTGCGCAGTTCGCGCGCGTTGCCGGGATAGTCGTACTCCAGCAGCCACTGGCGAGCCTCGTCCGAGAAGCCGTGGGGGGTCCAGCCGCGCGGCTGGCAGAAGGCCGCGAGGAAGTGCTCGGCCAGCGGCACGATGTCGACCCGGCGCTCCCGCAGCGGCGCGAGCTCGAGCGCGAACACGTTCAGGCGATAGTACAGGTCGGCCCGGAAGCGGCCCTGCTTCACGCGCTCGGGCAGATCGGCGTTGGTGGCGGCGACCACGCGCACGTCGACGGCCTTCTCGCGCGCCTCGCCGATGCGACGCACCAGGCGGGTCTCGAGCACGCGCAGCAGCTTGGCCTGGGCCGAGGCCGACAGATCGCCGATCTCGTCGAGGAAGAGCGTGCCGCCGTCGGCCAGCTCGAAGTAGCCCGCGCGGTGCTCGGTGGCGCCCGTGAAGGCCCCCTTGCGGTGCCCGAACAGCTCGCTCTCGAGCAGCGACTCGGGGATGGCCGGGCAGTTCACCGGGATGAACGGCGCCGAGGCCCCGCCCGCCGACTCGTGGATGAGCCGGGCCACGACCTCCTTGCCCGTGCCGGTCTCGCCGGACACGAGGATGGTGTCGACCCGCGCCTCGACCGCGCGTCGGATGTGCTCGCGCACCTGCTGGCTGGCCGCGCTCGAGCCGATCATGGTGGCCGACGAGGCGCGCGAGACGGCCGTCTGCACGCCGGCCAGGGTCTCGCGGAGGTGGCGCCGATCGACCTTGAGCGCGCGCACCTGGCGCGCCTTCTCGAGGACGGCGTCGAGCTCGCGGAAGCGCACGGGCTTGGGCAGGAAGTCGACCGCGCCGGCCCGCAGGGCACGGATGACGGTCTCCATGTTGCCGTGCGCCGTGACGATGACCACCGCGATCTCGGGGCGAGCGACGTGCAGCCGGTCGAGCAGGGTCAGTCCGTCCATGCCCGGCATGCGCACGTCGACCAGCGCCAGGTCGACGTCGTGCTCGTCGGCCAGCGCCAGGGCCGCCGTGCCGTCGGCGGCCTCGAGCACGCCGTGCCCGCAGTCGCGCAGGTAGTCGCCGAGCGTCGAGCGCACGATCGCCTCGTCGTCGGCGATCAGGATCTGCAGGGCCTGCTCGCTCATGGTCGGACTCCTGCGATGACGACCGGCAGGCGCACGAGCGCCGTGGTGCCCTGCCCCGGCACAGAGGTGAGCGTCAGCGTGCCCCCCGCCTGCTCGACGATGGAGCGCGAGATGGCGAGGCCGAGGCCGGTGCCCCGATCGGGGCCCTTGGTCGTGAAGAACGGCTCGAACGCGCGCTCGAGCACGGCCGGCTCGATGCCGCACCCGCGGTCGGCCACGCGCAGCTCGATCCACGGCCGCCCGTCCAGCTCCGTGCCCGAGGTGCCGAGGGTCACGTCGAGGTCGGCGCCCGGCTCGGCCGCGGCGCGCTCCTCGAGGGCGTCGCGCGCGTTGACCAGCAGGTTCAGCACCACCTCCTCGAGCGAGAAGGGGTTCGCGAGCACCGGCCGCAGCTCGGGGTGCAGGCGCGTGACCACCCGAACGCCATGCGCGCGCAACTGCTCGCCGAGCAGGGCCAGGGCGGCCTCGACCACCGCGTTCACCGACGTGGGCCGCACCTCGACGCTGTCGGCCTCGCGCGAGAAGCGCCGCACGTGCTCGATGATGTGGCTCATGCGCTCGGCCTGCTCGACGATGAGGGCCAACTTCTCTTTCAGCTTCTCGGGGGGCAGCGCCCAGCCGCGCTCGAGCGCGATGAGCAGGTGCTCGGCGATGCCGCGCACGCCCACCAGCGGCTGGTTCAGCTCGTGGGCGATGCCGGCCGCCATCTCGCCCAGCGAGCGCAGCCGGTCGGAGCGCACCTGCAGCACCCGCCGCGCCTCGACGTCGATATCGATGATCCCGCCCATGCAGCGTAGTGTATCCGGCTGGGGCCGGAGGGCCAGATTGTTTCGGGTCAGGTCGCTACCCACGGCATCAGCTCACGAACGGCCGCCGTCACCGCGGCGCGATCTCTCGCCGCCAGGGCGCCTGCCCGTCGCACGATCAGCCGATGGTCCAGCGTGAACAGCTTCATGCGAACGACCGAAGGACCGGGCAATCCGGCCGCTGCGAGATCCGCGATTCGAACATCGAGCGGCCACGGCGCATTCCCGACGCTCGTGATCATGGCCATGACGCTGTGACCGATTCGATCGCCGAGGCTCGCAGCGGTCGAGACCACGAGGGCCGGGCGCCGCTTGGCCGCGCCGCTGTCGGTGAACGGGAACGGGACGATGACCACGTCGAAGGCGTCCAGCGCGCCGGGATCAAAGGCCACGGTAGGCCTCCTCGTCAGCGGCCGACGCCCACTCGGTCAACGTCGCCTCGATCGAGCGCAGGTACTCGACGTCGAGGGCCGTCGCCTTGCGGAGGGTGACCACGTCGCCGCGGGCCTCGAACGCCACCAGGTCGCCGGCCTTCACGTGCAACAGCTCCCGAATGTCCTTGGGGATGGTCGTCTGGCACTTCTGCGTCAGGCGCGACACGGACGACATGGCTCCCTCCATGGACGAAAGGACGTAATACCCATTACCAAGGTAGTCGGAGCCGGTCCTGGCGTCAATCCCTGCAACACAGCACTCCGCCCTTGTCGGAGTTGCCGAGGGGCACGCCGTCGTAGGAGCAGCCCTGGTTGGGGCAGCCCTTCTTGGTGACGACCTTGCCCTCGTTCAGGTGGCTCGAAGCATCGCCCAGGCACTGCCAGGGGCCGAGGTTGGGCTCGGCCTCGTTGAAGCCACAGCTGTTCGGCTGGGTGCTGGCCAGCACGCGGTCGAGGGGCCCGCAGCTCTTGTCGGCGGGCAGGCCGTTGCCCAGATTTCCGCAGCCGAACACGTCGTTGTAGCCGTCGCCCCACTCGCCGCACACGCTGCCGTTGGCGCTCGGCTGGCGAAGGGCGAAGAAGAGCGACTTGGGCTTGGCGTCGGGGGGCGTGGCGCCGGCGCAGCCGGAGGGCGACTTCGCGGCCACCTCGTGCCAGGTGCTGCACACGTGCCAGCCCTCGGCGCAGAGATCGGCCGACGAGCAGCCGGTTCCGTCGGCCTTGGCCCCGTCGTCGCCGCCCTGGCGGCCGCAGGTGGGCGCCACGGTGTCGGGGGTGACGCCGGGCTGGTCCCAGGCTCCGGAGCAGCCCGCGATGTGGGTGAAGGCGTTCTGATCGACGAAGCCCTCGCGCGCCCCGTCGGCGCAGCCCACCGCGGGGGTGACGGGAGGGTTCGGCTTCACGTTGACCGCCACCTGGGCCGGGAAGCAGCTCTTGACGCCGGTCTCGTCGGTGACCTCGAGCACGAACAGGAACTGGCCGGCGACGTGGACGTCGTAGATCGGCGTCGGGTACGTCGCCGTGGGCGTGAACTTGCCGACGTCGCCCACGGGGGCCTGCACGGACCACTCGTACTTCGTGATGGCGCCGTTCGGCGACGTGGAGCCCTGGCCGTCGAGGTGCAGTTCGGTCCCGGTGCCCACGTTGGTGCCCTCGGCGATCGCGATGACGGCGGTCGGACACTCCTTGACGGGCGGCGTCTCGCACGCGGGGTTCGGCGGGCACTCCTCGTTGATGACGCCGTCGCAGTCGTCGTCGGCGCAGTTGCCACAGAACTCGGGCGGCGGCACGCAGGGGCCCCAGTCCTTCAGGCACTGGTGCTGGCCCGCCGAGACGCAGGCCGTGACGCAGGCCTCGACCACGCCGGGCTCGCAGGGGTACTCGAAGGGGGTCTCGTCGACCAGGTCAGCGGGCAGGTCGGGGGCGGCCGTGTCGGGCACGGGCTCCGCCAGGTCGGGCGCGGGCTCGCCTGCGTCGGCCGCGTCGGTGGCATCGGGGGGCACCCAGTTCACGTCGACGGCCGCCTCGGGCGCCACGTCGTCGGCGCCGCCCTTTGACGAGGACGAGCAGGCCACGGCGCCGAGGACCAGCAGCAGGAGCGCTCGCAGGGATCGCATGGTCATTCCTCCGGGCACGCGGGCACGTCGAGCACGCTGTTCTTGTCGCCGTAGCCGTCGTCGACCTGGTTCGGGTTGGCCGGGTCCGGGAGCCAGGTGCCGTCGACGATGAACTTGTACAGGTAGTGGCCGCCGGCCAGCGCCACCTCGAGGGTGAACGTGCGGTCGCCGTCGGGGTCGGCCAGCTTCAGCTCGGAGGCGCCCACGCCGGCCCAGGCGTTGAACGTGCCCGAGAGC
>CAZBRS010000002.1:97677-125822 GCA_964494475.1 uncultured Myxococcales bacterium | reverse complement strand
CAGCTTCAGCTCGGAGGCGCCCACGCCGGCCCAGGCGTTGAACGTGCCCGAGAGCAGCACCTCGACCGTGCCCTCGACCGCGGCGTACGAGAAGAGCGTCTTGGGGCAGGCGGCCGGCGGATCGGGGGGCACGACCTCCTCGACCGTCACGGTGACGAACGCGCTGGCGCTGGCGCCGGCCGTGTCGGTGACCACGAGCTCGATCACCTCCTCGCCGTGCCAGTCGGTGGGGCCCACCACCGTGAGCACGTGCGAGCCGTCGTCGGCCAGGGCCACGTGCGCGCTGGACCACGACAGCACGAGCGCCTCGTCGGCGTCTTCGGCGTCGTCGATGGCGGCGGTCACGTCGAGGGTGACCACGTGCCCCATCTTCACCGTCAGGGGCGCGAGCGCGTCGAAGCCGGGGGGCTGGTTGGCGGGCACGTCGGGCGACGCGTCGGAGAGAGCCGCGTCGGGCGCGACCTCGACCCGCCCGGGATCGGGCTCGCCGACGTCGGACCCGGCCTCGGCGCCGCTCTCGGTTCCGACGTCGGACGCGGTGAAGTCGAGGGCCGGCACGTCGGACTCCCCAGAGTCGGCGCCCGAGCACGCCACCATCAGCAGGAAAGAGAGCGCCAGGAAAAGTGGGCGGACCATGCTGTTCCGAAGGTGCGATCGATACGGGACGGGATCTTAGCCAATCGTCGGCGGCCCCGCCACGCCAAAGACACGCGGGCAGGGCTTGCCCGCCGGACGGTCCTGAGCATATGCTACGTAGAGGGGCGCCACGACGACGAGGGGCCGAGCGTGACAGACCAGGATTATGTCTGGGACATCTTCATCGCGCACGCCGAGGTCGACACCGCGGCGGCCGAGGCGTTGTACGAAGCGCTGCTGCCGCACCGCCGCGTCTTCGTCGACTCGCGCTCCGTCCGCATCGGCGAGTCGTGGGAGTTCGAGATCCCACGCGCCATGAACTCGGCGAAGATCACCGTGGTGATGGTCGGCCCCGAGACCGAGATGAACGTGGCCCGAGGCGGCCTGAAGGCCCGCGCCTTCCTGGCCCAGATCGAGGCCGCGCGCACGCTCTGCCGCATGCGCCCCGGCGGCCACCTCATCGTGCCGTTCGTGCTCGGCCGCGACGTGCCCGACCCCCTGCCCTTCCGCCTGCGCCGCGACCCCAGCGTGCGCAACGACGAGCACCCCTTCCTCGACGCCGCCCTCCAGAAGCTGCTCACCATCGACGTGGAGACCACCCCGCCCCCCCTCGACAACTCGCGGGTCGTGTCGAAGGCGAACCTGGCCGCCGTCAACGGCGAGCAGTTGTTCGCGAAGAAGCGCACCCCGCCGCTCGTGCTGATCGCGGTGGCCCTGCTGGCCATCCTCACCGGCGGCGTCATCGTCTACGTGCTGCTCGACGACCGCGCCATCCTGTCGGGGCTCTCGCGCCCGGCCGACGTCGTGCCGTCGACGACGCCGGTGGTGGTACCGGGACCCGCTCCAGTTCCCGCTCCGGCGCCCGTGGTGGCTCCGGCCCCGGCCCCCGAACCGGCCCCGGCTCCCGCCCCCGCCCCCGCTCCGGCGCCCGTGGTGGCTCCGGCCCCCGCTCCAGTTCCCGCTCCGGCGCCCGTGGTGGCCCCGGCACCGGCCCCGGTCCCGGCTCCGGCCCCGCTTGCCCCGAGCAAGGTCGAGGGGAGCAAGGTCGAGGCAAAGACGAACCCCGACGACTACTTCGTGATGCACAAGCTGCAGAATGGCGAGTTCGTCGGCCGCGTGGCCAAGAGCTACAAGGCCGACCCCAAGCTGACCGAATCGTACAACCCCGAGTTGAACTTCAACCGCCTGCGCCCGGGCACGCTGATCCGCATCCCGAAGACCAAGACGCCGTGGCGCGAGGTCAAGGCGGCGCTGGGGCTGTAGGGGCGTTTGGCGTCACCGCACCTCTCGGATCCGTTGACACCGGGGACGATCAGACTAGACTAAGCTTAGTCCGATCGTTCGAGGGGCCACCATGACCCTGGTCAACATGCACGAAGCCAAGACCCACCTGTCGCGACTCGTCGAACGGGCGTCCGCCGGCGAAGAAATCGTGATCGCGAAGGCCGGGAAGCCCTTGGTGCGGCTCGTTCCCTGCGAGGCGGTTCGGAAGCCTCGCGTGTTCGGCCAGAACCGGGGACAGATCATCATGGCGCCCGATTTCGACGTCTTGCCCGCCGACATGCAGGCAGCCTTCGAGGGGGAGGACCTGTGAAGCTGCTCCTCGACACGCATGTGCTGCTCTGGTTGCGCAACGAGCCCGAGAAGCTGGACGCCGCGATCGTGAAACTCCTGATGGAGCCGGTCCACGACCTATTTGTCAGCGCCGCGAGCGCCTGGGAGATCGCCATCAAGCAGTCCAACGGCAAGCTCGTGCTGCCGAGTCCCGCGGAGGAGTGGTTCCCCGACGCCTTGGCCGGGAGCGGTCTCGAAGCGCTCCCCATCACCGTCGACGACGCCCTGGCCGTGCGCGCCCTGCCCTGGCACCACCGCGACCCCTTCGATCGCCTGCTGGTGGCCCAGGCCCTGCGGCGGGGGCTGACGCTGGTCACGCGCGATCCGCGGCTGGCGGAGTATGGGGTGAGGGTGATGGGGGTGTGAGGTCAGGAGTGGCGAGGCTGCGCCCTACTCCCGCCCCCGCCCCCGCATCTCGCGATCCATCTCGCGCCGCGTGTCGCGCTCCTTGATGTCTTCGCGCTTGTCGTACTGCTTCTTGCCGCGGCAGAGGCCGATCTCGACCTTGAGCCAGCGGCCCTTGGGGAAGATGGCCAGGGGGATGAGCGTGTAGCCCTTCTGCTGAACCTTGGCTCCCAGACGGGCCAGCTCGCGCTCGTGGAGCAGCAGGCGGCGCTCGCGCCGGGGCGCGTGGTTGAACACGTTGGAGGCGTGGGTGAACTCGCTGATGTGGGCGCCCACCAGCCACGCGCCGTCGTCGCGCAGGTCGACCCAGGCGTCCTGCAGGCTGCCGCGGCCGTCGCGCAGGCTCTTGACCTCGGTGCCGAGCAGCGACAGGCCGGCCTCGAAGGTCTCGTCGATGTGGTACTCGTGGCGCGCCTGGCGGTTCGACACCAGGGGCCCACGCTCCTTCTTCTTCTCGCTCTCGGCCATTGGACCTCCCGCGAGGCATTCTAGTCGCCGCCGATTCGAGCGCAACAGGTTGGCTCGGCGCGCACTTCCGAGTAGAATGGCGAGCGACCCGACCACGGGATCATCGAAATTCGAGGCTTTGCATGCAGATCCGTGCGTTTCTCCTCGCCGGTCTCGCGCTGACGTTGTTCGCGTGCATTCCGTCTCCCCTGACCGATCTCGACGCAGGGCGCGAGGTTGGGGCCGACGCCGACGCCGCGCTCGACACGCTCCCCGACACGCTCGACGTGCCCGAAGTCGACCTGGGCAAGGACCCGGGCCCCGGCGACACCGACGTGCCCCCCCCCGACCCGAGCGAGGTCGAGGGTGACGCCGACGCGCTCCACGACGTCGCCGACGGCGACGCCGGCTGCTGCGCCAGCCTCGACTGCGAGGCCGAGATCGGCGCGTCGACGACGTGCCGGCTGGTCTCGTGCGATCCCCTGGCGTGTCAGTGCACGACCGAGAACCTCTCGGGCAGCTGCGACGACGGCAGCGCCTGCACCTCCGACGACCAGTGCACGGCCGGCGCTTGCGGCGGCACCCCCGTGGCCATCGACGACACGCTCTCGTGCACCGACGATGCCTGCGATCCGGCCTCGGGCGCCGTCACGCACACCCTGAAGATCGGCGCGTGCCTCTTGCCGAACGCCGACGAGCAGCCCACGTGCTACCTGTCCGACGACCTGCTGGGCGAGGCCGGCGCCGATTCGTGCTGGGCGTGCAAGCCCTTCAAGGATCCGAAGGCCTGGTCGGCCAACGCCGGGTTCGGCTGCGACGACCTGAACCCGTGCACCGTCAACGACACGTGCGGCGCCGACGGCGCCTGCACCGGCAACGACCTGGGCGACCTGTGCCTCTGCGACGACGACGCCAAATGCCTCACGCTCGACGACGGCAACCTGTGCAACGGCGTACCCACCTGCAACGACGAGACCCACAAGTGCGAGATCGCCGCGGGCGCGGTCGTCACCTGCGACCCCTCGGGCGACACGTTCTGCGCCCAGAACCGCTGCGTGCCCGAGACGGGCGCCTGCGAGCTGAAGGCGCTGCACCTGGGCGAGAGCTGCGACGACGCCGACGCCTGCACCGCAGGCGACACCTGCGTCGCGGGCGCGTGCCTGGGCGCTCCCGCTTCCATCGACGACGGCCTGTCCTGCACCGACGACGCCTGCGACCCGGTGACGGGCACCATCAGCCACGCCGTCGTCTCCGGCTTCTGCCGCGTGGTCGAGGGCGAGCAGGCCCGCTGCGTGGCCGACGGCCTGATGAACGTCGCGAACGTGTGCCTGTACTGCGACACCAGCCTCACCTCCGAGGCCTGGTCGAACAACGACGGCGCGGCTTGCTACGCCGGCGCGGGCACCCTGGAGGGCGTGTGCGTGAACGGCGTCTGCGCGGCCAAGGGCGACCTCGACGGCGACGACATCGACGACGAACTCGACAACTGCCCGACCACAGCCAACGCCGATCAGGCCGACTTCGACGACGACGGGGCGGGCGACGCCTGCGACGACGACGACGACGACGACGACACGCCCGACACCGACGACTGCCGGCCCTTCGACGGGTCCGTCCATCCCGGCGCCGACGAGCTCTGCAACGGACACGACGACGACTGCGACAACGCCACCGATCAGGCCGACAGCGGCCTGGTGCGCCCGGCCTGCGACAAGCAGGAGGGAGTGTGCGCGGGCGCCCAGAAGCCCGCCGGCCTTTGCGTCGACGGCGTCTGGAAGCCCTGCACGTCGGGCACCTACCTCGACCACGACGAGCGCTACCAGCCCGGCAGCGAGCTCAGCTGCGACGAGGCCGACAACAACTGCGACGGCGGCGTCGACGAGGGCTTCACCTACCTGGGTTCGGCCCCCGGCGTGGCGTGCGGGGGCTCGGGCGCGTGCGGCGCTGGCGTGGTCGAGTGCGCGAGCGACGGCAAGAGCGCCCTGTGCTCGACCAACCCGGGCGGCAGCGACTACAACCCTGGCACCGAGTCCTGCAACGACGCCGACGACGACTGCGACGGCCTGATCGACGAGGGGCTCGGCGTGGCCGATTCGCCTTGCTCGCTCCAGGGCGTGTGCGACGCGTCGAACGTGCGGGCTGCGTGCACGGGCGGCGCCTGGAGCTGCGATTACGCGTCGGTGCCCCACTACGAGGCCGGGGCCGAGGGGTCGTGCGACGACCTCGACAACGACTGCGACGGTCAGATCGACGAAGACTTCACGCTCGCGAACGGCGGCAGCACCCTGCGGAAGGGCGACGCCTGTGGCGCCGGGGGCTGCCTGGGCGGCGTGGTCATCTGCAACGCCGGGGGCGACGGGCTGGCGTGCTCCACGGACCTCGGCGGCGTCGAGCTCTGCGACGGCAAGGACAACGACTGCGACGGCCAGACCGACGAGGATCTGGCCTACCTCGACCCGCAGACCGGCGCCCCCGCGCTGAAGGGCGAGGCCTGCGAAGGGCGCGGCGAGTGCGGGCCCGGCGTCGTGGAGTGCGGCAGCCAACTGGCCATCACCTGCTCGACCAACCCCCAGGGCAGCGCCAGCGAGGCCGTCGACGAGCTCTGCGACGGCAAGGACAACGACTGCGACGGCGCCTCCGACGAGGGCCTCACGTGGGAAGGCATCGCCCTCGGAGACGCCTGCGAAGGAACGGGCGAGTGCGGCGAGGGCGTGGTCGAGTGCTCGCTGGCGAGCGACCTGGCCACCTGCTCGACCCTCTGGGACGGCAGCGCGCCCGAGTTCGTGCCCGAGACCTGCAACGGCAAGGACGACGACTGCAGCGGCACGATCGACGACGAGCTGACCGTGTACCAGTCGCCCTGCAAGCTCACGGGCGTGTGCACCCCGCAGCAGGTGGTGGCCGTGTGCCAGCCCTCGGGCGGGTGGTCCTGCTCCTACGCGGGCATCGCCGACTACGTCGAGGGCAACGAGGCGGGCCGCTGCGACGGCAAGGACAACGACTGCGACGGCCTGACCGACGAAGACTTCACCGTGGCGGGCGCCCCCCTCGGGTCCAGCTGCGACGGCCCCGACGCCGACCAGTGCGCGCGCGGCACCGTGGGGTGCACGTCCGGCGGGCAGGCGGCCGAGTGCGCCGGCGACGTGGCCCAGAACGAGAGCTGCAACGGCAAGGACGACGACTGCGACGGCCAGACCGACGAGGCCGACGCCTCCAACTGCACCACGTACTACCGCGACGTCGACGGCGACACCTGGGGCACCGGCGAATCGGCGTGCCTCTGCGCGCCGACACCCGCCACCGACTTCGACGCCACGCGCTCCGGCGACTGCGACGACGCCAGCGCGACCATCAACCCCGACGCCGCCGAGCGCTGCAACGGCAAGGACGACGACTGCGACGCCAAGACCGACGGTGCCGACCTCGAGCTCGCCACCGACGACGTGCAGCCCTGCGAGACCCAGACCGGCGTGTGCGCCGGGGCCAAGAAGCCCGTGAGCCTGTGCGTCGCGGGAGCCTGGGGCGCGTGCACCTCGGGCATCTACTCGACGCACGACGCCGCCTACCAAGCGGGCGCCGAGACCTCGTGCGACGGCAAGGACAACGACTGCAGCGGCCAGACCGACGAAGACTTCACCCTGACGTTGCCCGACGGCTCGACCGTCTCGGGCGTGGCCAAGCCCTGCGGCACGGGCCTGTGCGCCGGGGGCCAGACCGCGTGCATCCCCGCGGGCACCGGCCTCGAGTGCTCCACCTCGTGGCTGGCCGTCACCGAGGTGTGCAACCTGAAAGACGACGACTGCGACGGCAAGACCGACGCCGCCGAGAGCGACCTGGCCGACACCGACCCCCAGAGCTGCGAAAAGCAGGCGGGCGTGTGCTCGGGCTCGAAGAAGTCGAAGGTGCTCTGCGTCAACGGCGCCTGGGCTACCTGCGCCGACGCGCAGTACCAGTCGTTCAGCCCGCTCTACGAGGCGGGCGCCGAGGTGCACTGCGACGGCAAGGACAACGACTGCAACGGCCAGACCGACGAGGACTTCGCGCTCACGCTGCAGGACGGCACCACGGTCACGGGCGCGGGCAAGGCCTGCGGCGTGGGCGTATGCGCCAACGGCACCACCGCCTGCGACACGTCGACGCTGGGCATCCGCTGCCCCAGCGAGGCCAACGCCACCACCGAGGTGTGCGACACCAAGGACAACGACTGCGACGCCAAGACCGACAAGACCGACCCCACGCTCGAGCTCACCGCTTGCGAAAAGCAGCAGGGCGTGTGCTCGGGCTCGAAGCACCTCGCGACCCAGTGCGGCGCCGGCAGTTGGACGCCCTGCACCACGGCCGAGTACACGACCAACAACGGCGAGTACGAGGCCACCACCGAGGTCTCGTGCGACAACCTCGACAACGACTGCGACGGGCAAATCGACGACGACTTCACCTGGCTCGACCCGAACGACGGCAAGACCAAGAAGAAGGGCGACGCCTGCGGCACGGGCGCCTGCGCCGGCTCCGTGGTGGTCTGCAACGCGGCCGGCACCGGGCTGGTCTGCTCCGAGGCTTCGGGCTCCGAGGTGTGCGGCGACGGCATCGACAACGACTGCGACGGCGCCACCGACGAAGAAGGCGCCACGAACTGCGTCACCTACTACAAGGACGCCGACCGCGACACCTTCGGCAAGACGGCCGACTTCAAGTGCCTGTGCGCCAAGGACACCACGGGTTTCTACGACACGTCGAAGAGCGGCGACTGCGACGACACCAAGGCCGCCGTGAACCCCGACGCCCCCGAGACCTGCAACGGCCTCGACGACGACTGCGACGGCAAGACCGACGCCACCGACCCCGACCTGGCCACCGACGACGTGAAGAGCTGCGAGAAGCAGGCCGGCGTGTGCAGCGGCTCGAAGAAGCCCGCCGCGCTCTGCGCCTCCGGAGCCTGGGGGGCCTGCGCGACGGCCACCTACACGGCCTGGTCGACGTTCTACCAGAGCCCCGCCGAGACCTCGTGCGACGCCAGGGACAACGACTGTGACGGCGCCACCGACGACGACTTCACCGTGACCATGCCCGACGGCACGACCCACACGGGCATCGGCAAGGTGTGCGGGACGGGCGCCTGCACCGGCGGCACGACCCTGTGCAAGACCGACCAGCTCGGCATCGAGTGCTCCACGTCGTGGAAGGCCGCGACCGAGACCTGCGACAAGGTCGACAACGACTGCGACGGCAAGACCGACGCCACCGATCCGACGCTCTCGCTGCCCAACTGCGAGAAGCAGGCCGGCGTGTGCGCGGGCTCGAAGAAGACCGCCAACCTGTGCAGCAACGGCCTGTGGAGCAGCTGCACCGACGCGATCTACGGCGCGTTCTCGACCGACTACCAGAGCCCGCTCGAGACCTCGTGCGACGGCAAGGACAACAACTGCGACTTCGAGACCGACCACGAGTTCGTGGCCGCGACGCCCGAGGGCAGCTTCTACTACGGCCCCGGCCAGGCCTGCGGCGTGGGCGCCTGCGCGGGCGGCGTGACGGAGTGCACCGCCGACAAGCTGCACCTCCTGTGCAGCACCACCGGCCTGCCGCCTTACCCCGACCTCGATCCCGAGGTCTGCAACGGCCTCGACGACGACTGCGACGGCAAGGCCGACGCGGCGGATCCCGACCTGCCCACGTCCGACCCCCAGGCCTGCGAGCTGCAGGCGGGCGTGTGCGCGGGCTCGGCCAAGCCCGTCAGCCTTTGCCTAGGGAACGGCTGGGCGGCCTGCGGCGACGACATCTACGCGGCCTGGAACGACGCCTACTCGCCCGAGGACCGCGTAGGCGGCCGCTGCTGGAGTTGGAGCGCCTGGAGCCTTCAGGGCGACCTGCCCGACCCGGGTGCGGCCGGCGACGACCTGCGCCTGCGCGTCGACGCCAACGGCACGCTGCACGTCGTCTCGTACGACGGCCTCGACGGCACGGTGGTGCACCAGACCTGGGGGGCCGCCGGACCCACCGGAACCCTGATCGCCCCCGTGTTCTCGGGCGCCCACGCCCCCTCGCTCGACCTGCAGGCCGACCTGCTGCCCGTGGTGGCCTACCTGGGCGCCGGGAACGCGTCGGTGTGGCTCGCCCGCACGGGAGACAGCTACGGGGCAGACTGGACCCTGGAGCAGGTCACCGCCGGGGCCGCGGGCCAGTTCTCGTCACCGGCCGTGATCGCCGAGCCCGACGGCGTCATCCGGGTGGCCTGGATCGACAGCGGCAAGCTCTACGGCGCGAGCCGCGACCCCAGCGGGGTCTGGGAGACCCCCAACCAGCTCCGCGACGGGAGCAGCGTCCGCGAAGTGATCGGCCGGCGTGACCCGCTCGGCCGGTTGCACCTGCTCTTCACCGAGGGCAGCGGCACGCTCGTGCACCTGCAGTTCGACGGCCGCGACGCGATGTTCCGCACCGTGATGTCGGGGCTCTCCGACCTGTGGGGCATCGGGCTCGCCATCGACGCCGACAACGTGCTCCACGTGGCGGCCTACGACGACGGGTCGACGACCCTCTACTACGCCACCGACGCGACCGGCGAGTGGCGCCACGAGGTCGCCGCGTACGACGCGCCGGCGCTGCGCCCCACGGTGGCCGTCAGCCCCGAGGGTCGCGTGCTCATCGCCGCCGGCTCGGCCGGGGGCACGACGTCGTCCGTCGCGGTCTTCTCGAACGGGAGCGGGAACTGGACCTCGGGCTGGCTCGACACGTCGGTACCCTCCGACGACGCCGCGATCGCGTTCGTCGACGGCACGGCCTACGTGGCGTACCACGGCACCACCACCGACAGCACGCGCCTGGCCCTGGGCGGCTGCAGCGCCACGGGCGACGCGCAGGACGAGAACTGCGACGGCCTCGACGGCGTCGACGCCGACCACGACGGCCACGGCGACGCGGCGTTCCTCGGCGCCGACTGCGACGACACGAACGTCGGCGTGAACCCGGGCGCGGCCGACCCCTACGGTGACGCGCGCGACGCCAACTGCGACCACGCCGACGGCGTCGACGCCGATCACGACCGCTTCGGCGCGAAGGTGGGGTCGACCGGCACCGACTGCAACGACAGCGACCCCTTCGTCAGCCCGGCGGCGTTCGAGCGCTGCAACGCGATCGACGACGAGTGCGACGGGCTCACCGACGCGACCGACCCGCAGCTCACGGGGCACGACCAGCAGAGCTGCGAGAAGCAGGCCGCGCTCTGTGCCGGCTCGACCAAGCCGAGCCGGTTGTGCGTGGCCGGCGCCTGGCAGCCCTGCGACGACGCGGCCTACGAGCAGCACACCAGCCAGTACGATCCGCTCGACCTGGGCGGCGACCGCTGCATCACCTGGGTCAGCGGCGGCAGCGAGAAGGTCGCGGCGGGCGTCAACGCCTCGGCCTCGCTGGCCTACGACAGCACAGGCGCTCCGCACGTGGTCTATCGCATGAGCGGCGCAGGCGGCCTGCTCTTCGCCTCGAAGAACGCCGCCGGAGGCTGGTCGAGCGTGACCATCGACACCGCCGGCGACTGGCCGAGCCTGGCGGTGTTCAACGGCGAGTACCGCGTGGCCTATCGCCGCACGACCACGACGGGGGTCTACCTGGCGCGCAGCGCCGATGGCACCACCTGGACCACCGAGAAGGTCGACGGAACGTCGGGCGCCGGCCTCGCGACGCTGCTGCGCGTCGATCGGTACGGCAACGACCACGTGGCGTACGTCGACGGCACGGCGGGCCAGTCGAAATACGCCGTGCGCGTGCGCGGCAACTGGGTCGTGTCGACGCTGGGGCTGGCCGAGACCGGGAGCCCCGTGCTCGGACTGGCGGTCGACGCCGATCAGCACGTGCACGCCTGCATCGAGACCGCAGCCGGTGATCTCGTCTACTCGACCAACCGCACGGGCAGCCTCGCGGGCACGGTGCTGGCCTCCGGCGGGTTCAAGAGCTGCGACCTCGAGCTCGACGCCTACGGCGGCGTGCACGTGGCCTTCGCCAACGCCACGATCCCGGCGGCGCTCACCTACGCAAAGAGCACGACCGGCTGGCAGGCGCAGCAGATCTACCTGACCAACGGCAACATCAACATGAGCCCCGACCTGCTCATCTACGACCGGCAGCACGCGGCCATCGCGTTCTTCGGGGGCAACGCGGGGCTGCCCTGGAGCCTTCTGACCATGAGGAACACCACGGGCGCCTGGGTGGTCGACGGCGACGTGCCCGCCCAGGGCATCGGCACGCCCCAGGGGCGCCTGCAGGCCGCCTGGAGGCCGGATCTCATCGTAGCGCCCGGCACGCCCCTGAAGAACTACGGCATCGTCTTCTACCACTCGACCGACGGACAGCTCGTGTACGCAGCCCGAGACTGCGACGACTACTCGTGGAGCGAAGACGAGAACTGCGACGGCGTCGACGGCATCGACAGCGACGGCGACGGCGTGGCCTCGCGGGCGACCTACGGCGCCGACTGCGACGACACCGACGACCGCATCTCGCCGAACCGGCGCGAGAGCTGCGACGACCTCGACAACGACTGCAACGGCTTCGTCGACGAGTACGCGAGCGAGTCGACCACCAAGGAGGCCGCGGCGGCGCTCGGGAGCCTGTCCGGTGACGTGGGCCAGGCCTGGGATCAGAGCTACCTCGTGGCCATGTACAACGCCAGCAAGAGGTGGGCGGTCACGGCGACGCGCCCGAAGGCGGGAGCGAGCGGCGCGTGGACCCAGGCCACCCTCGACAGCACGGCCGACCGCGGGCTGCTCATCGCGCTGACCGTCGACCCCTGGAACGGCCTGCACGCCGCCTATCGCGACGCCACGCTGAACCAGCTCGTCTACGCCTACCGGCCGGCGGGCAGCACGACCGTGACCACCTCGGTGGTCGGCCCGATCAACGACACCTGCGCCTCCGTCTCCATCGCCGTCGATGCCTTCGGGGTGCCCCACGTCTCGTACCAGGATCTGGCCTTGCTGGCCGACCAACCGAACCTCGTTCACGCCTGGCTCGGCGCGACCGGCTGGAGCACCGAGGTGGTCGACGGCTCGGCGTTGAACAAGTCGGGCACCTACAGCTCAATCCGGCTGCGAGACGGCGTCACGCCCGTCATCGCGTTCTATCGCGACTCCAGCGCCGACGCGGTCCTGGCCATTCGCGACGCCGGAGTCTGGACGACCCGCAAGATCGAGACGACGGGCACCACCGGCGCCCACATCGCGCTCGCGCTCGGCGCCGGCGGGTACCACGTGGCCTACCAGAACGGGTCGGGCAAGCTGCGCTGGGCGTGGGCCGCGTTCGAGAACCCGTCCGTCTGGACGGGCGCCCTCGTCGACCCGGTCAAGACCAGCAACGGCATCAGCGCCCAGATCGAGATCGACGCGCTCGACACGCTGCACGTGCTGACCCGCCAATCCGGCGCCCTGTCTTCTGTCGATTATTGGACTCGCCCGCTCGAGGCCTCCGCCTGGACCAAGCAGGCCGTCTTCGACGAGGGCACGTTCGCGGGCACCCTGGGCCTCGCCGTCGACCGGGCCTCCCTGTGGCCGCTCGCCACCTGGGGCCGCGGCGACAGCGCCAACCTCTGGTTCGGCACGCTCCAGTGCAAGTAGCCGGTAGGAGGTCTTCATGAAGTGCCTGCAAGGCGCGTCGATCGCGGGCGCGTTGCTGCTGTTCGCGCTGACCGCGTGCGGCGACGGCGGCGGCGACACGACGCCCGACGACGCTCGCGACGCCGCGCCCGAACAGCTGCTCGACGGGCTCGACGCGGCCGACCTGGCCGAGGCCCGGTCCGACCTCGAGCCCGAGTGCCCGGGGGCGTGCTGCGCCGACGCCGACTGCGACGACCACGACGCGTGCACCACCGACCGCTGCGACACCAACGCTTGCGTGCACGACCCGCTCGACTGCGACGACGCGAACCCCTGCACCGACGACGCGTGCGTCCCCGGCGAGGGTTGCCGTCACGCGTCGGTACCGGGCTGTTGCGCGGCCGGCTCGGCCCAGATCCTGCAAGAGCTCGACTTCGACGAGGGCCTCGACGAACTGACCCTCGAGCTCTTCGGGGCGTCGTCGCCGACCCCCGGGACCTGGCACGCCTCGTCGCTCAAGTACCACTCGCCCGGCCTGAGCCTGCACTTCGGCGTACCCGAAGCGGGCAACTACGACAACGGCAAGCGCGTGGCCGCGCGCGCCCTGACCCCGCCGGTCGCGCTCCCCGGAAACCGCCTGGCCGAGCTGACGTTCTGGATCTGGCTCGACGTCGAGCCCGGCGACGCGACCGATCTCTTCGGCGTCTCGGCGTTGACCGGCGGCCGCCGGCTGCCGCTCTTCGAGAAGCGCGCCGATCTCCTCGACAAGGCGTGGCATCCGGTCACCGTCAATCTCTCGGCGCTGGCTGGCGCCGACCTCCGGCTCGAGTTCGCGTTCGACTCCGTGTCGGGTGACGAGAACGACTTCGGCGGCATCTACCTCGACGACGTGGTCGTCTCGTCGATCTGCACCCCGCCCACGTGCGCCGGCGCGGCCGACTGCTCCGATGGCCTGCCCTGCACGGCCGAGTCCTGCGACCCCGAGGGGGGCTCGTGCGCCTTCTCGTACGCCGACGGGTGCTGCCTGAGCGCCCTCGACTGCCGCGACGGCGACGCGTGCACGCTCGACCTGTGCGACGGCGACACCTGTCGCTGGCAGGCCTCGACCGATCCGGAGTGCTGCAACAGCGACGCCGACTGCTCCGATGTCGACGCGTGTACGACCGACTCGTGCCTCGACGGGCTCTGCCAGCACCACCCGTCGGGCGCCGCCGGCTGCTGCCACGTCGACGCCGACTGCGACGACGGCGACGCGTGCACGCACGACACCTGCGTCGAGGGCGGATGCGTGCTGATGAACGCCTGCTGCGAGGCCGACCTCGACTGCGACGACGGCGACCCGATCTGCACGAACGACGTGTGCGTCGAGGGCACCTGCGTCCGCCAGCCCACCGGCATCACGGGGTGCTGCGTTTCCACCCTGGCCGAGCTGGCCTTCGACGACGGCTCGGCCGGGGGCCTCGTGCTGCAGAACTCGAACCCCGTGGTCGGCTGGCACGTGTTCGGAGCCGCGGGGGCGTCGTCGGCCCCCACGCCGGCGCTCTACTACGGCGACAGCAGCGACCCCATCCACCTCGACTACGACAGCGGCGCCGCCTCGTGGGGCACCGCCACGCTGCCCCTCGCGCTCGAGCCGGCGGGCTCGACGATCACGCTCCGCTTCGACGCGTTCTTCGACACCGAGGCCACCACCGACTTCGACACGCTGACCTTCACGCTGGTACAAGAAGAAGCGCGCTACCTGCTCTGGGACAAGACGCTCCTCGCCACCACGCAGGCCTGGACCCCCTACGAGATCGATCTCTCGGCGTTCGCGGGCCAGTCGGGCGACCTCGAGATCCGCTTCGACACCATCGACGACACCTCCAACCAGGGCGAGGGCGTGTACGTCGACAACCTGACGGTGACCTCGTCGTGCACGGTGCGCGCGTGCGAGGTCGACGCCGACTGCGACGATCGGCTGGTCGCCACCGACGAGCGCTGCCTGTCCATCGGCCAGTGCGACTACGCGCCGAAGAGCACGCCCTGTTCCTACGCGTTCGAGTGTGACGACGGCGGCCCCTGCACCGCCGACGCCTGCGTGGCCGGGTTCTGCCAGCACGCCGAGGTGGCCGACTGCTGTGAGCCCGACCTTGTCCTGCGACGCGTCGGCGAAGGAGGATGCGACGACGACAACCCTTGCACCGTCGACACCTGCGACGACGCCAACACCTGTCACCGGGTGTGGACGCCCGGTTGCTGCCTGGCCGACACCGACTGCGACGACGCCGATCCCTGCACGACCGACAGCTGTCCGGGGGCCGGGCTGGCCTGCACGCACGACGACCAGGTCGGTTGCTGCTCGTTGAACCTCGACTGCGACGACGACGACGCGCTCACCGTCGACACCTGCGCCGCCAGCGGATGCCTGCACCGACCCCTCGCGTGCGCCGTCACCCCGGACTGCGCCGACGACGACCCGTGCACCTCCGACGCCTGCCACGAGGGTACGTGCACGTGGCTTCCGGTCGCGACCGAAGCCTGCTGCCAGCCGGTGCTGTTCGAGGTCACCTTCGACGACGGGACTGCCGGCCCCTTCTCGCTGCTCTCGAGCGCACCCGGTGAGCCCTGGCGGCTCTCCGAGGCGCGCGCCGACAGCTCCCCCTTCGCGCTGCACCATGGAGGCCCGGAGAGCCAGGACGGCGGGCACGGGGCCGCCACCTGGGCCCGCGTCGTCAGCGACACGATCTTCCTGCCGGCCAACTCTTCGCTCACCCTCTCGTTCGCCCTGTGGACCGATGTCGAGGCCGAACCCGCCGAAGCCCGGCTCTCGGTGCTCCTGCGCACCGACCTCGGCTCCCTCCTCGTCTGGGACGAGGCCGACGACGCCGGGCCTGCGAGCGACTGGGCGCTCCAGCAGGTCGATCTCACGGCCTACGCCGGCCAGGCCGTCCAGCTCGAGTTCAGGTTCGAGGCCGACGACGCCGCGACCCTGACGGGCGAGGGCGTCTACCTCGACGGCGTGCGCGTCACGACCTCGTGCGCGCCAGCGCCCTGCCAGGACGACCCCGACTGCCCCTACTTCGACGCGTGTACGCCCTCGCGCTGCGTGGGCGGCCTTTGCCTCTCGTTGCCGAGGGCGAGCTGCTGCGCCGCCGACGCCGAGTGCGACGACGCCAACGCGTGCACCGTCGACACCTGTCCGGTGGTGGCCGGCGACTGCGCCCACGCGTGGCGGGCGCACTGCTGTCTCGACGCCACCGACTGCGACGACGCCAACCCCTGCACCGACGACGGCTGCACGGGCGCCGGGGGCATCTGCACGCACGACCAGGTCGACGCGTGCTGCCTGACCAACGGCGATTGCGACGACCACCTGGGCGCCACGCTCGACCTCTGCCTGGCTGCCGCTTGCGTTCACAAGCCCGCCGGGTGCACGACCGCGACCGACTGCGACGACGCCGACGCCTGTACGACGGCGGAGTGCCTGACCGGCGCCTGCACGTACCTGCCCGTCCCCACGCCGGAGTGCTGCGCGCCCTCGTTGCTCGCGGCCGACTTCGATCAGCAGGGCGCCTCGCCGTTCGCTCTATCCCCGGCCGGGTGGCGCCTGTCCGAAGCGCGCCACGGCGACTCGGGTCCGGCCAGCCTCTTCCTGGGCCCCCCGGCCACGCCCGCCGTCGGTTCTCCCGCTCCCGAGGTGCCGTGGATCGCGACCGCCACCTGCCCTCCCCTCGCGCTGCCGGGGGCGGCCGAGTCCCGCCTCGCGTTCTCGATCTTCATCGACCTCGAGCCCGAGCCCGAGGTCAGTCCGTTGCGCGTGCGGGTGCTGGCGGACGACGGGCCGCTGACCGTGTGGGATCTGCAGCACCTGGAGCCGGGCGACTACCGGCGCTGGCTGTACCAGGAGGTCGACCTGTCGACGTTCCAGGGACAGAGCGTGCGCCTCGAGATCCGCTACGAGGACCCCAACGGCACCACCGGGCTGGCGGAGGGGATCTACCTCGACGACGTACGCGTCGAGACCACGTGCGCTCCCCCGCCCTGCACGACCGACGCCGACTGCCCCACCCCCGAGGCGTGCCTCGCGGCGGCGTGCGTCGACGGCCGGTGCCTGACGGCCCGCGTGCCCGAATGCTGCGTGATCCCGGCCGACTGCGTCGACGGCGACGACTGCACGCTCGACGCGTGCGGCGGCGGAACGTGCACCCACGAGCCCGTGCCCGGTTGCTGCAACGTCGACGACGACTGCGACGACGACACGCCCTGCACGCTCGACGCGTGCGACGACGGGCACGCCTGCACGCACGTTTTCGACCCCGAGTGCAGCACGCCCCTGCCGTACCTGCAGGCGTTCGGAGGCGCCCCGACCCTGGGGTTGCTCGGCTGGACGGGCCGGAACCAGGCGGGCGGCCCCGGCACCAACTGGGAGCTCACGGGTGCCAAGGGCCCCTTCGACGACCACCTGATGTTCGACGACACGCCCGTGGTGCAGACCTACACGCACCGCGTGAGATCGCCACGCCTCGCCGCGCCCGAGGGTGTCGAGTTGACGTTCGCGTGGAGCGCCTTCTTCGATGCCTACACCGCGGCCACGACCGAGACCACGTGCACCGCCGAGGTCTCCAGCGACGACGGCGACACCTGGACCACGGTGTGGAGCGCCACCTACAAGAAGACGGGCACGGCGGCCGAGCGGACCAGCGTCGACGTCAGCTCCTTGCTGGCCGGCGCGGCCAACGCGCGCGTCTCCTTCACGGTCAGCGGCCAGACGTCGTACGACCTCCTCGGTTGGCACGTGGACGACGTGCGGGTGCTCACGGGCAAGCCTCCGGTGGTCGACACCATCGGCGACCAGACGATCGTCGTGGGCGACCTGACCGAGATCCTGTTCACAGCGAACGATCCCGAAGGCGCGCCGCTCTCCGCCACGTTGCTCGGCCCCACGGGCGACTGGGCCCACGTGGCCGAGCGCACCGGCGACCTGTTCGCCATCGTGCTCGAGCCGAGCGTGTCGGAGATCGGCGAGCACGCGGTCACGCTGGTCGTCTCCGACGGGCAGTTCGAGGTGGAGCGCACGTTCGTGTTGTCGGTCACGGGCGCGCAGATCCTGCTGGCCGAGAACTTCGACCCCGGTTCGTCGCTGCCCCTGCTCGGTTGGGCGACCCAGATCGACGCGGGCAGCGCCGCGCACTGGCAACTGACACCGGTCGGCGCCATCAACGGCAGCCCGGCGGCCGAGTTCGACGGGTATCCCGCGGTGTCGAACTTCGCCGAGACCCTCCTCTCGCCCCTCTTCGACGCGAGCAGCGCGACCGACGGGCAGGTGCAGCTCGTGTTCACCCATCTCCTCGACCTCTCGGGCGTGTTCGAGGGCACCCTCTCGGCCAAGGCCTCGGCCGACGGCGGAGAGAGCTGGAGCCCGGTGTGGACGCGCGACGTCAAGGGCGGCGCCGACCTCGGCCCCGAGCCCGTCGTGGTGCCCGTGGCGGCAGAGCTCGCCGCGTCGCCCACGGCCCGCGTGGCGTTCACGCTGGCCGGCAAGAGCACGCAACCCCTGTCCCGATGGCAAATCGACACGGTGCGCGTCCTGCGCGGCTCGCCCCCGACGGTCACGCCCGTGGCTCCCCAGGCGGCGCCCATCGGCCAGGTGCGCGACATCGTCCTGCACGCCTCCGACGCCGACGGCGACGCCCTGACGTTCCAGCTGCTCGAGGCCCTTCCGTTCCTCGCGCTCGAGCCCCTGGGACCGAACGCCGCGCGCCTCCGCGCGAACCCCGGGCCCGCCGATTGGGGCACCTACGGGATCGGCGTGGTGGTGAGCGACGGCCTCTTCACGACGCGCCTCGAGTTCACGGTCGTCGTCGACTACGAGGGCGCGTCGCTGCTTTTCCACGAGGCCTTCGACGACCTCTCGAACCTCTCCGACGGCGGCTGGACCATCGCGTTCGGCGGACCCACCAACCTCGTGAAGCACTGGGGGCTGGTGTTCCAGAGCCCCCTCGGCGATACGGGCGCGGCCCTGTTCGGACCGGCGCCGATCGTCGACGACTTCGTCGAGGAGTTGGTGTCCCCCGTGATCGATGCATCGGCCGCCGCCGGCTCGTCGATCCAGCTCGACTTCGCGCACGCGCTCGTGACGACCGAGGCGACGACCCTCACGCTGTCGCTGCGCGTGTCGGCGAATGGCGGAGAAGACTGGACCGAAGCCTGGAGCCGCGACCTCGTCGCGGAGCAGGTCGCCGTCGGCCCCGAGATCGCGACGGTCGACCTCACGCCGTGGCTGGCAGGCGTCGCCGAAGCGCGGCTCGCGTTTCGAATCGCGGGCGACACCACGTCGTCGCTCGCCGGGTGGTACCTCGACAACGTGCTGCTCGTCGGTCTCGACGTGCCGTAGGGGTGGCATGCGAAGCGCGCTGTTCGTCCTGGTCTGGCTCCTGGTCGCGGCTCCTGCAGCCGCCGAGGCGCCCTCGGAGGCCCCGGGGAGTCCGGACGAGCCCTTCGCGACCACGTGCGAGAGACCCCTGCGCTTCGGCTTCAGCCCGTACCTGACGGCCGGCGTGTTGCGGAGCGCCTTCGAGCCCGTCGTCGCCCACGTGAGCCTTCGCCTCGGCGTGCCCATCGAGATCGTGATCCCCGAAACCTACGCCGACATGCTCTCGTTGCTCCAGCAAGGCGCGCTCGATCTCGCCTACCTGACCTCGTTGCTGTACGTGAAGGCCCGCAAGAGCGATCCGCGCCTGCGCCTGCTCGTCACGGACGTGTGGCAGGGCGTCGACTTCTATACCGGGTACCTGGTGGTGCTCAGCGACTCCGGCATCACGACCCTCGAGCAACTGCGTGGCCGGCGATTGGCCTACGTCGATCGCGAGTCGGCCTCCGGGTACCTGCTCCCGCGCCGCGAGCTGCGCCGCCACGGCTTCCCACCCGAGCAGACCTTCTCCGAGATCGTCTTCAGCGGTGACCACATCCGCGCCCTCGAGCTCCTGCTGGCCCGCGAGGTCGACGTGGCGGCGGTGTCCTCCAGCACCCTGGCCGCGCTGCGCCGGCAGAAGGTCGATCTGCGGGGCGCTCGTATCCTCTTGAAGACGGGCGCCATCCCCACCGACGCCATCTGCGCGACCCCGTCGCTGCCCGACGACGTGGCCGCGCGCGTCACCGAGATCCTCCTGTCCTTGAGCAGCCGCACGCGCGAGGGACGCGCCGTGCTCCCCAAGATCCCCCGGGCGAACGGCTGGCGCCCCGGAAACCCTCGAGACTACGACGAGATCGAGGGGCTCCTGGCCGAGGAGGAGGCGCTGCCGTGAGGATCAAGACGCGCATCCTGTTGAGCCTGCTCGTCACCAACGTGGCCGTGTTCGCGGTGCTCTGGGTCCTGCTGCACAGCCTCATCGAGCGCCACCTGTTCGAGGAGACCATCGCGCGCGGACTGGCCCTTCAGCAGGCCCTCTCCGCCCCCTGCGCCATCGCCATCGCCAACGCCGAATACGAGCAGCTCGACAACTACGTGGGAGCGCTCATGCGCGCCGGCGACCGCGTGCTCGACCTCGAGTACGTGGCCGTCCTCGACCACACGGGTCACGTGCTCTCGCACAGCGACAACCGTCGCTATCTGCAGGCGCTCGAGGGCCAGTTCTACCGCGAGGCCGTGCAATCGACCGAGCCCATGCACCGCATCTTCTTCGCGACGCGCCAGCACGGTCACGAGCGCGTCGAGGTCGCGCTGCCCATCCTCTCCGGTCTTCGTTGGGGCACGCTGATCTCGGCGTTCTCGGCGGCGCCGCTCCGCCAGGCCATGCGCAACCTGAACGTACGCCTGATCGTCATGCTGCTGGTCACGCTGTTCGTGACCAGCGGCGTCGTGTACCTGGCCCTGTCCCGGAACGTGGTCGAGCCCATCCGCGTGCTCACCGAGGCCTCCGAGGAGGCCGGCAAGCTGCGCTTCCAGTACCTGCCCGAGGAGCGCTTCCCGGCCGAGTTCCAGCAACTGGTGGCCTCCTTCTCGTGGATGGGCACCGAGCTCACCCGCCACACCGAGCACCTGAATCAGCTGGTGGCCGATCGAACGCGCGAGCTCGAGCAATCTCTCGAGCGAATCGAGGCGCTATCGCGCTCCGACGGCCTCACGGGGCTCGCGAACTACCGCTTCTTCAAGGAGGCCGTGGAGCGCGAACTGCGCCTGGCCCAGCGCTCCGGCACGTCACTGGGCCTCCTGAAGATCGATCTCGATCACTTCAAGCTGTACAACGAGCGCAACGGTCACGCGGCGGGCGACCAGGTGCTCCGTAACGTGGCCCACGTGCTGACCACCTGCGTGCGCGGCACCGACGTCGTGTCACGGTACGGCGGCGAGGAGTTCGCGATCCTGCTCGTGCACTGCGACCTGGAGCAGGCCATGACCGTCGCGACCAAGGTGCGCCGGCGGATCGAAAACTGGCCGTTCGAATTCGGCGCCCACCAGCCGAACGGGCGCATCACCGTGAGCCTCGGGGTGGCCGCCTATCCGCTCACGGCCTCGTCCTTCTCCGAATTGGTCGACGCCGCCGACAAGGCCCTGTATCGTGCCAAGGAGGCGGGGCGCAACACGGCCCAGCGGGCCGAGCGCCTCGGCACCAGTTGACCCACGGATCGAGAGGAATCCCATGAACCTTCCCATTCGCCGTGCCCTGCTCAGCGTCACGGACAAGACCGGACTGGTCGACTTCGCCACGCGCCTGGCCCGCCTCGGCGTCGAGCTCGTCTCCACGGGGGGCACCGCACGCGCCTTGCGCGAGGGGGGGCTCACCGTGCTCGACGTCGCCGACGTGACGGGCGCCCCCGAGATGATGGACGGACGCGTGAAGACGCTCCACCCGCACATCCATGGGGGCATCCTGGCCGACCGCTCGAACGCGGGCCACGTCGCGGCCATGCAGGCCAACGGAATCACGGGTATCGAGCTCGTGGTCGTCAACCTCTACCGCTTCGAGGCCGTGACGGCCCGTCCTGGCGTCACCCTCGACGAGGCCATCGAGAACATCGACGTGGGCGGCCCCACCATGATCCGCGCCGCGGCGAAGAACCACGGCTGCGTGGCCGTGGTCACCGATCCGGTCGACTACCCCGCGCTGGCCGACGAGCTCGAGGGCAACGGCGGGGTGCTCTCCGAGGCCACCCGGCTTCGCCTGGCCGTGAAGGCCTTCCAGCGCACGGCCGACTACGACCGCGCCATCGCCTCGTTCCTGTGCGCGCGGCTCGACGGCGACGACGCCGACCTGCCCGCCGCGCTCACCCTTGCCTACGAGCGCTCCGAGACCATGCGGTACGGTGAGAACCCCCACCAGAAGGCCGCGCTCTACCGTCGGGTGGGCCCCGAGCCTGCGGGCTGGTTCAAGGCCACGGTCCACCAGGGCAAGACGGTCTCGTACAACAACCTCGTCGATCTCGAGGCCGCCGTGGCCCTCTCGGCCGAACTCGAGGCGCCCGCCTGCGTGATCGTGAAGCACACGAACCCGTGCGGCGCCGCGTCGGCAGCGACCAGCCTGGCCGAGGCCTGGGAGATGGCGCTGGAGACCGACCCCCAGAGCGCGTTCGGGGGCATCGTGGCGCTGAACGGCGAGGTCGACGGCCCCCTGGCGGCTCGGCTCGGCGAGATCTTTCTTGAGGTCGTGGTGGCCCGATCCTTCACGGCCGACGCCCTGGCCGCCCTGGCGAAGAAGAAGAACCTGCGCGTGGTCACGTGGCGCGATTGGGGCCGGCTGCCGCCCTTCGTGTTCCGGCAGGTGGGCGGGGGGTTGCTCGTCCAGACCCCCGATGCCTCCGGCGAGCAGGTGCGGAGCGCCCGCGTGGTGACCGCGCGCGCGCCGAGCGACGAGGAGTGGCGCCGCCTGACCTTCGCGTGGACGGTCTGCAAGCACGTGAAGTCGAACGCGATCGTCCTGGCCGACGGCCGCGGGCTGCTCGGCGTGGGAGCCGGCCAGATGAGCCGGGTCGACTCGGTCGAGCTCGCGCTCCGGAAGGCGAGTCGCCCCACGACCGGCTCGGTGCTGGCCTCCGACGCCTTCTTCCCGTTCAAGGACAGCGTCGAGCGCGCTGCCGAGGCGGGCATCACCGCCCTGGTCCAACCCGGCGGCTCCATCCGCGACGAGGAGTCCATCGCCGCCGCCAACCTGCGCGGCCTGACCATGGTCTTCACCGACGTGCGGCACTTCCGCCATCTCTGACCCTCGGAGGCCACCATGAACGTCCTGGTCGTCGGCAACGGCGGGCGCGAGCACGCGCTCTGCTGGAAGTTGCGCGCGAGCCCGGCCCTCCGGCGACTCTGGGCCACCAGGCCGAACGCCGGCCAGGCCACGCTGTGCGAGGCGGTCGACCTGTCGCCCACCGACGTCGCGGGGCTGGTGGCGTTCGTGAAGTCCGCCGCCATCGACCTCACGGTCGTCGGCCCCGAAGCACCCCTGGCGGCGGGGCTGGCCGATGCCCTGCGCGCCGAAGGTCGGCGGGTGGTCGGTCCGGGGCGCGCCGGCGCGCGCCTCGAGTCCAGCAAGGCGTACTCGAAGGACTTCATGCTGCGCCACGGCATCCCCACGGCCGAGTCCCGCACCTTCGACGACCCGACCGTCGCGCTCGAGTACCTGGTGGACGCCACCTACCCGCTGGTCCTGAAGGCCGACGGGCTGGCCGCCGGCAAGGGCGTCGAAATCTGCCCCAACGCGGGCGCCGCCGAGGCCTGGGTGAAGTCCGTGATGCAATCCGGGCGCTTCGGCGAGGCGGGCGGACGCGTCGTGGTCGAGCAGTTCCTGGCCGGCGAGGAGGTGAGCGTGATCGTGCTCACCGACGGACGGCGCGTGATCGCCCTGCCCACGGCGCAGGATCACAAGGCGCGCGACAACGGCGACCGTGGCCCCAACACCGGGGGAATGGGGGCCTACTCACCCGCCCCGGTCGTCACCCCCGAGCTCTGGGAGCGCATCCAGCGCGAGGTGCTCGATCGATCCCTGGCCGGACTGGCCGCCGACGGCATCGACTTCCGCGGCTTCCTTTACGCGGGCCTCATGATCGTCGACGGCGCCCCCTACGTGCTCGAGTACAACGTGCGCCTGGGCGACCCCGAGACCCAGCCGTTGCTGGCGCGCCTGCGCTCCGACCTGTTGCCCTGGCTGGTGGCGTGCGCCGACGGGGCGTTGCCCGAGGGCCAGCCCGAGTGGGACCCCCGCCCCTCCGTCTGCGTCGTGCTCGCCTCGGCGGGCTATCCCGAGGCGCTGTCCACGGGCCACGAAATCCATGGGCTCGACGAACCCTTCCCCGACGGGCTGGTCTTCCACGCCGGCACGCGCCGCGAGGGAGATCGCGTGGTCAATTCGGGCGGGCGGGTGCTGGGCGTCACGGCGCTGGGCGCCGACCTGCCCCAGGCCATCGCTCGGGTCTACGCACGCATCGGGGGCCTCGGCTTCCTGGGCGGATTCTGCCGCACCGACATCGGCCACCGGGCGCTCCGGCGCCTGAGCACGCCATGAGCCGACAGGCTCGGCCGCAACGTCGCCCGGCCCCGTCCGCGGCCGCTGCGGTGGTGGCCGACGAGCAGGGCAACCTGCACGTCGACGAGCGCTACCGGCTGGCCGTCTTCGACGGCGTGACCCACCGGGCGCCCAGGCCCGACGAGCTCTGTCGCCTGCCGCGGGGCAGCGACCTGTTCTTCCTGCCGGGTCGCGCCGCCGTGGGCCTCGACGACAACGGACACCCCTCGGTCATCCACTCCGCGCGGGGCCGCCCGCCCCGCACGAAGCCGCAGGGCGCGCGCCTGGCCGCCGCCGCCTTCCTGGCCCCGGCCTGGGTCCGCCTGGTCCACCCGGCCTATTCCACGCTCGAGGGCGCGCCCAAACTGCCCCTGTTCGCCTACGCCCCGCTGGGCTTCGCCGACGGCGAGTACGTCACGTGCGGCGTGCGCATCGATCCCGAGGGGCGGCAAGACCCCTGGCGCTTCGACCCCCAGACCATCCAGCACCGCGTCACGGTCCTCTTGGCCGAGCGCCCGAAGAACCGCCTGATCCGCCACCTGTCGCACTGCGCCCTCACCTACTCGTGCCGGGCCGCGCAGAATTTCTTCCTGGGGCGCTGGGAGGCCCCGCTGCCCACCGCGCGGGCGTGCAACTCGCGGTGCCTGGGCTGCATCTCCGAGCAGGACGACGCCGGCGTCACCGCCAGCCACGACCGCATCGCCTTCGTGCCCACCGCCGACGAGGTCGCCGAGGTGACGCTGCTGCACGCGAGCCACGTGAAAGACGCGGTCGCGAGCTTCGGCCAGGGCTGCGAGGGCGAACCGCTGGTGAACGCCGCGCTGCTCACGGACGCCGTGGCGCTCGTCCGGCAGACGAACCGTACGGTCACGGTGAACCTCAACTCGAACTCGAGCCGCCCCGACGCGGTGAAGCGCCTCTTCGAGGTGGGCCTCTCGAGCCTGCGCGTCAGCCTCAACAGCGTGCGCCCGGCGGCGTACGACGCCTACTTCCGCCCCCGGGGCTACACCTTCGACGACGTGCTCCGCTCGATCGACGTGGCCAAGGCGGCCGGAGGCTTCGTGTCGCTGAACTACTTCACCTTCCCCGGCTTCACCGACCGGCCGGCGGAGGTCGAGGCGCTCGAGGCGCTGCTCGAGCGCACGCACCTCGACATGATCCAGTGGCGGAACCTGAACATCGACCCCGAGGTGTACCTGACCACCATGCCCCCCGACGCCGGCGAGCCCGTGGGCCTCGTGAACGAGCTGGCGCGCCTGAAGGAGCGCTTCCCCGCGCTCCGGCACGGCTACTTCAACCCGCCGGTGCCAGCACGCGCTACCTGACAGGCTCGGCGATCGACGCATCGAACAAGTTGCCCGGCGCCAGCAGCCCCTTGGGATCCAGCTCGCGCTTCACCGCACGCATGGCGCGGATCACCCAGGCCGGGTGCAGATCGGCCAGCAGCTCGCGCTTGGTCTTTCCGATGCCGTGCTCGGCGGCCACGGTCCCGCCGCGGGCCACGGCCTCGCGGGTGATCGAGCGCGTCAGCTCGCTCCAGCGGCTGGTCTGGGCGTCGTCGGTGGCCAGCAGGTTCACGTGCGGGTGGCCGCTGCCCACGTGGCCGTACGTCGTCCAGGTCGCGACGCCGGCGGCCTCGACGCGCTCGCGGGTCAGTCGGAGCATCTCGGCGAGGCGCTCGACGGGCACGGCCCAGTCCATGGCCACCTTGCGCCCGCCGGCGGCCACGTACGGCGCCGCCAGGTCGTTGAAGCGCGTCGGTACGGCATGCCTCAGACGTCGAAGTTCGGCGATGCCGGCGGCGTCCTCGACCACGATCGTGGTGTCGACCCGCGCGCGCGCCTTGGCCAGGAAGTCCTGCCACGCCGCCAACCGCGCGGGCGTGAGCTCGCCCGGGGTCTCCTCCTCCAGGTACAGGGCGGCCCCGGCGTCGGCGGGCAGCGGGAAGCGGGGACCTGCGGAGCGAACCACGCTCAACGCCCAGCCGTCGAGCAGCTCGATGCAGCGAGGCTCGAGCGTGGCGTGCCGCCGGAGCGCCACGGCAGCGTCGACGGCAGCCGCGACGTCGGCGAAGCAGGTCAGCAGCCCGGCCACGCCGGCGGGCTTGGGCGCCAGGCGCAACACGGCGCGCGTGATCACGCCGAGCGTGCCCTCGGAGCCGATGAAGAGATCGATGGGCTGCAAGAACGGGTGGTAGCCCGCGTTGTCCTTCAGGACCTCGCGACGCGCGTAGTCGGCCACGCGGCCATCGGCGTGCACCACGCGCACCTCGCGCACCCAGGCCCGCGTGGCTCCATAGCGGAGGGTGCGGGCCCCGGTGGCGTTGGTGGCGAGCGTGCCACCCAGGCTGCACTCGGCCTCCGAGGTCGGATCCGGCGGGTAGTGCAACCCCTCGGCGTCGACCGCGCGCTTCAGATCGGCCAGCACCGCGCCGGCTTCGCAGACCGCCGTTCGCCCCCCGCGATCGACGTCGAGCACGCGGGCCATGGACGCGAGCGACAGGAGCCAACCCGCGGGGGCCGTGGCCGCGCCGGTCGTGGCGCTCTGCAGGCCGATGGGCGTGACGGTCGTGCCCCGCGCGACCACCTCACGGAGGCACTCCTGCACGTCGGCCTCGCACGTGGCGCGCACGAGGGCCTCGGGCGCACCAGCCAGACCGGAAGCGTCAACGGCGTGCGCGCGGAGGACGTCGGGATCGGTGACGAGCCGAATCACGGGGGGGGATTACTCGGCCAGCTTCTTGCGGGTGAGCGCGATGTAGTTCTTCAGGGGCTTCACCTCGCCGCCGGGATCGTTCGCCTGGGCCTCTTCGAACTTCGTGAGCGCGGTCTTGTAGTCTTTCTCCTTGAAGGCCGCCATACCCTCCTGGGTCAGCTTCTTGGCCTTGTCGATGTCGCCGGCCGCGGCCACCTTGGGCTCGGCCTTGACCTCGGGCTTCGGGGCGGGAGCGGGCGCCGGCGCGGGGACGGGCGCGGGCTTGGGCGGCTCGGGCTTCACGACGGGCGCGGGCGCGGGCGCCACCGGCGCGGGCGTCACCACCGGCGCGGGCGTCGGGACAGGCACCGGCGCGGGCTTCGGAGCAGGCGCCGGTTTCGGAGCAGGCGCGGGCGCGACGACCGGAGCGACCACGGCCTTGGGCGCGGGCTTCGGAGCAGGCGCCGGCTTCGGCGCGGGCACGGGCACGGGCACGGGCGCGGGAGCGGGCTTCGGCGCGACCGCCACGGCGACCGGCGCGGGCTTGGCCGCCAACGCCGCAGCCTGCTCGGCCTTGGCCTTCTGCGCCGCGGCCTCGGCCTTGGCGGCCTCCATCTCGGCGGCGGCCAGCAAGCGCACGATGTCGGAGTCGCTCGGATCGAGGGCCCGGGCCTCGGAGAACGCCTTCTGCGCGTCGTCGTAGGCGCCCGTTCGCAGGGAGGCCTCGCCCTGGGTCTTCAATCGGGCGGCCTGCGCGCGACGCTCGGTCTCGACCTTCGCCTTCTCGGCCTCGGCCGCCTGCTTCGCCGCGAGGGCCACCGCGTCTTCGGTCGGGGGTGGGGGTGTGACCACCGGGCGGACCGGCGCCGGAGCGGCGGGGACAGCCTGCGTTCCGGTCACCATGGCGCGCGCAGCCTCCTGGACGGTCGGACGCGGGTTGCCGTCGTCGCTGCCGCTCCGGGAGAGGGACCAGCCCACGAGGATGACCACGACCACCAGCCCGGCCAGCACCGCGTAGAATGCCCACGCGCTCTTCTGCCGCGGTCGCGCCTGCTGCTCGGACTCCTTCTCGGAGAGCGCGTCGGCCGACGTGCTGAACCACTTGCGGACGTCTTCTTCGCCTTCGAACTCGCCCCCGCGCGGCTTGTTCGCGGCGCCGCCGCGGGCGACCTCGGGCTTCTTCTCGGCGGCCTTATCGGCCGCCACGTCGATCTTCTTGTCGCCCTTCTTGTCGCCCTTCTTGCCCTTCTTGTCGTGCTTCTTGTCGTGCCGGGCCTCGGGCTTCGCCTCGGGCTTC
>CAZBRS010000002.1:37007-97577 GCA_964494475.1 uncultured Myxococcales bacterium | reverse complement strand
TCGGGCTTCACTTCGGGCTTCGCCTCGGGCACGGGCGTCGGCTCGACGGCCGCCGGCTCGGGACCGACCACGGCCTCCATCATCGCAACGGTCGAACCGGGACGGGGTGCCTCGAGGCCGGGCTCGACGCCCGCGCCTTCGACCTTGTCCGTCGCGGCCTCTGCCGGGGCGGTTCGTGCCGGCGCCGGCGCGAGATCGGCCGCGTCGACCTTCACACCCGTGAAGATCAGGGTCTTCTTGCCTTCGTCTTCGGAGCGCCTCACCTCGGGCCTGGGCGCAGGCTCCGCCGCAGGGGCGGGAGTGGACTCGGACGCCGCGGACGCCCGCAGATCGAGCGCCTGCTCGGCCACCAGGGCCTCGAGCGCGAGCCCAGGGTGCAGCTCGGTGCGCAGGGCCTGGACGCGCTCCACGAGATCGGGGAGGTTGGCCGCGCGCCCGTCGATGGCCTTGACCAGCGTCTTTTCGATGAACGGCCCGATCTGCTTGACGTTCGGGAAGCGCGGCTTGATCAGGTGCATGGGCAGCGGCTTCTCGTGAATCTGCCGCCGCACGATGGTCTCGAGGTTGTGCGAGCTGAAGGGCTGCTTGCGCGCGATGGCTTCGTACAGCAGCACGCCCACCGAGTAGACGTCGGACGCCGGATCGAAGGTCTCGCCCTTGAGAAGCTCCGGGGCCAGGTAATTGACGTCGCCGAAGTAGGGTGCGTCCTTGGCCTTGGGGTCGAAGGCCGGGAAGAGCATGGCCAGCCCGAACGCACAGACGCGCAGGCGGAAGCCGCCCTCCGGCAACTCCTCGGCCGCGACGAAGCGGGAACAGAGGCCGCCGTGGAAGATGCCCACGCCGTGGGCGAGCTTCATGGCCTGCAGCAGTTGGTAGGCGACAGCGAGCCAGGTCGCGTCGTCGTTCACCTGCTTGATCGCGGCGTCGAGCAGCTTGGCGTCGGCGCCCACGGGGTAGGCGAAGTAGAGCCCACGTTCGTCGAGCCCGTGGTCGGTGAAGACGCCGACCGCAGTGCTCTTCAGCCCACCCAGGCGCGCGTTGACCTCGAGGATGCGGTCGAGCACGCTCTTTTCGGGCCGAATCGACGCATCGAACTGGATCACCAGCGCGTGAGCGCCCGTCGATCGGTCGGTGGCGCCAAGGACCCGATGGGCGGAGTCCTGAAAAAGGGTCTGGGTAATGTCGTAACGCTCTGAGAGAGAACGTTTCTGCATGAGCTCACTCCGCAGGGGGACGCGTGGCGCGCTCCCCATAGTAAGGAATCACCCCCGGGCCTGCAATCGAAAACCCCTGCCACGCCACGAACGCCGGTTGGGGCGCACCATGACGGGTTGACGCCACTCCACCGCGCTCCCTATCATCGAGGCATGCGAACGACGCGACCCCTCGAAACCGTCTCGCTGCGCCTCGCCGGAACGCCCAGGCTCCGCGACCCCTTCCGCGAGCCCCACGCCCCGTTGATGGCGGCGATCGACGATTCCCTTCACGTGCCCGCACCGCGCGATCCCCCCCACGCCACGCTGCGGGTCGACGGCCTCGAACCGTTGACGGACCCGCGCCTGCCGTCGGTGCTGGCCGACGCGCGCCTCCTCGGCTTCGGGAGCATCGACCTCCAGGCCGACGCCGCGCTGCTGGCCCGCGAGGGAGTCGCCTCGCGGCTGGCCGACGCAGGGGTGACGAAGCTCCGATGCCGACTGCTTTCCTCGAATCCGGTCGGCTGCGCGCTGCTGACGGGCGCGGCGGGGGCGTTCCAGGCCGTGCAGTCGGGGCTGCGCCGCGCGCTCGAGGCCGGGCTCTCGCTCGAGGTCGCGGCGGTCCTGCTGGACCCGCGCGTCCTCGAACCCGGCCTCGCGGTCCAGCAGGTGGCCCACGTCCGGTCGGCCGCACGCTGCGCAGCGCCGAAGGTGACGCTCGCGTTCGTGCTCTCCGACACGACCTGGGGGCTGCGTGGAGAGCACGGCCTGCGGCCGGTGCCGCTGGCCGACCTCGCGGCCCGCGTGGACGTCGCCTGCCGCTTGGCGCAGGAGACCCACCTGGACGTGCGGTTGCCGGAATACGGCGGGCTGCCACCCTGCCTGTTTGCCACGTTGCCGACCGCGGCAGCCCGGGTCTCGTTTCGCGTTCGACGAGCCCCGCCCTCGCGCGAGGGGCGCACCCACGGTCCCCGTTGCGCGGCGTGCGCCTACCGCCGCGCCTGCCAGGGTATACCGACGGCATGGGCCGAAGCCCGCGGCACGGGCGACCTCGCCCCGCTGCCGCGGCGACTGCCCGGGCTGACCGGCAAGCCGGGCGACCGGAAGACCCGACGCTGGACCGAGCCCGAGATCGCGGCCGCCCGCGAGAGCGACCTCAAGGTGCTGCGCCTCACCATGCGCTGCAATCAGGCGTGCATCTTCTGCCCCTCCGACGACACGTCCGAGAACATCGACCACGGCCACGCGTCGCGGCTCAAGCGCCTCGCCCGCTGGCACCAGGCCGGGGTGCGCCGCCTCTCGTTCAGCGGCGGGGAGCCCACCCTCGACCCGAGCCTGCCGAGCCTCATCGGGACGGCAGCGAGCCTGGGCTTCCCCGACATCGAGGTCGTGACCAACGCCGTGCGGCTGTCCGACCCCGACTACGCGAAGCGGCTCGTCGACGCGGGCCTCACCCAGGCCACCGTGTCGCTCCACAGCCACCTGGCCGCCGAGTCCGATGCGCTCACGTGCGGCCGAGCCGGCGACTTCGACCGGACCCTGCGCGGGCTCGATCACCTGCTCGCGTCAGACCGGCTGCGCGTCTACATCAACCACGTGATCCACGCCGCGAACGCCGCTGCCCTGCCCGACTTCGTGCGCTTCGTCTCCGACCGCTTCGGCTCGCGTCCGACCGTGACCTTCGCGGCGCTGACCCCCCTGTACCGGGCGCTCGACCGCCCCGACCTCTGGCCGCGCCTCTCCGACGTGGCGGGCCCGTTGAAGGTCGCCCTCGACGAAGGCACGGCGCGGGGCCTGGCGCTCGAAGTGCTCGCACGCCCCGGCATCCCGCCGTGCATCCTGGCTCCCGATCACCTGGCCTTCAGCGATCTCTCGGGGGTCGCGGCCCAGGTCGTGTCGGAGGACGCCCACAAGAAGACGAAGCCGGCCTCGTGCGCGGAGTGTCGCTTCGACGCATCGTGCGGTGGGGTCTGGAAGGCCTACGCGGAGCGCTTCGGCCTCGACGAACTGGTCCCGGTTTCTTCTTAATCGCGAACGAGCTCGGGGCGCTCGCGGCCGCTCTTGTCGCGCCGCAAGAGGACGTAGACCGCGCCCACCCCCCCATCGGGCGGCCGCGCCGAGACGAAGGCCAGCACGTGCAACGCCAGTCGCGAACGCGTGAGCCAGGTCTTGATGCGCTGCTTGAGCACCGGCACCCCGTCCTTCGAGTGCAGCCCCCGCCCCGTGACGACACAGACCACGCGCCGTCCCGCGGCCACCGACGCCCCGATGAAGCCGTCCATCACGGGGCGCGCCTCGCGGGCCGTCAGGCCGTGCAGGTCGAGCCGGGCCTCGACCACGAGCGCGCCGGCCTTCAACTTCTTGAGGACGCGCGGATCGATGTCGTGCACGGCCGCCTCGACCGTCTCGTCGGACTCGCTGAACCAGAAAGGATCGTCGCCCGCCACCAGGCGGCGCAGATCGCCCATCACGTCATCGGCCTCGCTCGGACGCGGACGGGGCGCCGCTCCCTCGTGGGGCACGACGGCCGGACCGGCCGCCAGCGGGCTGACGCCGGACATCTGGGACTGGAAGAGCGCCTCGTCGTCGAGCACGGCTTGTTCGGGCGCGACCTTCGGAGGAGGCGGCGCGGGCCTCTCGACCACGACCGCCTTCGGGACGACGCGGGGGGTCTTCGGCAGGTCCTTCTTCAAGGACTGCAGGCGGTCTCTCCAGTCGTCGGCCATGTCAGCCCTCCGGGTTCGAGCTGCCGGAGTCCCCGGGCGCGGGCGCCTCGGAGGGGATCAGGTCCGACAGGCTCGCGTAGTTCACGGTCGCGTGACAGACGATAGCCGCCACGAGCGTCCCGGTCCACAACGTGAGCGCTCCGAGCAGCACGCCTGTCACGGCGGCGTAGAGGCTCCACGCGCGGTAGCGGCGCTGGAAGAAGCCATGGGCGAGGCCGAAGAGCAGCGCGCTGGCGGCCAGCCCCAGGCTGGGCAGCACGGCCCCGCGGAACAGCAACTCCTCGCCCACCGCCGAGGACAACGAGTAGACCACGACGTCGCGGTGTCGGAGCACGCCGAAGGTCTCCCGGATCTCGCGAGCCAACGCCCGCAGCGAACGGACGCGGCGCTCGAGCAGCGCGCCGGCCCCGATGAGGGGCAGCGCGGCGAGCGCACCGGCGCCGACGGCCACG
This sequence comes from uncultured Myxococcales bacterium, assembly GCA_964494475.1. Taxonomy (GTDB): domain Bacteria; phylum Myxococcota_A; class UBA9042; order CAZBRS01; family CAZBRS01; genus CAZBRS01. The sequence continues at coordinate 93,206 of CAZBRS010000002.1, read as the reverse complement.
AGAAGGTGCCGCCCGTCGGGAGAGGCCGACAAGAACGTGGCGTCGCCCGACGCCCGGGCCCAGCCGACGCCGATCGCCCCGAGCAGGGCGTAGAAGCCGACCGCGAGCCAGGGCGAGAGGCGCCCATCCCGTGCATTTCCGTTGACGTCCATGGCGGCCGCAGGCATAGCATGGGACCCATGGCATCGCAAGCTGACAGGCCGGTGGCGCGCACGGCGCGGCTCCTGACGCTCCTCGCACCGGGGCTCGGGCACCTCTATCTGCGAGCCACGTGGCGCGCATTCTTCGTCGCGCTGCCGTTGCTGGTGCTCACGTACATCGTGCTCGTCGGGCTGACCTCGGCGGGCCCGCGCCTGCCGAACCTCGCGTTGCTCTACGCGTGGTACGTGGTGTGCTACCAGGTGGGAGCCCAACTCGACCTCGGGAACGTGCTCTCCCAGCCGCCGCTCCGGGTTCGACCGCTCGCCAGCGTGCTGCTCGCGCTGCTGCTCGTCTTCGTCCTCCCCATGGGCCTCGGCGGCTGGCGCCTCTTCCACGAACGAGCCGGGGTCTACGTATCGGCCGACGACAACCTCTACCCGGTGGTCCGCGCGGGCGAGGTCGTGCTCTTCCGGCGCGGCGTGCAGCCCGGGCGTGGCGACCTCGTCGTTTTCCGGCAGGCCGACAGCCTGCGCGCGGCGCGCATCGTGGGCCTGCCCGGCGATCGCGTGAAGCACGACGGGCCGCGGCTCGAGATCAACGGGGTCGTGCTGCCCCAGCGACGGCTGGGCCGGCTCGGCGTCGAGCCGCCGACCGGGGGCCCGGGATTGCTCGCCTACCAGGAGCGCCAGGACGACGCCGACTACCTGGTCTTCCGCGACCCCGACACGACACCCACGCTGCAGAAGACCGACTACCTCGAGGCGGGTCGCTACTGGCTGCTGTGCGACGCGCGCGACGCGCAGACCTGCGCCGACAGCCGCACGCTCGGGTCCGTGGCCGAGGGCGACCTCGTGGGGGCCCCGACCCACGTGCTCTGGAGCCCCGTGACCGCGCGCCTGGGGTTCGCGTTGTTCGCCCGCGCGAACTTGAGCTGGGAGTCCCCGCCATGAAGCCCTGCCCCCTCACCGAACCCGAGAAACGCGCGCTGCTCGGCCTCGCGCGTAGCACCATCGCTTCGTGGCTGGGCCGCCCGGACGCCCCGCCGGCGGACGACGCCCTGCCCGACGGCAACGGTGGCGCGTTCGTCTCGTTGCACCGCCGAGGCACCCTGCGTGGCTGCATCGGCACCTTCGCCACCGACCAACCCGTGGTCGCCACCGTACGCGACATGGCCGTCGCGGCGGCCTCCTCGGATCCGCGCTTCCCGCCGCTCGGCGCCGACGAGCTCGACGACGTCGACCTCGAAATCTCCGTGCTCTCGCCGCGCTGGCGCGCCACGTCGATCGACGAGATCCAGGTCGGCGTCCACGGGCTCTCGATCCAGCGCGGCGCCCACCGGGGCGTGCTGCTGCCCCAGGTGGCCACGCGCTTCGGCTGGGATCGCGAGACCTTCCTCGAAGAGACGTGCCGCAAAGCCGGCCTGCCCGCCGACGCCTGGAGAGATCCCGCGACACGGCTCGAGCTCTTCACCGCCGAGGTCTTCGCCGAGGACGACCCGGCATGAGGCGCACCGCATGGCTCGTGCTGATCGTCGCGGCCGCGGCCTGCGATCTCGTCCCCCGCTTCGGCGGCGCCTACCACCAGGACGCGCCCATCGCCATCGGAGCCGCCGGCAACTCGTCCGTGAAGCTCGTGCTCGGGCAGTACGGCCCCGAGGTGGCCGGCCATCTGTCGTTCCCCGATCTCGCCACCTGCCCCTGCCTCTACGTGCAGGGCACGACCGACGGTGACACCGTGACCGTCGAGCCCCAGCCGACCGCGGGCTGCGCGCTGGTCTTCAAGCGCGCCGAGTTCGAGCTCACGTCCGCCGGCCTTCGGGGCCGCCTGAAAAAGCTGGACGAGTCCGGCGCCGACGTCGTGGACATGACCGACGAGTTCGAGCTGAAGCGCGACGGCGAGCAGTCCGATCTGGGCGCCGACGACCTGAAGGGCTGCCATGAGTAGCCGCTTCGTCCGGCTCGTGCTGCTCGGGGTCCTCCTGGCCTTCGGGAGCACCGCTACGGGCATGCCCCTGCGCATCTTCGTCACCGCGCCCCGCAACTTCCTGCTCAGCGAACAGCGCATCTTCCGCGCCAAGGGCGAGCCCCTGCCCCACGACGCCCTGCTGAAGGACCTCGGCCGCCGCGTCGAGATCCAGCTCGGCAAGCGCGCCTGGATCCAGGTGGCGAACGCCCGCGAGCTCGCCACGGACCTGGCCGGCCGCAAGGAGTACGGCGACGGGCTGCTGCTCGGCCGCGAGTGGCTGAACCTCGGGCAGGAGCACTACGAGTCGTTGCGCGTCGAAGAAGCCGTGACCGACCTGCACCGCTCCGAGGAGGCCTACCGCAAGGTCTTCCACGACGCAGCGGAGCCCTTCTCGTTTGCCCGTGTCTACCTGCTGCAGGGCCTCTGCTACCTCGAGCAGGGCCAGAAGGGCCAGTCCCACGTGTCGCTGCGCCAGATGTTCTTCCTGAACCCCTGGATCCGCTTCGACCCCGGGTACTACCCGGCCCACGCCGAGGAGGAGCTGCGCTCGGCGGCTACCGACTTCGCCATCGCCTATCCCAAGGATCAGCCGTTCGCCGACGAGTCCCGCCTGGCGGGTTTCCTCGAGACCTATCCCTTCGACCACGTCGTCTACCTGTACCTCGACGACGGAGGGCAGGGCCCGCGCGTCCATGTGCTGGTCTACGGTCGCGGCAATCCCACGCCGGTGCTGCACGAGGTCGTCCCGGTCGGGTCCGACGACGAAAGCACGGCGAACGCCGTCGACGCGGCGCTCTCGCGCTGGTTGACGTGCCAGGATCTCGAGCCGCCCGAGGTCGAGACCCCCGACAGCGGCCGCTTCGGGTTCTGGATCGCGTCGAACCACTCCACGTACCTGACCAAGCCCTCGCGCAGCTACTTCTACAACCTGGGCTACGGCCTGGGCGCGTTCTACCGGCTGACCCGCTGGGTCGACGTCACGCTGTCGTCCGAGATGTTCACGTCCATCCTCGACCGCTATCGCGACCTGCAGCAGAACTTCAACACCGTGCGCGGGCTGGCGGGCGTCACCTTCCGCTTCGGCAGCGACCGCGCCGAGGTGCTGGTCAGCCCGGCCATCGAGGTGCACTACCTGGGCGACTTCCAGATCGTCACGGACCCGTTCTGCAAGTTCTACGGCACCGACTCCGAGCGGTGTGACAAGTCGTCGATCTTCTCGCTCGACCTGAACGTGCTCGTCGGCATGAACCTGGCGGTCGGGGGGCGGTTCTACGTGACGAAGCACGTCTTCCTGCAGGTCGTCGCGTCGATCTCGACGTACTTCCTGCCGTTCAACCGCGTGATAGACCTGAACTTCCCGGTCTCGACCGGGATAGGGCTCGGGTACAGGCTGTAGAGGCACGCCCGGAGGGGCAATCCGTGGATTGCACCGCCCGACAGGGCAATTCGTGAATTGCCCCGCCCAGCAGGGCAATTCGTGAATTGCCCCTACATATCTATTTCTTCTTCTTCTTCTTGCCGTCGTCGGCAGGCGCCTCTTCGACGGGGGCCGCTTCGGCCGGCGCCTCGGCCGGGGCGGCTTCGGCCGGCGCTTCGGCCGGCGCTTCGGCGGCCGGCGCTTCGGCGGCCGGCGCTTCAGCGGCCGGCGCCGCGACGAAGGCGCTCAGCCGCTCGATGAGCCCCTGCGTGCCCGGGAGCTTCTCGCCCAGGAACGCGCAGATCTTCTGCACGGCCGCGTCGTCGAGCTTGTCGACGTCGCGCAGTTCGAACGTGGACACGAGCTCGTTGTACACCGCGGTGGCGGCGTAGTAGTCGAAGCGCGTCTTCAAGAGATCGAGGAGCTTTTCCCGCTTCAGCATCAGGATGCCTCGGCTGTTGGATCTTTGGTCTCGGATTATAACGGCGGCAGGGCCCCTTGCAACGATTTTCACCGGCACCTATACTCGCGGCCAGCCCACCGAGTGGTTCTCCGCCATGACGCACGCCAACGCCTTCGTCGCGGTCGCGGGCAACATCGGCACCGGCAAGTCCACGCTGGCCGACTTCCTGTCGCGCCAGTTGCCCGTCAAGCCCGTGTTCGAACCCTTCGCCGAGAACCCCTTCCTGCCCGACTTCTATCGCGACATGAACCGTTGGGCGTTTCACTCGCAGATATTTTTTTTATCTCGTAAATTCGATCTGCACCGCGATCTCGACGGCCGCGAGCACAACGTCATCCTCGATCGCACCATCTACGAAGACGCCGAGATCTTCGCGCGGAACCTGCACGAGATGGGCGCCATGAGCGACGCCGAGTACGCCACGTACCAGATGTTCTACCGCTCGCTGCTCGGCACCCTGGCGCCGCCCACCGTGCTCATCTACCTGCACGCCACCGTGCCCGTGCTGAAGCGACGCATCCGCGAGCGCGGCCGCGCCGAGGAGCAGAGCATCGACCCCGCGTACCTCGAAGGGCTGCAGAAGCTCTATCACCGCTGGCGTCGAAGCTACACGCTCTCGCCCGTCATCGACATCGACACCGGTCGGGCCAACTACCTCGACGACCTGTTCGCGCGCATGGAGTTGCTGGAGAGGGTGCGGCCCTACCTGTAGGGGCGGTCAGAACCGGCGAGGGCTCCGGGCGAGCGCCCGTCAGTGATCGATCTTGCCGTTCGAGAGCCACAGCTTGTAGCTGGCGCACGAGAGCGCGACCGTCGTGTCGCGCGAGACACCCACCACGAAGTAACGCGTGGTGTTCAGGCACGCGTTGGCGCCCAGGGTGCCCCGGTGGATGGTACCGTCGGGCTCCTTCGAGTGGCCGCCCGGACGGTCGGTGTCGTACAGGTCGACCAGGACGCCCGTGTTGCCGTCGATACCCTGCTCGAGGATGAGCTGACCGTTGGGAAGGGCGACCACGTCGGACGAGCACGGGCACTCGCCCACCAGCTTGCCGGAGCTGTCCGTGAACTGGTTGTCGGTGAACCACGAGAACTCGACATCGCTCTGGCACATCTGGCCCGAGGCCGCGCAGTTCACGCCGGCTTCGTTGCCCATGTACACCGTGAGGCGGAACGCCATACCCGGGTTCTCGACCAGGGCCGCGTGGAAGGAGAACCTGTCGCACGCGTTGACGCCGACGTCGGGGGTGTCGATGACGCGCACGCGGTACCAGTCGGTGTCGGTCGGCGTCAGGATGTTGCCCACGGCGAAGACCTCGGAGCCAGCGCCGGCGTCGGAGAGGTCGCCCATGTCGATGGAGCCGGAGCAGTTGTCGCCGCCGACGGTCTCGTAGCTGTCGTCCTGGCACTCGCAGCCGTTGTAGAAGACGCCGTCGACGTTCTCCCAGCCGGTGTTGCAGTCGAGCTCACAGAAGCCCGCCGTCGAGCACCGCCCCAGCGCGTGGGAGTCGTCGAACTCGCCGCAGAGCTGCTTGACGCCGGCGTCGTCCTTCAGGTTGTTGCAGTTGTCGTCGGCCGCGTTGCAGAGCTCGGGGGCGCCGGGATAGATGGCCGCGTTGTTGTCGTTGCAGTCGCCGCCCGTCTTGGTGGTGTAGAAGCCCGTGGGCGCGCAGAGGCACTTGGACGTGTTGGCCAGCCCGATGTTGTCGTGATCGAAGTCGAAGTAGTACGTCTCGCACAGGTCGGCGCCCTCTTCGTCGATCTCGCTGTCGCAGTCTTCGTCGACCTTGCCCGTGTCGCACGTTTCTACGGCGCCGGGGTGCACGAAGGGGTTCGTGTCGTCGCAGTCGCCGCCCTGCAGGGCCGCGTAGAGCCCCTCGGCCGAGCACAGGCGCTTGTAGTCGGTCGAGACGCCGTAGTGGTCGAAGTCGACGTCCTTGAAGAACTGGATGGAGCCCTGGGCGTTCTCGTCGTTCTGAGACCCGTCGCAGTTGTCGTCGCGGCCGTTGTCGCAGACCTCGGCCTGGCCGGGGTTCACGAGCCCCATCTGGTCGTTGCAGTCGCCGGACTGCTTGGCCGTGTAGTTGCCCTCCTGCGAGCAGAAGCACTTCGAGAGGTTCACGCCGTAGTTGTCGTGGTCCTCGTCGAGGAAGAAATACTGGCAGTTGACGGCGTTCTCGTCGTTCTGGGAGCCGTTGCAGTTGTCGTCGAGGCCGTTGCCGCAGCGCTCCTTGGCGCCGGGGTTGACGTCGCCGCCGGTGGCCGTGTCGTTGCAGTCGCCCTTGACGCTGGCGGTGAACTGCCCCGTGGGCTGGCAGTAGCACTTGTTCTCGTCGGTGCCGTAGCCGTCGAGATCGGCGTCGCGGTAGAAGACGATGCACTGCTTGGCGTTCTCTTCGTCGATGCCGTCCTTGCAGTTGTCGTCGACGCCGTTGCAGACCTCGTCTTCGAAGTGGTTGATGGCGGCGTTGAAGTCGTCGCAGTCGGTCTCGTTCAACTCGTTGTCGCCGTCGATGTCGGGATCGCAGGCGTCGCCCTGGTTGTCGTCGTTGAAGTCGTTCTGATCGTCGTTGGCGATCTTGGCGCAGTTGTCGTCGGTGTCGAGCACGTCGTCGTTGTCGTCGTCGGGGTCGCACACGTCGCCCTGGCCGTCGTCTTCGTTGTCGGTCTGGTCGAGGTTCTTCTTCAGCGGGCAGTTGTCGACCTCGTCGAGCACGCCGTCTTCGTCGTCGTCGGGGTCGCAGGCGTCACCCAGGTTGTCGGCCGGCTTGTCGGTGTTGACCTGGGCGGGGTTGTACACGCTGGCGCAGTTGTCGAGCTCGTTCAGGATGCTGTCGTTGTCGATGTCGGGGTCGACGCAATCGGCCAGGGCGTCGCCGTCGACGTTCGAGAAGTTCTCGTCGACCAGGTTGTTGCAGTTGTTGTCCTTGTTGTCGCACTTCTCGGGCGCGCCCGGGTAGACCTGCTCGTTCTTGGGGTCGCAGTCGTCGATGTCGTTGACGCCGTCGTTGTCGTCGTCTTCGTCGCAGGCGTCGCCCTTGTTGTCGCCCAGGACGCCGCCCAGGTTGTCCTTGTCCCAGTTCTTCTGATCGGGGTTCGGCACCTTGGGACAGTTGTCGAGGTAGTCGGGGATGCCGTCTTCGTCGTCGTCGTCGCCCAGGCAGTCGGGGATGCCGTCTTCGTTCGAGTCGGCGAAGCCCTCGTCGGTCTTGCCGTCGCAGTTGTTGTCCTCGCCGTCGCACTCTTCCTTGGCGGGCTCGGACCCGGTGCACTCCTCGAGGCCGGCCAGGCACTGCATGACGCCCGGGCACGTGCCCCAGACGTTGACGATCTCGCACGCTACGCTGGAGATGCCCTCGTCGGTCTCTCCGTCGCAGTCGTCGTCGAGGTCGTTGCAGGTCTCCTTGGCGGGCTCCTTGGCGTCGCAGTCGGTCAGGCCCGTCTCGGCGCAGAACCGGGAGCCGGTGCACGTGCCGTTGGCGTTCTGGCGGAAGCACGTGGTGCTGGCGTTGAAGTCGATGTACTTCTCGGTGCACTCACAGGCCGATCCGGACGGAACGCACTGCTTCGACGTGCCCCCGTCGGGGATGGCCACGGTCTGGCAGAAGAAGCCGTCGGGGCAGGACTGGGTGGCGCAGTCGGCGCCGCAGTAGGAACCGTCGGGGCCCTGGTCGACGCACAGGTCGGCGTCGGTGCCGACGTCGGCCTTGCAGTCGACGTTGGTGCGGCAGGGCTTGCAAAGGTTGACGTAGCGGGGGATGCAGTAGTAGGCGGGCTCGCCGCCCACCAGGACCAGCATGCAGCGGAAGCCGTCGTCGGCGCAGGAGTCGACGCACGTATCGGCGCAGTACTGCCCGTTCATGTCTTCGATGCACAGGCCGCTCTTGCAGTCGCCGTTGTCGTCGCACTTGCAGCCGGGCTGGCCGCCGCACGGAATCCCGTCGGGGACCTGGTCGGCCTCGACGACGTCGGGCAGGGTCTGCTCGAAGTCGAAGCCGCCCTGATCGTCGCTGCCGCCGAAATCGACGCCCGTGATCTCGTCGTCGGCCGTGTCGGGCTTGACGGCGTCGGGCTGGTCGCCCACCTCGATGTCATTCACGCTGGAACCGCACGCCAGCACGAACATCGCCCCAACGAACAGGAACGCAAGATTGGCCCGACGCATGCTTCCCCCGACGCCATACTTGGCGCCAGCACTCTAACAAGGAACCCCGGAGGTGTCAACGAACCGGAGCCCGTCGCACGAGTGTCGGAACGGTTCGAGAACATCTTGAACCAGAAGGAGAAATTTCCGTAGTTGCACCCGCGCACCGTCGAGATGGCTTGATCGGGTGAGGACCGAGGAGGGAGCGACGCATGGAGACCACCGTTCGAATGAGGATCGCGGAGCCCAGGGAGCGCTACGGCGAGTCACGCGGGGGGCACCCCGTGCTGGTGGCCTGGACGCGGCCCGACGCCGACGTGATCGTGCCGACGACGACCGCGCTGATCGTCGGCAACGGTCCTGCGTGCGGGCACACCCTGCGCGACTGCTTCGTGTCGAGGACACACGCGCGCGTTGCCCTCGAGAACGGTCGCGTGCGCGTGACGGACCTCGGATCGACCAACGGAACGTTCGTGAACGGCAAGAAGGTCGAGCGCGCGCTGCTGGGTCCGGGCGCCCGCCTCACGCTCGGACGCACCGAGTTCCTGGTCGTGACCCGGCACGACGGCGGCGACGAGCCGCACTGGGAACTGGACGACTGGGTGGCGGCCGGGAACAGCGGGCTCGACGGGCTGCGTCGGGTGCTGATGGCGGCCAACGTCGAGCTGCCCGTCCTGGTGACGGGACCGACCGGCGCCGGCAAGGAGGTGGTGGCCTCGCTGCTTCACAAGCTGGGGCCGCGCCCCGACGCACCGTTCGTGGCGGTGAACTGCGCCACGCTCGAGCCCGGAACCGCCGACGCCGAGCTGTTCGGCCACGCCGCGGGGGCGTTCACCGACGGCAAGCGCGAGCGGCCCGGCCTGTTCCTGGCCGCGGGCGAGGGCACGCTTTTCCTGGACGAAGTCGGCGAGGCGCGCCCCGAGATCCAGGCCAAGCTGCTCCGCGTGCTCGAGCGCCGCGAGGTTCGTCGGCTGGGAGACGACGAGGCGCGCCCGGTGCGCTGCCGCGTCGTCGCCGCCAGCCTCGCCGACTTCGACGTGCGCCTGCGACAGGGCACGTTCCGCGAGGACCTCTTCCATCGCCTGGCGGCGTTCGAGCTGCCAGTGACGCCGCTCTCGTCGCGCCCCGCCGATGTCGTGGCCATCGCCCGACGGGCCGGCAGGCGCGAGGGCTTCCGGCTGTCGGCCGGGGCCGAGAAGGCGCTCGCAGGCCACGGCTGGCCCGGCAACGTACGCGAGCTGCTGCACGTGCTCCTGCGGGCCCGAATTCAGGCGAGCACCGGCGTGCTGGAGCGCGCCGACATCGAGCGCGCGTTGGGCCGGCAGCGCGCCGAGCCCACGCAGGTCGGGGAGCCTGGCTTCCAGGAGTTGCTCGAGGCCGCCGTGGCCGAGCAGGGCAGCCTGCGGCGAGCGCTGGCCAGCCTGGGCGTTCCGCGCAGCTCGTACTACGACCTCCGCAAGAGAGAGCGCGAGGCGCAGGCCGCTTGAGGCGTCGTTGTTGGCGGCGTGGGCGCCCGGAGCCCACGCCGGGCGGGCGTCCGATAGCCGCCCGCGTCACGCGAAGGGGTCGAAGCCCTCCGGGGGCTCGCAGGCGACGGTTCGCGGCGATCCGTCGCGACCTCGCCAGGTCACCTCGGCGGCGTGCAGGCGGATGCCCGGTTCGTCGGCGCTCGGCCCGAGGCGGTGGCGCAGGTCGCGGAGGGCGGGAAGGCGCGGCCCCGCGTAGAGCTCGTCGAAGAGGATGGGGTGCCCCCGGTAGGCCAGGTGCAGACGGATCTGGTGGCGGCGCCCGGAGCGCAGGTTGGCCTCGACCAGCGCGGCGCCCTCGACGGCCCGCAGCAGCCGGTAGTCGGTGCGGGAGGGCTTGCCGTCGGGGGCCCCCTTCATGCGGCCCTTGCGCCCGTCGCGAATGGGCAGGTCGATCGAGCCCTCGGGCGGCTCGGGCACGCCGAGCACCCAGGCCTGGTAGACGCGACGGACGGCGCCGGCCTCGAAGGCCATCGATAGGAAGCGATGAGCGTCGGCCGAAGGGGCGAAGAGCACCACGCCGCTCGCCACCCGGTCGATGCGGTGCACGACCCAGACGGGCGCGCCCAGGTGGCGCTCCAGCGCCCCGCGCAGCACGTCGTCACCGGCGACCCCGTCGCGGCCCGGCACGACCAGCATGCCCACGGGCTTCGCGACGGCGATCACGTCGTCGTCGCACGCCAGGATGCGCCACGCGGGGGCCGTCGCTGGCTCGTCCCGCACGCTCACCTCCCCTTCAACCGCTCGACGACGCGATCCCGCACGAGGTCGAGCCGCGTGAAGAGCGTCCCGTCGATGCCCAGCTTGCGGGCGCCCTCGATGTTGATCGCCCGGTCGTCGAGGTAGACGATCCGATCGGGCCGGGCCCCCGAGCCCTGGAGCGCGTGCTCGAAGAAGGCCCGGGCCGGCTTGGTGACGCCGAGGTCGCAGGACAGCGTCGAGCCCGCGAGCCTGGCCAGGGGATCTCGGTCGAGGAACTCACGCGTGGCCCGCCAGTGGATGGCGTTGATGTCCGAGACGATCCAGATGCCCTCCAGCAGGGGCTGCAGTTCGTGAACCCACTCGGCCGTGCCCGGCACGGGCACCAGCATCTCGTTCCAGACGCGGCGGATCTGGTCGTCGTCGAGGTCGGACCCGCGATGCCGGAGATCGCCGCGCACGCGGTGCAGGAACCCCGCTTCGGAGATGCGCCCGGTGTTGAACAGGTCGAGCAGCCCCGAGTCGAAGAAGATCCAGTCGAACTCCTCGCGGTCGACCCCGGTCAGCGACACGAAGAGATCGCGCGAACGGTCGCGCTCGACGTCGAGCAGCACGTTGCCGATGTCGAGGAAGAGCCAGGCTCCCTTCATGGGCGGCGCTCCAGCAGCACGACGCGGCGCACGCCGGGCAGCCAGCGCTCGGGCCGCCACGAGCGCCCCAGCGACCGGTCGACGAACAGCACCAGCGCGCGCGCGTCAGCGTCACCCAGCAGGCGTCGCTCGGCCTCCTGGAGTTCGTCGAGCCGCAGATCGGGCTCGGCGTCGATGACCGCTCGGGCCGCCGGGGGGTCGTCGACCTCGACCAGGAATCGCCAGGCGAGGACGCGGTCGTCGCGCAGGCGGTAGTCCTCGGGACGGACCGCGCGAGCTTCGAGGAAGGGCATGCCGGGGACGGCGGGCAGGGCCAGCACCTGATCGGGGCCCTCCGGCGCCCCGTGGGGAGCGAAGCGCAGCCCCAGCCACTCGGACAGGCTCTCGTAGCCGAACGGCAGCGCCGTGCTCTGGGACACCCTCGGGCGCGGGTTGAAGCCCTGGGACAACTCGAGCGTGTACCCCGAGCGGCGGATCGCGAGCACCAGGTGGCGCACGGCGTCGTTCTGCCCCAGCAGGTGCGTGGGGGCCAGGCGCCCGTACCGCACGTGGAAGGCCGGGCCGAGCAGCGCGGGGGGGGCGTCGGGAGCGCGGTGTATCACGGACGGCGCCGCCCCTGGAGAAACGTACGCGGGTGACTTCTCGGCGATCGGCACGTCGAGGCACCCCACGCCGCAGGCCAGGCACCTGCCGCTCGTGCGCGTCTCGCCCACCAGCCGCACCTCGCAGGGCAACGTACGCTCGGCCCGCAGGCTGCGCGCGTGCTCCTCGACCAGGAACGCGCGCGACACCCCGGCCGACACGAAGTCCCAGGGCAGCGGCGCGGCCACGTCGACCGGGAGCGTCCACTCGTCGGGCTTCACGCCGACGCTCGCCGCGGCGGCCTCCCAGCCCTCGACGTGGAAGTGCTCGGTCCAGCCGTCGAAGCGCGCGCCGCCCTTCCAGGCGGCCTCGATGACGTCGCCGGCGCGCGCATCGCCTAGCGCCAGCCAGGACTCGACCCGTCCCATGCCGGCGTTGTGCAGCTTGAGGCGCAGGGGCGTGGGGCGCACGGCGTCGAGCAGCAGGCGCTGCTTGCGCCGGATCTCGTCGAAGCGGTCGGCGCCGCACCACTGGAAGGGCGTGTGCGGCTTGGGCACGAACCCCGAGACGGACACCACGACCTCGGGCTTGCGGCGGAGCACGGCCCGCCCCGCGTCGAACACGCGCCGGCCGAGCGTCAGGATGGAGAGCACGTCGTCGTCGGTCTCGGTGGGCAGCCCGATCATGAAGTAGAGCTTCACGCGTTGCCAGCCGAGGGCGAAGCAACGCTCGACCGCCGAGAGGAGCTGCTCGTCGGTCACGTTCTTGTTGATCACGGCCCGCAGCCGCTCGGTGCCCGCCTCGGGAGCCAGCGTGAGCCCGGGCACGCCGAGCCGGGCCACGTCGACCAGCACGTCCTCGGGCAGGCCGTAGGCCCGCAGCGACGAGAACGCCAGCGAAAAGCCCTTCTGGCCGCCCAACTCGGCCAGGGGCCGCACCAGACCCCCGAGATCGGAGTAGTCGGCGCTCGAGAGCGACGCCAGCGACACCTCGGCGTGCCCGCTCGCCTCGACGTGGCGCGCGACGTCGTCGACCAGCCGCGCGACGGGCTTCTCGCGCAGCGGGCGGTAAAGGTAGCCGGCCTGGCAGAAGCGACAGCCCTGGGTGCAGCCACGCGCGATCTCGACGCTGATGCGGTCGAAGGTCGACTCGACCCAGGGCGTCGGGAAGCGCACGGGCTCGGGGGAGCCCGCGAGATCGAGCAGGTGGGCCAGCGTGCGCGGCGGTGCGTCGCGGAGCACGCGGCCGTCGGCGCCGGATCGCGTCGGGTGAAGGGCCGGCACGTAGACGTGCGGACTCCACGCCTCGAGCGCGACCAGCGCGTCGGCACGCGACACGCCGGCCGCGCGCAGGTCGAGCAGGCGGTTCAGGAAGCCGGGCAGCAGGTCTTCGCCGTCGCCCAGGAGGAACGCGTCGACGAAGGCCGAGAGGGGCTCCGGGTTGGCGGCCAGCGGGCCTCCGGCGATCACGAGCGGGTGCTCGGCCGAGCGCGCGGACGAGCGCAGGGGAATGCCGCCGAGATCGAGCATGTTCAGGAGGTTCGCGTACGTGAGCTCGTACTGCAGCGTGAAGCCCAGCACGTCGAACGCGGCCAGCGGGCGCCAGGTCTCCTGGGAAACCAGCGGCAGGTTGCGCTCGCGCAGGGCCGCCTCGAGGTCGGGCCAGGGCGCGAACGCCCGCTCGGTGACCACGCGGGGCTCGTCGGCCAGGCGGTGATAGAGGATCTGGAACCCCAGGTAGGACATGCCGATCTCGTAGACCTCGGGGAAGGCCAGGCAGATCGAGAGCTGCCCCGGCGCCTCGGGCTTCAGCACGCATCCGGGCTCGCGGCCCACGTAGCGCCCGGGCTTCAGGACGGTCGGGAGAATATCGGCGTAGGGATGTACGAGTCGCGTCATGGGGCTCCCGTGCTGGCCGCGCGGTGGCGCGGTGACGTGGCATTCTACGGCAAGTTGAGCTACGATTCGAGTCTGTCTGGACCGCACCGCGGAGTAGAGACGATGCGAACGAGCTTCACCTCCTTCCTGGCGCTCGCCGTCCTGGTCTCCGGCACGCTCGCGTGCAAGGGCGCCGAGGCCGGCGCCGGAGACGCCAAGGACCCCTTCGTCGTGAAGGCCGCGCTCGAGAAGTCGCCCGACGGGACGGGGCGGGCCACGGTGGCCATCCAGGTGGCCGCGGGTTGGCACTGGAACGCCGAGTACCCCTTCAAGCTGGTCGTGAACGAGCAGCAGGGCACCGCGCTCGCGAAGACCGCCTTCGCCGGCGGCGACGTCAAGGTGGCCGGCGACGGCGGCGCCGCGCAGATCGACCTGGGCGGCACGGGACCGCTCGCGGGTGACGCCCGCATGAAGGGCGTGATCAACTTCGGCGTGTGCGAGGCCAAGGTGTGCCGCTTCTGCCGCAACTGCGCGGTCGAGTGGACCACCGCCGGGTCCGCGCCATGACGCGCCCCGCCGCCGACCTGGAGCGCCTGGCCGCGACCACGCACGAGCGCTTCGTCCGCGACCGCGCGATCCTCTCGTTCGAAGAGTGGTACGCGCTCTTCCTCGACGAGCCCCTGCAGCAGTCCCGCGGCGCGGCGGGCTACCTGCTGGAGTGCATCGAGTCGTTCGGGCGCGCCGACGACGGCCACTACCGCCTGTTCGACGCCCCCTTCGCGGGCGGTCGTGATCCGCTCGTCGCCCAGGTCGAGGCCCAGGCCGCGCTCGTGCGCGTACTCAAGAACTTCGTCCGCGACGGCCGCGCGTCCAAGCTCGTGCTGGTGCACGGCCCCAACGGCTCGGCCAAGACGCGCTTCGTCGACTGCCTGTTCCGGGCGCTCGAGCACTACTCGCGCCAGCCCTCCGGCGCCATCTATCGCTTCGCCTGGATCTTCCCGGTGAAGCACGTCGGGCATCGCTTCGTGGGCTTCAACGAGGCCGGAGAAGGACCGGCGCTCGACTCGTACGCCCACCTTCCCGAGGAGGAGATCGAGGCCCGCCTGCCCTGCGGGCTGAAGGACCACCCCCTGCTGCTGCTGCCACCCGACCACCGCCGCGAGCTCTTCGCGCGCCTGAGCACCGAGGGTCGGCTGGCGGCGGGCACGCGCGTGCCCGATTACCTGCTGTACGGCGATCTCTCGGCGCGCAATCGCAAGATCGCCGACACGCTGCTCACCATCTACGATGGCGACCTGCTGGCCGTGCTCCGCCACGTGCAGGTCGAGCGCTTCTACCTGTCGAGCCGCTACCAGGACGGGCTGGTCACCATCTTCCCGCAGATGCACGTCGACGCGCAGGTGCGCCAGTTGACGATGAACCAGGGCGTGGCCGTGCTCCCGAACATCCTGCGCAACGTCGAGCTGTTCGAGCCCACCGGCGAGTTGATCGACGCCAACCGCGGAGCCCTCGAGTACGACGACCTGCTGAAGCGCCCCATCGACACCTACAAATACCTGCTGGCCGCCTGCGAGGCCAACCGCGTCAGCCTGCCGCGGGCCATCGTGCACCTCGACCTGGTGCTGCTCGGCACCTCGAACGACTCGCACCTCGAGGCCTTCAAGCAATACCCCGACTTCGTCTCGTTCAAGGAGCGCTTCGAGTTCGTGCGCATGCCCTACGTGCGCGACTACCGCACCGAGCGCGCCATCTACCAGGAGATGCTGGGTCACGGCGACCTGCCGCGCATGGTGGCCCCGCACGCGCTCGAGATGGCCGCGCTCTGGGCCGTGACCTCGCGCCTGCTGCCCCCCAAGGCCGAGCTCTACCCCGACCCGCTGAAGAAATACGTGCGCCGCATCGGCCCCATCGAGAAGGCCTTCTTCTACGCCGACGGCGCGGTCCCCGACTGGGTCGAGACGGGCGATCGCGCCGAGTTCGCCGCTCTACGAGCGCCCATGCTGCGCGAAGACGACGACGGCGCCGACTACGAGGGTGGCTCGGGCATCTCGCCGCGCGAGATGAAGACGGTCATCCTGAACGCGGCCCAGAGCCCCACGCACGCCTGCCTCACGCCCCTGGCCGTCTTCGGCGAGATTCGCCGGGTGCTGCGCGAGAAGAGCGTGCACGCCTTCCTGCAGCGCGAGGCGGCCGGCGACTACTTCAACTACGCGCGGCTGGTCGACCAGCTCGAGCGCGTGCTGCTCGATCGCGTGAACCGCGAGTTCCTCGACGTGACGGGGCTCGTGAGCCGAGACCAGGTGGCCGACCAGTTCACGCGCTACGTGAACGAGGCGTCTCGCTGGCTGAAGGGCGAGAAGGTGAAGAATCGCCTCACCGGCCGCAGCGAGCCCCCGGACCCGCGCTTCATGGAGAGCCTGGAGGCGCGCTTCGGCGGCGTGGGCACGGGCGACGGCGCGCGGCCCTTCCGAGAGCGGCTGGTGCAGCGCATCGCGGCCTTCCGCATCGACCACCCCGACGGCAACCTCGACTTCGCCGAGATCTTCCGCGACCTGTTCGAGAAGATCCGCCAGTCCTATGTCGAAGAGCACCGCGAGAAGATCCGCCACCTCCGGCGCCTCTTCCTGGCCAAGCTGGGCCACGAGAAGGCCACCGACCTCGAGCCGGCCGACGTCGCGCGCGTCGACGAGGTCATGCGGCGGCTGAAGGACGAGTACGGCTACTGCGAAGCCTGCGCGCTCGAAGCGCTCGCCTTCCTCGAGGCGAGGCTGTACGAAGAGGCGGGCTGAGGGTCCGCCTTGCGAGCCCGCTAAAGACCAACGATTTCAACCGAAAGATGCCCGTCCGGCGGGGCCCCGTGGGCCCATTTCTGGCTTGTCCATGGTCGCGCGCCTGTGATATACAGGCCTGTGCAACTTTTCGGCAGGCCTCTCCCATGGACATCCGTGAATTGTTGAGCCAGCTCGAGAGCGACCCCAAGAACCTCAAGCTGTTCACCAGCCTTCAGGAGACCCTCCTCGCCGAGGGGACTCCGGAGGAGATCACGGAGTTCCTGACGGGCTTCTTCGCCCTGCTGGGCGACGACCCGGGCGTCGAGACCTTCCTCATCCAGGTGGGGCACAAGGCCCGCACCCTGAAGGACGAGGCACGCGCCAACGCGCTCTACACGTTCCTCGGGAAGCACTACCTCGACAAGCTCGGCAACCGCGAGAAGGCCGAGATCTACCTGCGCAACGTGGTCGTCTGCGACGAGAACCGCGACTACCTCACGTCGTTCTACGTCGACTTCTACTCCGAAAAGGAGAACTGGCGGCGGCTCGAGGAGTTCCTGGCCGCGAACATGCCCGTGCCCGACGGGAAGAACCGTGACGTCGCGGTCAAGCGCTACCTCGCCGAGGTCGCCGAGCTGAAGAACCGCCCCGAGAAGTCCGTGGCCTTCCTGCAGGCCGCGTGGCAGGCCGACGAGTCCGACGCCGAGGTCACCGCCGAGCTGAAGCGGCTGTTCCGCGAGATCGGCAAGTGGCACTCCCTGATCGACCTGCTCGACAAGGAGATCCAGGCCCTGCCGAAGGGCGCCCTCGAAGAACGCACGCGCCTGTCGATCGAGGTCGCCGACATCTACCGCGACCACGTCAACTCCGACACCAAGGCCGTCGCGGTCTACCAGTCCATCCTCGACGTCGACCCCAGGAACCTGACGATCATCGACACGCTGGCCGCGCTCTACACCAAGCTGCAGCGCTGGGCCGACCTGGTGCAGGTGCTGC
Source organism: uncultured Myxococcales bacterium (assembly GCA_964494475.1). GTDB lineage: Bacteria > Myxococcota_A > UBA9042 > CAZBRS01 > CAZBRS01 > CAZBRS01. Next base: position 75,978 of record CAZBRS010000002.1, on the reverse strand, counting down.
GCGCCAAGCACGACGCCACCGACGAGATCGACGCCCGGCTCGCCATCCTCATGGAGATCGGCACGATCCTGGTCGAGAAGTACGCCAAGACGGCCGAGGCCGTCGCCGTCTACGAAGAGATCCTGGCCGTGCAGCCCGACCACCGCGAGGCGCTGGCCAAGATCAAGGACATCTACGACAAGCGGCGCGACTACGAGCGCCTGGTCGAGGTCATGCGGCGCGAGCTCGACCTGATCGCCGACCGCAAGGAGCGCTTCGCCGGCCTGGTCGATCTGGCCAAGATGGCCAACGAGCGCGTGCGCAAGGTCGAGACCCTCATCGCCCTGTGGGAAGAGGTGCTGGCGGGTGACGAGGCCCACTTCGAGGCCATCGACAACCTCGAGAAGCTCTACGAACGCCAGAAGGAGTTCGAGAAGCTGGCCGCCATCCTCGAGCGCCAGGCCGACCTCTTCGACGAGCCCGTGAAGCGGCTCGCCATCCTCGACAAATTGGCCACCGTGCGCTCGGTGCGCCTGAAGGACGACGACGGCACCATCTCGGCGTTCCGCCGCATCCTCGACGTCGAGCCCGGCAACCGCAAGGCCGTGGGCGAGCTCAAGAAGATCTACCTGGCCCGCTCCGCGTGGACCGAGCTCGAGTGGCTGTACCGGAACCACGGCACGTTGGCCGATCTGCTGCGCGTGCTCGAGAGCCGCGTCAGCACCATGGAGACGCCCCAGGACAAGGTGGGGTTGCTCTTCACGATCGCGCGCCTGTGGCTCGACGAGCTCGACCAGAAGGCCCGGGCCGTCCACACCATGGAGCAGGTGCTCGAGATCGATCCGCAGAACCGCGACGCGGCGGGCCGCCTCGTGCCCATCTATCGCGAGACCGCCGACTGGGCCAAGCTCATCGACGTGCTGCGCATCATGCTGGGCCACACGACCGAAGCCGCCGGGCTGCAGGCGCTGCACGTCGAGATCGCCACGATCCTCGAGCAGCAGCTCGGCAACCCCGAAGACGCGTTCTACCACTGGGCCGACGCCTTCCGCCTCGACTGGCACAGCGCCGAGGTCAAGGCCGCGCTGTACCGCCTGGCCGACGCCACGGGGCAGCACGAGTCCCTGGTGCTGGCCCTCGAAGAGTCCCTCGACGCCATCGACGACGAGGACGTGCTGCTCGAGTTCACGCGCGACGTAGCGCACCTCTACGACGACCGGCTGGCGAAGCCCGAGCAGGCGCTCGCCTACTACACCAAGGTGCTCGATCTGGCCTCCGACGATCGCGACACGCTCGTGCGCGTCGAGCGCCTGCACCGCGCCGCCGGCAACCACGCCGCGCTGGCCGAGACCCTCGCGAAGCGCGTGCCCCTGGCGGGCGGCGCGGCCGAGCGCCGCGACCTGCTGCTCCAGTTGGGCGCCCTGCGCGACGAGCACCTCGACGACCTCGACGCGGCCATCGCCGCCTACTCGGAGGTGCTGGCCGAGTTCCCCTCCGATCTCGAGACCCTGGACCGCCTGACCGTGCTGTACCTGAAGGGTGATCGCTACGACGCCCTGAAGGGCAACCTCGAGGCCAAGCTGGCGCTGCTGCAGCAGGGCGGCGAGGTCGCGGGCGGGCGCGTGGCCGAGATCCACAAGTTCCTGGGCATGCTGGCCTACGGGCAGGGCGGCGACGCCGATCAGGCGGTCGACGCGTACGAGCGCGCCCTGCAGGCCGACCCGGCCCGCGCCGACGTGGTCCAGCTGCTCGAGCAGCTCGTGGCGGTGTCGGGGCTCCGACGCCGCATCGCCGAGATCCTCGAGCCCGTCTACGAGATGGACGAAAACTGGGAGCGCCTGGCCGACGCCTACGGGCTCATCCTGAAGCAGACGCGCAAGAAGGAAGACAAGCTGGCGCTGCTCTTCAAGCGCGGCGACCTCTTCCGCCGACGGCTCGGCCGCGCAGCCGACGCCTACGCTTGCTTCGCCGAGTACTTCGACGCCAACCCGACGAACGGCGAGGTGCGCACCACGCTGTTCGACCTGGCGGGCGAGCTCGATCGCTACGAAGACGTGATCGGATCCTTCGAGCAGAAGCTGAAGGAGGCCACGAACCCCGAGGTCGTGGTCGAGCTGTCGTACCTGCTGGCGCGCGGCTACACCGAGAAGGTGGGCGACGTCGAGACGGGCGCGCGCTTCTACAAGGACGTGCTCGATCTGCGCCCCGACCACGCGAAGAGCCTCGACGCCCTCGAGGCCATCTACCAGGGCAAGGGGCTGTTCCAGGACCTGATCGAGATCTACCGCAAGAAGTCCGAGTTGGCGCCCGACATCGAGCAGCGCCTGGCGTTCCTGTTCCGGCTCGCGCGCGTAACGTACGAGCACCTGAAGGACCGCGCCGAGGCCATCCGCATCCTCGACCAGGTGCTCGAGCTCGACGCCCGCAACCTCGAAGCCTGGCGGTTCCTCGATCGCATCTACCTCGAGGCCTCCGACTGGCAGAAGCTGCGCGACGCGCTCGAGCAGCTCGTCCCGCTGCTCTCCGAGCTGCCCGACGAGCGCCTCGACGCGCTCAAGCGCCTGGCCACGCTGCAAGAGGTCCAGCTCGAGAGCCCGGGCGACGCCGTGCAGGTCTTCACGCGCGTCCTCGAGCTCGAGCCCGGCAACGAATACGTCTACGGTGAGCTCGAGCGCTTCTTCTCGGAAGAGAAGGAAGTGCCCGCGGTCCTGGACATCCTCGAGCCTCACTACGTGGCGACCGGCCGCTGGCAGCCGCTCATCGCCGTGCTCGAGCGCCGCGTTGCGCTGGCGCGCAAGGTCGCCCAGAAGGTGAAGCTCAACTACCGCATCGCCGAGGTCTACGCCGAGCAGGGCGCCGACGCCGAGTCTGCGTTCCTGCACTACGGCGAGGCGCTCTCGCTCGAGCCCGACAACGCCGAGACGCTCGACCGGCTCGACGCCATCGTCGAGGGCCAGACGGGCGACGCCAAGTCGCTGGCCGACCTGCTCGACTCGGTGGCCGACCAGATCGGTCAGATCGACATCCAGCGCCGCGTGTTCCGCCGTATCGCCGACCTGGCGGCCGACGTGCTCGACGAGAACGAGCGCGCCATCCGGTACTACCAGCGCGCCCTCGAGATCGACACCGACGCGCTCGACGTGGTCGACCGCCTGGCGCTGCTGCTCCGCTCGGCCGAGCGCTGGTCCGACCTCACGGGCGTGCTCTCGCGCAAGGCCGACCTGGTCTCCGACCCCGCCGAGCAGCGCAGCCTGCTGCTCGAGGTCGGCCGCATCACGCGCGACGTGCTGAAGCAGCCCGACGCGGCCGTCGCGGTCTACGAGCGCATCTACGAGGCCTTCCCCGAAGAGCCCGCAGCCCTCGAGGCGCTACAGGCGCTCTTCACCGAGACCGAGAACTGGGCCCGCCTGGTCTGGACCTACGACGAGCTCCTGAAGATCGCCGTCGACCCCGACGAGAAGCGGCGCTGCCTGTACGAGAAGGCCGCGCTCTACGAGCAGTTCCTCGAAGAGCCCGAGAGCGCGATCCTCACGTACCTCGAGATCCTCGACGTCGACGCGTCGGACGCCGTGGCCCTCGAGAAGCTCGACGAGCTCTACACCCGCAAGGGCGACTGGCCGAGCGTCATCGACGTGCTCGAGCGCCGCAAGCCGCTGGTCGAGCCCCGCGCCGCCATGGAGGCCGAGTTCCGCATCGGGCGCATCCGCTTCGAGGAGCTGGGCGACGCCGAGGCGGCCGTTGAACGGTACGCGCACGTGCTCGAGGCCGACGATCTGCGCGAGCAGGCCGTCGATGCCCTGCGCGACGTGTTCACCGACACCGATCTCAAGGAGCTCGTCTTCGACATCCTGGCCCCCCGCTTCACGGCGGCCGCCCGTTGGTCCGACCTCGTGGCGCTGCTCGAGCACCTGGTCGAGACCCGCGAGGCTCCCGCCACCCGCCGCCAGCACCTCGAGGAGATCGCCCGCCTGCAGGAGGAGCAGATCCACGACGTCGACGCCGCGTTCGACGCCCGCTCCCGCTGCCTGGCGCTCGATCCCGCCGCGACCGACGTGGTCGAGGCCCTGGTGGCGTTCGCGCGCCGCGCCGAGCGCCTCGAAAAGCTGGTGCAGACCCTGCAGGGCCTCATCGAGGGGTCCGACGACCCCGACACCGCGCGCGCACTGCGACGCCAGGTGGCCCTGGTGCTGAAGAACGAAATCGGCGACTTCGCCCGCGCGGTCGCCTACGACACCGAATCCCTCGAGGCCTTCCCGCAGGACATGTGGTTCCTGCACGAGCTCGACGAGCTCTACGCGCTCACCGACGACCACGAAGCCCTGGTCCTCGTGCTGGAGCAGGAGATCGAGCTCACCGCCGAGGTCGGCCCGCGCGTCGAGCTGCTGTTCCGCAAGGGTGAGCTCGCCGAGACGCACCTGAAGGATCTCGATCTGTCGTTCGAGGCCTACCGCGACGTGCTCTCTCTCGAGACCACCAACGGCCGGGCCATCGCACGCCTGCGCGCCATCTTCGAGGCCGGGCACCGGCGCGTCGAGGTCTCGCGCCTGCTCGAGCCGCTCTACACCGAAAGCGAAGACTGGGACGGGCTGCTGTTCGTGCTCGTCCAGAAGCTCGCCGACGTCACCGACGCCGACGAGCGCTTCGACGCCTGCCTGCGCATCGGCGCGCTCTACGAAGAGCGCAAGGGCGACCTGCCCGAGGCCATGCGTTGGCTGGGCGAGGCGTTCCTGCTGCGGCCCTACGACCTGGGGCTCGAGCACCGCCTCGACGAGTTCGCGCGGCAGGGCAACGCCGAGGCGCAGGAGGCCGGCATCCTGCTGGGCGCGGCCGACCGCTCCGAAGACGACAAGGATCGCCGCATCGAGCTCATCAAGAAGGCCGCCCGCCTCTACGAGGAGCGGCTCTCCGACGAGGCCGAGGCCCTGCGCTGGTACCTGGCGGTGCACGCCATCGACGCCGGCGAGCCCGAGGCCCTCGACGCCATGGCGCGGCTCTACGAGCGCATGCAGCGCTGGTCCGAGCTGGCCGCCACGCTCGAAGAGCGCGTGGGCACCGAGCTTCCCGACGACGAACGGGCGACGCTGCTGCTCACGTTGGCCCGGCTGCACGTCGACCGGCTCGACTCCCTCGACGACGCCAAGGCGACCTATCGCCGCGTGCTCGAGATCGACGATCACCAGCGCGCGGCCCTGCTGGCGCTGGCCGAGATCTACGAGGTCGAAGACGCCCACGAAGAACGCTTCCACGTGATCGAGGCGCTGTACGAGGTCGCCGCCGGCGACGACGAGCGCGTCGGCTACCTGAAGACCATGGCCCGGCTGCTCGTCGAGCAGTTGAAACGCCCCGACGACGCCGTGCGCCTGCTCGAAGAGATCGCCACGCTCGCGCCCTCCGATCTCGACGCGCTGCACCTGCTGCAGCAGTTGCTCGCCAACGCCGAGAACTGGGCGCGCCTGGTCGAGGTGTACCAGGCCGAGCTCCAGGCGGCGGCGGTCGACGGAGCCCGCAGCGCCACCGTCAACAAGGAGATCGCGCGGCTGGCCTTCGAGCTGCTCGACGATCCCTTCCAGGCCCAGGAGGCCATGGAGCGCGCCCTGGCGCAGGCGCCCGGCGATCGTGAGGCCCTGCTCTTCCTGCGCAAGGTCTACCGCGAGAACGCCCAGTTCGAGAAGCTGCGCGACACGGTCGAGCGACTGCTGGCGGCTCCCGTCGACGAGGCCGAACGCACGACGCTCTACGAGGAGCTGGGCGAGATCTTCACCGACTACCTGCACGATCCGGGCAGCGCCATCGCCACCTGGAACAAGCTGCTGACGGTCGACGAGCGCAGCCAGGCGGCCATCCAGAACCTCGAGCGGCTCTACCGCGAGGAGCAGCGCTGGACCGACTACGTGGGCGTGCTCGAGAAGAAGCTCGCGCTGCTCGAAGAGGCCGACGACCTGAAGCTCACGCTGATGGAGATCGGCGGCGCGTGGCTCGAGCGCCTGGGCGACTGGGAGCAGGCCGCGGCCACGTTCGAGCGGCTGCTCGACCTCGACCCCGCCGACGACGAGGCCTACGGCCGGCTCGAGCGCATCTACGAAGAGCACGGTCGCTTCGACGAGCTCGCGCGCCTGCTCGAGCGCAAGCTGCACGTCACGGCGTCGGTCGATGACAAGGTCCAGCTGTACGACCGTCTGGGCCGCATCCACGACGAGAAGCGCCTCGACCGCGACGCCGCGTTGGCCGCCTACAAGGCCGCCTTCGGGCTCGACAAGACCAACGTGGCGATCGTCGACGAGATCGAGAAGATCGCCACGGCGGCCGAGCGCTGGGAAGAGCTCTACGGCATCTACCGCGTGCTGGTCGAGGAGGGCGAGGAGGACCGCCGCGTCGAGGCCCTGCTGAAGGCCGCGAAGCTGGCCGCCGACAAGCTCTCGAACGCCGACGACGCCGTCGAGCTCTACGAGCGCATCCTGACCCTCGAGCCCGAGAACGAGACGGCGCTGCGCTCGCTGCACGAGATCTTCTCGCTCAACGAGCTGTGGCGCGACCTGGCCCGCGTGACCAAGAAGCTGTCCGACGTCACGCTCGACCCGCTCGAGAAACTGCAGTTCCAGAACGACGTGGCGCGCCTCTACGAAGAGAAGATCAACGACCGCGAGGCGGCGGTGCGCGAGTACCGCGCCACCCTCGAGATCGACGAGATCGACCAGACCGCCCTGACCGCCCTCGAGCGCATCTTCCGCGCCAGCGGCGACACCCCCGCGCTCATCGAGATCCTGGGTCGGAAGAGCAGCCTGCAGCCCGAACACGAGGCCGACATCAAGATGGAGGTGGGCGCCCTCTACGAGAAGAAGCTCTCCGACGCCGAGAAGGCGATCGCCACGTACGAAGACGTGCTCTCGTACCACCCGCAGCACAAGCAGGCGCTGGAGCGTCTCGAAGGGCTCTACGCCGAGCGGGAAGACTGGAAGAACCTGGTCGAGGTCTTCGAGCGACTGCTCTTCGTCGCCGACGATCCCCACGAGCGCCTGCGCGTGTGCCAGAACCTGGCCGTGCTGCAGGAGACCGAGTTCCATTCGAAGGAGAGCGCGATCGAGTACTACCGGAAGATCCGCGAGATCGAGCCCTCCGAGGCCGACGCGATCAAGAACCTCGACCGCCTCTACCGAGAGCTCGAGCAATGGGAGGACGTGGCCGAGCTCTACCGCGAGCTGCTCGAGCGCGCCACCGACGCGACCGAGCAGGAGCGCCTGCACCGCGAGCTGGCGTCGTTCTACCTCGACAAGCTCGAGGACCTCGACCGCGGCATTCGAGAATTGCGCGCGTTGATCGACCTCTGCCCGGGCGACGACGGCCCCGCCGAGCAGCTCGAGGCGATCTTCGCTCGCGAAGAGATGTGGGAAGACCTGGTCGAGCTGCTCGAGGCTCTGGCCAAGGGAGAAGGCGACGACGCCGACCGCATCGACCTGCTCTACCGCGAAGCCGAGATCGTGCGCGAGAAGCTCTACCGACCCGACGACGTGGTCGGCGTGCTCGATCGCATCGTGGCCATCGACGCCAGCCAGACCCGCGCTCTCGAGATGTTGGGCGAGCTCTACCGCGAACGCGACGAGGTGAAGCCCTACCTCGAGCGCCTGGCCGGCGCCCTCGAACGCGTCAGCGGCGACCTGGCCTCGGCCTGGATCCACACGGCCATCGGCGTGCTCATGGACGAGAAGCTCGGCGATCCCGACGAGGCCATCGAGCACCTCGAGACCGCGCTCACGTTCATGCCCGACTACATCGACGCCATCGAGCCCCTGGCCGAGATCTACGTGCGCAAGGAGCGCTGGGAGGCCGCCGAGCCGCTGCTGAACCTGCTGCTGCGGCGCTACGAGGAGAGCCAGGATCTCGAGAAGCAGTGCCAGCTGTTCTATCGCATCGGCCGCGCGGCCGAGAACCTGATGGACACCGAACGCGCGCTGGTCTTCTACAAGAAGGCCGTCGGCATCCAGCCGGCCTTCGCGCAGGCCGTGCTGGGCCTGGCGCGCCTCAACTACAAGAAGGGCTACCTCGATCAGGCGGAGCGCTTCTACAACGAGGCGCTCGAGCACCCCGAGCTCGACGTGCCGATGGAAGAGAAGATCCAGATCTACAAGGCGCTCGGCGACATCGCCCTCAAGCAGGGCAACGCCGACAAGGCCGGGCGCTACCTGCAGCAGGTGGTCGACTACCACCCCGACAGCGAAGACGTGCTGCAGGATCTCGCGACCTTCTTCGAACTGCACGGCGACTGGGAGAGCTACATCCGCTACCGTCGCGACCTGGCCGCCCTGAAGAAGGACCCCATGGACCGCGTCGAGATCATGCTGTCGATCGGCGACGTGTACAAGGAGAAGCTCGGACGCCTCGACGCGGCCATCGAGGCCTACCGCGAGGTCATCGCGCTCGACGCGTCGGGGCGTACGCCGTTCCTGCGCCTGGTGCAGCTGTACGTCGAGGCCCAGCGCTTCGAAGAGGCCGTCGAGGTGCTCGAGGACATGAACCGCGGCGAGACCGACGCCGAGCGCCGCGCCATGACCTACATGATGGCCGCCGAGCTGTACCGCGCCAAGCTCGACATGCCCCTCGAGGCCATCGGCTTCTACAACAAGGCCCTCGACGAGGCCCCCACCAAGCTCGAGGCCTTCCGGTCGATCGACGAGATCCTGACGCGCGCCAAGAGCTGGAAAGAGCTCGAGGAGAACTACCTGCGCATGGTGAAGCGCGTGCGCGGCCGCGACGGCATGGATGCCGTCGAGTTCATGCTGTACAAGAACCTGGGCGAGATCTACCGCTCGCGTTTGAAGAGCTACGACTACGCGGTGTCGTCGTACCAGCTGGCCGCCAAGCTGCGCCCCACCGACGTGCAGGTGCACGAGATCCTGGCCGATCTGTACGAGAAGCTCGGCAAGTTCGAGCAGTCCATCGAGGAGCACCGCGGGCTCATCGTGGCGACCCCCAGCCGCGTCGAATCCTACCGAACGCTCTTCCGGCTGTTCAACGACGCCAAGCAGTACGACAAGGCCTGGTGCATGGCCGGCATCCTCAACCTGCTGAAGCAGGCCACCGAGCAGGAGGCCAACTTCTACCGCCAGTCGCGGGCGGTCACGCTCACCAGCGCGAAGCGGCCCCTCGAGGCCATCGACGTGCGCGAGAACATCTTCTTCCAGGGCGAGAACACCAAGATCGGCGAAGTCTTCCAGATCCTCTACCAGATCATCGGGCCGCGCCTGAAGGGACGCGAGCTCAAGGACTTCAACCTGAAGAAGAAGCACCAGGTCGATCTCGAGAAGCAGACGCACGCCATCCACGACATCCTGCAGGCGATGAACCGCTACCTGCGCATCCCGCTGCCCGAGATCTACCAGTCGAAGCAGTCGACCGGGCTGCGCATCGCCGACGTGAACCCGCCCGCCATGATCGTGGGCGACGACCTGTACCAGGGCGGCCGCAGCTCGCAGGAGCTGGCGTACATGCTCGGCAAGTACGCGTGCTACTTCCACCCGCTGCACAAGATGGCGGCTCTGTACCCGGACCCGCTGCGCCTCAAGGTGCTGTACCTGGCGGCCGAGCTCTTCGCGGCCCCCGAGAGGTACGCCGGGCTCCGCTCCGAGGCCGTCGACTCGGCGGCCAAGGAGATCCACCAGCACGCGAACCCGTCGCAGAAGCGCCAGCTGCAGCAGGCGCTCGAGGACGCGCGGGTGGCCGAGGGCGGCCAGAGCCCCAACCTCGACCGCTGGCTCATGAGCATCGAGTACTCGGCGGTGAACCTGGGCTTCACCGTGTGCAACGACATCGAGGTGGCCGCGACCCTCGAGCGCGACCCCATGCTGTCGCTGTCGGCGCTCACGCACCAGGACAAGATCCGCTCGCTCGTCATGTACGCCATCAGCCGCAAGTACGAGACCATCACCGAGCGGCTTGGGATTCAGATTCAGAGCTCGTTGTAGGGAGGGCGTCATTCCCGGCACCCTCTTCGTCGTCGCCACGCCCATCGGCAACCTGGGCGACATCACCGCTCGCGCCATCGAGACGCTCCGCGTCGTGGCGACCATCGTGTGCGAGGACACGCGGCGCACGCGCGTGCTGCTCGACCACGTGGGCGTGAGCACGCCCCTGATCGCGCTGCCCCCACCCCGTGAGGCCGAGAAGGTGCCCGGCCTGGTGGCGCGCCTCGTCGCGGGCGACGATCTGGCGCTCGTGTCCGACGCGGGCACGCCCCTCGTGTCGGACCCCGGCAACCGCTTCGTCTCGGCCGCCCGGGAGGCCGGCGTCCGGGTGGTCCCCATCCCGGGGGCGTCGGCGCTCACCACGCTGCTGGCGGCCTGCCCGCTGCCCGTCGACCGCTTCCAGTTCGTGGGCTTCGCGCCCAAGAAGGGCAAAGCTCGCACCCTCTGGCTGCAGGGCGTGCGCGACTACGGCGGGGCGTCGTTCTTCTTCGCCAACGGGCACGAGCTGGACGATCTGCTGAAGGAGCTGGCTCCGGAGCCCGGCACCGCCGCGATCGCGATCGGGCGCGAGCTGACCAAGCTGCACGAGGAGATCGCCTGGGGCGACGCGGCCACCACGCGCCCATCCGATGCGCGCGGCGAGCTGGTGGTGGCGATCCGCTTCGAGGCCGGCGAGCGCGCCGACGCCGGCGACGACAAGGTGCGCGAGGCCCTGGTCGCGCTGCTCGGACACGGCGTGCCACCCTCGGAGGCGGCCCGCCTGGTGGCCGATCTCTGCGGCGCGCCGAGGAAGGGGGTCTATCGGATGGCGCTGGAGTTGGCGCCCGGGGGTGAATCGTGATCGTCTTCGACCGCCACGAGATCGTCGTGCCGCTGCACCTGCCCGAGGGCGTGCGCGAGGTCACGGTCGAGCTGCGGCGTGACCCGCTCTCGGGCGAGCAGGCCCGGGTGACCCCGCGCCGCCCGGTGTCACGCCTCGCGGGGGAGACCAGGCTGCAGGAGGTCCCGGCCGAGCCCGGGCCCTGCCCTCTCTGCCCCGAGCACCTGCCCACGCTGACGCCGCGCCTCGACCCCCGCGTGTTCCCCGAGCGGCACCTGGAGCGGGGCGAGGCCACGCTCTTCCCGAACCTCTACCCCTACGGGCGCTGGTCGGCCGTCATCGCGCTCACCACGGCGCACCTCGTGCCGCTCGACGCCTACACCGTGGCGCACTACACCGACGGCCTGCTGCTGGCCCGCGAGTACGCGGCGCGGTTGGCCGTGGCCGGCGAAGGCGGCCCCTTCGTGGGCGTGACCCAGAACCACCTGCCCACGTCGGGGGGCACCCTGATGCACCCGCACTTGCAGGTGCAGGTCGACGAGCGGCCCAACAACTTCTTCGATCGCGTGCAGGCGGGCCTCGTGCGCCACCGCACCGCGCACGGCAGCGCCTTCTTCGACGAGCTGGTGGCCGAGGAGGAGCGGCTTGGGGAGCGCTTCATCGGCTGGAACGACGATCTGGCGCTGCTCGTACCCTTCGCGCCGCGCGGCTTCGCCGAGGTGTGGATGGTCTTCCCGGGCCTGCGCTCGCTCGGCGACCTGACCGAACCCCGCGCCGCCGCCCTGGCCTCCGAGCTCGTCACGGTGCTGGGCGTCTACCGCGCCCTCGGCTGGAACGCCTTCAACCTGGCCCTCACGGCCGACGAGCGCCCCGGCTCCGATCTGCCCCTGTGGTGCCGCGTGGTGCTGCGGGGCCGCTTCGGGCCCTTCGCCCGCAGCGACGTGTCGTTCCACGAAAAGCTGTTCGAGGAGCTGTCGACGTCGGTCCCGCCCGAAATGACAGCCGAAAGGATGCGCGCGGCGCGCGACGCCATCGGACTTGCATCATTCGTATGAGCCATCGTATGATGTTGTCGCATACGTTCGAGGTCACGCCATGCGCGCTCGCGTAACCATCACCGTTGAAGAAAGCCGACTGGCGACGCTCGATGCGTCCTGTCAGCGTCGACGAATCACGCGGAGCCGAGCCGTCGAAGAAGCCCTGGTGCTGTGGGAGAGGCAGCGCGAGGAGCAGGAGTTGGCGGCGGGCTACGACGCCATGCGGGACGAGAACCTGCGCACCGCCGAGACGAACCTCGTGGCGTGGGCGAACCGAGGAACCCTTCCATGATCATCCCTCGTCGAGGCGACCTCTGGCTGGTTGACTTCAACCCGGCGCGAGGCAGCGAACAGGCCGGGGTTCGTCCTGCCCTCGTGGTGCAGAACGATGTGGGCAACCGTCACGCCGGCACGACCATCGTCACTGCGATCACGACCACCATCCGGCCGTTCCCCGTGACGGTCGTCGTCGAGGCCGGTGAAGGCGGATTGGAGCGACGGTCCATGGTCAACCTTGCCCAGGTCATCACCATCGATCAGGGGCGGTTGCTGAAGAAGCTGGGGTCGCTATCGGCCGAGCGACTCTGCGAAATAGACGCCGCCCTTCGGGTCAGCTTCTCGATCTGACGATCCTTCCGGCGATCGACGGCTGAACGGTTGCTCGCTCTTTCGATCAGGTGTCGTCCCGCCGCATGCGGAACGCCTGCAGGATCTCGTCGGAGGCGGCCTCGAGGGTGGGTCCGTCGCCGGACCCCATGGCCTCGCTGCCGATTTCGAGCAGCGTCTTCAACGTGACCGCGCGGTCGGGCGACAGCCCCTCGGCCTTGAGCGCGCGCTCGAGCTCGACGATGAGGCCGTCGAGCAGGTTGCGCTTCTCGGCCAGCTTCTCGGCGGCTTCGTCCTGCTGGCGGTGTCGCTCGGCCTCGGCCAGCAGCTTGGAGAGCTCGTCTTCGGACAGGCCCGTGCGCGACTTGACCACCACGCGCTTGCCCTTGCCCGTGATGCCCTCGCGCGCCGAGACGTGGAGGATGCCGTCGGCGTCGACGTCGAAGGTGACCTCGACGCGGGGGGTTCCGCGCGGCATGGGGGGCAGATCCTTCAGGCTGAACTGGCCGAGGCTCGCGTTACCCGCTGCCTCGGCGCGCTCGCCCTGCAGCACGTGGAGGCCCACGCTGGCCTGCTGGTCGCGCGCCGTCGAGAAGGTGCGCGTGACGCTGGCCGGGATGGGCGTGTTGCGCGGGATGACGCGCGTGAAGCTGCCGTGGGCCGTCTGGATGCCGAGCGACAGGGGCAGCACGTCCTGGAAGTCGAGGCCGCGGATGGCGCCCACCAGGATGCCGCCCTGCACGGCCGCGCCCATGGCCACGATCTCGTCGGGGGCGATGGCGTCGCGCGGCTCGCGTCCGATGAAGCCCTCGATACCGCGCCGCACCAGCGGGATGCGCGACGACCCTCCCACGAGCAGCACGTCGCTGACGTCGTGGGGCCGCAGCTTCGCGTCGCCGAGGGCTCGGCGGCAGGCCTGCACCGTGGCGTCGATCAGCTCGCGGATCATGGCCTCGAGCCGGGCCCTCGTGAGGCGCACCTCGAGGTGGTGGATGCCCCCCGCCGCCGTGGCCAGGAAGGGGACGCGCACGTCGGTCTCGAGCGCCGACGACAGGGCGACCTTGGCCTGCTCGGCGGCCTCGAGGAAGCGCACGCGCGTGACCGGGTCGTCGACCGGCAGGCTGCCGGCCTGCTTCTCGAAGGCCGCCAGCAGGTGCTCGGCCACGCGCAGATCGATCTCGTTGCCGCCCAGGTGCGCGTCGCCGGCGGTAGCCAGCACCTGCACGATGCCGCCGCGGATGCGCAGCACCGACACGTCGAAGGTGCCGCCGCCGAAGTCGTAGGCGAGCAGCACGGCGTCGTCCTGGCGGTCGAGGCCGTAGGCCAGCACCGCCGCCGTGGGCTCACTGATGATGCGCCGCACGTCGAGGCCGGCCAGGCGACCGGCGTCGCGCGTGGCCTGGCGCTGCCGATCGTTGAAGTTGGCGGGCACGGTGATGACGGCCTGGCGCACGGGCTTGCCGCAGCTGGCGTCGGCCGCGGATTTCAACTTGCGCAGCACGTGGGCCTGGACCTCCTCGGGGCTCGCCGTGCCCGACGGCGTGACCAGGCGGGGCAGCTTGCGCGGCCCCTCGACGATCGAGTAGCCCCAGTGCGTGACCTCGCCGCGGATGGCGTCGTAGCCCTGGCCGACGAGGCGCTTGACCGAGTGGAAGGTGAACTGCGGGTTCGACGCCGCCTGTCGCCGGGCCACGCTGCCCACCAGGATGTCGCGCCCCGAGAAGGCCACCACCGAGGGCGTGATGCGCTCGCCCTCCTGGTTGGGCACCACGCGGACGCGCCCGTTCTCGAACAGCGCCGCCACCGAGTTGGTGGTGCCCAGATCGATACCGAGGACGGGCTCGTGCATGCGTCAACCCCGAATGAACGACGTCTTGGCTTCGTAGCGCTCGAGATCGTAGGTCTGCTCGACGTCGACCGTCGCGTACTCGTGGCGCTGGTAGGGGATGGGCACGTGCCCCACCCGCCCGTCACGGAAGCTGACCATGCGGCCGAACCGGCCCTGCTCGATGAGGTTCACGGCCGCCACGCCGAACAGGCGCCCCATGCGGCGGTCGTAGGCCGCCGGGGTGCCGCCGCGCTGGATGTGGCTGAGCACCACGCTGCGGAACTCGAACCCGGGCATGGTGTCGGACAGGCGCTTCTCCATGTACTCGCCGATGCCCCCGAGCTGCACGTGGCCGAAGCCCGTGTCGAGCACCGCGTCGGAGGTGACGGCCTGCTCGCCCTCGATGTGCGCGCCCTCGGCCACCACGATGATGCTGTAGCGGTGGCCGCGCTTGCGCCGCGCGGCGATGATCTCGGCTACCTTTTCGAGCTTGAAGGGGACCTCGGGGATGAGGATCACGTCGGCGCCCGACGCGATGCCGCCCTGCAGAGCCAGGTGCCCGGCGTGGCGCCCCATGACCTCGACGATGAACGTGCGGCTGTGCGAGCCCGCCGTGGTGCGCACGCGGTCGACCTCGGCCGTGATGATCTGCACGGCCGTCTCGAAGCCGAGCGTGTAGTCGGTGCCGATGAGATCCTTGTCGATGGTCTTGGGGATGCCCACCACCGGGATCTTGTGGTCGGTCCACAGGCGCGCGGCCACGCTCTGCGTGTCTTCGCCGCCGATGGCCACGAGCGCCTGCAGCTTGAGCGCCTCGAGGTTCTCGAGCACGAGCTTCGAGGTGTCCTGCCTCTTGTTGAAGGGGTTCGTGCGCGACGACCCCAGGTTGGTGCCGCCCTGGCGGTCCCAGCCCTGCACGATGGGCTCGGTGAGCCGGCACACCAGGCTGTCGTTCTTGCCGAAGTCGTCGAGGTCCTCGCCCGAGTAACGCACCAGCGAGCGCCAGCCCTCCATGAGGCCCAGCACCTCGAATTTGTAGCCGCGCTTCTCCATGCCCGAGTGGTCGGTGGCGGTCTTCACCACCCACTTGATGGCCGGGTTCAGGCCGGGGCAGTCGCCGCCGCCCGTGAGCACGCCGATTCGCCGGATCATGCGCGCACCTCCTGGTCGAAGGCAGGGAGGACGTCGAAGGACCGGAACGCGTTGTAGCGGTCGACGTCGTACTCCACCTGCTCGTGGTCGTGCTCACCGTCGCGCTTCACCTTCACGAGGTGCAGCGCCGCCCCGTCGAGGGCCGAGAGGGGTACGTGGCTGATCTCGCCGTGCTGCAGGCTGACCATGCGGCCGGTCTCGCCCTTGAGCAGCAGGTCGACCGCCGCCACGCCGAAGAGGCGCCCCATGCGCCGATCGAACGCCACGGGCGTGCCGCCGCGCTGCAGGTGGCTCAGCACCACGTGGCGCACCTCCCAGCCCGTGGCCCGCGTGACCTCCTTGGCCAGGTACTCGCCGACGCCGCCCAGCACCTCGGCGCGGAACTCGTCGCCGGCCGCGCGGGCGCCCTTGGTGATGGCCTTCTCGAGGTGGTCGGGCTTCGAGCCCTCGGCCACCACCACGATGCTGTAGCGCGCGCCCTCGTTCTTGCGCTCGACCAGCATGCGCACGACCTTGGCCAGGTTGAACCGGACCTCGGGGATGAGGATGATGTACGCGCCGGCCGCGATGCCGCCCTGCAGCGCCAGGTGGCCCGCGTGGCGCCCCATGGTCTCGACCACGAAGGTGCGCCGGTGGCTGCCGGCCGTGGTGCGCAGGCGATCGATCTCCTCGACGATGACGCTGACCGCGGTCTCGAAGCCCAGGCTGTACTCGGTACCGGGCAGGTCGAGGTCGATGGTCTTCGGCAGGCCGATCAGCTGCAGGCCCTCCAGATCCTTGTGGCGCTCGGGCTCCTGCTCGTGGATCTTCTTGTGCATCTTGTTCAGGACGCCGAGCGTGTCCTCGCCGCCGATGGCGATGAGCGCGTTCAGGCCCAGCCGACGCACGTTGTCGAGCAGCTTGTCGGAGCGATCCTTGCCCTCGACGGCCTTGAAGGGGTTGGTGCGCGACGACCCCAGGTTGGTGCCGCCGATGCGGTCCCACGTGCGCACCACGCCCTTGTCGAGCAGGCGGATCCACGCGTCGTCGTCGAAGCCGTGCTTGGGATCGAGCGACCCGACGTCGGGGTAGCCGTCTTGCAGCAGGCCCCGCCAGCCGTCGCGGATGCCGAGGCACGTGAACTCGACGTCGGTGCAGCTCATGGCTGCGGTCACGACCCACTTGATGGCCGGGTTCAGCCCCGGGCAGTCGCCGCCGCCCGTGAGGATGCCCAGCCGCAATTTGCGATGCGGCATGTCGAACCCCGTTCTGGTGGTTGACGGAACGCGCCGGATTGTAGGCGCAACGCCAGGCGGGTCAACGGGAAAGTCTCGGCCTCACGTCGTCGTGCCCATCAGGCGGTCGAGGGAGCATGGCGCCGCCGGATCGTAGTGGCTGCGGCCCACGTCGACGGCCAGGCGCAGGTCGGCCACGGCCTTCTCGTTCCAGGCGATGACGTTCGAGATGAGGCGGTTGGTGGCGAGGTGCGCGCCGGCATCGGCGGTGTCGAGCAGCAGCACGCCGAAGTCGTGACTGCCGGTGCGGCCCACGATGTCGGAGTCGCGGAAGGTGGCGTTGGCGATGCCTCCGAAGGCCACCAGGGCCGCGGCGCCCGCGCCGTTCGTGAGGGGCAGACCCTCGGGGTCGGTGGGGCGGACGCGCGGCGCGAGGAACGAGATCTGGCGCCCGGCGCGCGTGGCGAAGCGCAGGTGCTGTTCGCCGAGCACGTAGAAGCCGCGGCGGTTGTGCAGCCCCGTGATCTCGTCGCGGTAGGGGTCTTCGGCGATCTGGCGCCCCAGGCGGTGCAGCAGCAGTTCGAGCTCGGCCAGCCGGATGGGCTTGCGCAGCCAGGCGTGCACGCCGCAGGCCACGGCCTCGGCAGCGTCGAGGTGCAGGCCGCAGGTGTCGGTGACCAGCACGGGCACCCACGGCCGCGCGCGGTGCAGCTCGAAGAGCACGCGGCGCGGGTCGTGACCGTTCTGGGCCAGCTCGGCGATGACGAGGCCCGGCGTGCCCTCGCCGCGCAGCACCGCGTTCCAAAGCTCGCCGACCGTCACGTGGCCCGCGACCTGGTAGCCGAGGTCGCGCACGAAGCCGGTCAGCGTGGAGCGCACGAGCTCGTCGCGGTCGACCACCGCCACCAGGGTCTCCTGCGGAGGAGGGGGCAGCGCCTCGACCAGGCCCCAGGAGCGATCGGTGTTCATCGCGCGATCCGTCATGTGGACGCTCCCCTCGTATGCCTCAGCGACGGAGCTTTTGCAAGAGGCGTTCCAGCCGGCGGGTGCGTTGATTCGGCTGGCGAAGCGAGCAGCGTGGGGCTTGAACGGGCGCGCGCTTGGTACGCGTTGTCAGGCGCGGATGACACGGAGTGGCAACGGACCGGGCGCGCTCAGCCCGTCTCGGGGATGAACACGACCGTCCACTTCAACTCGTAGGGGATGGGCGCTCCGTCGCGCGTGGCCGGTTTGAAGCGGAGCTGCTGCACGGTGCGCCGGGACTCGTCGTCGAAGGCGGGCTTGTCGCCTTTGAGCACGCGGGCGTCGACCACGGCGCCCGCGTCGTCGACCCGCAGCACGAGCTCGACGCGCACGATGCGGTTCTCGTCGCGGTGGGCCTCGGGGTAGCGCCCCTTGACGTCGTTCAGCGGCTTGGGGGCCACCACCACCACGCGGCGCTCGGGGGCCGCCTCGCCGCCACCGCCCGCCGGGCCGCTGGGGGCGTCGGGGCCCTTCTTCTTCCAGCCGCGCGCGTCGACCGAAGGGTCGCCGAACAGGTTCGACTCGCCGCCCGTCTGCACGGCCACGCCGCCCGTGAGGCTGACGTTCGAGAGCACGAAGGGTCGCGGCGGGCCGCCGGGCGCGGCGCCGGGCGGGCCGGGGGGCACCTCGGCCTTGCTCGGCGCGGGCGGCTCGGCGGGCTTCGGCGGCGTCTTCGCGGGCTTCGGCGGCGTCTTCGCGGGCGGCTTCGTCGGCGCGGGCTTCGGGGGCTCGGGCGCGGGCACCGGCTTCACGGGCTCGGCCTTCACCAGGTCGGCCACCACCTCGTCGGCCTTCTTCTGTTCGTCGGCGAGCAGCCTGGCCTGCTCACGTCGCACCTCGACGGGCATGGCCTTGCGGGTCGAGCGCGTGGGCGCAGGCGGTTCGCGGCGCGGCTGGGGCGTCAGCCACGCGAGGGCCGCGTGCAGCGCCAGCGAGGCCGCGACGGCCAGGGCTATTTCGGCCCGTCGGCCCATATCGCCTGCTCTTCGACGTTGATGGCCAGGGCGCCGATGCCGCTGAGCTGCAGGAAGTCGATGACGCGGGTCACCTGACCGTAGGGGAGATCCTTGTCGGCCGAGAGCACCACGTCGGGCGGCGGCGCGCCGGAGGCCTTTCGGACCTTCACGGCCTCGCCCACGCCGTCGAGGCTCGAGGGCTGGCCGTTCAGGAAGATCCGGCCGGCCCGATCGACGATGACGTTGAAGGGGCTCGCCTCCTTGGCCGGGTCGTTGCCCGCGTAGGCCTTGGGGAGCGATAGGGGGATCTCCTTCTGGCGCTGCTGCTCCTCGATGAAGAACGTGGCCGTCACCATGAAGATGATGAGCAGCACCAGGAAGATGTCGACCAACGGCGTGATGTTGATGTCGCTGATCGGTCCGTCGCTGTCAGAGGCTCCGCCGGCCATGGTCGCCCTCCGATGCGTCGCTGCCGGCTGCCGCGGGGCCCACGTGCAACATGCGGTGCGCGGCCACCTCGCGCGCCTGCTCGCAGGCCGCGCCCACGCGCTTGCGGAAGATGTTGTAGAAGAGCACGGCGGGGATGGCCACCAGGATGCCCATGGCCGTGGCCACCAGCGCCTCGGAGATGCTGCCCATGAGGAACTCGTTGCGGGCCGCGGTCTCCTTGATGTTCGCGAGCTGGTAGAAGGCCGCCATGATGCCGATGACGGTGCCGAGCAGCCCGACGAAGGGCGCGTTGTTGCCCAGGGTGGCCAGGAAGGTGAGGCCGTGCTCGTAGCGCTGGCGCTCCTTGCGCAGCTCGATCTCGACGCGCGCCTCGAGGTCGGCGCGGCCGAGGCCGCTGGTCGCGAGCTCGCCCACGCGCTCGCTGACGCGGCGCTCCATGGCGTCGGCCGGCACGTTGTCGAAGCGGCCGTGAGCCAGGTCGGTCAGCAGATCGCCCGCCACCTTGCGGCGCACCAGGAAGACGAAGCGCTCGATGATGAGCGCCACGGACGCCACCGACAGCGCCACGAGCAGCCACAACACCCAGTCGACCCCCGTGGCGAGGAACATCCCGCGCAAGGTCTCGTGAAACTTCATGGGAGGCTCCTTGGAAAGACCCCGATGGCGTTGGCGACGGACGAGAAGCTCTCGAGCGCCACCCCGGCGCCCGGGTAGTAAAGCTGCGACGAGGGGCCGCCGTCAAGGTTCAGCGCCGACACCACGCCTTGGGCGATCAGGAAGTCGGCGGCCTCGGAGAGCGAGAGCGGCAGCACCGAGACGGCCAGCACCACGCGGCCCTGCCCGTCGATTCCGATCATGGTGCGCCGGGCGCGCTGGGGCTTCAACGCCGTGGCGCGCCCCTCGACCACCAGGCGCGGGCCGGCCTGCACCGCGAACTCGAGGCCGGTCGTGTCGGCCAGGTCGCGCACGTGCACGAGGCCGGCCCGCCCGTCTTTCACGAAGAAGACGCCCCAATCGACCTTGCGCGGCTTCTGTCGCACGTGACCGCCGCTGATCAGCAGGCCGAGCGGCGTAAAGTCCTCGAGGAAATACGACGCGTTGACCGCGAGCAAAGCCCCGGCGGCCGACCCCATCTCGGAGACCCGCGCGGAGCGCCGACCCTCGCCGGGGCCCAGCAGCCGGAGCTCGAAGCGGCCGGGGGAGAAGCGCAGTACGTGAACGTCGACGTCGCTCGGCGTGCGTACGATCGTGTGCTCGACCTGGGTCGGGGCGACAGGCTCGACGGGAGCTGCGGACAGGACGGCGACGAGCAGGGAGAGGAGCGTGGCGCTCCACATGATGCCTACTCTCCGTCGTCGCCGATGGCCTCGACGGGGCAGCTCTCGAGGGCCTCGCGCGTGGCCTCCTCGTCGGCGTCGCCTTCGGGCTGCTTGGCGACGAAGGCGAACCCTTCGTCGTCGTTGGCGGCGAACACGGCTGGCGCGATCTCCAGGCAGACGCCGCAGTTGATGCACTGATCGTCGACGTAGAAGGCGCCCGGTACGTTGTACTCGAGGCGTCGGCTGCGATCGGCCATCGTCTACTCCTTGGTCGGTCGGTGACGCGGCACGATACTAGGGACGAAGGCCCCTGTGTCAAGCGGGCTCGGATCGACCGTGTTCGAGGCAGCCCACAGGAGCGTCCCGGCGGGCGGCTATCGGACGCCCGCACGGCGTGGACTCCAGGCGTCCACGCCGCCAACAACAACCGAAGGTCGCGGAGCGTCGACGTCGCAGGGCGACGAGACGCTACGCGATCTTCGCCAGGTACTTGTGCATGCCCTCGGCCGTGGCCGTCATGGTCTCCTTGCCCTCGTCCCAGTTGGCGGGGCAGACCTCGCCGTCGTGCGACGCGACGAACTGGAAGGCCTTGACCGTGCGCAGGAACTCGTCGACGGAGCGGCCCACGGGCAGGAAGTTCACGGTCTCGTGGACGACGACGCCGTCGGGGTTCACGAGGAAGAGGCCGCGGAGCGCCACGCCGTCGGCGAGCAGAACGCCGTAGTCGTTCGAGGTGGTCTTGTTCAGGTCGGCCAGCAGCGGGTACGAGAGGGAACCGCCGAGGCCGCCGTCCTTGGCCGCGCTGTCGACCCAGGCCTTGTGCGTGAACTTGCTGTCGACCGACACGCCGAAGAGCTGCACGTTCAGCTTCTTGAACTGCTCGGCCGCCTTCGAGAAGGCCAGCACCTCGGTGGGGCAGACGAAGGTGAAGTCGAGCGGGTAGAAGAGCAACGCGACCCACTTGCCCCGGTAGTCGCTGAGGTTGAAGGTCTTGAAGTCGCCGTTGATATAGCCGTCGAGGCTGAAGTTCGGGGCGGTCTTTCCGACGGTGCTCATGGAATCCTCCGGAGGTCTCTAGGGGGAGCGCCGGAGCCCCGACCTCGGGGCGCCTGTTCGCTTCCGCTAACTTCTGACGCAGAAGCTAGGCTCGGTGGACCGCGTGTCAAGAGCCCCCGAAGACACCTCGGCGAGGTTGACGATCGTCCGGCGGCTCCTACCGTTTCCGGGTGACCCCACCACGCCCGCAGGAGGACGTCATGGCTTTGCTCGAATCGCGCGAGGTCGCCCTCGGCAGCCCGATGCCCGACTTCGCGCTCCGCGATCCGTTCGGCGCGCTGCACCGCCCCGCCGACGTGGCGGGGCCCCGGGGCACGCTGGTCGCCATCACGTGCAACCACTGCCCCTACGCGAAGGCCATCTGGCCGCGCTTCGTGGCGCTCGCCCCCCTGGCCCGGGCCTCGGGGGTGGGTGTGGTGGCCATCAACCCCAACCTGAACCCGCGCTACCCCGACGATGCCCCCGAGGCCATGCGGGCCGCCATCGGCGACTGGCACATCCCCTTCCCGTACCTGGTGGACGAGGCGCAGGACGTGGCGCGAGCGTTCGGCGCGCAGTGCACGCCGGAGTTCTACCTGTACGACGCCGGCGGGCGGCTCGTGTACCACGGGCGCTTCGACGACAACTGGAAGGAGCCGGAGAAGGTGACGCGCGAGGAGTTGAGGTCGGCGCTCGAGGCCCTGGCGGCGGGCCGCCCCATCGGGGAGCCCCAATCGCCGGCGCTCGGCTGCTCGATCAAGTGGAAGGACGAGGGATGACGGCGTCGCCGTGGTAGACGACGCCCGGCAACGGCTCGGGCATCAGGAACTCGAGGTCGGCGCAGTCGGTCTCGTAGTGGCGCTCGGTGCCGCCCTCGGTGACCACGAAGCGCGCCCGGGCGTATTTGCTGTTCGCGCAGTACGACACCTTGCCGTCGGGGTGCAGGTAGCGGAGCGCGGCGATCTCGGCGGGATCGAGCGTGAACTCGGAGTGCACGCGCACGCCGCCGGACTCGAACGTGGCGCTCCAGCGCGGGTAGTCGAGGGTGACCTTGCGGTTCCACCACGTGCGCGGCGCGTTGAAGGCCACCTCGCGCTCACCCAGGCGCAGGATGGCAGCGCTGAGGAGCGGTGACGCGAGCGGCCCCAGGCGGATGGAGGCCGTGAACCCGTCGAACAGCAGTCGATCGTCGCCCTGCCCCGCCAGCGCGCTGCCGTAGGCGTAGCGGAGGGCATGCTCCGAGCCCCAGTTGTGGCCGCGCTGGCCCTTCCAGCCCTGAACGGACCACTCGTGCCCGTCGAGCCGCAGCGTGCCGTCGACGAGCAGTTCGGGCGCGGGCGTCACGATCTTCTTCTTCGGGAACCCCAGCCGGTAGAGTACGCCGTAGGGGTAGTGATAGAGGGGCGGCTGCAACGCCGCGAGGTGGAGGCTCCACGAGGCGCGGTGCCGCTCGTCGTGGCAGGACCCGACGGCCTCGGTGCCCGTGAGCAGGCAACCGTTGCCCGCCAGGTGGAGCTTGCCGGAGTGCGTGGAGAACGCGCCCATGGGGAGCACCTGCTTGATCACCACGGGGGGCCGCCCGGGCCCCTCCCAGAGCACCGCCCAGAGCTCGGCGATGCCGGGCTGCGAGCGGTCGACGGGCACCAGGAAGTTGTACTTCAGCCAGAACGCGGGGCCGCGGTCCGGCGCGTTGCCCATCAGGTAGTGCGACTCGTAGAGACCGGGGCCGTCGGCTCGCGCCCGGACCTGCTCGTAGGTTTCGGTTGACATGGGCGCAGATTATCGGACGGTTTCCGCCCTGGCAAGCAACTTGTGGAAGTCACGCGGCTAATCCCAGATACCCAGCAAGGCCTTCACGTCGTCGTCGGCGTCACGGCGCGGGTCCCAGGGGGGGGCCCACACGAGGTCGACCGTGGCCCCTTCGACTCCGTCGAGGGCCGTGACGGCGTCTTCGGCCGCCTTGACGATCTCGGGACCGAGGGGGCAGAAGGGGCTCGTGAGCGTCATCGAAACGTGCACGTGACGCTCGGCGTCATCGACCTCGATGTCGCGCACCAGGCCGAGCGCCACGATGGAGAGGTCCAGCTCGGGGTCGATCACGGGAACCAGCGCCTCGCGGACCTGGTCGGGGGTGGGCAGCAGGGCCATGGGACCTCCGATCACGAGAAGAACTGGCGCGCCGACGCGACGGCCTCGACCAGCGCGTCGACGTCGGCGGCGTTGGAGTAGAGCGCCAGCGAGGCGCGCGCCGTGCCGGGCACGCCCAGCAGTCGATGGAGCGGCTGCGCGCAGTGGTGGCCGGTGCGGATGGCGATGCCCTCGGCGTCGAGGAAGGCCGCAAGGTCGTGCGCGTGCACGCGCGGATCGTGGAAGCTGACCAGCCCGCCGCGCGCGGTCGGGTCGCGGGGCCCGAAGATCACGAGCCCGTCGAGGCCGGACAGGCGCTCGAGCAGGCGGCCCGTGAGCTCGATCTCGTGCTCGCGGAGATGCGCCACGCCGAGAGACTCGAGCAGGTCGAGCGCGGGCGGGAAGGCCGCCGTCGCCGCGACGTTCGGCGTGCCCGCCTCGAACCGCAGCGGGGGCTCCGCGAACGTGGCCGAATCGAGCGTGACCTCGTCGATCATCTCGCCGCCGCCCTCGAGGGGCGGCATCTCGGCCAGGACCTCGGGGCGACCGACCAGGAAGCCGAGCCCCATGGGCCCGTAGGCTTTGTGGGCCGAGAAGGCCAGCAGGTCGGCGCCGAGGTCGCGGAACGACACCGGCAGGTGGCCCACCGCCTGGGCAGCGTCGACCACCACGAGCGCCCCGGCTCGGTGGGCCGCCGCGGCGATCTCGGCCACGGGGTTCACCGTGCCGAGCACGTTCGAGACCAGGGTGAGCGAGACCACGCGCGTGCGCGAACCGAGGAGCGCCGGGAGCGCGGTCAGATCGAGCGTGCCCCCGGCCGTGAGCGGCACGTGCCGGATGACCAGCCCCTTGCGGCGGGCCTGCAGGAACCACGGCACCAGGTTGGCGTGATGCTCCATGGGCGTGAGCACGATCTCGTCGCCGGGGGCGAGCCGCTCGCAGAGCCCGTGGGCCGCGAGGTTCAGCGCCGCGGTGGCGTTCCGCGTGATGACCACCGACGCGGGCGAGGGCGCCGCGACGAAGCCGGCCACGCGCTGCCGGCAGGTCTCGTAGATCGTCGTGGCCTGGTCCGCCAGCGTGTGCAGCCCCCGGTGCACGTTGGCGTTCGACGTGCGGTAGTAGGCGTCCGAGGCCTGCAGCACCGTGTCCGGCTTCTGCGTGGTGGCGGCGTTGTCGAGGTAGACCAGGGGCTTGCCGTGAACGCTCCGCGAGAGGAGCGGAAAGCGATCGCGCGCCAGCCCGTAGCGCATAGCGCTATCGGGCTCCGTCCGGGGGTCTGGGGGCCCTCCCCCAGGCAACGACGCCAGGAGCCTGTCGTTCGTGTTTTCGATGGGTTGCACCGTCGGCGTCGATGTCGCCACTGGAGTCTCCATGGTGGTCTGGTCCAATGCGCTACAGGCTCCTGGCCCCGGGGCAGTTCATTCGGCCTCCAACCGCAGGGCCGAGACCGCGGCGACCACCGCCGCCGTCACGAGGGGGCGCGCCCCCTCGGGCAGCCGTGCGAGCGCGTCGGCGAAGAAGCCGTCGACGATCAGCCGCTCTGCCTCGCGGGGCGAGAGGCCCCGGCTCTCGAGGTAGAAGCGCTGGGCGTCGTCGAGGGGCCCCACGGTGGCCCCGTGGCTGCACGACACCTCGTCGTTCAGGATCTCGAGCTCGGGGATGGTGTCGGCGCGCGCCGCGTCGGACAGCATGAGGTTGCGGTTCTCCTGGAAGGCCTCGCAGCCGCGCGCCTGCTCCGCGATGCGGATGAGCCCCGTGTAGACGGAGCGGGCCCAGCCCGCGAGGACCACCTTGGCCACCACGTTGGACCAGGTGCGGCCCGCGAGGTGATCGTGCACGGTGTGCACGTCGACGTGCCGGGCCCCATCGGCGGCGACGAGCGAGACGATCTCGCTGCGGGCACCCGCGCCGACGAGCGAGGCCCCGGCGTCGACCTTGACGAGGTTGCCGCCGAGGGCCGCCAGCGCCGTGACGCCCACCGCGTCGCGCTCGAGGATCAGCCGCGACGTGAGGTGGGCGCGCGTGCCCGGCGACCACTGCTGCACCAGCGCGTGGGTCAGCCGCGCGGCGGGACCGGCGAACAGCTCGCTCACGCCCACCACCGAGGCGCCCTCGCCTCCCCCCAGGTGCTCCTCGATCACCACGACCTCGGAGTCGTCGCCGGCGAGCACCAGCACGCGGGGCGCGCTGGTCGAGGCGTTGGCCTCGAGGCGGAGCACCACCGGGCCCGCGAGCGCCAGGCCGCGCGGGACGACGACCGCGACCCCCGCGTTCCAGGCCGCCAGGGACAACGCCTCGAGCGGCCCGTGCTCCGCCGGCACCGCCAGGCCGAGGTGGTCGGCGAGGCCGGGCACGTCGGCGAGCGGCAGCACGCGGAGCCCGCCCTCGCGGGCCACGTCGGACAGCACCACCTGGGGCGCTTGACCGGGCGCCACGAGAGCGAGCGCGCCGCCCTCGGGGGGAGCCGGCAGCTCCCGCGCCGGGGCCGGCGGCGCGTCGAAGGGAGAGGCGGTCGGGAAGAGCGCCCCCGGGCTCGTGTAGCGCCACAGGTGGGTCGAGCGCGCGGGCAGCCGCGAGCGCTGGTACGCCTCGAGCCCCCGGAGCCGCGCCTCCACCAGCGCCGCCGGCTCCCGGGCGGCCTCGGACCGGCGTCGCAGGCGGTCCTCGGAGAGGGGCAACGGGGGCGTGTCTTCGGCCCCGCGGAGCCTGACGATGGGCTCAGCCAACGGATCCCTCCATCTCGAGCTCGATGAGCCGGTTCAACTCGACCGCGTACTCCATGGGCAGCTCGCGCACGAACGGCTCGATGAAGCCGTTCACGATGGTGAGCCGCGCCTGGTCGGGCGAGAGGCCCCGGCTCTCGAGGTAGAAGAGTTGCTCGTCCGCGAGCTTCGAGACCCGCGCCTCGTGCTCGACCCGCACGTCGGCCTCGGCGACCTCCATGGTGGGGTAGGTGTCGGAGCGAGCCTCGGCGCCGATCAGGAGCGCGTCGCACTCGACCGAGGTCTTGCAGCCGGTGGCCCCGCGCGCGACCTTGACGAGGCCGCGGTAGGACGATCGCCCGCGCCCCTTCGAGATGGACTTCGAGAGGATGCGCGACGTGGTGTTCGGCGCGAGGTGCACCATCTTGGCCCCCGCGTCCTGGTGCTGGCCGTCGCCCGCAAAGGCGATGGACAGCACCTCGCCGTGGGCGCGCTCGCCCATCAGGAAGACGGCGGGGTACTTCATGGTGAGCTTCGAGCCCAGGTTCCCGTCGACCCACTCGACCACGGCGCCTTCGTACGCGTGCGCCCGCTTGGTCACCAGGTTGTAGACGTTGGTCGACCAGTTCTGGATGGTCGTGTAGCGGATGTGGGCGTCCTTGGCGGCGACCAGTTCGACCACCGCCGAGTGCAACGAGTTGCTCGAATAGGTGGGCGCCGTGCACCCCTCGATGTAGTGCACGTAGCTGCCCTCGTCGGCGATGATCAGCGTGCGCTCGAACTGGCCCATGTTGCGCGTGTTGATGCGGAAGTAGGCCTGCAACGGGATGTCGACGCGCGTGTGGGGGGGCACGTAGATGAAGGAGCCCCCCGACCAGACCGCGCTGTTCAGCGCCGCGAACTTGTTGTCGCGCGCGGGGATGATCTTCGAGAACCAGCGCTTCACGATCTCGGGGTGCTCGCGCAGGCCCGAGTCCATGTCGGTGAAGATCACGCCCTTCTTCACGAGATCGGCGTGGATCGAGTGGTAGACCACCTCGGACTCGTACTGCGCGGTGACGCCGGCCAGGAACTTGCGCTCGGCCTGGGGCACTCCGAGCCGGTCGAAGGTGTTCTTGATGCCCTCGGGAACGTCGTCCCAGGTCGCTCCCTGGCCGTCGGTGGCGCGAACGTAGTAGTGGATGTCGGCGAAGTCGAGGTCGTCCAGCAGCGCCGTGTCGCCCCAGCGCGGCATGGGCTTGGCGAGGAAGACGTCGAGGGCCTCGTGCCGGAACGCACGCATCCACTCGGGCTCGGCCTTGTAGCGCGAGATCACGTCGACCAGTTCGTGCGACAGGCCCTTGGGGGCCTTCATCAGGTAGTCTTCGGGGTCCGAGAAGCCGTAGCGCGCCTCGTAGTCGCGGTTCAGGCCCTCGAGTGACGCGTTCACCGTCATGTCCGCCTCCCGTCAGGCGGCCTCGGAGAGGCCGTCGTAGCCGTGTTCCTCGACGTACAGCGCCAAATCGGGGCCTCCCGAGCGTACCAGGCGCCCCTTGACGAAGACGTGCACGTGCGTGGGCTCGACATAGGTGAGGATGCGCTGGTAGTGCGTGATGAGCAGCACGCCCGTCTCGTCGTTGGCGGCCAGGCGGATGCCCTCGGCGACCACCTTGAGCGCGTCGACGTCGAGGCCCGAGTCGGTCTCGTCGAGCACCGCGAACCGCGGCTGCAGCAAGAGCATCTGCAGGATCTCGAGGCGCTTCTTCTCGCCCCCCGAGAACCCGTCGTTCAGGTAGCGGCTCGCGAACCCCTTGGGCACGTCGAGGGCCGCGAAGCCCTCGTTCAGGAGCTTGCGGAACTCGCGGATGGGCACCTCGCGCCCGCGCCGGGCGTTCACGGCTGCGCGCAGGAAGGTGGCGACCTGCACGCCGGGCACGGCCACCGGATACTGGAAGCCGAGGAAGAGCCCGGCCCGCGCCCGCTCGTGGGGCGGGAGGTCCTGGATGGGGTGGCCGTCGAGGAGGATCTCTCCGGTCACGCGGTAGCCCGGGTGCCCCATGAGCGCCGACGCCAGCGTGGACTTGCCCGAACCGTTCGGGCCCATGAGCGCGTGGCGCTCCCCGGCTCGGACGTCGAGGGAGACCCCCCTCACGATCTCGGTGTCCCCCACCCAGACCTTCAGATCGCGCACCGAGAGCACCGCGCTGCCCGTGTTTCGTGCCTCGCTCATCTCGCCGCTACCTCCTCGAGCCTCTCGGGCCCGGTCTGAACGTCGTCGTCGCGCCACACCGAATCGAGGTGCCGGCGCACGCTCTCTTCGGTCTCCAGCAGGTCGGCCAGCGTGAGCCGGTCGAGCACCCGGAAGAGCTGCGCCTCGAGGTACTGCCACACGTTGCGCAGCCGGCACGCGTCGCCGCGCTCGCAGCCCGCGCCGCCGTGCCGCGTGGCCTGGCAGAAGCGCCCCGTGAAGCGCGCCGGCCCCACCGCCTGCAGCAGGTCGGCCACCGAGACCTCGGCGGGCTCGCGCGTGAGCTCGTACCCCCCGTTGCGACCCCGGATGGCGCGCGCCAGGCCCGCGTCGCGGAGCTCGGCCAGCACCTTGGCCACCGTGGGCTCGGCGAGGCCTTCCTCGGTGGCGAGCTCCTGCAGCGTGCGCTGGCCGCCGTCGCGCGCCAGCCGCATGGCCAGCCGGATGGCTTGCTCCTCCACTCGCGTGACGCGCATGGCTCCCTCGCCCTTTCGGCCCAATTAAAGTGGACCGTTCGTTCAAGTATTATGCTAGCGGCTGGTCCGGCGTTGTCAAGCCAGAGCGCGGCTCGGGCGGCGTCAATGGTGGACGACGAGCTCCGAGAGCGACTTGCGCAGCCTGGGACTCGCGCCGCGCGCCGCCTGGTCGGGGGGCAGATCGGCGGGCTCGCCGGGCCGGCCGACGGCCAGCACCACCGGGACGAGCGCGTCGGTGGGAAGGCCGAGCAGGGCGGCGAGCGCCACCGGGTCGAAGCCCGCCATGGGCCGGCACGTGAGACCTCGCTCCGTGGCCGCGTGCATCACGTTCATGACCGCCAGGCCCAGGTCGAACAGGGCGTACTCGCGGCCGTCGTCGAGCCGGCAATCGTCGGCGGCGCGCGCCGTGGCCGCGATCAACAGGGGCGCCCGGTCGGCCCAGGGTCGATTGCCGGCGGCGAGCGTCGCGCGCGCGGCCTCGAGGGCAGCGGGGCTCTGCACGAGGTGGAATCGCCACGGCTGCTGGTTGCGGCACGAGGGCGTCCAGCGCGCGGCCTCGACCAGCGCGAGCGCGTCGTCGGGCGCGAGCGGGCCCGGGTCGAGGGCGCGCGAGGACGGGCGAGCCTCCAGGAGATCGGCCAGGGTCATGGGGGGCTCCTTGGGGGGGCACGACGAGAGCATAGGGTCGCGGGGGCCGGGGGCAAGGGCTCGGTTGCACGGGCCCCCGGTTCCGGTGCAGAATGCGCGTGGAGGTGCCGATGCCCGCGCGCGAGCAGGACGAGATCAGCGTGCAGGTCGTGCGCCCGGGCGAGGCCGCGGGCGTGTCGTGCCGGGTCTGCGGCCCCGCCCGGCCCGGTCGCGCGGCGCCGGTCACGCGCTCGGCCTGGGAGGACGCGCTGCGCCGCGCGGCCGGGCGCCAGGCGCACGAAGTGCGCCTGGCGGGCGCAGAGCCGCTGCTCGCGCCCGGCATGCTCGACGCGCTCGGGGCGTCCTCGAACGCGGGCGGCGCGTCGACCGTCGCGGTCGAGACGCACGGCCTCGCGTGGGCCTGCGTGCCGCCGACGCGGCTGGCCGCCCTGCCGATCGCGCGCTGGGAGTTGATCGTTCACACGCTCGATGCCGGCGGGTCGGCCGCGCTGCTCGGGAGAACGGACGCGAGCGCCCTCCGCGCCGCGCTCGACGCCGGACCGCCCGGCGACGCGCCCGTCGCCGTCACCTGGGAGCCCGCTCCGGGCGACCTGGCGACCCCGGCCGCGCTACCCGCCTGGGTTCTCGAGCACTTCGGCGCCGGCTCGTCGCTCACCGTCCGAGCGCCCCGCGGACCCCAGCGCCCCGCGCTGCTCGAACGGCAACTCGTCACCCTGGCGGCGTCGAACCGGCGCGTCCACCTGCCGCTCCGGGTCGACCGGGGGCTGCCGGCGTGCGTGCACCATCACCTGCCGGCCCGCGAGGTCGAGATCCCCGACAGCCCCCTGGCGAGCGCCCCCCGACAGCGGCACGCCGGGCTCTGCCGGGGCTGCCCCCAGGCCGAGAGGGGCCGCTGCGACGGGGTCCCCGAGGGCTGGCGCGTCACGGCCGACGACGCGCGCCACCTGCGCAGGGTCGCGCGCGCGCCGGCCCATCGCGGGTCCGCGACCGACGCCGAGTTGCTGGCCTTGAGGCTGGGCCTGCGCCGCGTGGTCCGGATGGCCCTGCCTGCGCGCCAGGCACCGCTCGCGCGCCTGGCGCTCGAGAGCGAGGGCTGGGCCGTCGTGGGCTCGACGGCCCGTATCCTCGATGCCGATGGCAACCTCTTCCGCCCCGGCGCGCAGCCGAGCGTCGAGAGCTTCGGCGCCGGGGGCCAGACGAAGACCCACCACGTGCTCTATATCGCCGCGAAGGCCGCCGAGGCCGAGGCCGCGCGCGACCTCGAGGCGCGCATCTCCGACGCGGCCCGCCCCGACGCCGTGCTCGAGGCGCATCGCGACCTGGGCGCCCTGCTCGGCTACCCGGCCTGCTGTGTCGAAGCCTTCGTGGCCGAGCTCACCGCGCGGGCCGGCGAGGCCGAGTGCGCAGCGCTGCACGCGGCCCGCGCGCGCGCTGCGGCCGCACGGAGCGCCCGCCTCGATCCGCTGGCCAACGGCTTCCTGGTGGCGCGGGACCGCGCGCTCGTCTCGCACGCCCCCTGTCGCTTCGACTGCCCCGCCACGCTCGCCCTGGCCCGGGCCGTGCAGGCCGAGCTGGCGCGCAACGACGAGGCCACCGCCGCCGCCCGCCTGGCCGCCCTGGCCTCGGCGGTCGCGCTGCACGTCGACGGCTCGGTGCTGGTGGCCCACGTCACCGAGACGGCGGACGGACCCCGCCTCGCCGAGATCCTGCGCTCCGAGGGCCGCTTGGCGACGCTGAAGATCGGCGACGCGTTTCCGTCGGGGGACGAACGCACGTTGGTCTTGCGCTTCGACCTGCCGTAGGGGCGCCCTTGCTGCGCCCCGACATGGGTCGAACGGCGCGTTCGTCTTCTACGGCTTCGCGACCACCAGGTCGCTCTCGAAGCGGGGGTTCACGAGGTACTTGCCCCACGAGAACTCGACCACGCCCGTGACCGAGACGATCTGGTCGCCCAAGGCCTTGACCCCATCGTCGGCGAGGTAGGGCAGGTCGAACTCGTTGGCGATGCGCCAGGTGCCGTCGATCACGATCTCGCCGAACGCGTCGAGCTCGGTGACGCTGCCCCCCTCGACGCGGACCAGCGATCCCTCGTAGGGCTCGCTGGCGGGGTCGGTCGCAGCGAGTTGCCAGCCGCCGACCTCGAGGGGCGCGGGCTCCCAGGCGACGCCGGTCTGGACCATCGACGCGACCAGCACCTCGGTCAGGCAGTAGTATTCCTTGTGGTCCCCCTCGACCGTGACCACGTCGCCCACCACGAAGTCCGTGCCCAGCGACGTGGGCACCACGAGCAACAGGCCGTGGTAAGGCCCCGTCGAGGCCGCATCGGCCGCGTAGTAGCCGTCGAGGGCCCCGGACGACGACGCGACGAAGCGCGGCGAGGTGAGGACCAGCCCCTCGAGACGCACGGGCGCCACCGTGACGGGCGCGTCGGTGACGCAGTCGAGGCTGGCCGACGAGGTCTGCACCTCGTAGGCGCCGGCGACGGGAGGCGTCGTCTCGGTCGTGTCGACGACGACCTCGGGCTGCGGCTCAGGGCCGATCACCTCGGGCTGCGGCTCCGGGCCGATCGCCTCGGGCTGGGGCTCGGGCTCGGGAAGAGCCGTCGTCTCGTGGGGCTCGGGGTGCGAGGCCTCGAACGGGTCGGGCTCGGCCTGGGGTCCGGGATCGGGGGCGTCGAGGGCGTCGGCGGGGCCCGGGGCGTCGGGACGCGCGACCGTGTCGCCGGCGAGGTCCGACACAGCGGCGTCGACTCCCGCGAGATCGGAGGTCGAGGCGTCGTCGTCCGAGCCGTGGCGACGGCCCCGCTCGTCCTCCTCGGCCGAGCAAGCGAGCGCCACGACGAGAAGCAAGGCCACTCCCAACCGCATCATGGACGCCTCAGATCTTCTTGACCTCTTTTTCGGTGAGCGTCACCGAGAGTTTACCCAGGAAGACCTTCAGCCGCCCGCGCGCGTCGATGTCGGTCACGCTGCCCTGCTTGCCCGAGAACAGGCCGGCCGTGACCTGCACGCGGTCGCCCTTCTTGAGGTGCAGGGCCACGTCGGCAGCCTTTCCGGCCTTGACGAGCTTCTGGTGCTGGCGGTCTTCCTTCAGGAGCTTCTTGATCGACAGCCAGTCGTTCTCGCGATCCCAGGCCGTGTAGCGGTAGACGGGCAGCAGCCGGTTCAACGCGTCGAGCAACGCATCGGCGAACGAAGCGTCGGCCACGCCCGGATCGTCGCGCTTGAACGTGCGCACGATGGCCACGCTCTGCAGCCCGCCCTCCAGGCGACCCTTCATCTCGGCGCCGCGGCACTTGAGCAGTTCGATCACCGGGTGCACGTCGCCCGTCGGACCGCGCAGCTCGAAGCCCTCGGGGATGGCGTCGAGGATCAGGCGCAGGTTCTCGCCTTCCCAGGTGTCGCAGACCTTCTCGGCCAGGTTGCGCACGTCGAGGATGGCGTGCCGATGGAGCGTGAACGCCACGTCGACCCCGCCCTGGTGCACGCGCACGCCGAGTCGCAGGTGCTGGTGCTCGGGGTCGGGGTCGGACACGCGCTCGGCCAGCGGGATCTCGCGCTCGATGAAGCGTGCGAGCTCCTTCCGCTGAGCCTCGGTGCGCGAGAACACGAGCGCGAGCGACGCCACGCGCTTGTTGTTCAGGATGGTGGGATGATCGAGCCCCACGCTGCTCTCGATGGCCACGCCCGCCGCCTCGAAGGCCGTGGCGTAGGCCTTCTGGAGGGCGAGCAGCTTCTCGCGCACGCGCATGCGCTCGAGGTTGAAGCGGTTGCTGGACCACTTGTGTTCTTCGAACGCGGCGAAGTCCTTCGCGTCGAAGCCGGTGAACTCGCGACCCGGG
The DNA here is from genome assembly GCA_964494475.1 of uncultured Myxococcales bacterium. Taxonomy (GTDB): domain Bacteria; phylum Myxococcota_A; class UBA9042; order CAZBRS01; family CAZBRS01; genus CAZBRS01. Next base: position 42,582 of record CAZBRS010000002.1, on the reverse strand, counting down.
AGCACCATCGGACTCCTGCCTTCAGCGTACCGCAAAAACGCTCTTTCGTAGCAGAGTCGGGGCCGACGCGCAAGGGCGGGCTCGCCGACTCGACGGCCCGCGAGACCGCGCTTGCGCGGCACGCAGGGATCGCGCAATATCCTGGCCATGCGCTTCATCCCTCGCAAGGTGCCCCAGCCGGCCCCAGGGCGACTGGGCGCGCTGCTGGCCCAAGTGGGCGGCGCGTCCGACGACCCGGTGCGCGCGTTCGAGGAAGGGTACGCCGCGCTCGTGGGCCGGCGGCACGCCATCGCGTTCGGGGGCGCCCGCAGCGCCTTCGTGATGTGGGTGCGCGCCGCAGGCCTGCCCGCCGGCACGCGGGCCCTCGTGCCCTCGTACACCGCGCCGGTGGTCCCCGCCATGGTGCGCATGGCGGGGCTCGTGCCCGTGGCGGCTCCCATCGAGCGCACCAGCTTCAACCTCGACCCCGACCGCCTGCCCGAGGGTCCGCCCGGAACCCTGGTCGTGGCGGTGCACACCGAGGGCGTGCCGGCGCGCGTCGACCGACTGGCCGAGGTGTGCGCGGCGCGACGCTTCGTGCTGGCCGAAGACTGCGCGCACGCGGCGCTCTCGTCCCTGGGGGGGCGCACCGTCGGCACCTTCGGCGCGGCCGCCTGGACCAGCTTCGGCAAGGGAAAGCAGCTGAACGCGCTCGGCGGTGGGCTGCTGCTGCTCGACGACGATCGGGTGGCTGCGCGCGTACGCGAACTCCGCGACGCGCTGCCCGCGCTGCCCGGTTGGGCCCCGCTCCCCGGACTGGCGCTCGACGTGGCCATGCAGGTCGCGACCTCGTGGCCGACGCGCGAGGTCACGTTGCGGCCGCTCGTGACGTGGCCGCGCCTGGTGCTGGGCGTCGACGTGCTCACGCGCCTGTTCGAAGAGGGGGGCACCACCGGCCCGCTGCGCCCCTCGCGCCTCTGCCCCGTATCGGCGCGGGTGGGGCTCGCGGCGTTGACCGGGCTGCCCGCGGCCCAGCAGCGCCGACGCGCGTTGGCGGACGCACTGCGTGATCGGCTCGCGGGGAGGGTGCGCCTCCAGGAGCCCCCGCCGGGCGCCGACGCCGCGCCGCTCGAGTTGGCCGTGGCCGTGCCCGAGCGCGATCGCGTGCAAGACGACCTGCTGGCCGCAGGCATCGACACGCAGCGCACCTGGATGGTCGACTGGGTGGCCCGCGAGGGGGGGCCGAGCCCCGATCCCGAGGCCTCGCGGCTCGAGCGCGAAGTGCTGTACCTGCCGGTCTATCCGGCGCTCAGCCTCGATGAGGTCTCGCGGGTGGCCGATCGGCTGCTCGCTTCGTTGGAATGAACCGAGAGAGAGGGGGAACGAGATGGTGACGTTCGAGAGGAGAAACGGCGTACCGCAGCTGACCCTGGAGCACTTCGACGAAGATTACGCCGATCGTCACGTCTGCCACGGCCTGGTCGAGAAGTGGGCCCGCGAGAAGCCCGACGCGCTGGCCTTCATCAACGCCGACACGGGCGACCGCGTGACCTGGGCGCGCTTCGACCAGACCACCACGGCGCTGGCCCTCAAGCTGCTCGAGCTGGGCTTCGCGAAGGGCGACTTTTTCGCGTCGAGCCTGCCGCTCCTCACCGAGCACATCTTCCTCGAGTACGCCTGCTTCAAGATCGGCGTGGTCTTCGTGCCCCTCGACCTGCGCCTGAAGGGGCCCGAGGTCATCCGCTCGCTCGGCCTGGTCCAGGCCAAGGGCTTCGCTTTCCTGGGGGCCACCCCCCAGGCCGACTTCCGCGAGCTCGGCAAGGCCGTGATGGCGACCTGCCCCTTCGTGAAGCACTTCGTGCAGTTCTCGGCGCCCGACCAGACGATCGAGGGCGCGAAGAACGCCTTCGCCCTGGCCGCCGAGGCCAAGGCGCTGGCCGAGCAGGCCGTCGCGGCGGGCCCCACGACGGGGTGGCTGGCCGCCTACCGGAAGGCGCGCGCCGCCACGGCCGAGACCGACGGCTGCCTGGTCATCTTCACCACCGGCTCGACCGGCTATCCCAAGCCGGCGCTGCTCTCGCACCGCGCCATCACCTGCCAGAACATGTGCCTGGGCGCGGCCTTCGAGATCGAGGACGGCGCGCGCATGCTCGTGAACCTGCCGCCCTCGCACGTGGGCTGCCAGACCGAGCAGCTCATGACGCCGTTCTTCTACGGCGGCACCGCGGTCGTGTTGCACCTCTTCGACGCGGCCAAGTCGCTGAAGGCCATCCAGGACCACCACGTCGACTCGTTCGGGCAAATCCCGGCGCTCTTCAACCTGCAGTGGCGCCTGCCCGACTACGCCAGCTACGATCTGTCGAGCCTGAAGTTCGCGCTCTACGGCGGCCAGCAGGTGTCGCGCCAGTTCCTCGAGAAGCTGGCCAGCATGGCCCCGGGCTTCGGCACGGGCCTCGGGCTCACCGAGACGGCGGGCTTCTGCACCTACACCCCGCTGAACGGCACCGTCGACGACATCCTGGCCGGCGTGGGCTACGACATGCCCGTGTACCCCATGGGCATCCGGCGTCCCATGAAGACCGACGGGTCGGCGGGCGACGCCGTGCCGGACGGCGAGGTCGGCAGCATCTGCTTCAAGGGCCCCCAGACCTTCCTCGGCTACGTGAACAACCCCGAGGCCACCGCCAAGACGGTCTCGACCGACGGCTGGATCTACACCGGCGACCTCGGCTTCAAGGACGAAAAGGGGCTGCACTTCGCGGGCCGCGAGAAGTGGGTCATCAAGCCCAAGGGCTACCAGGTCTTCCCGGCCCAGGTCGAAGAAGGCCTGGCCAGCCTGGCCGACAAGGTGGGCATGGTGGCCGTGGTGGGTGTCGAGCACGAGGTGTTCAGCGAGGGCATCGTGGCCTTCGTCGAGAAGAAGCCCGGCGCCGAGTTGACCGTGAAGGAGCTCGAGGCCCACGCCAAGGAGCACCTGCCGGCCTACATGCGCCCGCTGCACTACGAGCTCCTCGAGGCCGGCCAGTTCCCCCTGAACCGCGTGGCCAAGACCGACTACGTCGTGCTGTCCGAGAAGGCGAAGGCCCTCGTCAAGACGCTGCGCGAGGCGGGGGGATGGGACCGCTGATCCCGGCGGCGGCTTGACCGGGAGCCCGCAAGTCACTACATTGGTCATGGTTGACCAACCATCGGTGGAGCCATGGGCGATGTCGTCGTGAACCTCTACGAGGCCAAGACCCACCTCTCCGACCTGGTCGAGCGAGCGGCTCGAGGCGAGGCGATCGTCATCGCCAAGGCCGGTGTGCCCAAGTGCCGCCTGACGGCCATGGCTGCCAGGCCCCGGCGCAAGCCCGGTGGATGGGAGGGCAAGGTGCGCATCAGCGATGACTTCGACGCCCCGCTCCCCCCCGAGATCGAAGAGGCCTTCGCGGGCCTGCGGCCATGAGCGCGCGCAAGCTGTTGCTCGACACCCACGTGTTCCTTTGGTGGCGCATGAACGATGCGCGCTTGCCGCAGGCGGCCCGCGCCGCGATCGAATACGCCGACGCCGTGTTCGTGAGCGCGGCCAGCGTCTGGGAGGTCGCCATCAAGAAAGCGCGCGGGCGCCTCGACCTGCCCGGACCCATGAGTGAAGGCGTGGCCGACAGCGGCTTCGAGGCCTTGCCCATCACGTTCCTGCACGCCGAAACGGCCGCGAGCCTGCCCCCCCACCACGGTGATCCCTTCGATCGCATGCTGGTGGCGCAGGCCCAGGTCGAAGACCTGGTGCTCGTCACGGCCGACGCCCGGCTCAGGAGCTACGAAGTGACCCTGTTGGCTTGTTGACCCCGTCAACGGCGGGAGTATAACGGGCCCCGGCCTCGGGGTGTCCCATGGACTGGATCGTCGCCCTCTTCCGCGAACCCACCGTCGCGCACTCCGTGCTCACGCTCGCCCTGGTGATCGCGCTCGGCCTCGCGCTCGGCAACGTGCGCGTGCGCGGGGTGTCCTTGGGCATCGGCGGCGTGCTCTTCGCCGGCCTCCTGCTCGGCCACCTGGGGCTCGCGCTCGACGTGCACACGCTCGAGTTCGTGCGCGAGTTCGGGCTCATCCTGTTCGTGTACGCCATGGGACTGCAGCTCGGCGGCGGCTTCTTCTCGTCGCTCCGGCGCCAGGGGCTGGCCCTGAATCTGCTGGCCGCCTCCATCGTGGTGGGGGGCACGGCGCTGGCGCTGGGCCTCACGCGCTGGTTCGACGTGCCGCTGCCCACGGCCGTGGGGCTGCTCTCGGGCGCGGTCACGAACACCCCCGGCATGGGCGCGGCCCAGCACGCGCTGGTCGAGAGCGGCGCGGGCGCCGAGACCGCCCAGTTGGTGGGCCTCGGCTACGCGGTGGCCTACCCCTTCGGCATCCTCGGCACGATCCTGGCGTTGCTGCTCTTGAAGCGCCTGTTCCACTTCGACCCCGCGAAGGAGGGCGCCGAGTTCGAGCGCCTGCAGTCGCAAGGTACGAAGCCGCTGGCGCTGCAGAACCTCGAGGTCATGAACGCCAACCTGAACGGACAGACCATCGGCCAGCTCGTCGACCTGGCGGGGGGCGGCGTGGTCGTCAGCCGCCTGGTGCGCGGGGCCGAGCAGGTGCTGGCCACGGCCGACGTGCGCGTCGAGGTCGGCGACGTGCTGCACGTGGTGGGCACCGCCGAACGCCTCGAGCGCCTGCGGCTGATCGCGGGGCGCGTGAGCGAACGCGACCTTCCGGTCATGCCGAGCGTGATGACCGTGCGCCGCGTGGTGGTCACGAAGGGCGAGCACGTGGCGCGCACGCTCGACGAGCTGGACCTGGCGGGACGCTACGGGGTGGTCGTCACGCGCGTCGTCCGCGCCGGCGTCGAGTTCTCGCCCACGCGGTCGATGAAGCTGCAGTTCGGCGACCGGCTGAACGTGGTCGGCTCCGAGCCGGCGCTCGAGGGCGTGGCCCGCGAGCTGGGCGACGAGGTGAAGGAGCTGGATCGCGCGCAGTTCGTGCCGATCTTCCTGGGGATTGCCCTCGGCGTGCTGCTCGGCAGCCTGCCCGTCGCCATCCCGGGCGTGCCCGCGCCCGTGAAGCTCGGCCTGGCCGGCGGCCCGCTGCTGGTGGCCCTGCTCATGGGCCGCATCGGCAAGGTGGGGCCCTTCGTCAGCTACGTGCCGAACGCCGCCAAGAAGGCCCTGGCCGAGCTCGGCATCGCGCTCTTCCTGGCGTGCGTCGGCGTGGCCGCGGGGGGCAAGGTGGGCAAGGTGCTGCTGACCTCCGACGGCCTGCTGTGGCTTGGCCTGGGCGCCGTCATCACCTTCGTGCCCATCGTCGTGGTGGGCGCGATCGCGCGCGCCTGGAAGAAGCTGGACGCCGTCTCGCTCTACGGCCTGCTGGCGGGCTCGATGACCGACCCGCCCGCCCTGGCCTACTCCAGCCAGCTGGTCGGCAACGACACGCCCTCGATCGCCTACGCCACGGTGTACCCGCTCACCATGCTGCTGCGCGTGGTGCTCGCGCAGGCGGTGGTCATGTTCGGGGTGGGGTAGACATGCACGCACGACTCCTCCTGCTCCTCGCGTTGCTCCCGGCCTCGGCCTTCGCC
>CAZBRS010000002.1:0-36907 GCA_964494475.1 uncultured Myxococcales bacterium | reverse complement strand
CATGCACGCACGACTCCTCCTGCTCCTCGCGTTGCTCCCGGCCTCGGCCTTCGCCGGCCCCCCCTCCCCCTTCGCCGCGGTGGCCGAGCGCGCGCGGCCGGGCATCGTCACCGTCACCGGCTACGACAAGGGCGAGGTGTTGCTGCGCTCGCGACCGGGCTTCTTCCTGGGCGACGCCCACGTCGTGACCGTGCGCCACCCGCTCCTCGGCGCGCAGCGCGTCGACGTCACGCTGGCCGACGGCGCGGTGTTCCCGGTCACGGGCGTCGAGGCCGAGGACGCCACCGTCGACCTCGTGCTCCTGAAGATCGCCGTGCCCTCGGATCCGCTGCACCTGGGCGCCCGCGACGGCGCCCGGCGAGCCCTGCGCTGGGCGGCGAAGCGGCCGGCGGCCGGTGACCTCGTCATCGTGGTCTCCGACGCCGACGGCGCGGCGGGGGTCGCCGCGGGCACGCTCTCGGCGTACAAGGAGCTGCCGGGGCTCGGGGCCCTGCTCGCGCTCGACGTCGATTTGGCCGGGGGCTGGGAGGGCAGCCCGGTGCTCGACTACGACGGGCAGGTGCTCGGCGTGGCCTCGGTGGGCTACGACGGAGCGCAGAAGAAGACCGTCGCGTTCCTGGCGACGCGCCTGGCCGTGCTGAAGGCCGACGAACCCCTGAGCGTGCCCCGCTGGAGCAACCAGGCCCAGGCCGCCATCACGAAGTCGGGCCCCGACCTGTACGCGTTCGGCCGCGCCGCCGTGGCCGCCGGCAATCTGGAGGTCGCCCTCTCGCGGCTGGAGCAGGCCGTCATGAAGGCCCCGGGGCACTCCGACGCGTGGGTCACCCTGGGCGTGGTCAAGGCCCGGCTCGAGCGCTGGGGTGAGGCCATCGAGTGCTTCGAGCGCACGGTGCGCCTGTCGCGCGATCACGCCGAGGGCCAGACCAACCTGTGCCTCGCGCTCGCGCACCTCGAGCGCTGGACGACCGCCCGCATCCGCTGCGACGAGGCCCGCCGCCTCGCGCCCGACGACCCGCGCGTCATCTTCCAGCAGGCGCACGTGCTCGACGCGCTGGGGTCGTGGGAGGGCGCGCTGGCCGGCTACGACCGGGTGCTCGAGCTGCAACCCGGCAGCCTCGAGGCGCACTACGCCCGCGGCGTGGTCCTGGCCGGGCGCGGGCGATACCCCGAAGCCATCGCGTCGTTCCAGGCGCTGTGCCGCCTCGACGCCAGCCACCGCGACACCCTGCGGCGCCTGGGCGACGCCTTCCAGGGCGCCAATAAGCACCACGAGGCCACCGAGGCCTACCAGAAGGCCATCGAGGTGCGCGGCCCCGACGCGCAGGTCTACGCGCGCCTGGGGCAGTCGTGGCTGGCCTTGAACCAGGCGGGCAAGGCCCTCGCGGCCTTCGAGCAGGCGGTCCGCCTGCAGCCCTCCGAGGTCAAGACGTTCTTCGCCCTGGGCCAGGCCTTCACGCACCTGCAGCGCCCGGATCAGGCGGCGACCATGTTCCGGCAGGCCGTGCGCCTGAACGAGCGCTACGCCGCCGCCTGGTTCGAGCTGGGCGAGGTGCTGCGGGGGCAGGCCCGGCACGCCGAGGCCGAGGAGGCGTACGAGCGTTGCCTGGAGGTCGACGACCGCCACGTGGGAGCGCGCTACGGGCTGGGCCTCACCCACGTGACCCGGGGCGACCGCGACGCCGCCTGGGAGCAGGTGCGCCGCCTGCAACCCCTCGACGCCTCGCGCTCCCGCGCCCTGGCCGACCTCATCATCCAGTAGGGACATGATGCATCATGGCCCTACTCCTCGCCCCGACTGGAGCCGCCTCTACGACCGCGTGAGCCCGTGGACCTCGCTGGCGCTCGGCGTCCTGTCCACCTCGCTTCTGCCCTACGGCATGAGCTTCGCCCCGGTGGCCGCCGCCTTCGTGCTCGTGGCCTGGTCGCTCGCGGCGGTCCTGACGCGACACCTGCCCGCTCCGGCGACCGGAGAGGCCGAGCCGCGACGGCGCGCGCTGCTCCGCCGGGGCGTGCTGTACGCGACCGCCAACCTGTTCCAGAACGTGCTCTTCTTCCTGGTGCCGGTGTGGTTCCGCTCGGCCACCTGGTCGTCGGCCAACGCCGCGTTCCCGCTGCTGCTGGCCGGCCTGGCCGTCTTCTCGTGCTTCGAGGTGCCCTACCGCCGGCTGGTGCTCGACCGCCCCCTGGCGCGCGCGCTGGTGAGCGGGCTCGTGTTCTTCGCCGCCCTGGTGCCGGCCCTCACGGTCTTCGTCGCGGCCTCGCCCCGCGCCTACACGGCCCTCGCGGGCGCCCTGGCGACGCTGCTCGCGATGGGTTCGCTCGTGATCCGCCAACGCCCCTGGCGCACGCGCACCCTGGCCGCCCTGCTGGCCGCCTGCGCCGCGAGCGTGGTCGGGCTCACCTGGGCGTCGCCCTGGCTGCCCCCCGTGCCCGTCGACGGCCGGCAGGCAGGGGCCGGCGCGGCCATCCACCAACGCGAACTGGTGGGCGCGACCGAGCGCTTCGAGGTCGGGGTCGAGAAGGTGGTGGTGCGCTTCGCCGTCGCGGCCCCGCCCGGCTACGAGCAACCCATCCGCTTCGTGTGGAGCCACGACGGCGAGCCCGTGGGCGAGCCCCTGCCCGCCCGCATCCGGGGCGGCCGCGCCGGGGGCTTCCGCACCTGGACCCGCCACCAGGCGCCCGGGCCCGGCGCGTGGCGCGTCGATCTCGAGACCGACGCCGGCCAGCTCGTCGGCCGGGTCGACTTCACCGTGGGGCCCGAGCCCGCGCCGCTCGCGCGCCTGGCGCTGCCCGGCCTCGCGACGGTGCTGCTGCTGGTGCTGGCCTCGTTCCTGGCCGGGCTGGTCGACGCCATCGCGGGGGGCGGCGGGCTCATCCTGCTGCCCGCGCTGCTCGTGGGCCTGCCGGCCAGCACGCCCGTGCCCTGGATCCTGGGCACCAACAAGGTGGCGGCGGTCACCGGCACCACCTTCGCCACGCTCCGCTACCTGCGCCAGGGCCTGGTGCGCTCCCGCGACCTGGCGGCTCCCGTGGCGGCGGCCATGCTCGGCTCAGCCGCAGGCGCCGCGCTGGCCACGCGCCTCGACGCGGCCTGGATGCGCCCGCTGATGGTGGGGCTGCTCTCGCTGGCGCTGGCCGTCACCTGGCTCCGCCCCGAGCTCGGCGCCGCCCACCGGCCCCGCTTCACGGCGCTGGTCGCCGGCCTGGTGGCCACGCTGGTCTCGCTGCTGGTGGGCGCCTACGACGGCTTCTTCGGCCCGGGCACGGGCATGCTGCTGCTCTTCGCCGGGGTCACGCTGCTCGGCCACGACTTCCTGCGGGCCTCGGCGTTCGCCAAGGCCGTGAACTGGGGCTCGAACGTCGCGGCGGTCGTGCTCTTCGTGTCGCAGGGCGCCTGGTACCCCTGGCTGGCCCTGGCCCTGGCGCTCGGCAACGGCCTCGGAGGTCGCCTGGGCGCGGGCCTGGCCATCGACAAGGGCAACCGCGCCATCCGCGGGCTCTTCGTGGCGGTGGCGGTGGTGCTCATCCTCAGGCTGGCGTGGCCGATGGTCGAGGGCTTCCTGCGCGCTCCGTAGGGGCAGCGCCTTCCGCGCGAACCCGGCCAGGCTCTCCCTGTCTCGGGCGCGCGTGACCCTACGGGGAGCCCGGCGCCGGCGGCCAGTCGGCCAGGCAGTCGGACGGCGTGGGGTTGTCGGCGAAGCGGTCGGACGGGAACAGGAAGAGCTGCTTGGTGACGCTGCCGGCGTGGACGATGACCGTGGTCTCCAGGATGGCCTCGCCCACACGGAACGTGAGCCGGTGCTCGCCGGGCGCCAGGTTGAACAGGTAGAACCACGGACTCGCCGGGTGCACGGTGGTCAGGCGCGGGTCGGGGTGGACGCGCGACTCCGCCGTGGGCGCGGCGAAGTACGCGCGGGCGCCGCCTTCGTCGGTCACGGTGGTGCAGCCCACGGGCTGCATGGCGAACTTGTCCAACGGGGGCCCCCACCAGACCGCGCCGACCACGTGCCCGGTACCGGGCGCGATCGGGACGCCGACCCGCTCGGAGATCGACGCGATCTCGGCGGGACTGACCGTTCGGAAGTACAGGTCGGTCAAGCCCCGCTGGTACCCCGCCTCGCGCAGATAGGTGGTCTCGCCGTTCGCCACGACGCGCGCCGCGAACTGCTCGAGCCCTTCGGGCAGGCGCAGCGTCGCGAAGCCGGCCTGGTCCGGGCGCGCCACCAGCGCCGGAGAGAAGGGCCGGTGAGCCTCGTCGAGCAGCTCGACCGCGGTGTCCTTGGGCAAGGCCTTGGTGGGGTAGAACCAGTCCTCGACGTGCCCACGGATCTCGTCGGGCGCCGACACCGTCGGCGCAGGCCGGATCACGTCGACGATCGGTTCGTTCTCGCCATCGGCGCGCAGAGCGAAGCCCGACAGGCCGTAGCCCGAACGCCGCGACGCCTCGTCGAACAACGCGGCGCCATCGCCCCGCGCCAGGTCGCGCAGCAGGGGGAACACCGCCACGGCGTTGCTGGTGCCGGCGGCGAAGGTCTGGCCGTCGGGCGAGAACCCGACGGCCGCGACCTGCGTACCGAGCGGGAGCGTGAGCAACAGCCGACCGCTGGCGGCGTCCCACAGGCGCGCCCGGTGGTCATCGCTGCCCGTGAGCAGCACCGTCCCGTCGGGCGAGAGCACGAGCCGGTTCACCCAGGCGTCGTGGGCCCGCCACGCGCCCGCCCTCTCTCCAGACGCCACGTCGACGCGCCGGACCCACCCGTCGAGCCCCGCGGTGAGGATGGTCCTGTTGTCGGTGGTCACCACCAGGTCGGAGGTCTCGCCGGCGTCGTCCTGGTACGTGCAGCGCTCGAAGCGCCCCGTGTCGGCGTCCCACCAGGCCAGCATGCCCCACAGGCCGCCCGCGACGAGCAGTCGTCCGTCGGGGGAGTACCTGAGCGCGCGGGGCCAGGGCAGGTTTCCGGCCAGGACCCGGTGGACCTGGAGCGTGACCGCGTCGAGCACGTGCACGCGGCCGTCGGGCGCCGTGACCGCCAGTCGACGACCGTCGGGCGCGTACCGGACCGCGGAGCAGCGGCCCTCGGCCCAGGCCAGCCGCGTCAACGGACGCGACGCGACCTCGACCCCCGCGACGACGTCGTGGATTCGCACCCACTGGTCGCTGCCGACGCTGGCTACGTGCCGGCCGTCGGGCGAGAACGACACGTCGGTGCACGCCGAGGGGGGATGGCGGGTCAACACCCGGGGCGCGGCCTCGGAGCCCGGCTCGGCGAGCTGGACCGTCCCCTCGCTGGACGTGAACACCACGCGCCGACCGTCGGGCGCGAAGGCCACGTTGATGGGATCGCGATCACTGGGCAGCCAGGTCGGGCGCCCCGCGTCGCGGACCTTCCAGACCCGCACGACGCCGCTGCCGGCGGTCACGACCCGCCGCCCGCTACGGGCGACGTCGGCCTGCGTACGATTCCCCGCCTGCCACACGACCTCGTCGAACTCGGTGCCACGACCGCTCCAGCGCGCCACACCGTCGTCCGTCCCAATCAGCCAGCCGCTTCCGCCGGGCGCGGGCACGACCGAGTACTGACGGAACACGCCCATCGCGAGGCGCGCGGCGATCGCCTTCCGCGCGACGTCGACACGGACCACGCCCGTCTCGGCGCTGGTCACGAGCAACGAGCCGCCATCGGCGGACGGCTCGCAGAAATCGACGGGCCCGGTGGACACCCGGAACGACTCCTTCTCGACCCCGGTGGCGCCGTCGTGCACCACGATCTCGCCGGTGGGCGTGCCCCGGAACAACAGCGCGCCATCGGCCGACCACGCCAGGCACCGGGTCGGCCCGAACGGGACCGGCGGCCGTCCGCCCGCCCGCGTGACCAGCGTGGCGGCGCCGTCCTTGTACACCGCCACGACGTCGGGATCCCGGGGCCGGATCCACGCGACCATCCCCAACGCCTCGGCGCCGGTGTCGCGCAGGTCGTCGACGTCGAGCCAGCGCAGGCCCTCGACGTCGCCCACCACCAGTTGGCGGTCGTCCTTCGTGAAGCGCAGCGTGAGCGGATAGGCCGTCGCCACGCGGTGCAGCGGAGCTTCGTCGCTGTCGAGCGCGTAGAGCCAGACCGCCTGCTTGCCGTCGAGCAGCGCCAGCCGCCGACCGTCGCCGGACAACGCCATGGCCCCGACCTCGCTGCCGGGTCCCGGCAGCGTGCGCTCGAGCTCGAGGCTGCGCCCGACCTCGGCCTGGTACAGCGCCGATTCGAGCTCCGCGCGCCGGTCGGCGGGCACCTCGGGCCCCAGGCGCTGGTACTCGCGCAAGGCCGCCGCGGCGTACACGTGGGCCGCGCCGAAGTTGCGCGCGCCGTTCAGCTCCTCGGCCCGGTTCTGGTAGGCCTGGGCCAGGTTGGTGCCGGCCACGCGCTCCTGCTGCTCGGCCACGGCGCGCGCCTCTTCGGCCCGGCCGTAGGCCAGGCTGATCAGCACCACGGCCACCAGCACCGTGGCCAGCACGGCGGCCAGGCCCGCCGACACCACCTTGTTCTTGGCCACGAAGCGCCGCACCAGCTCCCACGAGCTGTAGTCGTAGGCGGCGATGCGCCCGCCCGTCATGAAGGCCTGCACCTCGTCGGACAGCTCGCCCGCGCGCTGGTAACGCTTCGCGGGGTCGCGCGTCAGCGCCTTCGACGCCACGGCCGCCAGCTCGGCCGGCACGCCGGCGCACAACGTGCCGGGAGGAGCCACGTCGTCCTTCAGCACCTTGCCCACGATCTCGAACGGCGTGACGCCCTCGAACGGAGGCCGCCCGGTCAACACCTCGTACAGCACGGCGCCCAGGCTCCACACGTCGGAGCGCTCGTCGATCTGGTCGATCAGGCCCTCGGCCTGCTCGGGGCTCATGTACGCCGGGGTGCCGATGGCCGCGCCGTCGACGGTGCGCCCCGCGCCGGCGTCGTGCAGCACGCTGAGATCGCGCGCGAGCTCGCGGCCCCGGACGTCCCTCTGCCCCTTGACCTTGGCCAGGCCCCAGTCCAGCACCACGGTCTCGCCGAACTCGCCCAGCATGACGTTCTCGGTCTTCAGGTCGCGGTGCACAACGCCCCGGCTGTGGGCATAGGCCACGGCGTTACACAGGTCGACGTAGTGGTGCAGCAGCTTCAGGCGGTCGGCCAGCGACGCGCACGCCGCCAGGGCCTTGGCCAGCGTGCGGCCGCGCACCAGCTTCATGGTGTAGTACAGCGTGCCGTCGGCGCGCTGCCCCACCTCGTACACCGGAACGATGTTGGGGTGCTCCAGCTGCCCCGTGACGCGCGCCTCCCGCAGGAAGCGCCCCATGGCCGCGGTGGTGCGGCTGGCCCCATCGGTGCGCGGCGTGGAGGGCTGCGACCCGCCGGCCTCTCCCAGCAGCTCCTTCACCGCGATCTCGCGCCCCAGGAACGCGTCGAAGGCCACGAGCACGCGGCCGATGCCGCCCCGGCCGATCTCGGCGGCGTCGCTGAAGCGGTAGCGGCCCGGCGCCTCGGGCTGCACCGCCGGGTCGTCACCGTCGACGCCCGCGTCGCCGCCCGTCGCGGGAGCCAGGGACGCGTGGCCCGCCGCGTCGACCACCACCGAGCCGCCGAACGACGCGAACACCGCGCGCTGGCCCCCCACCGACTCGACGGCCTTCTGCGCGTCGCCGCCGTGGGCCTGCAGCATGGTGGCCACGATGTCCTGGATCATGCGGTGGCGGTCGGCCGATACGGCGCCGTCGGCCAGCAGCCGCTCGGGGATGGTCCTCGAGCGATCGGAGAAGTAGGCCGACGCCGCGGCCATGACCTGGGCAGGAGTCACCTGGCCCAACTGCACTGCGATCACGCCGAACAGGAAGTCGCGGTCCATGCCTGACGCGCTCACGTCGAAGAAAAGGGGCTTTCACCTACGGGAGCGAGTATCGACGCGCGCCCGGGGCCGGTCAAGCGCCGCGTTCCGGCGCCGATCGGCCGGGCCTCGCCGCGAGTTCGACGTCGCGGGGTCGGAGCGCACGGGGCTCCCGCGGACGCCGAAGACCTGGCGTGTGCGGCTCGGGCCATCGAAGCCGCCCTCGTGGAGCAGCGGCAACTCGCTGCTTTCGTCAAGTTTCCCGAGAAGGTTAAAGTGCGCTAATCAGAGCTCCTTCCGCTTTCTCGTCGGCATCGGCAGCGGCTTCCAGCGTCCGCCTGCCGACCACGCGGTCCAAGCCTGCCGCAGCCAGGTGAGCAGGTTGATCGCGAGCCACAGGGACCACGCCAGCGTCACGCCTTTCCAAACCCAGGCCGGCAGACTCACGACCCAGGGCGCGGGCAGGGTCGACCCCACGCGGTCAGCGTACCAGGACAGCTTCTCGCTGGTACTCCCCAGCCCGGCCACCTGCATGTCTGGCATGCTCACGAAGCCCAGGTGAACGGCCGAGTACAAGGCTGCAAGGACCAGCAGCGTCCAGCCGACCAGCAGAACCTGCACGCCGTCGAAGGTCCAGCGCTCGAGCAAAGGATGGGCACGCCGCCACGCGAGCACGAAGAACCACGCCGCCACCGCCAGGGCCGCCTGGACAGGGATGAGGGAGAAGCCGAAGGCCAGCAGCGCCCATTGGCGACTGCGAAGGGGCGAGAGCGGTAGCCGGCCGAGGACCAGGCCGAACGCGACCAGGGCCAGCAGCATGCCCCAGTACAGGATGGCCGGCCCCCAGGACGGACCGCCCGTGAGCAGCACCCAGCGGTCGGGGGCAAGGTCGATCTGGATTCGCGCGTTGGCGACGTCGGCGCCCAGGTCGAGCGTTGGTACTTGGAAGAAGACTCCCTGCTCCTGGTCGTTCTGCCACTCGAGCAGCAACACGTGACTGCCGGGCTCCAGCGTCACGTCGAGCGCGGCGCCTTCCTGCTGAATCGGTGCCGGTTGACGATCGACGGTCAGCGCCTGGATCCGAGAACTCTCGGGCAGGGTCAGGCGCTGCACTCCCCCCTGGCTGGTCCGAACCGACAGGCCCAAACGCATCGTGGTCACGCGGGGTCCGGGCGTGGCCTCGACCTCGGCTCGATCGATGGTGACCCCGGCGCCCGGCGCCCCGGCCGGTCGCTTGAAAGCGATGGAGACGGACTCGCCGGGCCAGGGCCGGAAGGTGGGCTCCCAGCGCCCGCCGGATTGGTGGCGCGTGGGGTCGAGGCCGCTGGTCACGCACTGCCAGATCGGGCTGCAGCGCAGGATCCAGGTCTCGGACCAGGGTTCGTTGGCGGGCGCCGTCAGGACCAGGGGCGCGTCGGTGTTCTCGTCAAGGGTGGACGACCAGGCCGCCTCGACGTCGTCCTGCCCCAGCGAGACGAGCGCCTTTCCCGCCTCGGAGCGCACGTTCGACGACGTGATGGACTCGCCAGCCAGCAGCGGAATCTTGACCATGATGGGTTGGCCGCTGGACGAGACCCGCTTGGCCCGGGTGTGCACGAGCCAGGGGACCCCCACTTCGAGCGTACGCGTGACCGAGAGCCAGGGCGGAAACGAAGTCTCGTCTACGACCTGAGGCTCGGGCTCGGGAGCCTCCACGGCCGCGGTCGCCGCCGCAGTCGCCGCCGTCGATTCGGACTCGGGATCGCGAGCGACCTCGCGCGTGAAGAGCACCGTCGACTCGGCCGTGCCGTCAGCGTGCAGGCCCTCGACCCTCCAGCCAGGCGCGTCGACGAGCACACGTTGGGGCGACAACGGGAACTCCAGGGTCAGCAGACTCGGCGAAGCCAGCGGACCGGCAGCCTCCACCAGGTGACGTCCGGGGCTCAGCCGCACGGCCAGGAACCCGGACTCGCGCAGGGAAAGGGCCGCCGTCGCGGTCCCGTCCACGCGCACTGACCGGGGGCTCCAGTTCTCCGCACCCCCGGGCAACAGCCAGGCGGTGTGATCTCCCGCGTGAACCTCGGCGGCCATCGTCAGCGCCGCATCGCGCACGTCGAGGTCCAGTCGCGAGATCGAGACGCAGGCCGGCACGCACCCGGGCGGCTCGGTCAGGCGATTCCTCAACTCCCCCAGCGTCTCGGGAGACGGCACGAAGAGCTCCTGCGCAAGCACGGGCGAGCCTTGGAGCAGTGCCGTCGCGAGCAGGATGGTCACGACCGGGAACGCCGTCGCGAGAGAGTCACCTCCGGCACCCCGATGCGCCGACGGAGGAGCAGGTGGAACCAGATCCCTGCGAAAGCGCACCACCACGACGCCCGCCAGCAGCAGCCACAGCCCGGCGCGAACCAGGCGCAACGCCAGGTTGGCGAGCGGGCCGAGCAGCCAGGGCGTGACCTCGTGCCCACGGGATACCGGACCTGTCCAGGTCAGGCGCCAACTCTCCCACTCCCAGTCGGGGAGCCCGGGGCCCGTCTGGACAACCGCGTTGGGGTCGCTCTGCAGGGCTGCCGGCGGTTCGTCTTCGGTTGGCGTGGTCAGAACCTGGCCCTGACGGGCCACCAGGGGCGTCGCACTGTCTCTGGAAAGCGCGACGGTGCGGACGAACGTGACCGGGCCGCCCTCTGGCTTCGGGAACGGCCATTCCCGCACGCGATCCGAGATACACGTTCCCAACTCGTCGTCGCCGGTGGAGTTCTCTCGTACTGCGACTTCCGTCGCGCGGCCGGACGGGCCTATCGTGAACTTCAAGTGGATCGTCCCTGCGAGGTCCGTGTTCACCTTCAGGCGCTTCTCGTAGCAGTGCCGGATGGCCCCCTGTCGACGCTTGAACACGGCCGAGACCGAGGCCTTGTCGATCTGGCCCGTGCCCAGGTTGTCTCCGAGATCGCCGCCGATCTTCATGGAGATTTTCGCCTCGGCCCTGACCGCGGCGGCTTCGGCCTCGCCCACAGCGGTCTTCGACGCGGTGTACTTGGCGCCTACCTTGGCGTAACCACCTTCGCCACCGACTCCTGCCACCTTGGGCGAGCCGATGAATTGCCCGACGTCGCCTTCCTGCGCCACGGAACCCGCGCCGCCACCTCGATCATCGGCAACCAGGAACTTGATGAGCGTGTTCTTCTTGACGTTCTCGACGTTCTTCTTGTAGCGGGCTTCCTTGATCTCATCCGCATCGCCGCTCTCAGCCGCCTCCTCCCTCGCCGCGGCGGCGGCCAGGTTCGCCTCGCGGGAAGCTTCGGCCGCCAGGTCCACCTGCGACAACTCAACGCCCCGATGCCCGCTCACCGACTGCCCGGCCACCTGCAGGGCCTCCCCCAGGGAGCCCGAGTTGAAGAACTGGCGGCTGCGATACGAGTCGCGCGCCTGCGGATGGAGCCCCACGCGCACCTGAAGTGCGACGAAGGGCACGAGTACCAGCGCGAAGGCCAGCAGGCTGCCGAGCCAGGCGACCCTCGCGCCTTGACGGAGCCTCCCTTCGGGCAGGTAGCGCAGGAGCGCCGTGGCCAACAGTACGCCGAACCACGTAGTGTAGGGAGCGTCGAGGATCGACTGGCACAGGCCCAGGGCGCACAAGCTCACCGCCCCCCAACGCCAACCCAGCAGGCGGCCCGCAGCGGCCGAACCCAGCAGCACCAGCAGCACGGCCCCCAGGTTCCAGGCGTCGAGCCACTTGCGCGAGACGTCATCGGCGCCCGTGACCGTCAGCAGGTCCCATCCCGGAGGCACGTGCAGGGTCAGTGCCAGCTTCTGCACATCTCGCGACCAGCCGACCGCGGGCAGCGTCGACGTGCCTTCGTAGCGCGACTCGGCCAGCAGATCGAGGGCGCCGGAGCGTACCTCGACCCCGTGCGCGGCGTCGCCTGCGGAAGGATCGATGGTGATCAGTTGGGGCTCGCCGTTCAGCCTCACGTGTCCCAACTGGCCCGGCGCCTCCAGGTTGACGCGCCAGCCCTTCGAAAGCGTGCCGGTCAGGTGGTCTTGCACCGTGTAGCCTCCGCCTTCCAGGTCGAGCCACGCCTCGCGGATCAACTCGACCCGGTCGGGGGGCGGCGAGGGCTCGCCGCGGCGTGCCGTCTTCAGCGCCATCGTGTCGCCGGGTTTCACGCTGTACGTGGGCAGTGAAGGCCAGCCTTTGGGGAGCGAGGTTCGCTTGGGGTCGATCCCGCGAAGTCCCTCGACGACCACCTGGCGCAGCCCGTCGTCCGCCTGCCACACCCAGGTCTCGTCGGCGGGCCAAGGCTCTGGACGCTCGTCGAGGAGCAACGCCTCGGGCATGCCCTCGAACCGGGCGACCACGTCGAGCGTCCACGTCCCGGCGCGAAGCTGCACCCGCGTCTCACCCTTCTCGTCGAGGCGAACCGGCAACTCGGAGACCAGGGAGAGCGGGACGGAGCCGTCGAGTTGGACCCGTCCCAGTCCGACCTCGCGCGTCTTTCCCGAAACGCGCATGACGACGTGCGTCTTCTGCTGCATGGGCACGCCGTCCACGACCCAACGAGCCACTTCCAACGCCAGGCTTTCAGGCGCGGCCGGGTCGCCCTCGTCTTGCTCCGGATCTTCCGCGGGTGCGGCCTCGTTCGCGTGGCTCTCGCCGCCGGCACCGAGCCAGAGCAACGCGCGGTCCTGGTCGCGTCGGCGGACCTCCCCGCGCTTCCCATCGACCGTCAGGTCCACCAGGGCCACGCCCTCTGGCACATGCAGCGACTCGGGCCGACTCGTCCAGGCGAGCCGACCCACCAGGCGTGCGGCTCCAGGCTGCACGTGAACGACAGGGAAGCCACCCGAGGCGAGCACGACGGCCGGCCGATCGTCGAGCCGCACGTCCAACGGCCAAGCGCCGACGCCTCCCGGGAGGACGACGTCGAGGGCGCGATCGGCGACGACCTCCAGCACGAAGTCGCCCCCGGTCGCGCCGACGTTCAACGCCAGCCGGCCAGGCCACAGGCACGCGGCCTCGCCGTCGAAGCGCGCGCACGAGGCATCGGGGACCTCGTGACGGACCCAGTCGGCCCACGGCGCCAGAACCGGCGGCAGCTTGTCCACCGGATAGCGCTCGGCCCGGGCAGGCGTCGACCCGGCGAAGCTCCAGAGCGCGATCAGCGCAAACATTCGGCTCGCCATGCGGATTCCCCCCGTCGTATAGATCTGTTCTGCAAGGCGTCTTGTGGATACGAAGGATACTCGGCAGCCCCCAGGAACTCCAGCGCTGTCATGCCCTACGCCAGGGCTCCAGCGAAGTCCCACGGCCCTTGGCCGTGTACCGGATCGTGGCGAAGCTCTCGGCCACGTCGCGGGTCAGAAATGGCCTGTTCTGGGCTCCTAGGGCGCGATGCAGACCACGTCGTCGAACTGCAGGTGATCGCGGTCGGCGTCGGTGTTGCTCGCGTAGAGGATGAGCACGCACCAGCTCGCGTTGCCGCCCAGCGTGAAGGGCACCTGCTGCCACGTGTCGCTGTCGAGGGCCTGGTAGTCCGTGTCCGGGTTCCAGGCGCCGCAGTAGCCGCGCTGCCGGTAGGTGCCGTGCCCGCGCACCCGGTAGGTGCAGGAGTAGCTCACGCCGGGCGTGACGGGGAAGGGCTCGCTCACGAACCGGTCGGCGGGCGTCGAGGGCTCGATGAGCTGCAGGGCGGTGGCCCCGGCGTGCGGCGCGGTCGTGTACGGCTTCACGTGGTTCGCGGCGATCTCCGTCGAGGGGAAGTACGGGGTGCAGCCGTCGCAGATCCCGTACCAGTGGTCGGGGAGCAGGAACTCGGTCGCGGTGCCGAGGATCACCGTGCTCCAGGCCTCGAAGCCGCCGTTGGGGACGACGTTGACCGGCGCGTCGACGGCCACGCAGGTGTGGGTGGAGAGGTCGCACGCGGGCAACGCCTGGTCGCAGTCGGCGAGCCCGACGCAGCGGCCGTCGGCGGTGACGCATTGGCCGTCGGACGGCTGGCAGATCTGCCACTCCTGGCAGCTCACGTCGGCGCAGGGATCCCCGGCCACGCAGAGGTGGGCGTCGAGGTCGCAGACCGGCGTCGCGCCCTGGCAGTCGGCCGTCGACGCGCAAGCGCCCGTGGCCAGCACGCACGCGTGGTCGGCGCCGCACGCCTGCCAGGGGGCGCACTCGCTGGTGTCGGCGCACTTCCCGGGCGCCGTGGCGCAGGTACCGTCGGGGCCCTCGCACACCTGCCAGGCCTCGCACGTCACGGTGTCGCAGGCCTCCGGGGCCCGCACGCAGCGCACGTCGTCGAGGACCAGGCCCGCTTCGCCCGTGAGGCGCACCGAGAAGATCAGCTCGAGGGCCGGGGTGTCGGCGGCCACGTTGAACGCGTAGTCCACGGGCTCCCACGCGTCGCCCGCGATGGTGGTGTAGCCCGAGTAGCTGGCGTAGTCGCCGTCGTAGCGACCGTACCGGATCTCTCCCTGGCCCCGCGCCCAGGCGCGGCAGGCGTACGTACCGGCCTGCAGGGCCAGCGGCGCGGTCGAGAACCGCTTGTGGCCGTCGGCCGTGTTCGTCAGGCGGCACGAGCGGACGCCGTCGTGCGCGACGCCGGTCTCCTCGGCGATGGCGTCGCTCGAGAGGTTGGTCGCGGCGCCGACCCAGCCGACCGGCAGCCCGGCGGCCCACGCCTCGAAGCTGCCCTCGGCCAGCACGTTGTCGCCCACCGGGCCCGGGTCGGTGTCGGTGGAGGGGTCGTTGGCGACGTCCGTGGACTCCGGCGTGCCCGGATCGGTCGGCTCGGTGTCCTGAAGCCCGACGCCTTCGTCCCCTTCGGCGCCTTCGTCCGCCTCGGCGCCATCGTCCGGCGCGATCGTCTCGGCGTCGGGCGACCCGGTCTCGGACGGTGGCGCGTCCGAGGCGTCCGCGTCGGTCTCGGGGGCCGGAGAATCGGGCGCCGCTCCCGGGTCGTCGCCGGGGACGCTCGCCTCGAAGACGAGGACGTCCGCGCCGGTCGCGTCGTCCGGCGCGGTCTCCGCCGAAGAGCTGCCGGAGCAGGCGACGAGCAGGAGCACCGTGGTGACGGCGAGGGCGGCAAGGCGGGTTCGCAGCATCTCGGCGAGCCTCGTGGTCGACAGCGTGCCCTCATACCACACCGTCGTGCCGGCTGCGACAAGAGATCGCGCCGGGCCGGGTCCTCGTCGCGAGTGCCCGTCGGGGCGTCGAAGGCCGATCCCCCTACGTGATGAGGTGCCGGTGCCGGAGCCTGCCGAGCAGGGATTCTGCCGGCTCGATGCCGGAACGAACCCACCGAAGGACGTCCCCATTGCCCGTCATCCCGACACCTCGGCTTGCAGGGATCCGGAGCGCGTGGTAATTCCGAGCGTGCGCCAGGAGTGACGTGAGGGCCACCATGCGGGACATCATCGAACAGCTCGATCGAAAGCGGGCCGCGGCGCGCCTTGGCGGCGGCCAGAAGCGCGTCGACACGCAGCACGCCAAGGGCAAGCTCTCGGCGCGCGAGCGCATCGAGGTGCTGCTCGACGAGGACACCTTCGAGGAATGGGACATGTTCGTCGAGCACCGCTGCTCCGACTTCGGGATGGAGGCCAACCGCATCCCGGGCGACGGCGTGGTGACCGGCTACGGCATGATCAACGGGCGCCTGGTGTTCGTGTTCAGCCAGGACTTCACGGTCTACGGCGGCGCGCTCTCCGAGGCGCACGCCGAGAAGATCTGCAAGATCATGGACCACGCCATCAAGGTCGGCGCGCCCGTCATCGGCCTGAACGACTCGGGGGGGGCGCGCATCCAGGAGGGAGTGGCCTCGCTGGCCGGCTACGCCGACGTCTTCCAGCGCAACGTGATGGCCAGCGGCGTCATCCCGCAGATCAGCCTGATCATGGGTCCCTGCGCCGGCGGCGCGGTGTACTCGCCCGCCCTGACGGACTTCATCTTCATGGTCAAGGACTCCTCGTATATGTTCGTGACCGGACCCGAGGTCGTGAAGACCGTCACGCACGAGGAGGTCACGGCCGAGGAGTTGGGCGGGGCCCTGACCCACACCACGCGCAGCGGCGTGGCCGACCTGGCCTTCGAGAACGACGTCGAGGCGCTCCTGATGCTCCGGCGCCTGGTCAACTACCTGCCGCTCAACAACCGCGAGAAGGCCCCTCAGCGCCCCACCACCGACCCCATCGATCGCATGGATCTGTCGCTCGACACGCTGGTGCCCGACAACCCGAACAAGCCCTACGACATGAAAGAGCTGATCCTCAAGACGGTGGACGACGGCGACTTCTTCGAGCTGCAGCCCGACCACGCCAGGAACATCCTGACCGGCTTCGCGCGCATGAACGGCGAGACGGTCGGCATCGTGGCCAACCAGCCGCTGGTGCTGGCGGGCTGCCTGGACATCAAGAGCGCGATCAAGGCCGCCCGCTTCGTGCGCTTCTGCGACGCGTTCAGCATCCCGGTCATCACCTTCGTCGACGTGCCCGGCTTCCTGCCCGGCACGTCGCAGGAGTACGGCGGCATCATCAAGCATGGCGCCAAGCTTCTCTACGCTTACGCCGATTGCACGGTGCCCAAGGTCACGATCATCACGCGCAAGGCCTACGGCGGCGCCTACGACGTGATGTCCTCGAAGCACCTGCGCGGCGACGTCAACTTCGCGTGGCCCAACGCCGAGATCGCGGTCATGGGCGCCAAGGGCGCGGTCGAGATCATCTTCCGCGAAGACCGGAACGACCCCGCGAAGCTGGCCGCCCGCGAGGCCGAGTACAAGGAGCGCTTCGCCAACCCCTTCGTGGTCGGCGCGCGCGGCTTCATCGACGACGTGATCCAGCCTCACGAGACCCGCAAGCGCACCTGCCGCTCGTTGATGATGCTGAAGGAGAAGAAGCTCGAGAACCCGTGGCGCAAGCACGGCAACATCCCGCTGTAGAGCGCGCGAGGAGAGGACCCGATGTTCAGGAAGATCCTGGTCGCCAACCGTGGAGAGATCGCCTGCCGCGTGATCGCGACCGCCCGCCGGATGGGGATCGCGACGGTGGCGGTGTACTCCGAAGCCGATCGTGAGGCGCGCCACGTGCGCATGGCCGATGAGGCCGTCCTGATCGGCCCCGCGCCGTCCCGCGAGTCGTACCTGTCGATCGACCGCATCCTGGCCGCGTGCCGCGCCACCGGCGCCGAGGCGGTGCACCCGGGCTACGGCTTCCTGTCCGAGAACCGGGAGTTCTCCCGGCGCGCCGAGGAGGAGGGCGTCACCTTCATCGGGCCCAAGCACGCGTCCATCGCGGCCATGGGCGACAAGATCGCGTCGAAGAAGCTGGCCCACGAGGCCAGGGTCAGCACCATCCCCGGGTGGCTCGAGCCTCTGGTGTCGCCCGAGCAGGCGGTCGAGGTGGCCCGGACGGTCGGCTACCCGGTGATGATCAAGGCTTCGGCCGGCGGCGGCGGCAAGGGCCTGCGCGTGGCCTTCAACGACAAGGAGGCCTTCGAGGGCTTCACCTCCTGCCGCAACGAGGCGTTGAGCAGCTTCGGCGACGACCGCGTGTTCCTCGAGAAGTACGTGCAGCAGCCGCGGCACATCGAGATCCAGGTGCTCGGCGACGCCCATGGCAACCTGGTGTACCTCAACGAGCGCGAGTGCTCGATCCAGCGCCGCCACCAGAAGGTGATCGAGGAGGCCCCGTCGCCCTTCCTGGACGAGGCCACCCGCGCGGCCATGGGCGCGCAGGCGGTCGCGCTGGCCCGGGCCGTGAACTACCAGTCGGCCGGCACCGTGGAGTTCGTGGTCGGCAAGGACCGCGACTTCTACTTCCTCGAGATGAACACGCGCCTGCAGGTCGAGCACCCGGTGACCGAGTGCATCACCGGCCTCGATCTGGTCGAGCTGATGATCCGCGTCGCCGCCGGCGAGAAGCTGCCGATCACCCAGGCCGACGTCCGGCGGGACGGCTGGGCCATCGAGTGCCGCATCAACGCCGAGGATCCCTACAACGGCTTCCTGCCGTCCACCGGTCGCCTGGTGCGGTTCAGCCCCCCCGATCCGACCCTGTTCCAGGCCCAGCCGGGTGGGCGGTTCGGCGTGCGCGTCGACACGGGGGTGTACGAGGGCGGCGAGATCCCGATGCACTACGACTCGATGATCGCCAAGCTGATCGTGCACGGCGAGGATCGCGTCGACGCCATCCTCCGCATGCGCGAGGCCCTGAACGGCTTCGTCGTGCGGGGCATCTCGTCGAACGTGCCGTTCCAGGCGGCGCTGCTGGGGCATCCCGCCTTCGAGAGGGGCCAGTTCGACACCGGCTTCATCGCCGCGCACTACGCCACGGGCTTCCGGGCCGAGGACGTGCCGCACGGCGACCCGGGATTCCTGGTGGCGCTGGCGGCCTTCGTGCGGCGCAAGTCGCGCGAGCGCGCCTCGACGCTCATGGGGCAGCTGCGCGGCTACGAGATGCGCATCGGCCAGGACTTCACGGTGGTCGTGCTCGGCCCCGAGGGCAAGCACCAGCACCAGCTCGTCCACGTGGAGGAGTACCAGGGGCACGGCAACCTGGCCACCATCAAGGTCGGCGAGCGCTCGTACCGCATCGAGAGCCCGTCGCGGCTGGGCGAGATCCGCATCAACGGCACGGTCAACGGCACGCCCTTCGTGGCCCAGGTCGAGCGCGGCACCACCCGAAATCCGCTGGTGCTGCACGTTCAACACAACGGCGCCCGCCTCGAGGCCCTGGTCCTGACGCCACGCCAGGCCGAGCTGCACAAGCTCATGCCCTACAAGCCGCCGCCCGACCTCAGCCGCTACCTGCTGTCGCCCATGCCGGGCCTGCTGGCCGGAGTGGCCGTGCAGCCCGGCCAGAAGGTGCGCACCGGCGACCGCCTGGCCGTCATCGAGGCCATGAAGATGGAGAACATCCTGGTGGCCGCCCGGGACGGCGTGGTCAAGACCGTGACCGCCACCCAGGGCGACTCCCTGGCGGTCGGGCAGGTCATCCTCGAGTTCGAGTGAGGCGCCCGCGCGGAGTGACGCGTGGTCCGCGAAGACCCCATCCGGCGGCGTTCGGGGCGACCGCGGGTTCCGGACCCAGACCAGCAGGCGCAGGTTCTGGCGCCCCTCGGTGAGCCCGCTGGCGCGGTAGAGGACGTAGGCGCAGCTGATGATGCACCAGCCGAAATGGGGGGCCAGGGGCGCGGGCAGCCGGAGCTCGCCCAGGCGCAGGTACACGCTGTAGGAGTGCTCGCTGAAGAAGCCGAGCCCGGGTCGTCTCGCCGGTCGTCGGAAAGCGAGACGGGGAGACGCTCCAAGAGATCGTCAGCGACTTCGCCGAGCGCATCGTCGTCGCCGACCTCGACGCCCTGCACCGCGCCGAAGCCTCGCTCGTGGGCTGCGTCGCCTCACGCGTTGCTCGACTGCACGCGCTGCCGGGCCTCCGCCACGATCGCCTTGTGCCGCTCGACCATCCTGGTCTTGATCTGGCCCTTGACCTCACGCTTGACACGGGGGATGGAGAGCGCCGGGCCGAGCAGCGCGCTGCCCAGGCGAGCCAGTCGCTGGCGGTGGGGGAACGTGTCGTAGACGCCGTGCTGCTTGAACCAACGGTGGTCGGCCCGGAACAGGAAACGCAGGGGCGCGAACACATCGTCGCGAAGCACCTTGAAGCCGGCGTAGCCGAGGAACGTCTGGGGCTTGACGTAGGCGCGGGCCAAGTCGCCCGCGAGGCGCACGGCCAGACCATCGAGGGCGGCGCCCACCTCGGCGGGAGCCCCCTCGTCCGAGACGATGCCGGCGAGGTTGGCCGACATGAAGTCGGGGTAGACCTCCATCACCTGGCGCAGGTTGGCGTTGGCCGAGAGCGGCCCGGCCACGATCCACGCCATCTGCTTGCCACGGTACGTGGGGATGTGCGTGTTGTAGAAGCTGCGGTCGAAGGTCGTCTTCCACGTGGCCGAGAGCGCGCGGTCAACCATGGCCCCGGCGAAGACGAGCACGTCGGCGGGCTTGACCTTCTGCTCGTAGAACTCGCGAAAGCCGTCCTTGCCGTCCCACGAGCACTCGTTGTCGAAGCCGCAGTTGCAGCAGCCCAGGCAGCCACCCTTGACGTCCACGGCGGCGAGCTCGACCACCGTGACGGCGCTGCCGTCGCAGGCGGCGACGAAGCGTCGAACCAGGGCGTCGAGGCTCGAGCCGGGCACGAGCCGGTCGGCGACGATGGTCACGCGCCGGTCTCCGAACGCGGCGCGAAGCGTGGGCGAGGCGTCGACGCAGGGAGGCGCCGCCGGGGGCAGAGGGGCGAAGCCACGCGGCAAGACGCGGCTCGTCGCGACGGCCTCGACGAGCGCCTCGCCGAACGCCACGAGCCGCGCGCGCTCGGCCTCGACGGTCAGGTCGTTCATGTGCGCGGGGAAGCCGTCGAACCACGGCATGCCCAGGTCCTCGGAGACGGCGCGCAGGTAGTTGACCGCCGTGTGGTCGCAGAAGTGGATGGAGGTGACGAGGGCCGCGCCGACCTTGCCGCGGAAGGCGTCGCCGACGCCGTACTCGTGGACGAGCTCGATGAAGCGCTTGAGTTGGGCCGGGACGAGCAGGTGATACACGGGGGTGCACCAGAGCACAACGTCGGCCGCGCGGATCTGGTCGACCACGGCGGCGAATCGCGCGCGATTCTTTTCGAGGGCGCGGATCGACGGGCCGACGTGGACCACGGACAGCTCGAGGGCCGGGAGGCGCGTGGCCAGATAGCAGGCGGACTGCAGGGTGACGCTGTCGTCGCCCTTGGGGCTGCCGGACAGGACCACGATCTTCATGGACGGACCTCCTTGCGAAGGAGCGGGAGCGAGGTCGGCGACAGCGCAGCGCCCAGGAAGGCGAGCGCGTCGTCGAGGAAGCGCTCGCGGTCGAGGGGGAAACCGCCCGGCGTCACACCCGCGATCTGGTTCACGGTCTGCACCAGACCCACCGACAGGCTGCGCACCAGCAGCGCGGTCTGGAAGGGCTCGAGCTCGCGGCGGATTGAGCCGTCGGCGACCCCGGCCTCGATGGCGTGCTGCAGCAGCGCGAAGTTGTGCTCGTCGGCCGCCTGCAGGCGCAGAGCGATCTCGGCGGGCACCCCGGCCAGGCCCACCGAGTGCGCGCGCTGCATCAGCGCGTAGACGGCGGCGTGCCGGCGCTGAAAGTCGAAGAACGCCTGTCCGCACGCGCCCGCCTGCAGCAGGCCCGTGGGCGCCGCCGCCACGGCCTCTTCGGTCATGCGGTTCATCACCGCGAGGCCACGCACCGCCAACTCGGCGACCAGCGCCTCCTTGCTGGCGAAGTACTGGTACAGCGTGCGCTTGGTGAACTCGGCTTCGGCGGCGACGGCGTCCATCGTCGTACCGTCGAATCCCAACCTGCCGAAGAGGCGCTCGGCCGCGTCGAGCATCTGCTCGCGGCGCTGCGCCTTCTCGTTGGCCTGGCGATCGGAGGGGCCCATGGTCGGCTCCGCAGGTGGCAAACAACCTGTGTACACTTGCCGTGTACCAGGTATACCGTTAGTATACTTCAAGGAGGGCCCGTGTCAAGAGGACGGTGTCACTCGTTTCAAGCCTCTGTAGTACTCGTCCCACCAGCCGCCGACGTCGGAGCCCTCCTCTCCGAAGACCGCCCGCAGGTCCTCCGGCGGGTCGTCGCGCAGCCAGCAGAACTCGGACACGACCACGTGCCCGCCAGGTGCCACCAGGCGGCGCCTCGCGGCGAGCCCCCTGGCGAAGCCCAGGATGAAGATGGCCCCCTCGGACCCGATGACGTCGAAGGCGCCGTCCGGGAGGGGCAAGTCGCCCATGTCCCCGGCCTGCGGCTCGATCCGGTGAGCGAGTCCGGCCTCGGCGGCCTGCTCGGCCAAGCGCGCGACGAAGGGGGCGTGGCTGTCCACCGCGACGATCCGGGCGTCAATCATCCGCGCCAGGTCGAGGGTCTGAGCCCCCGTGCCGCAGCCGCGATCGAGGAGCACACCCCAGAGAGTCGAGCAGGTCGGCCTGGGCCTGATGATCTACCGCTCCATTACCCTCGAGGCAGACGCCAGGCACCTGCTGACCGACGTGTGGACCTCCGCCGCGGTGATCGCCGGCGTGGGAGCGGTGAGCCTGTCGTGGGAGGACGCCACGCTGGATCGCAGGGGTCCGTCGTCGTGGTAGGGCCGCAGTCGGTCAGAATGCACCCATCTGGCACTTGCCGCCCATCTCGGTCGTGAAGCACTGCTTGGGCGCCACGCACGTGCCGCAGTCGAAGCCGCAGCCGCTGTCGCCGCAGGGCTCGGCGGTGATGCACTGCGCGAAACAGCCGTCGCACGTCAGGCCCTCGACGTTGTTGCACCCGCTTACCGAGCAGGTCTTGACCAGGTCGCCCACGTTGCCGCACGAGTCGACCCAGCACACCGACGTGCCCGTACTGGGGGCGGCTCCCGTCGCGCCGGCGCCGGGGGAACAACAGCCCACCGTGACCTTCGGCGCACACGCGCTGCACGCGCCGTTCACGCAAGTGCCCGTGTCGCAGGTGCCGCAGCTTCCGCCACAGCCGTCGTCGCCGCACACCTTGTCGGTGCAGTCGGGCGTGCAGCACATCCTGGCGGTCGTACACGTCTCACCGGCGTCGCAGGTGCCGCAGCTCACGGCGCAGCCCGCGTCGCCGCACTGCTTGCCCACGCACGAGGCCGGCGTGCACACGAAGCACGCGTCGTACTCGGGCTTGCAGCTGCCCCCGTCCGAGACGGCCGACGTGGAGCACTCCACCGTCGGGTTCGCCCCGCACGCGGTCTGGACGCACGTCCCGAGGGCCTGCGCCTTCGTGACCTCGCCGGGGTACGTCTGGTAGCACGCCATCAGGCACCCGGTGTTGGAGCCGCAGAGGGCCGCACACTCGGAGAACAGGGCGCACGGGGTCTTGAAGGCCTCGCAGACGTGGCTGGTGCCGTCGCACACCTGGCCCGAGGGACACGCGCCGGCGCACCTGCCGCCGCAGCCGTCGCTGTCGCCGCAGACCGCGTCGGCGGCGCAGGTGGGAGCACACTGGCACACGTGGGTGGAGGCGTTGCATGCCTGGCCCGCCGGGCAGGTGCCGGCGCACGTGCCGCCGCAGGCGTCGTCGGCGCCGCAGGCCTTGCCGGCGCACTGCGCCGTGCAGGCCACGCACAGGTTGGTGGCGTCGTTGCACGTCTTGCCTGCCGGGCACGCGCAGGTGCCGCCGCAGCCGTCGTCGACCCCGCACTTGGCCCCGGGGCCGGTCGGGTCCATGCTGGTGCAGGCGGTGGTGCAGCACGACGGCTCGGCCTCGCCGGCCGGATCGAGGCAGACGGCCGAGCTTCCCGGCAGCAGGCCTCCACACATCTGGGCCATGATCCCCGGCACACCGCAGGAGTCGACCCAGCAGATGGCGTTGTTGGCGACGGCGAGGGGCAGGGTGGCGCCGAGGGGCATGCCGACGTTGCAGCACTCCTTGTGGTCGTTGGCCGTGCACCCCGCCTGGCACATGCCGGTGTCCTGGTTGCAGTTGGGCGTGTCGCCCGAGCACGCGCCGCACACGCCGCCACAGCCGTCGGGGCCGCACTGCCTGGCCGGCACGCCGTCGCCGCCGCCGCACACCACGCTGGGATCGCACGGGGCCTGGCACGCCACGACCGCGGGGTCGCACGTTCCCGCCCCGCAGTCTTCCTTGACGGCGCCCACGTTGCCGCACGAGTCGACCCAGCACACGTCGTCGCCGCAGCACACCGCGTGGTCCTGGTCGGTGCACGCGCAGCCGTCGATGGGCGTGTTCACGCAGCCCTCGGCGCCGCACGAGTCAGCCGTGCAGGCGTTGCCGTCGTCGCAGGAACGGGGCGCCTGGAAGCACCCGAAGCCCGGCAAGCAGACCGCATCGAAGCAGGTGGCGGCCGCCTGGCACTCGATGGAGAGCGAGCAGGACGGCCCGCAGCCTTCGTCGAGCGTGGCGACGCAGGCGCCCGCCACGCAGTCTTCGAGAGTGCACGGGATGCCGTCGTCGCAATCTGCGGCCGCCGCGCATCCGTCGTCGGGGTCGCACTGTTCGGCGGCCAGGGGCAGGTACAGGCACCCTTCTTCCGCGCACGAGTCGACGGTGCAGGGGTTGCCGTCGTCGCAAAGGGGAGCGTACTGGCAGGCCCCCGCCGCGTTGCACGAGTCGACGGTGCAGGGGTCGCCATCGTCGCAGGACAGCGGTACGTGAACGCACGTCCCAGCATACAGGTCGCACGCGTCGGTCGTGCACGCGTCGCCGTCGTCACAGGCGCCGTCGGCGGCGCAGGGGGTGATGGTCAGCGTGACCTGCTTGCACGGGTCGCCGGTCCCGTCGCAGCCGGCGGCGTTGGCCCAGCCCTCGACCTTCACGAGCGCTGACGCGAACCCCAGGCCGCCGTCGACGTACACGTGGGTGTCGACGCCGCGCGGGAACTCGACGCAGGCCTTGCCGTCGCCGTCGGCCATCCCGTAATCGGCCCCGTACGTGCCCTGCGCGCCAACGTTGGCCCCGGGGACCGGCGCCTGATCGGCGCTGGTGACCACGGTGATGACCACGCAGTTGTCGGCCGTCGAAGCCTGGTCGGCGTTCCACCACGTGAAGTGCCCGACCTCGACCGACCACACCAAGGGCGCGCCGGCCAAGGCGCCGGCCTTCACCGTGCCCGTTCCGTCCTGGCGCCACAACCCGGAGTCGAGGTCGTACCACCACGCGGCGATGGTGTCGCCCGGCGCGTAGGCCCCTTGCAGCGCCTCGGGCAGCGCGAACTCGAGCGTGGCCTTCCGGCCCGCGGCCAGGTGCACCGGCGCGCCCCCCTGCGACAGGCTGATTTCGGCCAGGAACACGCTGATGAGCCCGACCGGAGCGTAAGCCCCGGCGGGGATGCCGTCGAACGGCCCCGGCGCTGCCACGACCTGCTCCGAGGCCGGATCGAGCCCCGCGACGGTGACCTGGACGGCGCCCGTGACGGCGTCGCCGGCGGCGTCGACGATGGCGTTGGCGGGGATCTCCAGCCGTACGCGACCGCTGACCAACGTCGCGCCCGCGGCGGCGTCGAAGGCGAGCGGAGCGCCGGCGGGCAGCAGATGCACCACGGCGGTCGCGGCCACTCCCACCGCGATCTCGACCACGGCGGTGCTGGGCGCATAGCCGCTCGCCAGCACCTTGGCGACCTGCCGCCCGAGCGCCACGTCGTTGAAGCTGGCCACGCCCGTGGCGTCGGTCGAGACGGTCACGCCGCCGAGCTCGACAGGTACGTCGGTGAGCAGCGCACCCGCGATCGAGACGACCTTGACCGACAGCGACGCCTCGGGCCCGGGCGCATCGGGCGGCAGATCGACCGACGCGTCGACCGGTAGGTCGGCCGGTAGGTCGGCCGGTA
This sequence comes from uncultured Myxococcales bacterium, assembly GCA_964494475.1. Classification (GTDB taxonomy): domain Bacteria; phylum Myxococcota_A; class UBA9042; order CAZBRS01; family CAZBRS01; genus CAZBRS01. Next base: position 11,704 of record CAZBRS010000002.1, on the reverse strand, counting down.
GGTCGACGGGTAGGTCGACGGGCGCATCGGCGGGCACGTCGAGCGGCGCGTCGGCCCGGGCGTCATCCGTGTCGCTCGTTCCGCCGGTGCCGCACGCCGCCAGGCTGGCGACGAACAGACACGCCATGAAAGAGTGCAGCAAGACCTTCATGGGACCCTCCCCTCTCGTCGCCGTTCCTGCGAAACGAACGTCGGCACGCTAAACGACTTCGCAGGAAGCTATGTAATGTGAATAAATCATGCCTAAACCGCCGGGGAGTGTCAATCACGGATTTTTTTCAGAGCATGAGGCGCAGAGGACACTTCAACGGCCTTTCGCCCAGCGAGGGCGAGCCGAAAGGCTCGACTCGGGTGCAGAGACGTCACGAAGGGCAAGGCCGTCCCCAGCCCCCGCCCTGCGCAGGGCGGGGGCGCGCGGCGTGCGCCTATTCTTCCGGAGAGAAAACGCCGCGACTCACGGCGGCGAGCGGGGCGGTTGTCCTCGTGCCACGGTGGGCCCGGTACTGGGCAACCTCGCGTCCTGACGACCCGCGGGCTCGAGCGGCAGCCAACCGTCGTCCTCGTAGCCTCGGGCCCGTGAAATCTTCGGCGCTCAATATGGCAGCACCTTCCGAGCGAACCCGGCCAGGATCTCGCTGCTCGGGCCGCCGAAGCCGCCCTCGTGGAGCAGCACGAGCGCCCCGCCGAGCAGCATGCAGGCCGGCAGCATCCAGGGCACGTAGACCAGCAGGCGCAGGTTCTGGCGACCTTCGGTGAGCCCGCTGGCGCGGTAGTGGAAATAGGCGTAGCTGAAGGGCAGGAACGCGGCGAACCAGGCGAAGAAGTTCAGCCAGGGTACGCCCAGCCAGCCGGCGGGCAGGCGCGGGTCCCACAGCCACCAGGTGCCCGAGAGGCTGGCCATGGGGTCGATCTGCAGGTCGAGCGACGTGGCGAGCAGCGACGTGAGCAGCGCCAGCGCCCACGGGCGCCGGTCGAGCGCGGGGAACGACCGCCCGAAGCCCTCGACCAGGTGGGTGGCCACGTAGAACATGATGCACCAGCCGAACTGGGTGGCCAGGGGCGCGGGCAGGCGGAACTCGCCCAGGCGCAGGTACACGCTGTAGGAGTGCTCGCTGAAGAAGCCGAGCACGATGCCCGCGTTCTCGAGCAGCAGGCCGTACAGGAAGCACACGCCGAAGAAGGTGAGCGCGCGCTGCAGGCCGCGCGTGGTCCAGGCGTGCAAGACGAGCACGCCCAGCCAGAAGAACTGGACGATCTCGTAGTAGCGCACCATCTGCGCGCTGCCCAGGCGCTCGCGCTGCACGTAGCCGCGCGTGGCCAGGAACCAGGTGCCGAGCGGCACCAGGATCGCGAGGGCCCAGGTCGCGGCGTGGGCCACCAGCGGCCGGGGTCGCCCCTCGCGCCGGATCGTCAGCGTGAAATACAGGACGAACCAGGCCATGGGGATGACGACCGTCAGCGCGAACAGGTCGCGGTCGAGCGCCCCGAACACCTTGGGGTCGGCGCGCACCACCACGTAGTTCAGGATGCTGAAGCCCATGATGAACACGAACCAGGCCGGGAAGTGCTGCCAGAAACGCTTCAGCGCGTCCATGCCGGGGCCCCCGCGTCAGTCCGTCGCGTCGGGCGCGATGCGCTCGGCCAGGCGTCGATCGTAGTTGCAGCCGTACATGTAGCCGCCCCGGGCGCCCTTCAGCGTGTTGATCACGAACATGAAGTAGGGCACGAACAACGCCGTGACGACGCTGGGCCGGCGGTCGTCGGCGCGGTGGATGTCGGGCACGAAGCCCCGGAGGCGCAGGCTGCCGAAGGCGGCGCCCACGCGGCGGAGCCAGCCCTTGCCCGGCAGCAGTTGGAACGAGAACCACAGCCAGTGCACGAACCAGAGCTTGGTGCGCACGCCCGGCCGGGGCTCGTTCTGCGCGGGGGGGTGCTCGCCCTGGACGAGCGAGACGATCAGGCCCGTGAAGTCGACGCCGGCCGCCTGACCCGTCAGGAGCCCAGGGGTGGTGCGCGGGTTGGCGTCGATCAACACCGGGCGGCCCGTGCCCTTCTCGAGGATGTAGTCGAAGCCCACGAAGCCCGTCCAGCCGAGCGCCTGGATCAGCCGCGCCGAGAGGCGCTCGACCTCGGGGATTCGCACGCTGCGGCGGTGGAACGCCGTGCCCCCGCCGTCGGGGAACATGAGCAGGGGCTCGTAGAGCAGCGAGCCCACCGTGCGCCCGGCGTCGCCGAGGAAGAGCGTGAAGATCAGGTCGCCCTCCACCTTCTGCTGGATCATGGGCAGGTCGCCGCCCGCGAGCCCGAAGGTCGCCACCTGCCGGCGCCAGGCCAGCGTGAGCTGCTCGGCGTCGGCGCAGAAGGCCAGGCCGCGGCTGTTGTTGGTGTCGGGCAGCTTCAGCACCACCGGGTAGGGCAGATCGTCGCGAAGGCGGAGGAGCTCGGCCTCGTCGGCCGGCTGCCACGTGGCGGGCACGTCGACGCCCGCCTCGCGCGCCAGCGCGTTCAGCGACATCTTGTGGTGCACGCGCATCATCTTGTCGTAGCTCTCGACCAGCACCGTCGTGTACCGCGAGAGCACGTCGCGGAAGCGCGAGACCAGGAACGTGTCCTCGAACGTGGGGAAGAGCAGGTCGACCTTGTGGCTCTTCAACTCGGCCACGCAGGCGGCGAGCCACTCGGCCGGGCGCTCGGTGAGGTTCGGCCACAGCAGGCGGCGGCTCACGTGGCGGCTGTGCGCGCCGGCGCTGAGGCGGGTGCAGTCGGCGGCGGTCACCTCCCAGCCGCGCCGGCCGAACTCGCGGATGGCGGCCAGGGCGTGCGGGCTGCGGGCGCAGGTGACGAGCACGCGCATCGCGGGGCTCCGTCAGACCGTGGAGTAGTCGAGGTACACGGGCTTCGAGGCGATCTCCTCGGGCGGGACGTCCCAGCCCGAGTTCCAGGGCGCGACCATCACCTCGCTGTGCGAGCGCGTGACCTGGAAGCCCTTGAACAGCGGCAGCAGCGGGCTGTTCTGGAAGAACGCACCCCACACGAAGTGATGCTGGCGACCGCGACGCGCGCGGTTCAAGAGCACCTTCAGCAGGTCCTGCAGCGTCGACTCGTGGCCCGGCGCGTGCGCGATGTGCTTGATGTACAGGCTGCGCACGGCCTCGCCCCTCCGGGGCGGCGTGGGGCTGGGCATGACCAGGTGCAACCCCCTGGCCGCGAACAGCCCCAGGCGCACCGGCCAGGTGGTGCGCAGCATGATCATGCGGCGGATGGGGCTCTGGTCCCACAGGCCGACCAGCGCGACGATGCGGCCCTGGTGGCGCACCACGTTCAGGTCGCCGACGGTGTAGCCCTTCGACACCCGCAAGAGCTCGTCCATCCAGGCGCGATCCATGCGCGGGGCGAAGTTGTGCTCGCGGTAGAACCCGGCCAGGAGCGCCACGATCTCGTCGAGGTCGTCGACGGTGGCCGGCTCGACCACCAGGCCCTTGCGGTTCTTGTACGGCCGGTACATCGAGAACTGCAGCAGGTGGAACTCGCCCGCGGGCTGGCCGAGGAAGACCTCGGGCAGGGCCTCGGTCGCGACCTTCCGGGCCCGCTTGTTGCCGCGCAGGATCACGCTCAGGATGCAGTCGAGGTTCACCTCGGGGTAGAGCTCGGGCAGCTTCATGGCGATGGCGGTCAGCACGCCCTTGCGCTGGTAGTCGGGGTCGACGCGCGCGTCCATGGGGTAGCCCAGGTTGAACGGCCGGCCGTCGTACAGCACGTGGCGATGGCTGGCGGCCAGCGCCCCGACGAGGCGCCCCTCGTGCAGGGCGACGGTGCAGGTGTAGCCGTCCAGCTTCTGCGCCTCGCCCGAGTCGCGCTCGGCCTGGGGCACGTCCTTGCCGTAGCGACCGTGCAGGTCGTAGAACGAGAAGAAGTCGGGCGAGCGGTCGATGGCCACGTCGATGTCGCTGAGCATGGGCGTGCGCAGCGACAGCCGACACAGCGCCTCGTTGTCCAGCACGCGGTCGGCCTCGCGAATCTCGTACCTCAGCCTCTCGCCCATCTCGGCTCCGGCAGCGGGTGGTCGCCGTAGGGTAGGAGGGTCGACGCACCGTGTCAAATGGACCCGACCGGTAACGCGAGCGGTTCCACGGCGCGTTGACCGCGGGGCCGTTCCGGTCCAGAATCGGCCCCGGACGGCGGGGGGACCGGGGATGCGCAAGGCGCTGCGGGTGCTGCTGAAGACGCTGGCCGGGGTGGTGCTGACCTTGCTGGCCCTGGCGCTGGCCGGCTTCGTCTACGGCTGGGCCAGCCGCGGCCTGTTCATCACCACCGCCGACGTGGCCTACGCGCTGCCCGAGGACCACCCGGTCCAGCTGCCCCGCGACCTGGCCGCGCACCCCGACTTCAAGACCGAGTGGTGGTACTGGACGGGGCACCTGGCCGACGAGGGCGGGCACGAGTTCGGCTTCGAGCTCGTGTTCTTCCACACCCGCACCCTGGGGGTCTGGCGCGACCACCTGCCCGTGTGGTGGTTCTTCAAGACCCACGCCACGGCGGCCCAGTTCGCGGTGATCGACAAGCAGACGGGCCAGCACGTGTACGCCGAGCGCCTGGCCGAGAACTCGCGCTCGAACGTGGGCGCCTCGACCGAGGAATTGCACGTGTGGACGTACGACTGGTCCGCTCGCCAGGCGGGCGACGGCCCCCACGGACCGCGCGTGCGCCTGGCGGCCGACAACGGGCGCTACGCGCTCGACCTGCAGCTCGAGCCGGTCAAGCCGGTCGTGCTCCACGGCGAGGGCGGGCTGCTCCGGAAGGCGCCCAACGGCGTGAACAGCAACTACCTCTCGTACACGCGCCTGGCCGCGACGGGCACGCTCACGGTCGACGGGCAGCCGCGCGCGGTCACCGGCCTCGCGTGGCACGACCACGAGTACGCCTCGGGCGAGCCCGCGCCGGCCACCGCGGGCTGGGACTGGATGGCCGTCCAGCTGGACGGAGGCGCCGAGCTCATGCTCTACCAGGTGCGCGGGGCCGACGGCCGGGGTCTCGAGGGCAGCAAGGGCACCTTCGTGGCCGCCGACGGCACCACCGAGGCGTTGGTGCTGGGCCGCGACTTCACGCTCGAGACCGGCAACCAGGGCACGTGGACGAGCCCCGTCACGGGCGCGGCCTATCCCCTGGGCTGGCGCGTCACGCTGCCCGCGCGCGGCTGGACGCTCGACGTGACGCCCGTGGCCCGCGAGCAGGAGCTGGCCGGTCCCTCGGTCAACGTGAATTACTGGGAGGGCGCGTGCACGGTGCGCGGCCGCACGCCCGACGGCGAGCTCACGGGCGTGGCCTATGTCGAGCTCTGCGGCTACGACAAACGGGTCGACGCCTTCTGAACCGACCAGCGGGTCGACGCCTATCAATCGGAGACGAGGCGCTCGGTGACGGCGCGCCCGTCGGCGGTCTGCCCGAACAGATCGATGTACGCGACCGAGGGGATCAGCGTCGTGTCGTCGGCGTGGGCGTAGACGCGCGCCAGGCGCGCCTCGGCCCCGTTGATGCGCATATAGGCCCCGGCCCGGCATTGCCCGCCCTCGCGCCCGGCCCGGATGGTGACGGCGCGCTGGGGCAAGGCCTTCAACTGCACCGTCACGCCGTCGGCCCGGCACTCCTGGTCGGCGATGCCATAGGCCGAGCGCTCGAACAACCCGACCTCCTCGGTGGCCTCGGGCCCGACCTCGAGCATGCGCCAGAAGGCCTCGAGGGGCTCGTCGCCCACGGGCGCGCACGCCGCGTCGAGGCGCACGCTGTACTGCACGAGGTTCTTGTTCTTGTTGCGCTCGATGACGAAGAGGTCGACGCGAGAGATTGAAGAGGCCTCCTCGGACAGGAACGCCGAGAGGAGGAGCGCGGTGACGAGGACGGGGGCCACGGTGACCTCGTGAAGCCATCGGGCGACAGAGTGCCTCAAGCCGGGCTGCGCGTCCAGGGGATCGCTTGACCCTCCCCAGCCCGCCCCCATTCTACAAGCCGAACGATGTGCTTCGGGGCGACCCATGAACTTCGAGAACTACACGCTGAACGCGCGCAAGGCGATCGAGGCCGCGACGGCCAAGGCCCAGGAGCTCGGCCACCAGTTCCTCGAGCCCGACCACCTGTTCCTGGCGCTGCTCGACCAGGAGCAGTCGCTGGTGGGCAGCGTGCTGCAGAAGCTCGAGATCGCGCCCGCCCTGGTGCGGGAGGACGTGGAGCGCGAGGTGAAGCGCAAGGGCAAGGTGGGCCGCGTCGAGACCGTGGGCGTGTCGAACGAGGTGGCCGCCGTGTTCACCGGAGCCGAGAAGGCGCTGAAGGCCTTCGGCGACGAGTACGTGAGCACCGAGCACCTGCTGCTCGCGCTGCTCGACGTGCCGTGCGCCGCCGCCCGCTCGCTGCAGGCGCGCGGGGCCACGAAGGACCGCGTGCTGGCCGTGCTCAAGGAGGTGCGGGGCAACCAGCGCGTGACCGACGAGAACCCCGAGGCCAAATACCAGGCCCTCGAGCGCTACGCCAAGGACCTCACGCGCCTGGCGCGCCAGGGCAAGCTCGACCCCGTCATCGGGCGCGACGACGAGATCCGCCGCGTCATCCAGGTGCTGGCCCGCCGCAAGAAGAACAACCCCGTGCTCATCGGCGAGCCCGGCGTGGGCAAGACCGCCATCGTCGAGGGGCTGGCGCTGCGCATGGTGCAGAACGACGTGCCCGAGGGGCTGAAGGGCAAGCGCCTGGTGGCCCTGGACCTGGGCGCCATGATCGCGGGTGCCAAGTACCGCGGCGAGTTCGAAGACCGCCTGAAGGCGCTGCTCGCCGACGTCGAGAAGGCCGCGGGCCAGATCATCCTGTTCATCGACGAGCTGCACACCCTGGTGGGCGCGGGCGCCGCCGAGGGCGCCATGGACGCCAGCAACATGCTGAAGCCCGCCCTGGCCCGCGGTGAGCTGCACTGCGTGGGCGCCACCACCTTGAAGGAGTACCGCAAGTACATCGAGAAGGACGCCGCCCTCGAGCGCCGCTTCCAGCCCGTGCTCGTGAAGCAGCCGAGCATCGCGGACACCGTGGCCATCTTGCGCGGCTTGAAGGACAAGTACGAGATCCACCACGGCGTGCGCATCCGCGACGCGGCGCTGGTGGGGGCTGCCACGCTCTCGAACCGCTACATCCAGGACCGCTTCCTGCCCGACAAGGCCATCGACCTCATCGACGAGGCCTGCGCCCGCCTGCGCATGCAGATCGACAGCCTGCCCGTCGAGCTCGACGAGCTCGAGCGCCGGCGCGTGCCCCTCGAGGTCGAGCGCGAGGCCCTGAAGCGCGAGAAGGAGCTCGAGGCCAGCCGCAAGCGCCTGCCCGAGGTCGAGAAGGCGATCGGCGACCTGAAGGCCGAGGCCGACGCCCTGCGCGCGCGCTGGCAGCTCGAGAAGGACACCATCACCGAGCAGCGCGCCGCCAAGGAGGCCATCGAGGCCAAGCGGCACGAGCTCGACGAGGCCCAGCGCCGCGGCGAGTTCGAGCGCGCCGCCCGCATCCAGTACGGCGAGCTCGCCGAGGCCGAGAAGACGCTGGCCGAGCGGACCGCGAAGCTGGCCGAGCTCCAGAAGGGCGGAGCGCTCCTCAAGGAGGAGGTCGACGAGGAGGACATCGCCCGGGTGGTGGCCACCTGGACCGGCATCCCCGTGTCGCGCATGCTCGAGAGCGAGACCGTGAAGCTCTTGAAGATGGAGGCCCGCCTCGCGGAGCGCGTGGTGCACCAGGAGGAGGCCATCCAGAAGGTGGCCGACGCGGTGCGCCGCGCGCGCTCGGGCATCCAGGACCCCAACCGCCCCATCGGGTCATTCCTCTTCATCGGCCCCACCGGCGTGGGCAAGACCGAGCTGGTGCGCGCGCTGGCCGAGTTCCTGTTCGACGACGAGCAGGCCCTGGTGCGCCTCGACATGAGCGAGTACATGGAGAAGCACTCCGTGGCCCGCCTCATCGGCGCGCCCCCCGGCTACGTGGGCCACGAGGAGGGCGGCCAGCTCACCGAGGCCGTGCGGAGGAAGCCCTACGCCGTCGTGCTCTTCGACGAGATCGAGAAGGCCCACCCCGAGGTCTGGAGCGCCCTGCTCCAGGTGCTGGACGACGGCCGCCTCACCGACGGCCTGGGCCGCACCGTCGACTTCAAGAACACCATTCTGGTCATGACCTCGAACCTCGGCACCCGGCACTTCGAGGGCCAGCCCATCGACGACACGCTGCGGCGCACCATCGAGCTGGAGCTGAAGGCGGCGTTCAAGCCCGAGTTCCTCAATCGCCTGGACGAGATCGTGCTCTTCCAGAGCCTGCGCAAGGAGGACATCGAGAAGATCGTCGACCTGCAGCTCGCGCGGCTGCGCAAGCGCCTGGTCGAGCGCGACGTGACCTTGACCCTCACCCCCGCCGCCCGCGCCTTCCTGGCCGAGCGCGGCTTCGATCCGGCCTTCGGGGCCCGGCCCCTGAAGCGCGCCATCCAGAGCCACGTCGAGAACGAGCTGGCCAAGCGCCTGATCGCGGGCGAGATCCCGCAAGGCAGCGAGGTGGCGGTCGACGTCGCGGAGGGCGGCGAGAAGCTCGCGATGGTGGCGAGCCGGGTGCACTGAGGGGCTCGCCTACGCGTGGGCGCACGATCTGATCCGTTCCTTCATCCAGTGCGTCATCCGAAAGCTGTGGATGGCCCAGAGGTTGCACGGGTATGTCTACTCCGCCATTTTTCTGCACGTTATCGTCACGTCCGCCCACGACAGCGTCATCGGTTTCCGAAGTGCGAGTGGCTTTTAGGAGGATATACGCTTGATCGGCGTCTCGAACCACAGTAACGTTGCTCACATCCACAGCGCTGAACGATTACCGAGGGGTAGTACCATGAACCGATGGATTCTCTTCGTGACGTGCTTGGCGATGATTGAGGGGTACGTGCTCCAACCGTGCGGGTCGACCGCTGCCCTCGCCCAACCCACCGTTTCGTCGGCGGACCCGGCGGCGAATGAACACGGCGTGGTGTGCGAGTTCGGGGCCGACGGTGACAAGCCAGTCTGCCAGTCGGGCCACGCTGACCTCGTGCCGTCGCCGGAAGGCTGGAGTCCGATCGACAAGGCGAAGCCTCCGCCTCACTACGGCGGGGACAAGATCGCGCCGGAACTCCTGCTGCAGGGAGATCGGGACGTGGACGTGATCATCGGCGTGGAGACGTCAGTCGGGCTCCAAAGGCTGCCGGAGGAACCCGAGCAGCGCGTCGTGCAGTGGAACGCCGTTGCCGCGGACAGGGCCGCGGAACGGAGGACGGTCGTCGACGTTGTCCGGCAGCTCGCCGGAGTAGTCCTTGAAGAATACACGATGGGGAACGCGATTGTGGCTCGTATGCCTCTCAAGGCTGCGATCGAGGTCTCCGATCTCCCCCGAGTCATCCATGTCATGCCGCGCTACGTCGAAGGGGAGGCCCCAGATTCCTACGGTAACCCCGACGCCGATCCCTTGAACGACGTTGATGACGGCAGGTCTAGGATCCACTCGGATCCGTTCTCCGCATACGGAGGTTCGGGCTATGTCGCCTTGCTCGACACGGGAGTCCGGCGGACTCATCAACTCCTCTACGAGTCCGCGTCGAGCCCGAACAACCGGATCCGTCTCTGGAAGGATTGCTTGTGCGGAGGCGACGACTGCGAGGATGTCGGGAACCCGCAGTGCCCGTACGAACCGGGCGATAGGGCCATGGGGACCGGGCACGGGACCAAGACGGCCTCCATCCTGTCGGGGCGGAACACGCAGCTCGGGACTAGGTATATCGGGGTTACGTCTGCCAAGATCGATAGCTGGGCGGTGTATCCGACGATTGGCTGGCCGGACGCGGCTGTCGTGATCAAGGCGGTGGAGCGGGCGGTGTGGCACGGGGCACGGGTCATCGTCGCAGAGCTCCAGTTGGACGCCGCGTTCAACTCTGCCGTCGCGACGGCGTTCGACAACGCGTACGACCAGGGCGTCATCGTCGTAGCCGCGAACGGGAACTTCGGCTACACCGAAGAGGACTGCAGCGACTGGCCGCTCGGTGGTTCCGTCCGTTGCCCCGCGAACGCGCACAAGGTACTGGGGGTGGGGTACTACAACGTGAAGGATCCCTCGGAGTACACCTGTGGCATGGACAACGGAGACGAGATGAGGCAGTCGCTGGGACCCACCACGGATGGTCGCGTAAAGCCCGACCTGCGGATGCCGACTCGTAGCGAGACCGGATGCCGGCTGTCAGACAGTTGCATCGACCTGTTCGCGCATACGAGCGGCGCCACACCCTATGCCGCCGGAGCCGCGCTGTTGACGTACAACTTCTTCAACGCGAACCAGATGCTCCCCTCTCCTGGGAAGATCTACGCCGCGCTCCTCGCATTCGGCCACTCTCCGGAGTTGAGCTACTTCTTTCAGTACTTTTTTGGCGCGGATCAGGTCCGGTTGGGAGAACCGACGGGCAGCACGTGGATAACCGGCATGCGCTACGTGTCCAACGGCGAAAATGAGGACTTCATGTTCCCGGTGACGACGGGACACGAATGCGATCTGCACGCCGCGATCTGGTGGCCCGAAACGGCTTCTGGCAACCATAGTGACGTCGATTTGTACGTTTTCAATGGCTCTGGAAACGAAGTAATTTCAAGCACGGACGATGATTCAATATTCGAGCGGGGCAAGATAGATGGAGCGCTCACGGCGTCCACCTCGTATTGGCGATTTCGCATGCATGGCGCCAATGTCCCGTCGTGGGCAACCGTCTATTACTTCTTGTATTATAGGACTAATTGTAATTAATATATAATATGCAAAAGCCAAGCGTCAATCACGCGCTTCTGCTGGCCATCGTGCTCGTAGGGTGTCAGGGATGGGGCGCCGATACCGACGATATCCCGGGCGGAATCGAGACCGTGGTCGAGCACGTCGGGGATGCTAGCGCCGAGGGTCTCGGAACGGTTTGCGAGGGCGGCTTCGTGTGCCCCGGATTCCCGGCTGCCGAGGTGGATCTTCCCTCTGCGTGCCGCATGGAGGGGCCGGATCTGGCGTCCGCAGTATGCGACGAACCGTGCGTGGAAGTCTCCGCCAGGACCTTTCTACTGGACGCGTCGTGCCGGCCCCAGGGGAAACGCTCGGGTTGGACGGGGAATTTCACGATACCCGCATCCCGCGATGCCGCGTTCTCAGGGACGATGGTCCGTGAGGTGCACGCCTTCGGCCCAATGACGTCGGAGCACGGACTCTGGCTGGCTTCCCCGTCTCTGGCCGCCGCGGCTTCATGCTATCTCTGTGTGATGGATCTCTGCTTCCCGCCCGACTGCTCCTGCCAGAGTCTCGTAGAGTCCTCTTGCCCAACGGGCTGTGCGATGCCGGGGCTGGCCTTATGGGCGAACGAGAGCGCCCCTGCCGTTTCGTCGGCGATCGGGCAGGCGGTGACGGCCGTCGGACGATACGTCGAGCACCGCGAAGCGGAAGTACACGGGGGAGGGTTCCTGATCCTTTCGTACATCTGCCCTGAGTAGGAGCCAGCGGCCTTTCCCGTACCGGCTCGCGGCGTGCGTAAGAGCTTCCCGGGTAGCCGATGGCCGGAAGGTCGGAAAAACGTGAGTCCTCGGCCGACTCCGTCTGGTCGGCGAGCGCGTGGTGCACCAGGAGGAGGCCATCCAGAAGGTGGCCGACGCGGTGCGCC
>CAZBRS010000001.1:26180-293338 GCA_964494475.1 uncultured Myxococcales bacterium | reverse complement strand
ACGGCTTCGGCACGGCCGCGACGACGACCGTGACGCTGCCCACGACCTGCACCGGGTCCGCCACCGCGTCGACCACGGGCGGGGGCTCGTCGGGCCCGGCCAACGCCACCTTCGACTGCAACGACGGCAGCACGGCCGTCAAGCCCGGCGCCACCGAGACCAACTCGAACGACGTCGACGAGGACTGCGACAGCACCCTCCTGTGCTGGGTCGACGCCGACAACGACGGCTTCGGCACGGCCACGACCACGACCGTGACGCTGCCCACGACCTGCACCGGCTCCGCCACCGCGTCGACCACGGGCGGCGGCTCGTCGGGCCCGGGCAACGCCACCTTCGACTGCAACGACGGCAGCACGGCCGTCAAGCCCGGCGCCACCGAGACCAACTCGAACGACGTCGACGAGGACTGCGACAGCACCCTCCTGTGCTGGGTCGACGCCGACAACGACGGCTTCGGCACGGCCGCGACCGCGACCGTGACGCTGCCCACGACCTGCACCAGCTCCACCACGACCTCGGCTACGGGCGGCGGAGCGACGGGCGCGGGCAACACCACCTTCGACTGCAACGACGGCGACGACGTCATCCGCCCGAACGCCACCGAGACCAACTCGAACGACGTCGACGAAAACTGCGACAGCACCCTGCTGTGCTGGGTCGATGCCGACAACGACGGCTTCGGCACGGCCTCCACGGCGAACGTGGCGCTGCCCGCGACCTGCACCAGTTCGACCACCGCGTCGACCACCGGCGGCGGCTCGTCGGGCCCGGCCAACGCCACCTTCGACTGCAACGACGGCAGCGCGGCGGTCAAGCCCGGCGCCACCGAGACCAACTCGAACGACGTCGACGAGAACTGCGACAGCACCCTGCTATGCTGGGTCGACGCCGACAACGACAGCTTCGGCACGGCGACGACCACGACCGTGACGCTGCCTGCGACCTGCACCAGCTCCACCATCGCGTCGGCCACGGGCGGCGGCTCGTCCGGCGCTGGCAACGCCACCTTCGACTGCAACGACGGCAGCGCGGCCGTCAAGCCCGGCGCCACCGAGCTCGCCGGCGACAGCGTCGACCAGAACTGCGACGGCGCCGAGACGTGCTACACCGACGCCGACGACGACGGCTACCGGCCGAACGGCACCTCGACCGTCGCCTCGACCGACACCGACTGCACCGACCCCTACGAGGCCACCTCGAGCGACCCGACGGGCGACTGCCTCGACACGAACCCCGCCGTCAAGCCCGTCGAGTCCATCAACGAGCTCTGCAACGGGCTCGACGACGACTGCGACGGCGCGATCGACGACGACGACACGCCCGACCTCGACGGAAATGGCTTCTTCCTCTCGGGCGACACCGTGAACTGCGAGAACCAGGTGGGCGTGTGCAACGGCGCCAAGAAACCCGCCTCGCTCTGCGCGGCGGTGGCCGGCTCCGGCACGGCCACCTGGAGCACCTGCGCCAACGCACAGTACGAGACGCACGACGCGACGTTCGACCTGAACGAGCTCTGCGACGACCTCGACAACGACTGCGACGGCTTCAAGGACGCCGCCGACATCGCGGGCGGCGACAAGAACGACGTCGACGCCAACGGCTACTTCGTGTCGGGCGCGACCGCCGACTGCGAGGTGCTGCAGGGCGTGTGCGCCGGGGCCCACAAGCGCGCGGCGCTGTGCGTGAACGGCGTCTGGGGCGCCTGCGCCACCGCCGACTACGAGTTCAACGACGCCGAGTACGAGGCCGGCACCGAGGTCAGCTGCGACGGCCTCGACAACGACTGCAACAGCAGCGCGGCCGGCAGCGTCGACGAAGACTTCACGGTCACCCTGCCCCACGGCGGCAGCTACACGGGCATCGGCAAAGCCTGCGGCGTGGGCGCCTGCGCGGGCGGCGTCACGGTGTGCAAGGCGAACGAGACCGCCATCGTGTGCGACAAGGCCCCTGGCGGAAACACCAACGCGGCCACCCCCGAGCGCTGCAACAACCTCGACGACGACTGCGACGGCTTCACCGACAAGGCCGACACGAGCAGCGTCAACGCCCAGGGCTTCTTCTTCGACCCCGCCACGGGCACCGTGTCCGACGCCCCCGACTGCGGCAACCAGCAGGGAGTGTGCAGCGGCTCCAAGAAGCGCGCCGCGCTCTGCACCACCGGTACCTGGGGTGCCTGCGCCAACGGAGACTACGCCTTCCACAGCGCCGCCTTCGAGATCGGCACCGAGACGAAGTGCGACGGCCTCGACAACGACTGCAACAGCGGCGCCGCGGGCAGCGTCGACGAAGACTTCTCGGTCACGCTGCTGGACGGCGCGACGGTCCTGTTCGGCCTCGACAAGCCGTGCGGCTTCGGCGTGTGCGTGGGCGGCCAGACCGAGTGCAACCTGGCGGGCAACGACGTCGTCTGCAGCACCGAAGCGCTGGCGACCACCGAGAAGTGCGACGGCTCCTCCGTCGACGAGGACTGCGACGACGTCTCCGACGACGGCTTCACCCACACCGATGGCGACGAGATCGGCGACGAGTGCGACCCCGACGACGACAACGACGGCGACCTCGACGTCGCCGACAACTGCCGCGTGGTCGTGAACCCGGACCAGCAGAACTCCGACGGCGACGCCTTCGGCGACCTGTGCGACCCCGACGACGACAACGACGGCCTGCTCGACGACGGCAACGGTTCGGGCACGATCGGCGACGCGAAGTGCACGGGAGGCCTCAAGGTCAACTGCGACGACAACTGCCAGGTGGTCTCGAACGCCACCCAGCTCGACTTCGACAGCGACGCCATCGGCGACGCCTGCGACCTCGACGACGACGACGACGGCGTGAACGAGGACGGCAACAACAACGGCAGCACCACCGACAAGCCGTGCGTGGCCGGAGCCACCACCAACTGCGACGACAACTGCCCGCTGCTCGAGAACGACACCCAGGCCAACAACGACGCCGACGCCCAGGGCGACGCCTGCGACGCCGACGACGACAACGACACGGTGCTCGACGGGCCCGACAACTGCGACTTCGTGGCCAACGCGAGCCAGTCCGACTCCGACGGCAACGGCGTGGGCGACGCCTGCGACGGCGACGTCGACGGCGACGGCGATCCGAACGCCACCGACTGCGCCCCCAACGTAGCGGCCGTGTATCACGGCGCGACCGAGCTCTGCAACGGCGTCGACGACAACTGCAGCGGCGTGACCGACGAGGGCTTCCTCAACACCGACAGCACCGACCTGGCCGACTGCGTCGACACCGACGACGACAACGACGGCGTGCCCGACACCACCGACAACTGCCCGCTGGTCGTGAACGCGCCCCAGACCAACACCGATCTGGCGCTCTTCCAGGGCGGCAACACCCTGGTCACCGCCGACGCGCTCGGCGACGCCTGCGACCTCGACGACGACGGCGACGGCGATCCCGACGCCGCCGACTGCTCCCTGCTGAACCCGGCCATCCGCCACGGCGCCATCGAGACGTGCAACGCCATCGACGACAACTGCACGGCCGGCGTCGACGAGGGCTTCACCAACACCGACGGCACCGACCTGGCCGACTGCGTCGACACCGACGACGACAACGACGGCGACCCCGACGGCACCGACTGCGCGCCCCTGAACGGCGCTGTTCGCCACGGCGCCACCGAGACGTGCAACGACGTCGACGACAACTGCAGCGGCGTGGTCGACGAGGGCTTCGTCAACACCGACGGCGACACCAAGGCCGACTGCGTCGACGGCGACGACGACAACGACGGCGCCCTCGACGCCGCCGACAACTGCCCGCTGGTCGCCAACGTCGACCAGCTCGACACCGACGTCGACCTGCAGGGCGACGCCTGCGATGCCGACGACGACGACGACGGCGTGCTCGACAGCGCCCCCGACAACTGCCGCCTCGACTGGAACGACGACCAGGCGAACTCCGACAACGACACGAAGGGCGACGCCTGCGACACCGACGACGACAACGACGGCGTGCTCGACAGCGCCCCCGACAACTGTCGCGTGGTCGCGAACCCCTCGCAGGCCGACGCCGACACCGACGGCGTGGGCGACGCCTGCGACAACGACACCGACGGCGACGGCGTGGGCGACGACATCGACAACTGCAAGACCGTGAAGAACGCGGGCCAGCAGAACAACGACGGCGACGCCCAGGGCGACGCGTGCGACCTCGACGACGACAACGACACCCTGCCCGACACCTCCGACAACTGCCCCTTCGCCTCGAACCAGGACCAGACCAACACCGACCTCTCGCGCGAGGTCGCGGCCGGCGCCACCACTCCGGGCGTCGACATCCTGGGCGACGTGTGCGACCCCGACGACGACGGCGACGCGCTGCTGGACGCCACCGACAACTGCCCGCTGGTCCACAACCCCGACCAGACCAACACCGATCAGGCCCTGTTCTCGGGCGGAAACGGCGACGCAGTGCCCGACGCGCAGGGCGACGCCTGCGACGCCGACGACGACGGCGACGGCAAAGACGACGTGGTCGACAACTGCCGCACCGACTGGAACGCGGACCAGAAGAACACCGACGCCGACGCCAGGGGCGATGTCTGCGACCTCGACGACGACGACGACGGCGACCCCGACCTCGACGACAACTGCCCGCTCGTGGCGAACGCCGACCAGGTGAACACCGATCTGGCGCTGTGGACCGCCGGCGACCTCTCGATCGTCAAGGACGGGCTCGGCGACGCCTGCGACACCGACGACGACGGCGACGCCAGGCTCGACGCGGCCGACAACTGCCCGCTCGTGCCGAACGCCACCCAGGTCAACACCGACAGCGACACCCTGGGCGACGCCTGCGACGCCGACGACGACAACGACGGCGTGGCCGACGACGGCGACGGCTCCGGCGCCATCGGCGACCATCCCTGCCTCAACGGACAGACCACCGCTTGCGACGACAACTGCCGCCTCGTGGGGAACGCGGACCAGCTGAACACCGATCAGGCGCTGTTCGACGGCGGGAACCTCTCGGTCGCCAAGGACGCCAACGGCGACGCCTGCGACACCGACGACGACGGCGACGTCGTGGCCGACACGCTCGACAACTGCCCCAAGGTGGCCAACGCCGATCAGGTCGACACCGACGGCAACGGCACCGGCGACGCGTGCTCGAACGACCTCGACGGCGACGGCTGGGTCAACGACATCGACAACTGCCCCGAGATCGCGAACGTCGACCAGACCAACACCGATCTCGATCTGCAGGGCAACGCCTGCGACGACGACGACGACAACGACGGCATCGCCGACGACGGCGACGGCTCCGGTGTCATCGGCGACGGGCGCTGCACGGGCGACCAGACGCTCGGCTGCGACGACAACTGCGTGCTGGCGTCCAACGGCGAGCAGCTCGACACCGACGGCGACCGGGCCGGCAACGCCTGCGACGACGACGACGACGGCGACGCGAAGCTCGACATCGTCGACAACTGCCAGCTGGTGCCGAACTTCGACCAGCGCGACACCGACGGCGACCTCGCCGGCGACGCCTGCGACACCGACGACGACAACGACGCCGTGGCCGACGACGGCGACGGCTCGGGCGCCATCGGCGATCACCCCTGCACCGGCGGGGCGGCCGTGGCCTGCGACGACAACTGCCGTCTCGACAAGAACACCACCCAACGCGACAACGAGTCGGACGGTATCGGCGACGCCTGCGACGACGACGACGACAACGACACCGTCCTCGACGCCAACGACAACTGCCCGACCATCGCGAACCTCGCCCAGTCCGACAACGAGGCCGACGGCTCGGGCGACGTGTGCGACCTCGACGACGACAACGACGGCAAGGCCGACGGCACGGACAACTGCCCCGTCACGGCCAACGCCGACCAGGCCGACACCGACCACGACGACTTCGGCAACGCGTGCGACACCGACGACGACAACGACGCCATGCCCGACGCCGGTGACAACTGCCCGCTGGTCTCGAACGCCGACCAGGTCGACACCGACGGCGACCTCACGGGCGATCTCTGTGACAACGACGACGACAACGACACCGTGGTCGACGGCAGCGACAACTGCCCCCTGGTCGCCAACACCACCCAGACCGACAACGACCTCGACGCCACCGGGGACGCCTGCGACCTCGATGACGACAACGACGGCATCGTAGACACGTCCGACAACTGCCGCACCATCGCGAACGTCGACCAGAAGAACAACGACGGCGACGGGCTGGGCGACGCCTGCGACCTCGACGACGACGAAGACACCATCGCCGACAACGAAGACAACTGCCCCTTCGTGTCGAACAAGTCGCAGAAGGACACCGACGGCGACGAAGAGGGCGACGCCTGCGACCTCGACGACGACGACGACGGCATCCCCGACGACGACGGAGACGGACTGGCCGACCCGTGCACCAACAACGTGGTGGCCGGCTGCGACGACAACTGCCGCGTGATCGCCAACACCAACCAGAAGGACACCGACGGCGATTTGCTCGGCAACGTATGTGATCTCGACGACGACAACGACGGCATCGCCGACGACGGCAACGGCACGGGCGTGATCGGCGACGCGCCCTGCGCCAGCGGTGTGACCGAGAGCTGCGACGACAACTGCCCGCTCGACGCCAACGACGGCCAGCTCAACACCGACGGCGACACCAAGGGCGACGCCTGCGACCCCGACGACGACAACGACGGCGTGCTCGACGACGGCAACGCCAGCGGCGTGGCCGGCGACTTCCCGTGCACCGCGGGCGCCAACAAGAACTGCGACGACAACTGCCCGCTCGACGGCAACAAGGACCAGCTCGACACCGAGAAGGACGGCGTCGGCAACGTGTGCGACGACGACGACGACAACGACAGCGTGTTCGACGAGGCCGACAACTGCGTCTTCGTGGCGAACGACACGCAGTCCGACACCGACCATGACGGCATCGGCGACGCCTGCGAGGACGACACCGACAACGACGGCTGGCCGGACGCGCTCGACAACTGCCAGTTCGTGGTGAACCCCGACCAGGAGAACACCGACGAGTCGCTGTTCTACCAGGGCGTCTCGAACATCACGCCCGACGGCTTGGGCGACGTGTGCGACGACGACGACGACGGCGACGACGACGACGATTCGACCGACTGCGCCCCGCTCGACCCCGCCAGCCACCACGGCGCCGATGAGCTCTGCAACGGCGTCGACGACGACTGCGACGGACCCGTCGACGAGGGCTTCGAGAACACCGACGGCGACCTGCACGCCGACTGCGTCGATCTCGACGACGACGACGACGCCGTGCCCGACGACGCCGACAACTGCCGGCTGGTGCAGAACGCCGACCAGGTCAACACCGACGGCGACGGGCTCGGCGATCCGTGCGACGACGACGACGACGGCGACGGCATCTCCGACGACGGCGACGGCTCGGGCGTGATCGGCGACTCGCGGTGCACAGACGGCGAGACCGCTCTGTGCGACGACAACTGCCGCCTCGACGCCAACGCCAGCCAACTCGACACCGACGGCGACGCCGAGGGCGATCCCTGCGACCTCGACGACGACGACGACGGCGAGATCGATCCGCTCGACAACTGCCCGCTGCTGGCCAACGACGACCAGGCCGACAACGAGGCCGACGGGTTCGGCGACCTGTGCGATCCCGACGACGACAACGACGGGGTGTTCGACGACGGCGACGGCTCCGGCGTCATCGGCGACGGCAAGTGCGCGGGCGGCCAGACGTCGACCTGCGACGACAACTGCGCCTTCACCGCCAACTCGAACCAGACCGACACCGACGCCGACCGGCTCGGCAACGTGTGCGACCTCGACGACGACGGCGACGGCGTGCCCGACGCCAACGACAACTGCGCCCTGGTCGGCAACTCGACCCAGCAGAACACCGACGGCGACGAGCTCGGCGACGCGTGCGATCCCGACGACGACAACGACAACATCCCCGACGCGTTCGACAACTGCCAGCTCGTCTTCAACATCCTGCAGACCAACACCGACGGCGACGCCTTCGGCGACTCGTGCGATCCCGACGACGACAACGACGAGATCGACGACGGCGGCGACAACTGCCCCGCCATGTACAACCCCGACCAGCAGAACACCGACCTCGCGCTCGACGAGGCGAACTGGCCGGGTATCGAGGGCGACCTCGACGGCGACGCCTGCGACGCCGACGACGACAACGACGCCGTGGCCGACGCCGAAGACAACTGCCAGGTCACGCCGAACGACAAGCAGCAGGACAACGACGACGACGGCTACGGCGACCTCTGCGACGCCGACGACGACAACGACGGCGTGCCCGACGACGGCGACGACTCGGGGACCATCGGCGACGCCAAATGCCCCGACGGCGTGGTCGAGGGCTGCGACGACAACTGCGTCTTCAACGCCAACGCCGACCAGAGCGACAACGACGAGGACTTCTTCGGCGACGCCTGCGACGAGCTGACCGACTACGACGGCGACAGCAAGGCCGACAGCAACGACAACTGCCCCTACGTCTACAACAAGAACCAGGCCAACAACGACCTGGCCGACGAAGACGTCGAGGGCGCCGTCATGGGCAGCGACATCATCGGCGATGCCTGCGACCTCGACGACGACAACGACGAGGTCCTCGACGACGGGTCGAACAACGGCAAGGTGGGCGACGACGTCTGCGTGGGAGGCTCGATCGTCGACTGCGACGACAACTGCCAGTTCATCTCCAACCCCGACCAGGAAAACAACGACGGCGACAACCTGGGCGACGTCTGCGACGACGACGACGACGACGACGGCATCCTCGACGACGGCGACGGCTCCGACGACGTGGGCGACAAGCCCTGCACGGGCGGCAAGAAGAAGGACTGCGACGACAACTGCCTGTTCGATCCGAACGCCGACCAGGCCGACAACGACGCCGACGGCGTGGGCGACGTGTGCGACGACGACGACGACAACGACGGCGTGCCCGACGACGGCGACGGCACGGGCGTACCCGGCGACAACCCCTGCATCGCCGGCGAGCTCACGGGCTGCGACGACAACTGCGCGATGCAGACGAACCCCACGCAGGCCAACAACGACGGCGACGCCAGCGGCGACGCCTGCGACGCCGACGACGACAACGACGGCGTGCCCGACGACGGCGACGCCAGCGGCGTGGCCGGCGACAACCCCTGCCCCAACGCCCAGGGCACGAACACGGCCTGCGACGACAACTGCGTCCACGTGGCCAACAACGGCCAGTCCGATCTCGACGCCGACGGCCTGGGCGACCTCTGCGACAAGGACCAGGACGGCGACGGCGTGCTCGAGGACGGCGACGGCAGCAAGGTGGCGGGCGACGGCCCCTGCGTCGGCGGCGACGTGGTGGCCTGCGACGACAACTGCCCCGAGGCGTTCAACCCCGATCAGCAGGACGCCGACGCCGACGGCAAGGGCGATCTCTGCGACACCCTGGTCGACAGCGACGGCGACGGGATCGCCAACGGCCAGGACAACTGCCTCTTGGTGGCGAATGCCGACCAGGCCGATTACGAGAACGACGGGCACGGCGACGTGTGCGACGACGACGACGACGACGACGGCGTCGCCGACGACGGCGACCTCTCCGACGCGATCGGAGACGCGCCCTGCAAGGGCGGCGCACGCGTGGGCTGCGACGACAACTGCTACGGCGTGCCCAACACCGATCAGGCCGACAACGACAGCGACGGCGTGGGCGACGTGTGCGACGCCGATGACGACAACGACGAGGTGCCCGACGACTCCGACAACTGCCCGTTCGTCGCCAACGCCGACCAGGCCAACCTCGACGCCACGCTGGCGGCCGACAAGGTGACCGACGCCACGACGGGCAAGGTCACCGTCGGCGACGGCCAGGGCGACGCCTGCGACAACGACTGGGACAACGACAGCGTGGGCAACGACAAGGACAACTGCGACCACGTGCCGAACTTCCGCCAGACCGACCTCGACGACGACGGCCTGGGCGATTCCTGCGACGACGACATCGACGGCGACGACGTGACCAACGCCGACGAGACGAAGGCCGGCACCAGCCCCACCGACGCCGACTCGGACGACGACGGCGTCGACGACGGCGTCGAGCTGCAGTCGGGCACGAACCCCCTGAGCGCCGAGGACTACCCGGACCACCGCCGCACCGACGACACCCAACTGGTCGGCGGCCCTTCGTGCTCGACGGCTTCGCCCGTGAGCGGCGGCTCGCCCTTCGCGACGCTCGCCCTCCTGGCCCTGGTGGGCGGCCTGGTGCTCGCCCGGCGGCGTCGCGTGCTCCCGATCGCCGCGCTGCTGATCGTGGCCGCCTTCGCGCCCACGGCCCACGCCGAGGGCTTCAACTTCCAGTGGTACCACCCCGTGGGGCTCCAGAACGGCACGCTGGTCACCGAGACGTCGTACACGGTGCCCACCAAGGACGTGATCGTCGCCCTCGACTACATGTTCGCGAACGACGTCGCGCGCATCTCGAACCTGGGCGCCAGCCAGGCCTTCGTGGGCCGCATGCAGGTGCTCGAGTTCCTGGTGGGCGTGGGCCTCTTCCCGAACTCCGAGCTGAACCTGCACCTGCCCCTGGTCGTCGACCGCACCAGCAGTGCAGGCACGGGGCTCAGCAGCCACGGCGTGGCCGACATGGAGATCTCGCTGAAGTACGCCTTCCTCTCGGGCTCGCGCGACGCGATCGGCGTGGCGATCGTTCCCTTTCTGACGGTGCCGACCGGCGCCCAGGACCAGTTCCTCGGCTGGGGCTCGGTCACGGGCGGCGCGATGGTGGCCGTCGACCGCAAGGTCGGCCCGGTGTTCCTGGCCGGCAACGTGGGCTTCAACTTCCGCCCCGAGCGCCGCTTCCACCCCGCCATGAACGCCAAGGCGGCCTCGCTGGCGCTCTTCGGCCTCAGCGCCGAGTGGCGCGTGATCGAGCGCTGGCTCTCGGTGCTGGGCGAGGCCAAGGGCGGCGTCGACGTGGGCGGCAACGACAACGCCACGCAGCTCGAGGCCCTGACCGGCCTGCGCGTTCGCGTGGGCGGCTTCCAGATCATCACGGGCGGCGCCTTCGGCGTGCTCGACGGCGCGGGCACCCCCGACTACCGCTTCATGGCACGCTTCGGCTACGACGTGGGCATCGGCGGCGGCCAGACCAAGGACAGCGACAGCGATGGCATCGTCGACGTCGACGACCGCTGCCCCGCACAGCCCGAAGACTTCGACGGCTTCATGGACTGGGACGGCTGCCCGGAGCGCGACAACGACTCCGACGGCCTCGAGGACGGCGCCGATCAGTGCCCGGCGCAGGCCGAGGATCTCGACGGCTTCAACGACACCGACGGCTGCCCCGACCTCGACAACGACGGCGACGGCGTACGCGACAACTACGACGCGTGCCCCGATCAGCCCGAAACCGTCAACCAGTACCGCGACGACGACGGCTGCCCCGACGAGGTCCCTGCCGGAGCCCCGGTCGCGCCCGCCGGACACCCCAAGTACGTGTTCACCGAGACCACCAGCCTGGTGTTCTCGAACATCGAGTTCCAGACCGGCGCCGCGGTGCTGCTCGACAAGTCGAAGACCATCCTCGACGACATCGCCTCGTCGCTGAAGCAGTACCCCGGCATCCGCGTTCGCATCGAGGGGCACACCGACACGCAGGGCGACCCCGGCGAAAACCTGCTCCTCTCGCAGCAGCGCGCCCTCACGGTGCTCGGCTACCTGGTCGACAAGGGCGTCCCCTCGGCCACGTTCGAGTTCGCCGGCTACGGCCAGACCCGGCCCATCGCCGACAACAAGACCGAAGACGGCAAGGCCAAGAACCGCCGCGTCGAGTTCCACGTGACCGACTTCCGGGGCGTGATGCAGCCCGCGGACGACGCGAAGTAATCGACCAGCGAAACGAGGACATTGCATGCGGCTTCCACGACTCCTCCTCGTCCTCCTTGTGGCGCTCGGGCTCGCCGTTCCCGCGGTCGCGGGCACGACGACCGGCAAGGTCGTGCGCGTCTCGGGCTCCCAGGCCAGCATCTCGGTGGGCGCCGAGGGCGGCGTGCGCGAAGGGTACGGAGGCGAGGTCTTCTACGTGCTCGAGATCGCCGGCCAGAAGAAGCGCATCTCGGTGGCGCAGTTCTCGGTGCAGAGCGTCGACGCGAAGACCTCGGTCATCCGCGTGTTCAACACGTCGGCGCCCGTGAACACCGGCTACCTCATCCAGTTCAACGAGACCCTCTCCTCGAAGCCCAAGGTCGTGGCACCCACGGCCAAGGGCAACGTGTACGTGTCGTCCGAGCCCACGGGAGCCACCATCCTCGTGAACGGGCGCAAGAACGAGCAGGTGACGCCCACGCTCCTCGAGGGCATCCCCGTGGGCGAGGTGCGCCTCGAGCTGCGCAAGGACTTCTACTTCGGCACGTCGATGGTCCAGGTCGTGCAAGACCAGCTCGCCAAGGTGAACGTCGAGCTGAAGGCCGACCCGGCCGAGCTGCGCCTGTCGTCGGTGCCCTTCGAGGCCAAGGTCTTCATCGACGACGAGTTCAAGGGCTCGACCCCGGTGTTCCTGAAAGATCTGAACGCCGGCCGCCACGTGGTGCGCATGGAGAAGCCCTCGCACTTCCCGACCGAGGAGACCATCTTCGTGAAGGGCGGCAGCAAGGAAGAGCTCACGCTGACCCTGAAGCCGTACGGCACCGTGGCCGTGACCATCACGCCGCGTGAGGCCGAGCTCACCCTCGACGGCGAGGCCACGCCCTGCCCCGGCGGCAAGTGCGAGCTCAAGATCGCGGCCGGCGAGCACGAGGTGCTGGTCACCGCCGACAAATTCCAGAAGTTCGCGGCGCCCCTGCGCGTCACGGCCGGCGAGACCGTGCCGTTGAGCGTGGCCCTGCGCGGGTTCCCCTCCATCGAGATCGCCTCGGAGCCCGACAAGGTGTACGTGTCGCTGGGCGGCAACAGCCTGGGCCGCACCCCCCTGAAGCTCGAGTTCCCCGAAGACGCCGAGTACGAGTTCACGTTCACCAAGGACCAGTACCTGACCAAGAAGGTCAAGGTCAAGCTGGTGGCGGGCAAGAAGGAAGACCTGAAGGTCACGCTGCCGGCCATGCCCCGGGTCGTCATCCTGACCACCCCCGACGACGCCGAGGTGTTCCTGATCGACAAGAAGGTGGGCACGACGCCGCTGAACCTCACGCTCGAAGAGGCCGGCACCTACGTGTTCACGCTCAAGAAGCCGCAGTACAAGACCGTCGAGGTGCGCGCCCAGGTCGACGCCGGCGACGTGGCCACCTTCGACGAGACGTTGGTGTACCAGAAGGAGGTCGCCCTCCAGTTGGCCCGCGAGGCCGAGCACGCCCAGAAGGTGCGCCTGAAGAAGATCCTCGGCTGGACGTTCTCCGGGGTGGGCGTGGCGGCCCTGGGCGCGTCGATCCCGTTCTACGTGACGTGGTCGTCGAAGACGAAGGCCGCCGACAAGGAGTACGCCAAGTACGAAGCGCTCACGGCCGGCACCGAGGCCGACGTGTTCCAGGAGTCCATCGACAAGGCCCACTCCTACGCGTCGACCGCCAAGACCAACTTCATCCTGGCCCTCTCGTTCACGGCCCTGGGCCTTGGCTCGAGCGCCTTCGGCGTGTACGAGTTGCTCACCATCCCCAAGGCCCCGGCCGCCGTCGACGAGCCCGAGGGAGCCCCCGCTCCCGACGGCGCCCCTGCGCCCAGCGACGAAGCCGCCCCGGCCACCTCGTGGCGCCTGGCCCCGTTCACCGACGGCCAGACCAGCGGGTTGGTATTCCGGATGGGGTGGTAGACCGGGCCCTTCGCCCTACTTGCCGCGATAGATCGACAGAAGGAACGGTGCGGTGTTCGAACCGTGCTGGACGACCAGGTCGAACTTGCTGTCGCTGTTCAACTGGCCGGCGCGTACGCGCTTGGGCTGGGCTCCGGCCGGCATGCTGAGCTTCTGGGCCGGCACGAAGGTGCCGTCGCCGCCACCCAGGTAGGTCTTCAGCGACTCGCTGAACTGGTTCACGACCACGATGTCGGTGAACGTGTCGCCGTCGAAGTCGACGAGCTCGGCCATCTGCGGGCCGGCGCTGGCGTCGCCGCCCAGCACGTCGATGGGCGCCCCGGCCGTGAAGGTGCCGTTCCCCACGCCGAGCAGGATCAGCACCTTGTTGCCGCTCTGCGACGAGACGGCGAGGTCGAGGTGGGCGTCGGCGTCGAAGCGGCCGATGGCCAGGTGGTTCGGCTTGTCGGTGCCGAGGGCCACGGGAGGCCCGGGGTTCGTGAACGTGCCGTTGCCGTAGTTGCCCACTTTGCCGCCGATCAGGATGGAGAGGTTGCCGCTGCCCGTGTTGGCCACCACCAGATCGAGCGCGCCGTCTTCGTTCACGTCGCCCGCGACCACCGAGATGGGGTTCGTGCCGACGGCGAGCGCCGCCATGGGCTTGGAGTACGTGAGGCTCGTGTCGGTGAGAGCGCCTACCGCGACCGTGAACGAGTTGGCCTCGAGGTTCGCGAATCCGAAGTCGAACACGCTGTTGGCGTCGAAGTCGCCGCCCGCCAGGGCGATGGTGCCCGCGGAGCCCGCGGAGCCCGCCGAGACGTTGGCCGCGAGCTTCTCGAAGGAGAACACGCCCCCGAGGGAGCGGTTCAGGTACACGCGCGCCGAGCCGCCGTAGTCGGCCACGATGAGGTCGAGCAGACGATCGCGGTCGAGGAAGGCGCCGAGCACGGCGACCACGGGCACGTCGACCCCCAGCGCCTTGGGCTGCTCCGAGAAGCTGAGGTCGCCGCGGCCGGGGTAGATGAGCAGGCGCTTGGCCAACTGGAAGGCGCACACGATGTCTTCGATGTCGTCGCCGTCGACGTCGTAGAGCGCCAGGTAGTCGGGCGCCTTGTCGGAGGTCAGGCTGATCTGGCCCGCCTGCTCGAAGGTGGCGTCGCCTTCGCCGGCCTCGCAGGCGTCGCCCGCCGGGTCGTCGAGGCTGCCGTTGTTCTGAGAGGCGTTGACCAGCGTGGGGCAGTTGTCGCAGGCGTTGCCCACGGCGTCGAGATCGCCGTCGGTCTGTTCGAAGTTGGCCGCGAAGGGGCAGTTGTCGCCCAGGTCGCCGATGCCGTCGTTGTCGTCGTCGTCGTCGCACACGTCGCCCACGCCGTCGCTCTCGTGGTCGGCCTGGTCGGAGTTCTTGACGAGCACGCAGTTGTCGCTGCCATCGGCCACGCCGTCGTTGTCGTCGTCGGCGTCGCAGGCGTCGCCGTCGTCGTCGTCGTCGGTGTCCTTCTGGTTGACGTTCTCGACCAGCGGGCAGTTGTCGGCGTCGTCGAGGACGCCGTCGTTGTCGTCGTCGGGGTCGCAGGCGTCGCCCAGCAGGTCGACCCCGAGCACGGTGGCGCCGGCGGCGACCTCGCGATCGTGGTCGGTGTTCACCTGGTCCTGGTTCGACGCGAAGGGGCAGTTGTCGGAGCCGTCGGCCACCGTGTCGTTGTCGTCGTCGGCGTCGCAGGCGTCGCCCAGCTTGTCGTTCTCGTTGTCGGCCTGATCGGGGTTCTTGACGGCCGGGCAGTTGTCGCAGGTGTCGCCCAGGCCGTCGGCGTCGACGTCGTCCTGCGGCGGGTTCGGGATCTTGACGCAGTTGTCGCAGTCGTCCCAGGTGCCGTCGCCGTCGGTGTCGACGGGGTTGTCGTTGAAGATGAGCGGGCAGGGATCGCACGCGTCGCCGAAGTCGTCGTTGTCGAGGTCAATCTGGTCGTTGGCGACGAATGGGCAGTTGTCGCAGGCGTTGCCGGTGTCGTCGCCGTCGCCGTCGGCCTGATCAGTGTTCTTGATGCCCGGACAGTTGTCGCACTGGTTCCAGATGGTGTCGTTATCATCATCCTTGGTGTTTTCTGAAAACTTGGTGGGGCACTGGTCGCAGGCGTCGCCGAAGCCGTCGCCGTCGGTGTCCGTCTGGAGGGGGTCGGGCTTGATGGGGCAGATGTCGCACTTGTCGCCCACGCCATCGTCGTCGACGTCGTTCTGGTTCGAGTTCGAGTCGCCGGGGCAGTTGTCGCAGGCGTCGCCCAGCTTGTCGTTGTCGCCGTCGGCGTTGCCGAGCGCGTCGGTCTGCTCACCGGGGCAGTTGTCGCAGGCATCGCCGATGAGGTCGGTGTCGGCGTCGACCTGATCGCCGTTGGCGATGACGACGCAGTTGTCGCAGGCGTCGCCCACGTCGTCCTGGTCGGCGTCGTCCTGGTCGGGGTTCTTGACCGCCTGGCAGTTGTCGCACTCGTCGCCAACCAGGTCGCCGTCGGCGTCGAGCTGGGTATCGTTGGACACGGTCGGGCAGTTGTCGCACTCGTCGCCCCGGTCGTCGCCGTCACCGTCGAGGTTGGCCGGGGTCGCGAGCTCGGGGCAGCCGTCGCAGGCATCGCCGAAGCCATCGTCGTCGCTGTCGGCCTGGGTCGCGTTGGCGTCGGCCGGGCAGTTGTCGCACTTGTCGCCGAAGAGGTCGCCGTCGGCGTCGTCCTGGGTCGAGTTCTTCTGGAGCACGCAGTTGTCGCAGGCGTCGCCATAGCCGTCGACATCGCCGTCGACCTGGTCGTCGTTGGCCTTGCCCACGCAGTTGTCGCAGGCGTCACCCAGGGTGTCGTCGTCGGCGTTGGCCTGGTCCTTGTTCACCACGTCGAGGCAGTTGTCGCACACGTCACCGGCCAGGTCGCCGTCGCCGTCGGCCTGATCGTCGTTCTTGACCAGGGGGCAGTTGTCGCAGGCGTCGCCCAGGCCGTCGCTGTCGGTGTCGGTCTGGTCGGAGTCGGCCGCGCCGGGGCAGATGTCGCAGGCGTCGCCCACGCCGTCGGCGTCGGCGTCGAGGTTCTTCTCGGTCTTCAACGTGCGGCAACCGTCGCAGGCGTCGCCGAAGCCGTCGTCGTCGGCGTCGGCCTGGTTGTCGTTGACGTCGTCCTTGCAGTTGTCGCAGGCGTCGCCCCACTTGTCGCCGTCGGCGTTGCCCTGGCTCGAGTTGGCCGTCTGGGGGCAGTTGTCGTCGGGGTCCTTCAGCCCGTCCTTGTCGGCGTCGCCGCCGGAGCCCGGGTCGAACATGTTGTCGCGCGGGTAGTCGGCGGTGGTCTTCAGGCAGCCGGCGGGGGCCAGCAGCATGGAAAGCACGAAGACACGGAGCAGGCTCTGCATGCCACCCTCATCGAGGAACCGGGTTTCGTCGCAGTGTACCATCGTGCCCACGCCGGTTCAACGACCTCGCGGTTTGCACTTGAAGGAGCGCTTGATCTTGCTAAGGTGTCGCCCGTTCCCCCCACCTCTCGAGCGAGGTCTCCATGCGCAGAACGAATCGGCTCGTCGCCTTCCTGGTTGCGTTCGCCCTCGTGGGCGCCCTCGCGGCATGCGGCGGCTCCGAGTCCCAGGGCTTCCGGGAAGACACGTCCGACACCTCGACCCCCGACGACGCGGCCGATGCCGACGACGACGTGCTCCCGGACCAGGTCGCCGATGGCGACGACGTGTTCGTCCCACGTGCCTGAACGCCTGCAGCGATCAGGGCGTGACCGACTGCGATGGCAACACCGTGGTCACGTGCGGCAACTTCGACGACGACACGTGCCTCGAGTGGGGTCAGCCGGTCTCGTGCGGCGCAGAGGTGTGCACGGCGGGTCAGTGCGCCGAGACCTGCCTCGACGAGTGCGCCCAGATCAACCAGAAGCGCTGCGCGCCCACGGCCAACGCCGTACAGGTCTGCAAGGACCACGACGCCGACGGCTGCCTCGAGTGGGGCGGTGACGACGACTGCGGCGCCCAGGTCTGCGCCGAGGGCTTCTGCGCCGACAGCTGCTCGAACGAGTGCACCCAGTACGGCGCGCGCGAGTGCGTGCAGGGCGGCTACCACCTGTGCGGCGACCCCGACCAGGACGGCTGCCTCGAGTGGGGCGACACGGTCTACTGCGAGCTCGGCCAGGTGTGCTCCAACGGCTACTGCGCCGACTCGTGCACCAACGAGTGCCTCACCCCCAACGCGCGCAAGTGCAGCGGCAACAAGGGCTTTCAGATCTGTGCCGACGCCAACAGCGACGGGTGCCTCGAGTGGGGCGCGACCCAGACGTGCGGCGAGACGCAAGTGTGCTCCAGCGGCTACTGCCAGGACACGTGCGAGAGCGAGTGCACGCTGCTGGGCGCCAAGCAGTGCGTGGGCCCCAATTCGCTGCACACCTGCACCGACCCCGACGGCTCGGGCTGCCTGAAGTGGGGCAGCCAGCTCACGTGCGGCGAGGGCCTGGTCTGCTCGGCCGGCAAGTGCCTGACCGAGTGCGTCCCCGAGTGCACCGCCGACGGCGCGCGCCAGTGCAGCGGCGTCGGTTACCAGACCTGCGGCGACCCCGACCTCGACGGCTGCCTGGGCTGGAGCAACGTCATCGCCTGCGCCGAGGGCCTGGCCTGCTCGAACGGCGCGTGCGTCTCGACCTGCGTCGACGAGTGCACGGTCGTCGGCTCGAAGCAGTGCGCCAACAACGGCCAGGCCACGCAGCTCTGCGGCGACCCCGACGGCGACGGCTGCCTGGCCTGGGGCACCCCCTCGGCCTGCCCCGACGGCAGCGCCTGCTACGCCGGCAACTGCCAGCTGTCGTGCACGCCCGAGTGCACCGCCGACGGCGCGCGCAAGTGCAACCCTGCCGGCACCGGCTACCAGGTGTGCGGCGACTCCGACAACGACGGCTGTCTCACCTGGGGCTCGGTGGTCGGGTGCGCGGGCGGCCTCACGTGCTCGAACGGGATCTGCGGCTCCACGTGCGAGAACGAGTGCACGGTGGTGGGCGGCAAGATCTGCGAGAACGCCAGCTCGTGGAAGCAGTGCGGCGACCACAACCTGGACACCTGCCTCGACTGGGGCACGCCCACCCAGTGCCCCGACGGCTCGACCTGCAGCGCGGGCGTGTGCGTGACCGACTGCATGCCCGAGTGCACCGTCCAGGGCGCCCGGCAGTGCGACGGCTCGGGTACGGGCGTGCAGACGTGCGGCGACGCCAACAGCGACGGCTGCTTCGAGTGGGGCACGGCCGAGAGCTGCCCCCCGGACACCACGTGCTCGAACGGCGCGTGCACCGTGACGTGCGAGAACGAGTGCACCGTCAAGGGCGGCCGCGAGTGCGCGGGCGTGGCCTCGTACAAGCTGTGCGACGACCACGACGACGACGGCTGCCTCGAGTGGGGCACGCCCGTGGGCTGCAACGGCACCGAGGTGTGCTCGGCGGGCTCGTGCGCCCTCGACTGCCAGGACGAGTGCGACACCGTGGGCGGTCGCCAGTGCAACGGCGCCCACAATGCTTACCAGCTCTGCGACGACCACGACAGCGACGGCTGCCTCGAGTGGGGCACCGACGTGAGCTGCGGCGCCTCCCAGGTGTGCTCCGAGGGCAACTGCACCACCACGTGCGTGTCCGAATGCGCCACGAACGGTCAGCGCAAGTGCACGCTGTCGGGCACCGGGTACCAGACCTGCGCCGACGCCAACCTCGACGGCTGCCTCGACTGGGGCACCATCGTCGCCTGCGACGCCACCGAGACGTGCCAGGGCGGCGTGTGCGTCACCGTCGATCCTCCCGGCGTGGTGCTGCTCAGCGAGGTGGTCTACAACAGCGCCAACACCGACGCCAACGACTTCGTCGAGCTCTGGGGCGAGGCCGGGGTCGACCTGGCGGGCTTCCGCCTGGTGGGTGTGAACGGCGCCAACGGCGCCGAGTACAACGCCATCGAGCTCACGGGCTCGATCCCGCCCGACGGCTTCTTCGTGGTGGCGCAGGACACCGCCACCGGCGGCCTGCTGGCCGTGGCCGACCAGATCGACGCCAAGGCCAACTACCAGAACGGCCCCGACTCCATCCAGCTGATGTGGGGCTCCATCGTGGTCGACGCCGTGGGCTACGGCTCGTTCTCGGGCGCGCACTTCGCGGGCGAGGGCACGCCCGTGGCCAACGTGGCCGAGGGCCACTCCATCTCGCGCGACGACGAAGAGACCGACACCAACAACAACGTGGCCGACTGGCACGACCGCCCCGTGCCCACCCCCGGCACCTGGAACGGCTCGGACAACCAGTACCCGAACGCCGCCCTCGCCTGCCCCACGGGCGGCGAGACCGGCGACGAACTGGTCTTCGACGCGGCGGGCTCGGTCGACCCCGACGGCACCATCGCGACCTACGGCTTCGACTTCGGCGACGGCACCAGCCTGAACACCAACCAGTCGACGGCCAAGCACGCCTTCACGAGCCCCGGCACCTTCACGGTCACCCTCACGGTCACCGACAACAAGGGCGCCATCGACACCGCCACCTGCAACGTGAAGGTGGCCGACGCGTCGGCGCCCGAGGTGGTGTTCGTGAAGCCCGTCGAGGACCTGCAGGTCACCCAGGGCTCGCAGGTCTCGCTCGAGGTCGACGCCACGCCCGCCCCCGGCCGCAGCATCGCCAAGGTCGAGCTGCTGGCCGACGGCGCGCTGGTCGGCGCGCCCGACGTGTTGGTGCCCTACCAGTTCGTGTACACGGTGCCCACGGCGGCGCTGACCGGCAGCACCATCCTCTTGCAGGCGCGCGCCACCGACAACCTGGGCTCCAGCGGCGACTCGGCCGTGCGCCAGCTGTTCGTGCGCAACGACCAGCCCGTGGCCTCGTTCAGCGCCATCATCACCGGCACGCTGCAGGTGAGCGTCGACGCCAGCGGGGTGCACGACACCGAGACGGCCACGGCCGACCTGACGGTGCGCTGGGACTGGGACAACGACGGCGGCTGGGACACCGACTGGTCGACCACCAAGACGGCCACCCACGTGTACGCCACCGGCGGCGAGCACGTGATCGCCATGCAGGTACGCGACAGCGTGCTGCAGACCACCCTGGCCACGCGCTCGGTCGACTTCCAGTTGGTCCTCGACGTATCGGGCGAGATCACGAGCACCATGTGGATGGGCACGGTGAACGTGACGGGCGACAGCTGGGTCAAGGCGGGCGAGACGCTCACCATCGCCTCGGGCACCACCATCATCTTCTACGAGATGGACAACAACGCCGACGGCGTCGGCGACGTCGACCTCGACGTGCGCGGCAAGATCGTGGTGCAGGGCACGGCCGCGAACCCGGTCATCTTCACGTCGTCGCCCTTGAACGGCACGACCAAGAAGGCCCGTCAGTGGAACAAGCTGCTGATCTCGTCGACCTCGTCGGGCAGCGTCCTCGACCACGCGATCATCGAGTACGCCGACATCGGCCTCGACGTGCGGGCACCGGCCACCCTCACCAACACCGAATCCCGCTACAACCGCGTGGGCGTGTCGGCGACCAGCGTCGGCTCGGCCTTCACGCTCGACGACTGCGACCTGCACGACAACACGGGCGCCGGCCTCGAGCTCAGCGGCAGCAAGGTCACGTCGAGCGGCCTGGTGTCGCGCTCCAACGGCGACGACGGCGTCAAGGTGAGCAGCGGCTCCGGCCCCATGAGCTTCACCGGCTGCGCCCTCACGCTGAACACGGGCGACGGCCTCGAGGTCGTGGGCGCCACGGGCGTGACCCTCGACGGGTGCAGCGTGACCTACAACAAGAAGGTGGGCGCCCGCTTCCAGGGCTCGGCGGGCGGTACGGTCACGCACTGCCAGCTCAAGTACAACGACGAGGAGGGCGTGCGGGCCGAGATCCCCGCTTCGGGCGTCACGGGTCCCGTGGTCGAGTGGAACAACATCTTCGGCAACGGCGCCGTGGGTTCGATGGTAGTCGAGACGGTGAACCTGTCGGCCAGCCAGACCAACTACGGCACCAAGAAGTCCGGCACGTGGTCCACGCCCGGCGGCGAGCCCATCCTGTGGCTCGAGAGCAGCTTCGGCGAGTCCGACTACTACGACTACTACGTCCAGGGCTACGTGCGTAGCGGCGGCGGCACGTCGCTGCTCTCGTACTCCTACGCCACGGGCACCCAGTGGAGTGA
Source organism: uncultured Myxococcales bacterium (assembly GCA_964494475.1). Lineage (GTDB taxonomy): Bacteria > Myxococcota_A > UBA9042 > CAZBRS01 > CAZBRS01 > CAZBRS01. The sequence continues at coordinate 271,381 of CAZBRS010000001.1, read as the reverse complement.
CGTGCGGTCGTACGGGGCCACCTCGGTGTACGCCGAGGTGTCGGTGGGCACCTCGGGCTACCAAGGCACGGTGAGCCTGCCGCGCGTGGCCTACGTGAAGAAGGGCGCCGGCCGCCAGGTGACGGTGCTGTCCACCGGCCAGGTGCTCACCGCTCGTCACGACTACCTGGGCGCATGGCCCGACGTGCTGGCGCAGGTCACCTACTCGGGGGCGGCGCACCTGAACCTGCAGGGCTTCGTGGGCGTTCCCTTCGACGACACCTGGAGCCCCGGCATCTACCGCGGGGCCGAGACCGTCAACGCCGACGCGCTCTGGGCCGAGAACGTCTACATCACCGGCGACGTGGCCGTTGGCACGGGCAAGACGCTCACCGTGCCCGCGGGCGTGGTCGTCACCTTCGTGCCCACCGACCAGAACGCCGACGGCGTGGGCGACTGGAAGATCGATCGCCAGGCCGGCACGCTGCAGGTCACCGGCAGCGAGGCGAACCCCGTGCTCTTCACGGTGCTCGGCGCCGTGCCCGTGGGCGGCGGCTACCAGGCGATCGACGGCACCGACGTCGGGGCCACCAACCTGACCTGGACCGTGCTCGAGAAGGGGCGCACCAACCTGCGGGCCACGGCGGGCTCGATGACGCTGACCGATGTCACGACGCGCAACGCCCTTCAGCACGGACTGGCCCTCTGGAACCAGGCCACCCTCTCCGCGACCCGGCTGACGGCCGAAGGCAACGGCCTGCACGGCGTTCACCTGCGCGACAGCGGCGCCCGCACCCTGAACTACCTGACGGCCGAAAACAACGAGGCCTGGGGCGTGTACCTCGAAAACGCGACGGGGGCGACCAACGCGGTCACCAACTCGACGTTGAAGACCAACACCCTGGGCGGGCTGTACGGCGTGGCCAGCAAGTGCGCGGTCGGCCACAGCAACCTCACGTACAACGGCTTCGGCATCAAGTTCGAGGGCAACTCCAGCGGCGCCATCACCGCCAACAACATCAAGTACAACGACTACGAGGGCGTGCTGCTGGCCTTCGGATCCGGCGGCAACCCGACGAACACGGTCACCGGCAACAACGTCTTCGGCAACGCAGCCCTGAAGGGTGGCATCGTCGAAACCGTGAACCTGTCGGCCAGCCAGACCAACTACGGCACGAAGACCTCGACCACGTTCTCGGCCGGAACCGAAGTGCTCGAGTACCTGAAGTCGTCGTACTCCGAGTCGGACTACTACGACTACTACGTGCAGGGCTACGTGAAGAGCAGCAGCGGCTCTACGCTCGTCAGCTACTCGTACGCGACCGGCACCCAGTGGTACTCGGTGGGGTCGTCGTCGGTCACCGACGTGTACGCCACCACGTCGGTCGGCACCAGCGGCTACAGCGGCACCACCACCGTCGAGAAGGTCTTCTACCACAAGAGCACGGCCGAACCGGCGCGCAACATCGAGATGTCGGTGATCATCCCCTCGGGGCAGATCGACGCCAAGGCCAACTACTGGGGAGCCACCGACGTGTCGACCCGCGTGGTGCAGGCCGAGACCAACACCGTCGACTTCTCGGGCTTCAAGACCACGTCGATCGTCGACTGCGGCCCGCAGTAGCCCCTTGCGCCGGGCGCGAGCGCCCGCATCTTTCCCTCATGAGCACGTCACCCCCAAGCCGCCTCGGCGGCCACGCCGTCATCCTGTTCGCGCTGGTCGCCTGCACGTCCCCCGCCGCCAGCGCGAAGCCCGGAGGCCCCATGTCCTACAAAACCCTGACCCCCGAAGAGGCCGCCGTCATCGAGCAGAAGGGCACCGAGCCGCCCTACACGGGCGAGTTCTATCGCCACCACGCCGACGGCACCTACACCTGCCGACGCTGCGGAGCGCCCCTGTTCGCGTCGACCGCCAAGTTCGAGTCGCACTGCGGCTGGCCCAGCTTCGACCAGGCGTTGCCCGGCGCCGTCCTCGAGAAGACCGACGCCGACGGCCGGCGCACCGAGATCGTGTGCGCCGCCTGCAAGGGCCACCTCGGCCACGTCTTCCACGGCGAGGGCTTCACCCCCAGGGACACCCGGCACTGCGTGAACTCGCTCTCGCTGGGCTTCGAGCCGGCGGTGGACGAGGACGACGCGGCCGTGGCCTACTTCGCCGGGGGCTGCTTCTGGGGCGTCGAGCACCTGCTGCAGCAGCTGCCCGGCGTGCAGTCGGTCGAGTCGGGCTACATGGGCGGCCGCACGAAGAACCCCACCTACGAAGAGGTCTGCAGCCACGCCACGGGCCACGTCGAGACCGTGAAGGTCACCTACGACCCCACGAAGGTCTCGTACGAGGAGGTCGCCAAGCGCTTCTTCGAGATCCACGACCCGACCCAGGCCAACGGCCAGGGCCCCGACCTGGGGCCGCAGTACCATTCGGTCATCTTCGTGACCGACCCCGCCGAGCGCGCGACGGTGCAGAAGCTCATCCAGGCGCTCAAGCGCCGCGGGCTGAACGTGGTCACCCGCGTCGAAGACGCCGGCGCGAGCCCGTTCTGGCCCGCGGAGGCGTACCACCAGGACTACTACGAGCACAAGGGCACGGAGCCGTACTGCCACTCGCGGGTGAAGCGGTTCGGGGAGTAGCCCGCACGAGCCCTCTTCGATCGAGAGTCGGCCTTGCTCTGGTTGTCTTCGGACGCTACAGTTCAGGCGGAGCCACGTCGGAGCGCAGGACATGTCCCCCCAGGCCGCATTCGTGGAAGCCGAGGCGCTGAAGCTGGACCTGCCCGAGCGAGCCAAGCTGGCCGAGACCCTGCTCTTGAGCCTCGACGCGCCCTCTGAAGAAGAGAACCTGAAGCTCTGGGTCACCGAGGCCGAGCGAAGGCTGACGGACCTGCGCAACGGCAACGCGAAGGAACGACCCGCCGGCTCCGTCATTCGCCGAGCCATGGCCGCCTTGAAATGAAGCCGGTTTCGTTCCACGACGACGCCGAAGCCGAGCTGATCGAGGCGGCCAGGTACTACGAGGCGAAGTCGACGGGGCTCGGCGCTGCGCTGGTGGTCGAGGTGGCCGAGGCGGCCGAAGAGCTTCGAGAGAATCCCGAAAGCTGGCAGTTGGTCGCAACCGAAGTCCGGCGCCGGGTGCTCCGGCGTTTCCCCTACAGCCTGCTCTACGTCGTCGAGCCTGATCGAATACGGGTCCTGGCCGTCAGCCACAACCGAAGGCGACCCGGTTACTGGTCGCGAAGGCGAAGGGCGTGAACGCCCGGGGGTCGTGTTCGGTGCCTGACAGAAAGAGAGCGGCGGCGCGGCGGCTCGTCCACCGGGAGCTCCTTCCCGATCACGACGCACCTCCTCGGAGCTGTAGTGGACCCGACGGGCTCCCTGCAGGCTACCACGCCCCCCGCGCAGGCAGGCGGGGCGGCTTCGCGAGGGGGTTCCAGAAGAGGCGGGGGCGCGGCGAGGACGGGCCCCTCATCGGCGGGCCCTCGTACATGTCCTCGGTGCCGAAGAGGTACGCCGACACGTAGCGGTTCAGCGGCGAGGCCGTGCCGAACTCGAGCGGGTACAGCTCGCCGAGGCAGGTGGTGTCGGGCGCGGCCGTGGGGTCGGCCACGAAGCTCTCCATGATCCGAAAGCCGCAGGGCCGGGTCAGGTAGTCGATCGAACCCTCGAACATGGCCTGCACCGACTCGTAGGTCTGCGACGAGACGAGCACGCCGTGGGGCGCGGCGTCGATGGCCACGAAGGTCTGGTGCGCGCCCGTGTAGTGCGCGCCCGCCGGCTCGGCCATGGCCAGGGTGGTCTGCGGGTCGAGGGTGCCGTTCAGCATGAGCAGCGGCGTTGCGGTCTCGGCCCAGCGGTTCATGTAGCCGTCGTCGGGCACCACGGGCCAGACGCCGCTCTCGGCCACCTGCAGCGTGCCGGGCGAGCCGTCGGTCGAGAAGTACGCGGCGTCGGCGATGGCCTGCACGTCGGCGTAGCTCATGCTGCCGAGCAGCTCGGCCAGGATGACGTGCAGGCCCAGGGTCAACGAGGCGTCGAGCGTGGCGCCCTCGGGCAACGGCGTGCTCGCGCCCCCGCCCCCGGACATCTGCTGCATGGCCTCGAAGAAGGTCCACAGCACGGCCTGGTCGTTGGCGTCGCAGCGGTGCAGCCGGTAGATGAGGCCGGGGATGAGCACGCGCACGCTGCTGTCGGTCTCGAGGAAGCCGAGCACCAAGCGCAGCAGGGGCCGGTCGAGGAAGGGGAACGCGCCGTCGCACAGGCTGCCGTCGTCGATGCGGGCGAAGACCTCGCCCACCGCCGCCCAGGGGTCCGGGGCGATGACGCCGAGCTTGGCGGCACACGTGGCGTCGGCGGCGCAGGCCTGCAGGATGAGCTTGCCCGTGTCGTTGAAGTTGCGGTCGTACTCGTCGAGGTGGCACGCGCCCGGCGCGCAGATGGAGTCGAGGATCACGCCGTCGGGCTGCTCCGGGAAGAGCTGCAGGTAGCGCAGGCCCCAGTACGTGCCGTACGAGCCGCCGTACACGAACACCGGCACCCCGGGCTCGTGCGCCAGATCGATGACGAGGCCCAGGTCGCGGGCGGCGTTGGTCGCCGTGAACTGCCGGAGGCCCTCGGCGCCCCACGTCTCGGTGAGCTCCACGGCGCACGCGGCGGCGTCGAACGAGTCGGCGGCCTGCTCGGCCGCGCAGGTGAGCCGCGCCGAGTTGCCCACGCCCCGGTGGTCGAGGGAGTAGAGCTCCCACTCGGGGTGCACCATCGCGTACACGGCGAAGAGCTGGGCGAAGTCGGCGCCCGAGCCCCCCGGCCCCCCCTGCAGGAACCACAGCTGGCGCTTTCCCGCGCTCTCGGTCGCCCGCAGGCGATAGACGAAGACCTCGATCGACGGGCCGTCCGGCGCCGCAGGGTCGAGCGGCGCGGGCACGAACGCGCACTCGAAGCCCGGGCCGTAGTCGATGTAGCCCGGGCACGGGCCCCACACGATGGCCGGCGTCGTGGTCTCCTGATCGGCGCCGTGATCCAAGGGCACGTCGGCGACCTCGCCGGGCTCGGCCGCCTCGAGCGCTTCGGCCCCGTCGTCCGGCTCGAGCGCCTCGGGTACGGGCTCCCCGGGCCCCCCCGGGTCTCCGCCGAGATCGAGGTCGTCGGGGAGGTCGAGCCCGATCACGTCACCGGCGTCGTCGCCCCCGCGCCCCCCTTCGGAGGCAACGCAGGACGCCACGAACAGGAGCACCCCGAACGAGAGCGCGAACCACGAGAGCGCACGCCGCATGACCGACCTCCCCACGAGCACGGTGCCTCGACGGCGCGCAGTCTACCGACGTGAACCCGGCGAAGCAACCGATCCACGCCCACGAGCCCCGGAGTCCGACGAGTCGGCACGCGCGCCCCTCCGGGCGCCTCTTTTTGGTTGATCCGGGCCCGGTCGCGGGCTAGGTTCCGCCCGACATACCTTTCTGGGAAGCCACCATGCCGAAGATGCTGCCCGAGCCCTACCGCATCAAGTCGATCGAGACCATCAAGATGATGACGCGCGACGAGCGCCGGCACGCCATCGAGGAGGCCGGCTACAACACGTTCCTGCTGCGCTCGGCCGACGTGTACATCGACCTGCTCACCGACTCGGGCACCAACGCCATGAGCGACCGCCAGTGGGCGGGCATGATGCTCGGCGACGAAGCCTACGCGGGCTCGGTCAACTTCTACCACCTCGAGGACGCCATCCACGACGTCTACGGCTGGAAGCACGTGGTGCCCACCCACCAGGGGCGCGGCGCCGAGAACATCATGAGCCAGTGCCTCATCAAGCCGGGCGACTACGTGCCGGGCAACATGTACTTCACGACCACGCGCCTGCACCAGGAGCGCGCCGGCGGCACCTTCGTCGACGTCATCATCGACGAGGCCCACGATCCCGCCAGCGAGCACCCGTTCAAGGGCAACATCGACCTGAAGAAGCTCGAGAAGCTGGTGGCCGAAGTCGGCGCTGAGCGCATCCCCTACATCTGCCTGGCCGGCACCGTGAACCTGGCCGGCGGCCAGCCCTTCTCGATGGCCAATATGCGCGAGGTGCGGGCCTTCAGCCTGAAGCACGATATCCGCATCATGCTCGACGCCACGCGTGTCTACGAGAACGCCATGTTCGTGAAGATGCGCGAGAAGGGCTACGAGTCGAAGACGGTCAAGGAGATCGTCCGCGAGATCGGCAGCCTGTCCGACGGCTGCACCATGTCGGCCAAGAAGGACCACCTGGTGAACATCGGTGGCTTCCTGGCCATGAACGACGACGACTTCTTCATGGCGGCCAAGGAGCTCGTGGTGCAGTTCGAGGGCCTGCACACCTACGGCGGCATGGCCGGGCGCGACATGGAGGCCGTGGCCCGCGGCATCTACGAGGCGCTCGACGAGCACTACCTGGCCCACCGCCTCGACCAGGCGCGCTACCTGGGCGAGCAGCTGCTGGCGGCCGGCGTGCCCATCGTGCGGCCGATCGGAGGCCACGCGGTGTTCCTCGACGCCCGGGCCTTCCTGCCCCACTTGACCCAGGACGACTTCCCGGCCCAGACGCTGGCCGCCGAGCTGTACGTCGACTCGGGAGTGCGGGCGATGGAGCGCGGCATCGTCTCGGCCGGCCGCAACAAGAAGACCGGCGACCACAACCGCCCCAAGCTCGAGCTCGTGCGCCTCACCCTGCCCCGCCGCGTCTACACCCAGACGCACCTCGACGTGGTGGCCGAGAGCGTGATCGCGCTCTTCGAGCACCGCGACGACATCAAGGGCCTCGAGATGACCTACGAGCCCGCGGCGCTGCGCTTCTTCCAGGCGAAGTTCACGCCGAAGGGCTGATCACCAGATCGTCGGAACCGGGTACGCTGCGAGCCACGGGTCGGGCGAAAGGATCGCCATCCCGTGCGCGAGCGCCTGACACACCAGCATGCGGTCGAAGGGGTCGCGATGGTGATGGGGCAGCTTGCTCACGAGGAGCGCTGCTTCCTCGTCGAACGGCAACGGCGTGAGCTGAAGCAGCGCCCGGTGCTTCGGGACGAGCACGGCCGGCGCCTCGGGCAGGGCCAGCTTGCCCAGGCCGTGCTTGACGCCGATCTCCCACGCCGACACCGAGCTCAGGAACACCTCGTTCTCCGTGGACAGGTGAGCCGCGCGCGCGGCATTCGACAGGTTCGGGGAGTCCTCGACGAGCCACAGGAACGTGCACGTGTCGAGCAGGAGCTTCATGGTTCCTTGCCCTCGTACAGGTCGAGCAGGTCGTCGGGCAGGGGCTCGAAGAACGACGCCGGAATCTCGAAAGGCCCGTACTCTCGCAGGCCCGTACCGATGGGACGAGGCTCTTTCCGAGCCCGGGCCAGCGGCCGCACCTCGGCCACGGGCACGTTGCGCCGGCACAGCACGATGGTCTCGCCCTTCTCGACCCGGTCGAGCCACTCGGACCAGTGGGTCTTGGCTTCGTGGACGTTCAGGTGGATCACGCGGCACTCCTGGTCCGGTTCACGACCAGATAGTGGACCACGTAGTGGACCAAGTCAAGGGCTGGCGCGTCAGATGCTGCCCGACCGCCACGCGAACAGCCCCCAGCGAACGAGCCCGACCAGCCAGACGAGCAGCGGCTTGTCGGCGGGGTACGGCAGCGTGCCCGCGCCCTCGGGCAGAACCTGGCCCAGGCGACCCAGGACCTCGCGGGTGGCGGCGCCGCGCAGGGTGGGCGGCTCCACGTCGGCCGCCGGCGTGCACGTCAGGCGGATGGGGCTGGCCAGGTAGGCCAGGGGCTTGGGGCAACCCGCGTAGGGGCGGCGGCGCAGCGGCGGGATGGGGCCCAGGTCGAGGCCGGCCAGGTCTTCGACCAACGAGCGGGCGCGCTGCAGGGGCTCGAGCACGATGCTCTCGGAGAGCCCCATCTTGTACAGGCGGTGCCGCACGTCGTTCAGGCGCTGCCAACGGAAGGCCTTCAGCGCCGCCGGCATCGGGTTCGGCGCCTGCGGGTCGAAGCGCACCTGCTCGGCGTGCAGCCAAGTCAGCATCTCCTGGCGCGGACCCACGGCCGCGACCCAGCCGTCGCGGGTGCGGAGCAGCCCGGCCAGCGGTTGTCGCCCTTCGGCGAAGGCCACCTTGCGACCCCGCGCCGCGGCCTGGTCGGTCACGCGCGCGCGCTGCACCTCGGCCACCTTCAGGATCTGCAACAGCACCGACACCCACGTGAGGTGGGTGGTCACGAACACGCCCTGCCCCGTACGCCGCTTGTGGTAGACCCCAAGCAGCGCCGCCAGCGCGCCCGACAACCCCGAGCCGATGTCGATGACGGGGGTGGGCAGCAGGCGTGGCACGCCGTTCGAGCCGTAGGACATCTGGATGCCCGAGACCGCCTGCACCACCTGCTCGAAGCCGGGGCGCTCCTGCCACACCCCCACGTCGCCGTAGGCGTTCAAGTGCGTGTACACGAGGCCGGGAAAGCGCTCGCGCAGCGCCTCGGGGCCCACCCCGATGCTGCGGGCCACGTCGAGGTGCCGGTAGTTCTGCAGCACCACGTCGGGCTTCAGGTCGTCGAAGAGCGCCCGCAGCGTGGCCTTGCCCTCGTCGCTCTGCTGGTCGATGGTCACCGAGCGCTTGCCGGGGTTGAACAGAAGGTGGAACGAGAGCTGCCAGTCGAGCGCACCCGGGCTCTGGATCGAGGTGACCTCGGCGCCGAGCTCGGCCAGGACGCGCGCGGCGCAGGGGCCGGCGATGATGCGCGACAGATCGGCTACGCGCAGCCCCTCGAGGGGGTGCGCCGGATCGGCGGGCGTGCCCTCGGCGACCGCGACCGGCGCGGCCTTGGCGGCGGCCTCCCAGGTGGAGAGCAGGTCGGGCAGGTCGCCGACCGGGGCGCGCGGGCCGACGACCGCCGGCTGCTCGGGGCACACCACCCCCGGCCCGGGCGTGACGAGCGGCCCGAACACCGGATCGTCGACGCGCGCGGCGTCGGACATGCCCGCCTCGAGCGAGTCGGTCAGCCACTCGTCGACGGTGCGCACCTTGATGCAGCACAGCTCCTTGCCGAGGCTGGCCTCCCACTCGTCGGCCGTGCGCTCCACGAAGATGCGCTCGAGCACCCGGATGATGCGCTTGGCCTCGCCGATGGAGCCCACCTGGCTGGGGTCGCGGATGGTCTGGTCGGACAGCACGTCGCGCAGGGCCTTGGCGTGGCGGCCGAGCCCCTGCAGGTCGAGCACCTCGAGCATGCGGGCGTTGTGCGCGGGCAGCGTGATGTGCAGGTAGGCGTAGCGCCCGTCCTTGCAGCGCCAGGCGCGCATGAACGGCGTGGCCACGAGCTTCAGGGGCACGAAGCCGCGCGGCACGCCGGTCTTCATGAACACGGTCAGGATCTGGGCGAAGAGCGCCGAGCCGAAGAGCGTGCTCTCGACGTGCTGGCCGCGACCCGTGCGCAGGCGCGCGATGAGCGCGCTCAGCACGCCGCTGCCCGCGAACAGCGCCGCGAGCACCGACGGGATGGGCAGGTCGTGGAAGCGCGGCGCGCCCAGCATGCGCTCGTACAGGCAGCCACCCGCGCCCGCGAGGGCGTCGTGGACGGGCAGGCTCGAGCGAGGATCGCCGACCGGGAACGCGGGGATCGAGCACGACACGAGGCCCGGGTTCGGCCCCGAGCGCAGCGCCTCGACGTCGAGGCCGAGGGCCGAGAGATCCTGGGCGCTCCTATCGCAGAGCAGCACGTCGGCCGCCGCAGCCAGGCGCGCGAGCGCGGCCTTCCCCTCCGGCGTGGCCAGGTCCAGCGAGGCCTCGCGCTTGCCGCGCGCCACCACCGCCGCGAGCACGGGGTCGAGCGCGGGCCGCGCCGGATCGGCCACACGCACCACGTCGGCCCCCTGCTCGGCCAGCAGCATGCCGAGCACGGGCACCGCCAACTGCTCGCCGAGCTCGAGCACGCGCAGCCCCCCGAGCAGACCGCCGGTCGCTGTCGTTGGTTCCATGGGAGGCTCCAGAAGAAATAGAAAACGCGCGGCTACCCTAGCGCGAAGCGAACGCGTCGAAAAGCCTCTTCAGGCGAACGCGGCCGGACTCGAACGCGGAATAGACGGCGGGCACGACCAGCAGCGTGAGGACCGTCGAGGTGAGCAGGCCGCCGATGACCACCACGCCCATGGGCACGCGGCCCTCGGAGCCCTCGCCGAGCGCGAGCACCACGGGGAACATGCCGAAGATCATGGCGGCCGACGTCATGAGGATGGGGCGCAGGCGCGACGCCCCGGCCTCGACCATGGCGTCGAAGACCGCGTCGCCCTCGGCTCGCCGGGCGTTGGCCCGGTCGACCAGCAGGATGGCGTTCTTGGTCACGAGGCCCATCAACATGATGATACCGATGAAGGTCATGATGCTCATGGTGAGCCCGCTGAGGTACAGGAAGCCGAGCGCGCCGATCAGCGACAGCGGCAGCGACACCATGATGGTGAGCGGGTGCAGGAAGCTCTCGAACTGCGCCGCGAGCACCATGTAGATCAGGATGATGGCCAGGACCAAGGCCTCGGTCAGGTAGCCGAACGACTCCTTCATGACCTTGCCCTGGCCGCCGAACGTGAGCGTGACCGAGGGCGGCAGGACCTCCTTGGCGAGGACCGCGGCGCGATCCTGGGCCTGGCCCAGGGCGATGCCCTCGAGGCTGCCGAGGATGGTGATCTGCCGGATGCGGTCCTCGCGGTCAATCTGGGCGGGCGCGTCCTCGGGCAGCGGGTTCACGAGCTCGCCCACCTCGACCAGGTTGCCCATGGGGCCGCGGAGCGGCAACGACAGCACGGCCGCCGTGTCGCGCCGGTAGCGCTCGGGGGCCTTCACCACCACCTTGTAGCGGTCGGCGCCTTCGCGAAACTCGGAGACCTCGGTGCCGTTGACGGCCGTGCGGATGGCCCCGGCCACCTGGGCGGGTTGCAGGCCCGCCGCCGAGACCTTGTCGCGATCGGGGGTGAAGCCGAACTGCGGGCGCGCGCCCTTGTCCGAGATGGACAGATCGACGAAGCCCGGCTCCTTCTTCAGCGCCTCGATGAGCGCGAGGCCCGCGTCGCGCAGTTCCCTCGAGTCGGTGCCGCGGAGGGCCAGGTTCAGCGGGCGCGCCATGAACGCCGCCGAGGCCGAGCCGCCGACGGCCGCGTCGGTCACGCCCATGTCGGCGCCGGGGAAGGCCGCCGCGAAGGCGCGACGAAGGTCCGAGGCCAGCGCCCACTGGTCGCGGTCGCGCTCCTTCGAGCCGGTCAGCTTGAGGAAGACGCTGCCCTCGTTCACCTTGCCGGTGCTGCCGGCCCCCACGGTGAGCAGCACGTGCCGCACGTCGTTCGGCAGCGTGGCCACGGCCACGCGTGCGATCTCTTCGCCCCGCGCGAAGGTGGCGTCGATGGCCGTCCCCTCGGGCAGCGAGTAGGGCACGTCGAGCTCGCCGTTGTCTTCCTGGGGCCGGAACGCCGACGGGATGTCGCGAGCCAGGCTCAGGGAGAAGACCAGCGAGGCTACACCAACGCCGACCGTGACGAGGCGGTGGCGGAGCGTCCAGCCGACGGCCCGGCGGTAGCCCCGGTCGAGCACGTCGAGCCCCCGCCCGATGAAGGCCGCCAGCCGGCCCTCCTTGTGGTGACCCAGCAGCTTGGCCGCGGCCATGGGCGTCAGCGTGAACGACACGAAGAGCGACACCATCACGGCCACGGCCACCGTGACGCCGAACTCGTAGAAGAAGCGACCGATGATGCCCTGCATGAAGGCCACGGGCACGAACACCGCCACGATCGAGAGCGTGGTCGCGAGCACGGCCAGGCCGATCTCGCCCACGCCCACGCGCGCGGCTTCGACGGGTGACTTGCCCATCTCGAGGTGCCGGTGGATGTTCTCGAGCACCACGATGGCGTCGTCGATCAGCATGCCGATCGACAGCGACAGCGCCAGCATGGTCAGGTTGTTCATGGTGAAGCCGAGGGCCTGGATCACGCCGAAGGTGGCGATGACCGAGGTGGGCAGCGCCAGCGACGCGATGAACGTGGCCCGCAGGTTGCGCAGGAAGAGCAGGATGACCAGCACGGCCAGGATGGCGCCGAGGATGAGGTCGTCGACGACGGCGTCGATGGCGCGGCGCGTGAACACCGAGGCGTTCTGGATGACCTTCAGCGAGTAGCCCTCGGGCAGCTCGATCTCGCCCTTGGTGATGGCCTCGACCACGCGCTCGGCCACGGCCACGGTGTTGGCGTCGGACTGCTTGCGCACGTACAGCGTGAGGGCGCGCGCGCCGTCGAAGGCGGCCAGCGTGCGGGCCTCCTCGACGGTGTCGTCGATGGTCGCCACGTCCTTCAGGCGGATGGGCGCTCCCCCCGGGCTCGCCAGCACCAGGTTCGCGAGGTCGGCGGTCGTGGGCGCCTCGCCGTGCGTCTTGACCAGCAGCTCGGTCTCGCCCACGGTGATGCGCCCGCCGGGCACGTCGAGGTTGCCGAGGGGCACGAGCTGCGCCACGTCGGCCAGCGTCAGGTTGTAGGTGCGCAGCTTTTCGGGGTCGGCCACCACCTGAATCTCGCGCGTCTGCTTGCCGAGCAGGTCGACCGTGCCGACGCCCTGGAAGCGCTGCAGCCGCGGCCGGAGCCTCTGCTCGGCGAAGTACGTGATCTCGGCGATGGTGGCCTCGGGCGGGCCTTGCAAGGCGAGCGACACGACCGGCGCCGAGCCGATCTCGAGCTTCTCGATGATGGGCAGGTCGGCGTCGGTGGGCAGGTCGCCCTGCACGCGCGCCAGCTTATCGCGAACATCTTGCGCCGCCCGGTCGGCGGGCACGTTCATCTCGAACTCGATGATGACCATGCCGAAGCTCTCGACGGCCGAGGCGCGAATGGTCTTCACGCCCGAGATGGTCGAGACGGCGTCCTCGATCGGCTTGATGATGCGGTTCTCGACCACGTCGGGGTCGGCGCCACGGTAGACCACCGAGATGGTCACGTACGGGCTGTCGATCTTCGGCATCATGTCGACGCCGAGCTTGGGGAACGCGAGCACCCCGAACACCATGAGCAGGGCCGAGAGGATGATGGTGAAGACGGGTCGGCGGATGGAGACGTCGGAGAGGACCATGGTGCTACTCCACGCCCGGGAAGGTCACCGCCGCGAACGTGCCCGCAGGCAGGGCGTGGTCGGTGTTGTCGAGCCGGACGATGGCCTCGGCCGAGCGCGTCATGGGGTCGACCACGTCGGCCATGCGGTCGATCCTGGCCTTGCGCGTGAGGCCGAGCGCCGGCAGCCGCACCTCGACCTCCTGCCCCATCTTGATCGAGGCCAGGCGTCGCTCCGGCACGGGCACGCGCACTTCGAGGGTCTCGGTGTCGGCCAGCACGAACACGACCACCGGCGGCATCATGGTGATCATCTGCCCCTCTTCGGCCAGCACCTTGGTGATGACGCCGGCGAACGGCGCCCGCAGCTGCGTGTCGGCCAGGGCCTGCTGGGCCATGCGCAGGGCCACTTGGGCGCCCCTCAACTGCAGCTTGGCCATCTTCACGCCCAGGTTGGCCTTCTCGATCGACTGGTCGGTGAGCGCCCCTCCGTCGAACAACGACTGGGCCCGCTTCAGGTCGGTCTCGGCCGAGCGCACGCCCTCTTCGGCCTGCGCCACGGCCACCTGCGCGCCCTCGACGCGGAGCACGATGTCGGTGGGATCGAGCTCGCACACCACCTGGTCGGCCTGCACGCGGTCGCCCTCGCGCACCTTGATGGCCTTCAGGATGCCGCCGGCCTTGGTCGAGAGCCGCGTGGTGCGCGCGGGACCGGCCGTGCCCGACGCCTCGAACCCACGGGCGGGGCGCACGTCCGGGCTCGCGCCGGCCTCTGCCGAGGCGGCGGATGCGGTCGAGGCGCCCGCGACCGCCGAGGCGGCCGGGAGTGTCAGGGGCTTGGGGGCCTCGGTCGAAGCCTTCGACGGGTGGCAACCGGACACGAACGACGACAGGAGCACGAGGAAGAGCAGGCGGGGCATGGTCATCTCCTGGTTCGCGGCTGGGGGTTCTCGGGTACCACGTGCTTCACGGGTGAAACGCGCCCGAGGCCTTCTGCAGGCGGAGCGCCGAGAGCTGCACGTTCAAGGACTCGGCCACCGCGCCCACCTCGGACGCGGCCAGTGCCGTGGTGGCGTCGGAGAGCTCGACCTGCGTGGCGGCGCCGCTCTTGTAGCTGACGGTCACCAGGCGCATGTTCTCGGCGGCGAGCCGGCGCTGCTCCTCGGCCTTCACGAGCGACGCGCGGGCGCTGGCCAGGTCGAGCTCGGCGCGCCGCACCTCGTCGCGCGCCCGGCGGAGCGTGGCCTGACGGGCCAGGTCGGCCTCGCGCACCTTGGCCGAAGCCTCGCGCTGCTCCGACTCGCGGGCGCCGCCGTCCCAGAGCGTCCACGACAGGCCCAGGGTCACGGCCCAATAGTCGTAGGCGTCGCTGAAGCCCTTGGTGTTGGCCACGCGCCACAGGCCCTGCAGCACGACGTTCGGCAGGTATTTGTACACCACGCCGTCGTCGGCACCCTCGGCCAGGTCGAACGAGCGCCGGATCAGCCGCACGTCGGGGCGCTCGTCGAGGCGGTCGGCGCCACCGGCCAGCGCGGCCTCTGGCTCCGCCGGGTGCTCCACGTCGAAGTCACCCTCGCGGTCGAGCAGCGTAGAGAGCGCCACGCGGGCCGACGCGTAGGCGTTGTGGGCCCGCAGCAGATCCTGCTCGGCCCGCGCGCGGTCGATCTGGGCGCGCACCAGGAAGATGGAGGGCACCGCGCCGGCGTCGACGCGCACCTTGGCGTCCTTCTCGCGCATCACCGCGTTCTCGAGCAGCCGCTCCTGCACCGCCACGACCTCCTTGAGGCCGGCGGCTCCGTAGTAGAGCTGCGCCACGGCGAAGAGGACCTCGTGCTCGGCGTTCGCGATCCCGAGCTCGGCCACCTCCTCGGCCAGGTAGGCGTTCTGGATGGCGGGCCAGAGCGCGGGCACGAGCAGCGCCTGCGTCACGCTCACCTGGGCGCCCAGCATGTCCTTCTTCTGGATCTCGATGGCGTCGTAGCCCGAGGGGATCATGACGTAGTTGCTGGGGGCTCCGGGCGGGTTGTCGGTGCCCACGGGCTTCGTGGGGTCGAACGCGGGCCCGCCCCCGAGCGGACTGCCCATGTCTCGGATGTAATAGCCCGTGGGCATGTCGATGGCCGCGGCGTACTGGTTGCGCGTGTACGACGCGCCCACGGCGATCTGGGGAAGGTAGCCGGCCCAGACCTTGCTCGAGATCTCGCGAGCCTGCTCGAGCCGGGCGCGGGCCGACTGCAGGTCGAGGTTGCGCTCCTTCGCGTCGCGGAGCGCCTGGTCGAGGGTGAGCGTGGGGGCCGCGTGCGCGACGGTCGCGGCGAAGACGAGCACCAGGGAGACGAGCAGCTTCATGACGCACTCCTGTCTCGAATGGGCGCGGCGCGGAGCACCGGATCGCCGTGCAGGAACATCTGGACCACGCGCTCGACCACGGCCTCCTCGTCGGCCTCGGGATCGGCCAGCCAGGGGACCTCGACCTGCCCCGCCGTGCGCGCGAGCACCCGGTTGACCAGGATCCACGAGAAGAGCTGCCCCGAGAACGCCAGGGCCGTGTCGCGCACCTCGCGCTCCGGGCCCAGGCCGAGCCGCATGAGCGCGAGCGACACGCGCCGGTTGGTCTCGAGGACCACGTGCTCGAAGTGCATCTTGGCGAAGGTGGCGTTGCGCGTACCCTCGGTGAGCACGATGCGCATGAACGCGATGCGGTGCTCGTCGTGGTGCCGCGAGAGGAACCAGTTGCCGAAGCCACGGAGCAGCTGCTCGGGGGTGGAGGGCGCGTCGCCCGGGCCCACCCACTGGCCCTGCAGGTCGAAGGGGAACGCGCCGACCTGCTCGTCGTCGATGCCGCGCCGGATAGCGAGCGCGAAGAGCTCTTCCTTGCCCGACACGTACTCGTAGAGCGCGGCCTTCGAGAGGCCCGCGCGCTCGGCCACGTCCTCCATGGTCGACTCGGCGTAGCCCTTCTCGAGGAAGACGGTCAACGCCGCCTGGAGCACCTGCGTCTTGCGCTCGCGGCCCCGCAGGCACGTGGTGTCGGTCTCGCCGACCCCCAGCGCCTGAAAGAGCACACGCTTGCCCGGGAAGTGCGCATACACCGTGCCCACCGCCACCTTGGCGCGCTGGGCCACCTCGGCGATGGTCAGCCGGCACACCCCCTGCTCACCCAGGCACTCCCGAGCGGCCGACAGGATGCGCTCACGGGTTCCGTGGCCCCTGGTCTCATCGCTCGTGGACGGCACGCGCCACCTCGGAAGACATAGTCATACCGAACGGTCGGTCGGGTTATATACATATCGCCCGTGCCGAGCCGTGTCAAGTCTGGCTGCAACCTGGCGCTGGGTCGCGCGAAGGAATCCAGACATGAATATGCCCCGGTAGGACGCCGGCGTCGAACTCGATCTCAAGAAGGCAGCGATCCAGGCCATCTTCCCGTACCTGCGGAAGAAGGGGAACGAGCAGCCCTCCTCTGCCCGTCCTCCGCCTCGCTTGTCTCGGCTCCCTGAAGCGCGCTCGCCTGCGCCGGGAGCGCTCGCCGGAAGTAGTTGTCAAAAGTAACGTCTGGCGTTACTTTGGCCGCGTAGTTCCGGGGAATGACCATGGACATAGGCACCTACATCGACGACCTGGTTGCCCGGGGGCGGTACCACTTCACCACCGAGGACGCTGCAGCAGCACTGGGTTCGGCTCCCGTTGCGGTGCGCGCGGCCATCCGACGCCTGCGTGAGAAGGGTCGGGTGGCGATGCCGCATCGTGGCTTCCACCTGGTCGTCCCACCCGAGTACCGGGCCCTGCAGTGTCTGCCTGCCGACCAATTCGTACCGCAACTCATGGAGCACCTCGGACTGACCTACTACACGGGTCTACTCTCAGCGGCGAGTTTGCACGGCGCGTCACACCAGGCGCCGATGGTCTTCCAGGTCGTCATCGCGACCGCCCGACCCGCGATCCAGTGCGGTAGAGTGCGCGTGGAGTTCGTGGCGCGCGCCAACGTCGCAGAGATCCCGACCGTGCAGCGGAATACCCTGCGGGGCGTCCTCCGGGTCTCCTCGCCTGAAGCGACTGCCTTCGACCTCGTTGGCTACCCGGGCCACTCGGGAGGCCTGTCCAACGTGGCGACGGTCCTTTCGGAGCTCGCCGAGGTACTAGACCCCGTGAGGCTCGCGGTCGAAGCCACGCGGTCGCCGCTCCCCTGGGCTCAGCGACTGGGCTACCTGCTCGAGCACGTCGGTGCCGTGGACCTCGCGGCGACGATCTTCCCCTATGTCGCCGGCAAGGCGAAGGAGTACGTACCGCTCCGATCGAGGAAGGCCATCTCCCAAGCTTCACGAGAGCCGCGCTGGCAGCTGCTCCTGAACGAGAAGGTCGAGGTCGACCAGTGATTCCGTTCGACTACATCACCGAGTGGCGGGCGCAGGCGCCCTGGACGATGGACGCACAGGTCGAGCAGGACCTGGTCCTGACGCGCGCCGTCGTCAGCATGTTCGCCGAGCCCGAGGTCGCGCGGCTCCTCGCGTTCAGGGGTGGGACAGCCCTCTACAAGCTTCACCTTCGACCGGCCGCGCGGTACTCGGAGGACATCGACCTGGTACAGGTCGAGGCAGGGCCCATCGGCGGCGTCCTCGACGCCATCCGGCGCACTCTCGACCCGTGGCTCGGCCAGCCCAAACGCGTGGCCAAGGAAGGCCGTGTCGTGTTGATCTACCGCTTCAGCGCAGAGGGACAGCCGCCAGTCCCCATGCGCCTCAAGGTCGAGATCAACTCCCGCGAGCACTTCACCGTGTTCGGGATCGAGGAACGTGACTTCGCCGTGCGATCGCGCTGGTTCTCAGGGGCCACGAAGGTGAAGACCTACCAACTCGACGAGCTCCTGGGCACCAAGCTGCGCGCGCTGTACCAGCGCAAGAAGGGTCGCGATCTCTTCGACCTGTTCCTCGCGAGCCGCAGGGCCGACGTCACGGCCGAGCGCGTGGTCGCTTGCTTCAACCGCTACCTCGAGCACGACGGCCTGCGCGTCACCCGCGCAGAGTTCGAGATGAACCTGCACGAGAAGCTCTCGGACGACACATTCCTGTCCGACGTCGGGCCCCTCATCGCGCCGGACGTCGCCTGGAACCTGGCCGACGCAGCCGGATACGTCCAACGCGAGATCCTGCCGCTCCTCCAGGGCGACCCCTGGAAGGGCGCAGAGTAGGCTAAAAGTTTTTCTTAGTCGCTAGACATGAAAAAGCCCGACCGAAGTCGGGCTTCTTCTACGAGCGGGAGACGGGACTTGAACCCGCGACGTCAACCTTGGCAAGGTTGCACTCTACCACTGAGTTACTCCCGCGTTGCCAGAGAACCACCTCCGTTTCCGGAGGCGAGCGACTTTCTACATTAGGCACCGGGCCGTGTCAACCCTTTTTCGGCCCGTTTCGCGCGCCCGGGAAAAAACCCGCGTCGCGGCGACGAACCGACGCGGGTCAGAACTCCTCGGCCGCTTCTTCTTCTTCCTCGCCCGCGTCGGCGTCCTCGGTGATCGGCTCCTTGTCGTCCAACTCGAGGTCTTCCTCCTCGGCCAGGACTTCGTCCTTCTCTTCTTCTTCCTCTTCGAGGAAATCCTCGTCGGGGTCGGAGTCGAGCAGCTGGTTGTGGCCGCACTTCGGGCAGATGGGCTCGGGCTTGTTCAGGTCGTAGAAGCGGGCTCCGCACTTCTGGCAGATCCAACGCTTACCGTACTTCGACATGTCGATCATGAGGGGCCCTCGTGGGGTGAAACCGACCCGCGCGATTATTCGTGCCAGCCGGGGGAAGTCAAGCGAAACCTCAGCGGGTCGCAGCCCGCCGTGCGGCCTGGTCCAGCGGGGACGGCCTCGTCAGAGCGAGCAGCGCGTGACGCGCCACTCGTTGCTCTGCTCGGGGTCGGGCTTCACGGTGCAGGGCGTGGGCATGTCCGTCTTGGGCGAATGCAGGAAGTACGAGATGTTCCCGTCGTCCTCCTCGCGGATGCGCTTGACCGTGAAGCCGGTGGTAGACACGTTGCTCACGTAGTTCGAGGCCTTCTTGCGCAGCTCGCGGAACTTCATGCCCTTCCACGACTCGAGGGAGCCCTTGTCCTTCTGGTTCGTGTGCAGGAGCTTCAGGAACGCGAGCCAGCCCTTCTCGGCGTCGGGCTCGAGGCCGGCCTTCAGCACGCTCTGCAGCACGGCCTCGGGGGTTCCTGGGGCGGCCACGTCGACGTCGTAGCCGAGGCCGAGCTTCAGGCGCGTCCACTGGCATGCGGGCAACGCCAGCAGCGCCAGCATCGCGAACAGGACGAACCGCGCGGTGCGGGTCATGGGAGCCTCCTTTGAAGGTGAGAACGAACGGGCTCGCGGATCAGGCGAGCGCTTCGAGGAAGCCCGCCAGCGCCTCGAGCTCGGCCAGCGTGCGCTTTTCTGTAACCGCGACCAGCAACCGCTTCTGCCAGCCCTCGGCGTAGGCGCCGAGCGCGTAGCCGGGCATCAGGCCCTGCTCCAGGCCGAGCCGCACGGCCTCGGCGGCGTCGATGGGCAGCTCGACCACGAACTCCGAGAACGTGGGCCCCGAGAGCGGCAATGTCACCCGCCCGCCGGCCTGCAGGCGCGCCTTCAGACGTTCGGTCAGCAGGTGGCTGGCCGTGGCCACGCGCTTCACGCCCTGCGGCCCCATCAACGCCAGGTAGATGGCCGACGCCAGCGCGCACAGCCCCTGGTTGGTGCAGATGTTGCTGGTGGCGCGTTCGCGGCGGATGTGCTGCTCGCGCGTCGACAGGGTGAGCACGTAGCCCTCGTCGCCCCGCGCGTCGGTGGTGCGGCCCACGAGGCGGCCGGGCATCGAGCGCGCGTAGTCGGAGCGGGAAGTGAACAGGCCCAGGTACGGACCGCCGAAGCCGAGCGGCAGGCCGAGCGCCTGGCCCTCGCCCACCACGATGTCGGCGCCGAAGTGTCCGGGCGGCTTCAGCAGGCCGTAGGCCAGGGCGTCGGTGAAGGCCACCACCAGCAGCAGACCCCGGGCGCGCGCGAAGGCGGCCAGGGCCTCGAGATCTTCGACCGTACCGAGGAAGCTCGGCGACTGCACCACCAGCGCCGCCGTGTCGGCGTCGACCGCGCGTTCGAGCGCCGCGAGGTCGATCTGGCCCGTGCCGGCGTGGGGCGGCACCGCCACCAGGTCGTGGGCGAAGGGCTCGCAGTAGGTGTGCACCACGCGCACGTAGTCGGGGTGCAGCGCGCCGGCCAGCACCACCCGGTGCTTGCGGCTGAGGCGCCGCACCATCAGGATGGCTTCGGCCAGGGCCGAGGCGCCGTCGTACATCGACGCGTTCGAGAGATCCATCTCGAGCAGCCCGCAGATCATGGACTGGAACTCGAAGATGGCCTGCAACGTGCCCTGGCTGATCTCGGGTTGGTAGGGCGTGTAGGCCGTGTAGAACTCGCTGCGCGACAGCAGCTGATCGATGGCGGCCGGCACGTAGCGGTCGTAGGCGCCGGCGCCGAGGAACGAGCAGTCGGCCCGCGCGCCGGGGTTGCGTTGGCCCAGCTCTTCGACGGCCCGCAGCAGCCCGAGCTCGTCGAGGGGCTCGGGCAGGCGCAAGCGCTCGACCACGCGCGCCACCTCGGGGATGTCCTGGAAGAGCTGATCGGTCGAGGGTACGCCGACGGCCGCGAGCATGTCGCGGACATCGGCCTCGGTGTTCGGGAAGTAGCGCATCACGCCTCGTCGCCTTCGCTCTCGTTCTTCTCGATGAACTCGCGGTACTCGTCGGCCGACATCAGCTCTTCGAACTCGGCCACGTCCTCGGCCTGCACCTTGATGAGCCAGCCCTCTTCGTAGGGGTCGTTGTTGATGAGCTCGGGGTTCTCCTCGAGCGTCTCGTTCGCCTCGACCACCTTGCCCGAAACGGGCGCCATGACGTCGGACGCGTTCTTGGTGGACTCGACCACCCCGAACGCCTCGTCCTTGCGGACCTCGTCGTTCTCGTCGGGCAGCTCGACGTAGACGATCTCGCCCAGCTTCTCCTGGGCATAGTCGGTCACGCCGATCGTGACGATCCCGTCCTCGAGGCGGGCCCACTCGTGCTCGCGCGTGTAGCGGTTTTCCTTCGGGATGACCATGGTTTCCCCTGCTTTCACTCAGTTTGACTTCTGGATGAATGGCGTGGCCACGACCACGGCCTTGCGCTTCTTGCCCCGGAGATCCACGAACCACTCGCTGCCGAGCGCCGCGCTGCTCGCGGCCACGTAGGCGAGGCCGATGGGTTCATCGAGGCTCGGCGACATGGTGCCGGAGGTCACGTGCCCAAGGGGCTCGCCGGCAGCGCCGAAGATCTCGTTCCCGTGCCGCGCGATGCCCTTGTCGACCAGCCGGAAGCCGACCAGCTTGCGCGCGGGCCCTGCGGCCTTCACCGCCTCGAGGGCCGGACGGCCCAGGAACTCGTGCCCCCACTTGACCGTCCAGCCGAGGCCGGCCTCGAGCGGGTTGGTCGTCTCGTCGATGTCGTTGCCGTACAGGCAGTACTTGTACTCGAGGCGCAGCGTGTCGCGGGCGCCCAGGCCGATGGGCCGGGTCTGCAGGTCGGCGCCGCGCTCCAGCAGGGTGCGCCACAGCCAGGCGCCGTCGTCGGCGGCGCAGTAGATCTCGCCGCCGCGCTCGCCGGTGTAGCCCGTGGTGGCCACGATCATGGACCGCCCCTCGAGCGTCTTCTGGCGCAGGCGGAACGGCGCGAGCGTCAGGAACTCGTCGCCGAACAAGCGCGCCAGCAACTGCGGGGCCTTGGGGCCCTGCACGGCGATCTGGGCGAAGCGCTCGCTCTCGTTCGTGACCGTGCAGTCGAACCCCGCGCTGTTCTCGGACATCCACCGGAAGTCCTTGTCGACGTTCGAGGCGTTGACGCAGACCATCACGTGGTCGGACGCGAGGCGGTAGCCGATGACGTCGTCGACGATGCCACCCCCGGGCAGGCACATGGGCGAATAGGCCGCCCGGCCGTCCTCGAGCGCCGCCACGTCGTTCGTGAGCAGGCGGTTGACCGCCTTCAGGGCGTCGGGGCCGCGGAACACGACCTCGCCCATGTGGCTCACGTCGAAAAGGCCCACGTGCTGGCGCACGTGCAGGTGTTCTTCGATGACCGAGGTGTAGAGCACGGGCATGTCGTAGCCCGCGAACTCGACCATGCGAGCCCCGGCCTTCAGGTGTTCTTCGTGGATCGGCGTGCGTTTCATGGCGATTCCTGCACGAGATTCGGGGCGGATACTAGCAACGCGCTTTCGAGGGGGTCAAGCGCAATCCGTCGCCCGTTCGGCCGCCCGGAGCGTGTTGGCGAGCAGCATGGTCACGGTCATGAGGCCCACGCCGCCAGGCACCGGCGAGATCCACCCCACGCGCGGCAGGGCGCCCTCGAAGTCGACGTCGCCGCACAGCTTGCCGTCGGGCAGGCGGTTCATGCCCACGTCGACCACCGCCGCTCCCTCGCGCAGCCACTCGCCACGGATCATGCGGGGCCGCCCCACCGCCGCCACGACCACGTCCGCTCGCCCGACCTCGGCGGCCAGGTCGCGGGTGCGCGAATGGCAGATGGTCACCGTGGCGTTCGCGGCCAGCAGCAACAGCGCCATGGGCTTGCCCACGATGCCGCTGCGCCCCACCACGACCGCGCGCCGGCCCTCGAGCGGCACCTCCCACGCGCGCAGCATCTCCATGACGCCGGCGGGAGTGCACGGCACGAACCCATCGAGCCCGGCCACCAGACGGCCCACGTTCAGGGGGTGGAAGCCGTCCACGTCCTTGTGCGGCGCGATGGCCTCGAGCACGCGAGCCTCGTCGATGTGCCCCGGCAGCGGGAGCTGCACCAGGATGCCGTGCACCGCGGGGTCGCGGTTCAACTGCTCCAGCCTGAGGAGCACCTCGGGCTCGGGGGTGGCGGCGGGCAGGCGCACGATCGACGACGCGATGCCCACGCGCCCGCACGCGCGCTCCTTGTTGCGCACGTACACCTGGCTGGCCGCGTCGTCGCCCACCAGCAGCACCGTGAGCCCCGGGGTCACGCCGCGCGCGGCCAACGCCGAGACCCGGGCCGCGAAGTCGGCTTCCTTCTGCGCCGCCAGCAGCTTCCCGTCGAGGAGGATCGCCATCATCGTTCTCCTTGCGCCGACACCCACAGCTTGCGGGTGCGCGGCCCGTCGAACTCGCAGAAGAAGATCGACTGCCACGTGCCGAGCCGCAGGCGCCCGCCCTCGACCGGCACCGTGGTCGTGCAGCCCACCAGGCTCGACTTGAGGTGCGCCGACGAGTTGCCCTCGGCGTGCCGGAAGCCGGGAAGATCGCGCACGATCTCGCGGAGCCCGAGCAGCAGGTCGTGCCGCACGTCGGGGTCGGCGTTCTCGTTGACGGTCACGGCGGCGGTGGTGTGGGGCACGAACACCGTGCACACGCCCTCGCGTACGCCCAGGTCGGCCAGCGCCTGCTGCACCTCGCGCGTGATGTCCTGCAACTCCTCGGCGTGACGCGTGGCCACCGTCAACTCGATCATGCGGCGACTCACCCCTTCAGCCGGTCGACCATGCGCCGGAACACGTTGACGCGCCCGCCGGTGTCGGGCTCGACGGCGTTGGTCGCCTGCGACGCGAGCACCGCCTTCACGGCGTCGTGCAGCTCGACGACGCTCTGGTATCGGTCATGCGGGTCGCGCGCGCAAGCCTTGGCGATGACGCCGTCGATCTCGGGGGGCAGATCGGGGCGAAACGTACCCACCGGGCGCGTGGGGACCGGCAGCCCCTTGGCCATGTACTCGAAGAAGTCCATGCCCTTGGCCACCTGATAGGGCTGGATGGCCCGCACGCTCGTGAGCATCTCGTAGAGCAGCGCGCCCAGGCTGTAGATGTCGGTCAGCTCGTCGGTGCCCTTCTTCTCGACCTGCTCGGGGGCCATGTAGTATTGCGTCCCCGACAGGTCGGCGTCCTCGGCCACGCCGCGGTTCTCCTGCCCGAAGGGCACCCGCGCGTGGCTGAAGTCGAGCATCTTGACGCGAAAGTGCCCCTGCCAGCGGGGCGTGAGGATCACGTTGTCGGGCTTCAGGTCGCGGTGCACGATGTGGGCCTGGTGCAGCTCGTGCAGGCCCTCGACCAGGCGCTCGAGCACGCGCAGCGCCACGTCGCACGAGAAGGCCTCGTCGCCCCGCTCGAAGAAGTGCCCCAGCGACTTGCCATGGATGTATTCCATGGCGAGGTAGGGGCGCTGCGCGTCGGCCATGCCCGAGCGGTAGACTGAGGGAAACACGTCGGACGTCACCATGGCGAGCAGGCGGCGCTCGCGCAGGAACGGGCTGTCGCGGCGGGCGGTGGCGGCCGAGGGCCGGTAGACCTTCAGCGCCACCTTGCGGTTGTCGAGGCTGAGCTGGTCGGCCAGGTAGACCTCGCTGTCGCCGCCGATGCCGATGCGTCGCAAGAGCCGGAAATCGCCGTCGATGACGGGCCCCTCGGTGGATCGCCGGGGAGCGCGCGCGCCGTCGTCGCGACCGGGGCCGCTGTCGGGTACACGCAGCTTGGGGTTCGTGACCTCTTCGCGCGGGGGTCCGCTGTCGGGAGTGCGGCCCGCCATGTCAGTCGAGCCAGCGCAAGATGAGCAGCACCGCCAGGCCGCCAGCGGCCAGGTAGAAGAACACGTTCCAGAACGTGCTCTCCTTCTTCTTCTCGGCCTCGCCGTGCACCATGCCGCGGAAGCCCTTGCGCATCCCCGACAGCATGCCGCCCCCGGAACGCTGAGCGCTGCGTCCGCCCTTGCGATTCTTCGCCATGGCCTCGCCCCGCCGTACGGAAGACTGGGCCGAATATAATGGATCGACGCCGACCCTTCAACTACCATGAACCCCGCAAAGAGCCGCCGCGACGTTGAGGGAGGCCGAGGTGCGCGTGATCGGCGTGGATCCGGGCTCGCGAGTCACGGGATTCGGCGTGCTCGAACTCACGGGCAGCACGTACCGCGTCGTCGACTCGGGCACCCTCGAGCCGAAAGACGAGGCCTTGGCGGATCGCGTCACGCGCATCCACCTGGCCTTCGAGACCCTCCTCGCGCTCCACCAGCCCGACGCCGTCGCCCTGGAAGACGTGTTCTACGAGAAGAACGTCGCCAGCGTCATCAAGCTGGCCTACGCCCGCGCCGCCATCTTCATCGCGGCCCGCAGCCACGATGTGCCCGTGTTCGACTATTCGGCCTCCCAGATCAAGAAGGCGCTGGTCGGCAAGGGCCAGGCCACCAAGGAGCAAGTGTACCAGATGGTGCGCGTGCTCACGGGGGTCGGCGACGTCCGCCGCCTCGACCAGAGCGACGCCATCGCAGTCGCCGTCTGCCACGCCCACCACCTCGGAGCATTCTCGCGATGATCGCCTACCTCGAAGGGTCCCTGTTGCTGCGCGGCGCCACGTCGGCCATCGTCAACGTGGGCGGCGTCGGCTACGACGTGCTGGCCAGCCAGCGCACCCTCGCCGCGCTGCCGGCCGAGGGCGAGCGCGTCGCGTTCTGGGTGCACACCCAGGTGTCCGACGACGCCATCCAGCTCATCGGCTTCGGCGCCCTGGTCGAACGCTCGGTCTTCCTCGAGCTCACGCAAATCACGGGCATCGGCCCGAAGTTGGCGCTGAACATCCTGTCGCAGCTCGAGACGCCCGCCCTGGTGTCGGCCATCCGTGGGCGCGACCTGCGGGCGCTCACCTCCCTGTCCGGCGTGGGCAAGAAGACCGCCGAGCGCATCCTGGTCGAGTTGGCCGAGAAGCCCTCGTTCGCGCTGCTCGGGCTCACCGACCCCGGCGCGCAGCCCTCGGTGTCGGCCGACAACGCCCTGCTTGGGCAGCTTCGCCTTGCGCTCGAGAACCTGGGCTACCGCAAGAAGGAGATCGACCCGGTCCTCGCCCGCCTCAAGCCCGAGGCCGACTCGCTCGCCAGCATCGAGGCCGCCGTGCTGCGCGCGCTCGGCATGATCGGAGGCTGACGTGGACGGCAACGACCTGATCCGCCGCGCCGCGCCCGCCCCCGCCGCCGACGATCCCACCGACGAGGGCCAGGCCGAGAACAAGCTGCGCCCCGTGCGCTTCGAGGACTTCGTCGGCCAGGAGCGCCTGAAGGAGAACCTGCACGTCTTCGTCGACTCGGCCCGCCAGCGAGGCGAGGCGCTCGATCACGTGCTGCTCTCGGGCCCGCCCGGGCTCGGCAAGACCACCCTGGCGCACATCGTGGCCAACGCCATGGGCTCCGACATCCACGTGTGCTCGGGCCCCGCGCTCGAGCGCAAGGGTGACCTGGCCGGCATCCTGTCGAACCTGAAGGAGCGCGACGTCCTCTTCATCGACGAGATCCATCGCATGAACGCCGCGGTCGAGGAGAACCTCTACCCGGCCATGGAGGACTTCCTGTTCGACATCGTCATCGGCGAGGGCCCGCACGCGCGCGGCATCCGCCTGCCCCTCAAGCGCTTCACGCTCATCGGCGCCACGACTCGTTCGGGCCTGCTCACGAGCCCCCTGCGCGATCGCTTCGGCATCGTGTTCCGCCTCGAGTTCTACCCGCCCTCCGAGCTCTTGCAGATCGTGCTGCGCTCCGCCGCCGTGCTCGGCGTGCCCCTGGCCGACGACGCCGCCCGCGAGATCGCCCGCCGCAGCCGCGGCACGCCCCGCATCTCGAACCGGCTGTTGCGCCGCGTGGCCGACTTCGCGGTGTTCAAGGGCCGCCCCGAGGTCGACGTCGAGCTCGCCAAGTACGCGCTCGACCGCCTCGACGTTGACGAGGCCGGGCTCGACCGCCTGGATCACCGCTACCTCGACGCCCTGGTGGTCAAGTTCGGGGGCGGTCCCACCGGCCTCGACACCCTGGCCGCGGCCCTGGGCGAGGATCGCACGACCCTCGAAGACGTGGTCGAGCCCTTCCTGCTGCAGGAGGGCTTCCTGCAGCGCACCCCGCGCGGGCGCGTGGCCTCGGGCGCCGCGTACCGGCACCTGGGCCTCACGCCGCGGCCCGGCACCGACCAGGGCGAGCTGTTGTAACGGAAGGTCGGTCAGGCGTCGTTCTGCGAATTCCTGGATAACTGAAGGGTGGTGCGGTAGCCGCCCCCGTCGGGATAATACGAGTGCACGCAGGCGCCGATCAGGTACTTGCCGTCGAAGCGCGTGCCGAACTGCTTGAGCTCGACCAGTTCGCCCGGTTCGGCCTTCGGCGTGCCCACGATCTCGACCTCGCCGGTCACGAAGTCCATGCTGAAGCGGTTGAAGAGCGCCTTGGCCAGCCCCTCGGCCTCGGCCTTGGAGGTGACGGGCTGGTCGACCACGGTGTAGACCTTGCCCTTGCTGTCACTTCCGTAGTGCGCCTTGCCGCTGGCTTTCGCGCCGTCCTTGCCGCCGAAGCTGTAGTCGCTCGAGGTGGCCTCGCCGACGATGGCCTTCTTGGCCTTGGGGTCCCAGCCCTTGACCACCACCTTCTTGTACTGGCGGATGGTCGACAACTGGAAGCGTGCCCGCATCGATATCGCAGGTGCCGTACCTTCTTCGCGCTCGCGGCAGATGGTGATGATCGGCGACTTCGACGGCTCGATCTTCTGGAACAGGATCTTCTTCTCGGCCTTGCGATCATCGGCCGCCACGTCGAAGCCCATGGCGCGCGCGAACTGGAACAGGTTCGTGTTGTACAGCGCGACGTACGGCAACTGGGTGCTGGAGGTGGCCCCTCCGCCGGGCGCCAGGTTGTCGGAGCCCCCGTCGAGGTCGCCGGACGCGGAGACCATCTCCTTGACCATGGCGTCGGCCTTGCCGGCCTCCTTCACACCGTCGCCCCACACCTTCGAGAAGCTGCCGCGCGTCAGGCGGTGCGAAAGGTCGTAGCCCGACAGCTCGAGGAAGCTCTTGCCCTCTCGGTTGAAGTTCGGCTCGATGTACGAGACCTCGCCCTTGAAGACGGTCTCGCCCTTCTGAGCCTCGTAGCCGATGATGATCTCGACAGGCTTGCCCTCGAGCGGCTGGTCGAGGAAGACGGGCTTCTCGTCTTTCACCATCGACAACTGCACCGAGAAGTAGTTCGGCGCGTTCAACTGCTTCTCGACGCGCAGCCCGAAGATGTTCTCGCCGTTCTTGAACGAGAGCGATCCTTCGTCGCCCGAGATCTCCTCTTTGCCGTCGATCTTGAGCGTGATGTTGGCGATGGCGTTGGCATCATCCTGGGCCATGGCGTTCCCTCACTCGCAGGGTGGTTCGCGACTACTTCAGGATTGGCGGAATGAGCAGGCGCGTGCCCGGCTTGACCCGCAGAGGATCGTCGATGCCATTGGTGCGCGCGATGCGCCGCCACTCGCCCGGATCGTCGTACTCGCGGAAGGCGATGTGCTGCAGCGTGTCACCACGCCGGACCACGTAGACCTTGGCGTAGTCGGGCGACTTCTTCTCGGCCTTGTTCTCGGCGTCTTCGAGCGTGAGGGTCATGCGCGCGCGGACGGGCGTGCCGTCCTCGAGGAACATGGTGTACTTGACCTTCAACTCGGTGACGTCGCACATGAACGAGTCCATCACCTGGGCGCTGCCGCTACCGCCCTGCCCGTTCTCGAGGAACTTGCCCCAGACGAGCATGACGTGGGGCGGCCGGTGCAACTCTTCGTCGAGGTGCACGAGCTTCTCGAACTTCTGGATGTACTTCACCCATACGCTCTCGCGGGTCTCGGCCGTGTCGAACACGACCTCCTTGAACGACATGGAGCGCATGCCGCCCGAGAACTGGCGCTCCGGAACGTCGAACCCCACCATGCCCGATGCGTAGCTCACCTTCTTGGTGATCTCCACCTCGTTGGGGTTGTACTGGAAGACGAACTCCTCGTTCTTGAACGAGCACTTGTCGTCGACCACGACCAGCTTGGCCTTCGAAAGGCTGCCACTGGCCGTGGCGGAGTCGCCGTCGCCCTGGAACTTGTAGGCGTCGGCTTCCCGGAACTTGAAGTCCTTCCCGGTGAAGTTCGCCTTGACCTGTCCCGTGAGCTTGTCGAGCGCGCCCTTCAGCATACTCATCGCCTACCTCCCAGCCTCTCGCCGCCCGGCCTCACAGAAGACCGCGACGCTCGCGCTCCGTGCGCATGCGCCGCCGGAGCATCTCTACCAACTCGGGCAGTACCTTCCGCAGCTCTTTTTCGGACTCGTCGCGCCCCTTCGAGACGCGCTCCACGTTCGTGGTGACCTCTTCGCGCACCGCAGCGCCGCCCGCGCGGGGGGAGCCCGCCTGGCTGAAGCTCGCGGCCTCGGACACCACGTTGACCACCGGACTCACGAGCGGGAGCGCCAGGCCGCCCGTGCCAAGCCCCCCCCGATGATCGGAGGCGGGTTCGGCCGTCTGGGCGAAGAACGCCGACGCGTCACGGCGGAACGCCGAGGGGGTCTCGACGAACGCGCCGAGGTCGGCGCCCGACTGCGCGGCGTAGGCCTCGGAGACCCCTGGAGCCCCGACCGCCTCTCCCGCCGCGCGCGGACCCGTGACCACCGTGGGTCCCACGCTGCCCTCGGGGCGACGCCCGACGGGTTGCCTGGTGCCCGGACGGTACGCCGACGCGCGCGCCGGACTCGCCTGGGCAGCCGCCGGCGACGCCCCTTCTCCCACGAAGTCGAGGAGGGTCCTCGACGCGCCCTGCCCCAGCATGCTGAACACACGCGCCGCCTCGGACGCCGTGCCGCCGCCCTGGAGGAGGCTCGCGAAGCCCTCGAGCGCGCGCCCGCGTTGCAGCGCGCCCGACATGGCCGCGCCCTGGTACACGGTGGCCAACCACCCGCCGACGCGCGAACGCAGACCGGCGACCCTGGCGGCCTCGAGCGGCGCGAAAGCCGTACTTGTCGAGCCCGCACCGCTGCCGCCCGTCACGCTTCGATCGGCCCCTCGCGAGGAGGTGGTGCGACCGGTGGCACCGCGGCCCGCACGACCCTTCGCGACCGTTCCAGCCTCGCCGCTCGCGCCCTGCAGCGCGGGTTCGCCGGCCAGCGACACCAGGTCGAGCACGCTGCCCCCCAGCCTGGAGAGATCGGCGTGCGCCTCGGACGTGCCGCTGCCAAATCGGTCGGAGGCCAGCGACGCCGCGCCCATGGACGCCAGCGTCTGCTGCAAGCGCTCGGCCATGGGCACCGAGAGGCTCTCACTGAAGAGTCCGGCCGACGCCCCACGCCCCGTCGCGGCAAAACGGGACGGCGCGGCCACCTCGTTGTCGACACCCCTGCGCGCCTCGGGCTCGAGCCGCAGCCACTCGCCGACCGCCTCGGCGCTCAACGCCTCGGAGCCCGCGCTGGCCAGGCCGAACGTCGACGCACGAGCCCCGGAGAGCGCCCCTGCCGGCCGAAGCCCCGTCGGCGCCCCAACCGCCTCGATCGCACGCGGAGCGAGCCACGTGCCGAGGTTCGGACCGAGGGTTCGCGCGGCCCTGCCGGCCTCGGACGTCACCGACGCCCGCGCCGCCTCGAGGCCCTTGACGGGGCGAACGCTCCCTGCCTGCACCAACTGCGCCGAGCCTGCCTGCCTGCGCGCCCGCGACGGCTTCGCGGCCTTGACGCCGGTTTGGGAGCGAGCGGTTGTCGATGCTTCGCCACCCGTTGCTTCGTCGCCGCCGTCGAGGTGCAGCCAGTCGGACGGCGTGGCTCCGGGGTAGTTGCCCGGACGCGTGGAGCCGACGCCATGCCAGTCGGGCTCACCCGACGTGCCGAGGAGCCATCCCGCCAGGCCGAGCGTTCGCCCGGCCAGGCCCGGAACGACCTGCAACGCCCCGCCACCTCTACCCGAACTGGCGTCGCCGCGAGCGCTCGGCTCGCGCAGCCAGGTCGACAGGTTGCCTCCCACGC
This sequence comes from uncultured Myxococcales bacterium, assembly GCA_964494475.1. Lineage (GTDB taxonomy): Bacteria > Myxococcota_A > UBA9042 > CAZBRS01 > CAZBRS01 > CAZBRS01. Next base: position 240,507 of record CAZBRS010000001.1, on the reverse strand, counting down.
GCCCCGCCCCACCGGTCAGGCGCTCGATGGTGTCGAAGCGCAAGCCCTCGAGGCCCGCCGCACCGACGCCTGCCGGCGCCGCGACGCCGCCGCGAACCACGCCCGACGCCTCGCCGCTCGCGGGGGACGCGCTGGCCCGCAGGGCCGGGAGCCCCTGCCAGGCCTCGGCCCGCGACCAGGCCGCCGACGTGACCGAGGGGGCCGCCGGCAACGTGCCCGACGACGCTTGGAGCAACCGCGAGAGCCCCGACGGGCTCGCGAGACCGGCCGACCGCAGCGTGGAGAGAACGGCGGTGGCCTCGGAGGCCGAGAGCGCCCTTCCGCTCGACACGCGGGCTCCCAACTCGGCCGCCAGGCGCGCTGCCTGCGGCGCGAGCACGCCCGGCGACGCCTGGACCACCGAACGAAGGGCCGCCGCCAGGCGCGAACGCACCGCTACGGTTTCGGTCGGGCTCACGAGCGACGCCGACGCGGGAGCGTTGACGGCCGCACGCCGTGCGCCGATCGCCGTAATGCCGCTTCTCGAAGCCCTCCCCGACGCCTTGGTCGCACCCGCACGAACACCGCTGCCACGAACTCCCTCGCCGCGCGCATCGGGTTCGTTTTCGGAGGCGGCGAGGCTCACGTAGGCGAAGCTGTCGTCGCCGGTCCGCACCTCGTAGGCCGCGCCTCGGACCGAGGACTCGTCCTCGCGCACGCCGGACGCCGGTAGCGACGAGGAGAGCACGCGGTCACCGAACGCCAAAGCCCGCGTAGCACCCGCCACCATGGTCTCAGGGGTCGAGGCCGTCAGGCCCGCCGGGGACCGCCCCCCAGCGATCGGCCCGCGCAGGCTCGTCGTCGCGCCAATGGCCTCGGACCGTCCGGTGCTCGTCGAGAAGAACACGGATCCGGCCGAAGCCGCCGCGACCGCCTCGCGCAGCGCCTCGGGAGTGACCTCGGCCACGCCCAGTCGGGCCGCCAGCGCGGCGATGAAGCCGTTGCTCTGGGCGGCGTCGACGTCGGCGCCGACCGTGGCCTTCGCGAGCGCGCCCAGCCGCGACCAGGTCGCGGCGTTCGGCGCCGACACGGGAGCGTCGTCGAACCCCGCCCTCGCGGAGGTGGTCTTCGCGCCCTCGGCGGACCTGCTCGCCGCGCCGCCCGAGGAGGCCGCCGCAGCCAGCGCCGGGGAACTCTTCGTGCCCTTGACCTTCTTGCCGAGCGCCGTCGGCGATTCGACGCGGCGAGGCGTCTCGCCCCCCGCGACGTTCGGCTCAGCCGCCGCGACGCGGTGCTCCCAGGAGGCGATGGCCGCGCGAACGGCGTCGACGGCAGCCTTCGCGGCGACCCGCTCGGCGGCCGCTTCGCTGCCCCTCGTGCCATTCTCGGGCGAATCACCTTCACTCGCGGCCAGCAACGCCAGAGACTCGGAGAGCGGCGCCAGCGAGCGGGTGCGCGAACCGCGCCCCACCTGCGGCAACCCGTTCTCGTCGAGCATCAGCCCGCTCAGCTTGACCGCCGACCGCCGGGAGCCCGCCGGCCTGGCTGCCCGCGTGTCGTCGACGTCGGAGGACGGGAACGACGTGTTCTCGGCGGCCTTCGGCCCGCGCAGCGTCGAGGCGAAACCGATGGGCAGCCTGCCCGCCGCGGCGACGCGCGTCGGCGCGGTGCGCGTCGTCGAAGCGGTCGCTTGCTCCGGGCTCGAGGGCTCGGTAGCGGTCTCGACGGTGCCCTGGCCCCGCGAACCGACGCGCGCGGCGCTCGTTCTCGCATGGTCGGCGCGCGAAGCGGCCCGCTGCGTGGAGATGACCTCCGTCAGGCGCGCGAACGCGTCGAGGTTGGTCGACACGCCCTCTCGGGCCTCGAGCGCTCGGCGCAGGCTGTCGACCAACATCGGCATGGGGGGCCCGACCCTGGACGCTACGCCGCGCGGACGACGACCGACCGGCGGCGACGCCTCTGCGACGCCCGCGTCGACGCGACGCCCGGTGCTCGCGCCCGGGTCGCGCGCAACCGCGGCGGCCGTCGTTACGCCCTTCGTCGGAGCCTTCGAACGCGACGGACGCGCCATCGAGGTGCTCGGGCCACCGACGCCTGACTCGGAGTCGGAGTCGGGACTGGACTGGAGCCACACGCGCTCGTCATCGGGCACGACGCTCCCAACGCGCGACTCGATCGCGCTGGGCTCGACGCCGGCCCACGCCGCGAACGACTCGCCGAACGACACGGGGACGAAGCGCTCGCTCGCACCGCCGAGATCGATCGCGGAGAGCCGCGGATCGCTGGCCCCGAGCAGGTCGCCGGCGAAGAGCCCGGAGCCCTCGCGCGGGGAGGAGGTCGCGGCGAAGAGGGCGCGGAGCAACGGAGTGCTTTGCAGGCCGCGGGCGGCCGTGCCGCCGATCATTCGATGCAGCGACGACCCACGGCGGGCGGCGGGCCCTCCGCCCGCCTCGGTCGAACCCAGCCGGCCGGTGAGCGGCGCGAGCGGCGCGAGCGGCGCAAGCGGCGCGACAACGCCGTTGCCGCTTTCGAGCGCGGCACGTCGGAGTTCGGGGGTCCCGGCCCGATCGAGAGCGGTCGGGGCCTCGAACTCAGGGGCGAAGCCCTGACGCGAGCGTGCGGCCTCGGCGCGGCGTTCGTACGTGTTCGACGCCGACCCGGCGTGCCGAGGGCGCAACCCGGACATCTCGCGAAGCGCCGGCGCCATGGCCAGGGTCTCGGCGAAGCGCACGTCGGAGAGAGGCGCGGCCCTTTGGGCGCGGGCCGTACGACCCGCGTTGGTGCCAAGGATTGAGGGCTCGCGAGCGGCCTCGTCGGCCGCCTGGAGCCACACGCGCTCGGAGCCGCCGCCTGCGTCGGCGAAGGCCTGCGACCGGGGCGCGACGCCGGCCTCGGTTCGGCGCTGCTGGAGCAGCGCGCGCAGCAACGATCGCGGCGTGACCCCAGCCTCGATGGTCTCGTCGGCGACCCCGGCCAGCCCGCGCAAGACCGCATGGACGGCCTCGGCGCCCGGCAGCCCGGCCACCTCGGCCAGCGACAGCGCGGGGGCGCGGACCTCGGGGGCCTGGTCATTCGGGAGCCCGCTCGGGGGCGCCAGGAGCGCTTCGACGTTGGCGGCGTCTTCGGAAGCCCATGGCGTGGCATTCGGGGCACCGGGGCCCGAAGCGTCGGGTCCCGCAGCGAGGCTCGCGCCGCGCCGGGCCTGGCCGGTGGCCGCGCGCCGAACACCGGCGGTCGGCGCTGGAGCGCCGGCTCGCGAGCCCGGCTTCGTCACCCGGCCGCCCCGCGCCGGCGTCGCCGAGCCGCGAGGAGTGGCGCGCGCCATCGACTGCAGCCGCCGCGCCACCGGATGCGAGGGCGCCACGCGCCGCAGCCACGACAGCGCGGCCTCTTCGGTCAGGTCGTCGAGCTCGTCCTCGATCGTGAGCCAGTTGAACTCGGGCGCCGCGAAATCGTCGTACCCGAAGGCGAGGCCGGAGTCGTGCGCCGGTCCGCGGACCAGGAAGCTCTCGAGCCAACCGGAGCGCGTGAGCATGCCGGAGAGCCGGGACTCCATCGCCGTGAGGAACGAGGCCGGCCCCCTGCCCTGCGCCAGGCGACCCGCGAAGGCGGCCGCGCGGCTCTCGAGGAAGCGTCGGTCGAACTGTAGCCACCACTCGGGAAGCATCGGTACCTCGCCCCGCTGGTTAGCGTCCCGGCAACATGCCCATGGCCATGGAACCGAGTTGCGCCGCCGCGGACTCCATCATCACCTCGTTGAGGTCGCGCGGCTGGTACTCGAAGTAGTCGTAGTGGAGCTGCACGCTCTCGAAGGCGACGTTGTTGTCACTCGCGTTCAGCGACGGCCCCGTGTACTTCGAGATGAAAGCGTTCTTGAAGTTGAAGCGCCCGACCTCGATGCCCTCCTGGTTCATGACCACGACCGAGAGGTTGCGGCGCTTGTACTTCTTGTCTTCGAAGTGGCTCTTCATCCACAGGAAGAACTCGCTGCCCCCCGACGTGAAGCCGCGCTTCAGCGTGAGGGGCGTGAACTTCGCGGGCATCGTGAGGTGCCGCTGGTGGAAGTTCATGCCGCCCTCGTGGAAGCTCTCGGGGGCCATCTCCCAATCGGCGCCGTTCATCTCGGTGAACTGCGCGGCGACGATCCCGTCGATCTCGACGCCGAAGCGGAAGGCGACGTTCGGGTACTCGTTGCCCGTGGCCGCGCTGGCGTAGGCGCTCAGCGTGCGGGCCAAAATGCCGCCCACGCCGGGCACCTTCGACAGCGCGCTCGTCGCGCCGCTCAGGACCTTGCCCGCGACCGCGCCACCCACGCCGCTCGCCACGTTCGATCCGACCTTCGCTACGTCCATGATCCGCTACCTCCCGTCTGCGAGAGACGACTGCGACGGTCCGCAGCCTAGACGCCTACTCCCGGCCCGTGCTCGTCGGCCGTCTGGGTGATGGTGAACGTGACGAACTCGGCCGGTCGAACCGGCGAGACTCCCACGTCGATGACCACCATGCCGGCTTCGCGCACCTCGGCCGGGTTGTTCTCCGAGTCGCACTTCACGAAGAAGGCCTCCTCGGGGCTGCCGCCCCGGAAGAAGCCCTGCTTCCACAAATCGTAGAGGAAGAACTGCACGTCCATCGCCACGCGCTTCCAGAGGCCCGACTCGTTCGGCTCGAACACGACCCACTGCAGGTCGCGAGAGAGCGTCTTGACGATCGCGCCGATTTCGCGCCGGACGTTCACGAAGCGCTGCATCGGGTCGCTGCTCGCCGTGCGCGCGCCCCAGATTCGAATGCCGCGGGTCGGGAACGACTTGAGGCAATTGACGCCTTCGCGGTTCAGTTCTCCGAGGTCTTTGTCTTGCAAGATCAGTTCCAGGTCGACGGCGCTCTCGATAGCCTCGTTGGCGGGGGGGTGGAACACACCCCGACCACGGTCGACCCGCGAGACGACGCCGGCCACGAACCCCGACGGCGGGATCAGGCGCTCCTGGCCCCCCTGCTGGATGGCGACCCACGGATAGTAGAAGGCGGCAAAGGCGGAATCGAACATCTTGCGCCACTGGATCGCCGACCGCGTGCCCTGCGACGGGGGGATATCGAGCAGCGCGAAGCGGTCCTTCAGTCGTTCGCACAGCGAGATGACCTCTTGCTGGACGATCTCGACGTCCTTGAGCGTACGGAACCCCTCGCTGTGGTCTGCACACCACATGAGGTCTGGAATCACCAGCAGGTCGACCTGCTCGACCTCCTCGTACGCGAGCAGGCCCGTGCGAACACCAACCTGCGCCGACGCCCCGATGAAGTCGCCGGGGGTGACGGCATGGAGACCGTCCTCCCCACCCTCGAGGGACTGCCAGTCGCGCTCGCCGGGCAGGCTGTCGGGCAACGTGATCTCGGGGGTCAGCTCGTCGATGCGGACGAGGCGGGAGCGCTCGCCCACGGCCCGCACGAAGTAGTCGTCGGCGAAGGGCGCCACGGACAGGTTTCGGAAGACCTCGTGGTCGTCGCGCGAGCGCACCGAGAGGTCGAACTCGAGGGTCTCGATCGTGGTGGGCGCGCTGGACTTGTAGACGCGGTCGAGGGGAGCGTCGAGCGCGACCTGCTTGCCCGCCGCCACCTGCACGAATCGCCAGGTCTCGCCCTGGTCGTCGTGGATCCGCAGGGCGGTGCCCCGCGTGAGACCGGCCACCGACTTGAGGTTCAGCACCGTATCGCCCTCGGCGGCGTCGAGGGTGAGCACCGTGCGCAGGCGACCTGCCGTCCGGTCGATCTTGAAGCGCACGTCGTTGCCCCACGAACCCTCGGACGACGCCCGGACCATGTAGCGCCGCCGGCTCTTCGGATCGCGGACGTCGGCCGTGGCAGCGCGCGCCGCGACCCCCGGCCCGTTCTCGCGCTGGTGCGCGACCCGCAGCACGAAGCACTCGCGCCCGCCGTTCTCGAAGAAGCCGCGGATCGAGGGCTCGAGGTAGGTACCGAGCGACAGGCGCCCGAAGATGCGCTCGAACGCTTCGACGTTGGTGACGCGCACCGGGATGTTCAGGGGTCCGCGCTGCGTGAGCCCGAGGAAACCGGGGATGCCCGTCGGGTGCAACGCCAGCGCCGCGTGTCGCTGCTGGAGGTCGTTGTCGAGGTAGACGCCCGGCGGACGGACGGTGCTCATGCTTTCACCCCTCTAGCGGCGGGATTCGTTGATCTCCTTGTTGATGGCGGAGATCTCCTTGATCCAGACCTGACGTTCGCCGTGCTCCATGGCCAGCACGTCGTCGTAGGCCCAGTGGAAGTGGTAGGCGATGTACGCTACCTCCTGGTACAGTCGGTCCAGGGGGTAGCTGATCATTCCCCCACGCCGGACCCGATGTCGACCTCGAACTCGTGCTTGCAGGCCGGGCAGTTGACCTTCAGCTTGCTCGTGCCCTCTTCGTTGATCTTGCGGTAGAACTCCTGCAGGTACGCCAGGTCGGCGCTGAACAGGTTCTCGATGACCGCAGGATTGATCGACGCGAGCGTGCCGAGTCGCTCGATGACGCGCGACAGCAGGATGACGACGAGGTACGCGCGGTTCTGCTGAACGCGATAGTCTTGCAGCGGTAGGATCTCGTCCTTGGCCGTGGCCAGGCGCATCGTCCCCTTCTTGTGGACGGCGCCGTCTTTGTCCACGAAGCCCTTGGGCAGCGTGAACTCGAACTCGGTCTTGAACGCCATGGTGCACCTCTGCGCTCTGTGCGTTGTCGTGGGCTGGAGGATAGATCAGGGAAGGAAGGAAGGAAAGCAGAACCTATCCGCGCTCGATCTTCTCGACGGCCATCTCGACTTCTTCGACCGTCACGTCGTTGCCCTTGCCGTCGAGGCTGAAGCCCTTCCACTTGCACGGCCACGCTTCGAAGAAGTTGTAGCGCATGACTTCGCTGCCGTCGTCGGCGCACAGGATGACCGAGCCCGACTTGCGCTCGACCTTGCCCTCGATGACCTTCTTGCGCCACTGCCACAGCTCGTCGGTGTTGACGTAGCCGCGCTTGAAGGTGAGGTTCGAGTACTTCGTGCGGCCCGGGCGCTTGCGGAGGATGATGTCGTCGCCGTCCTGGTACTCGACGACCTCGGTCTCGCTGTCCAGACCCTCGACGTTGCGGAAGGCGCCCACGGTCACGCCCTCGACCTCGACCTTGAAGTTGAACTGGCCAATGTGATCGTGCGGTCTGCGATTCGGCATGCTGGTCTCCTGTTGCGATTGGGAATCCAACCGTCCGGGTCCGCCGGCACATCGCCGGCGGCCCGGTGACGGTCAGAACTGCAAGTCTCGTTCCACTCTACTCGGCCACGTCGCCGCCGGTGGGCATCTGGCCGATGCGGAAGATCACGAATTCGGCCGGCTTCACGGGGGCCATGCCGATCTCGACGATGAGCTGACCCGCGTCGATGACCTCGGGCGGGTTCGTCTCGTTGTCGCACTTCACGTAGAAGGCCTGCTCGGGCGACGAGCCGAACAGCGCGCCCTGGCGCCACAGGCGCATCAGGAAGGCGCTGATGTCGCGCGTGACGCGCTTCCAGAGCTTCTCGTCGTTGGGCTCGAACACGACCCACTGCGTGCCCGACTCGATGGACTGCTCGACCATGTTGAACAAGCGGCGGACGTTGATGTAGCGCCACGACGCGTCGCTCGAGATGGTACGGGCGCCCCACACGCGGATGCCGCGGTTCGTGAAGGCGCGGATGACGTTGATGCCCTTGGGGTTCAGGATGTCCTGCTCGCCCTTGGTGATGTTGTAGCGCAGGCCCAGGGCTCCGCGCACGATCTCGTTCGCGGGGGCCTTGTGCACGCCGCGCTCACCATCGACACGCGCGTAGACGCCGGACATGGCGCCGCTGGGCGGGGTGTAGATGTTGCCCTTGAAGGGGTCGTAGACTTCGATCCAGGGGAAGTAGTACGCGCCGTACTTCGAGTCGCGGGGCTTCGGGATCTTATCGACGCCGCCCTTCTCGATGACCTCGGGCGCGTCGAGGATGGCGAAGCGGTAGCGCATGTTCTCGCAGTGCGAGAGCACGGCGTCCTGGATGGCCGGGTGCGTCTGGCCGGGCGCCACGACGATGTTGATGTCTTCGACGTCTTCGAAGGCCTTCAGGCCGGTGCGCTCGCCGGGGCCGTTGTCGGAGCCGATGTACGAGCCGACCTTCTTGGTCTCGTCTTCGGGCTGGCCGACGTTCAGGATGAAGCAGCGGCCGCCGCCGTTGTTGAAGAACGCGTAGACGGCGTGCGCCAGGTACTGGCTGCTCTGGAAGTCACCGAACGTCTTGGTGAACTGGCTCCAGTTGGAGCAGAACGTCGGCTGGTTCACCGGACCAACCGCCGACTCGCCGATGAAGGCGACCGTGCTGGTGCCCGCCATCTCGAGCGGCTTCGTACCGCGGTCGACCTCTTCGACGTACACACCCGGGGACAGGTAGCTCGTGGCCATGTCGCTTCCTCCTCAACGTGGTTGTCGCAACGCCCTTCCGCCTTCGCACTTTCCGACCGCGCTCGGTCGGGTCGACCACGGGCAGTTCATCGCCGATACGCGAACTCCTTGCCCGTGACCCGCCGAATCTCGTCGGACTTCCGATCCGACTCGACGCGGAACTTCACATGATAATAGATCGACGGCCTCACATCTTCGTTCAACGCGCGCCAGAACGCCAGCACATCGTTGAAATCGGTCGCCAGATTGGGATAGACCGCCACGGTGTCGTCGGGGTAGAACGAATCGCCCTTCAACTTGTCGGTCGTCAGGTTCGGGCTCTCGAGGAACGTCTTCAGCACCAGGCCCATCAACAGGTTCTCTTCGGTCGACGAGTTGCCCCACACCGAGACCACGTAGTGCGCGAACATGTAGAGAGGCGCGTCCTGGTAGAACTCGACGATGCGCCCTTCCTTGGTGGTGGTGGAGACAAGAGACTCCATGCGCTCTTTGTACGTGGGCGAGAACTGCAGGTGGTAGAGGTAACAGTTGACCGTGGGCAGGTTCTTGATGTTGTCCTTCTTGGGCTTGTCCGACGAGACCGTGACCGTCGTGTACCCCGACTGCTTGAACGATTCTTGAAGAACCGCCTTCAGGGTTTCGCCGATGTCCCGGATGACCTCGAACTGGCTCATTCCGGCCGCATTGCTCGTGGTAGCGTCGGTTATACGCAACCGGAAGGCCGCGTGTCAAACGGAAACGCCAGCGCAGCGGCGTCCGACAACGTTGGGAGGCCCGCCGCGGGGTTTCGGGAGCGCGCTCGACGGAGCGAATGGTGACTGGAGTCTCCACCGGGGCGGCAGCCCCCCGGTCATTCGGGGCGCGGCTCGGTGTTGCCCTCGGAGCCGCCCATCATGGGCATCTGACCCGTCGCCGAGCGAACGGTGTAGACGCTCGTGCCCGACGAGGCCTCGATCTTGACGTAGTAGCGCCCCTCGGCCAACGAGGGAGCCTGCAGCAGGTCGTACTCGTTCTGCGCGTCGTGACGCGTAGACACCACGCGGTTTCCCGCGCCGGTGTAGAGCCCGACCTCCGCCTCGAGCTTGGGGTTGTCGAAGAAGAAGAGCAGGAAGACGTCGTCTTGGACGTCGACCTGCAGGAACTTCCAGTCTTCGGGATCCTCGTCGGCGTCGATGCGATCGTCGAGCAACCCGTTCTGCTCCATGGGGAGCGCGGTCTGGATCTCGCCGTCGGCCGCCCCTCCGGCCGAGGTGTCGCCGCCACACGCCGGAACGAACGCCACCGCCAGCAGCAGCGCCAGGCAGGGACCACGACGCGACATGATCAGTCCTCTTCGCAGCGTGCGATGATGACGGTGACGTTGTCCTTGCCGCCGTTCTCACAGGCCGTCTTGATGAGCGTGCCCACCGCGCCTTCGAGATCGGCGCCCGCGTCGCGGAGCGTTTGCTCGATCACGTCGTCGGGGACTTCACCCGACAGGCCGTCGGAGCACAGCATGAACGTATCGCCGACGTGGATCTGCACCTCGTTGACGTCGACCTCGACGTCGGCCTTCATGCCGAGCGCCCTCACGATGACGTTCTTGTGCGGGAAGTTCGCGATCTCTTCTTCGGTGAGCTTGGCGATCTTCTTGTAGTTGTTGAGCAGCGAGTGGTCCTCGGTGACCTGCGAGAGCGCGCCGTCGCGAAGCATGTAGCAGCGCGAGTCGCCGGCGTGCGCCGTGAGGACCCGGTCGGCGTCGCGCACGATGGCGACGACCGTGGTGCCCATGCCCTTCTTGTGGATGTCGGCGGCCTGGCTCTCGTAGATGCGGAGGTTGGCCAACTTGACCGCCGCGACGAGGCGATTGGCCGTCTCGCTTTGCGTGGGGTCGCTCTTGACCGGCCAGGTGTAGTCGGGATCGCCAACGCTCTCCTGGAAGAAGCTGGCGATGGACTCGACCGCCATGGCGCTCGCAACCTCGCCGGCGTTATGGCCACCCATGCCGTCGGCGACGACGAACAAATCCTGCTCGGGGGCGAGCAGGAAATTGTCCTCGTTGTGCTTGCGCTTCATGCCGACGTCGGTGTTTCCGGCGTAGCGAAGCTTCATCGAGTATCCGTCTCAAATCTCTGAGTCATTTTATGCGGGCGAAAGAGGAAGTCAACGGAATCGGCTCACGGAGCGTCGCGACGGGTCGCCGTTGGCGCGGCGAACGTCCAGGTCGTCGTCGTCGTTGCGTTTCCGGCCACGTGACCGTAGTATCTGGCCGTCGAACGATGGGAGCCGGAACGCGTGACGACGTTCGTCATCGTGCTCGCCGCGATCGGGATCGGTTGGTACCTGGTGCGGCACGTCGTGCTGGTCCAGGTCAACCACCGTCGACACGCCGCGCTGGCGCCCGCCCTTCAGAACAAGACGTTCCTGTTCACGCGGGCCGACTTGTTCGTGTTCCGCCTCACCGTCCCGGTCATCCTGTCGCTCACCAAGAAGAACCTGAAGATCATCTCGTCGATCCCGTTCGTGCCCGTGAGGACCATCCCGCTCCTGTCGCTGAAGAAGCTCGGTATGGACACCTTCACGCCCTGGAACACCCCCCTCGACGAGGGGCGCGTCATCAACGTCACGCTCAAGGACGGCGGCGCCCTGCACTTCCGGATCACCGACGACGTCGAGGGGTGGCGCGACTGGATCCAGTCGTACGGATTCAGGGCCTGAACACGCGGGCGCGCGGTCAGTTGCAGGCGCAGACCACATCGAGCGACACGGGGCCCAGGGCGCCGTCGAAGCCGTCGACCACCAGCAGGAACGACGCCCCCTGAGCCGCGGGGAAGGCGATGGTCGCCTTGCGCGAGACGTCGTCGAAGACCCCCATGGCGACGCACGCCTGCCCGTCGCAAGCGGCCGACCCGTCGAGCACGAAGAGATCGAAGTACTGGTCGGGGATCGCGCCGGTGTACGCGAGCGTGGCCGTGACAGTGCCGGCGCACGTTGCCGTGTACTCCCAGGTGAGCTCGGGCCCGTGGTAGGCCGCCCCGGCCGAGGGCACGCACGCGTAGGTCGAGACGGCGTCGGTCGCGTCGTTCGACGGGAGCATCCCCGAGACCGTGGACCCGCCGCAGGCGACGGCGGCCTTCGGCGCGCAGGTGGCCGGGTAGGCGCACACCAGCGCAGCGCCGCAGTCGGCCGCGTCGTCGCAGTCGACGAGATCGTCGAGGTCGTCGTCGAGGCCGTCGGCGCACCGAAGCTCGAAGGACGGGGCCTCGAAGCGTACGTCGAGGCGATAACGCCCTGCGAGCGCGCTGGCGCCCGACCCCTCGACCAGCAGGAAGTACCGGCCGGGTTCGAGCAGGCGCGACAACGACGCGGCACCCTGCTCGGCCGGAGCGCAGCCGAGCGCGAACTCCTGCGCCTCGGGGCCGTCGCAGCCCCAGGTGCCGGAGAAGAGCACCAGCCCTCCAGCCGCGCCGGGCTCGAGGTGGAGGTCGGCCTCGAGGACCAGATCGGCCGCGGTCTCGAAGACGTAGGCGCGGTCGTCGCCCTCGGTCCAGCTCGCGCAGGTGACCAGGCTCTCGTGGTCGGCGCCGGCGCCGAAGACCGTGCCCCAGCGGGTCTCGACGCGGCCGGCATCGGCCACGCCGAGCGACGAGCCCCGGTTCAACGGATAGGCGTCGGCGCAGGTAGCGCCGCCGAACCCGGCCGTGCAGGCGCCATCCTCGAAGCAGCCGAGGTCGGCGCAGTCGGTCGCGCCGTCGCGGTTGTCGTCGCGGTCGTTCGCGCAGTCGAGCTCCGGGCAGGCAGGAGTGGCCGCGCACGGAGCGTCGTCGCAGTCGGTGACGCCGTCGCCGTCGTTGTCGAGCGCGTCGGCGCAGTCGCGCTCGGGGCACGTGTCGTGAAGCGCGCATTCGTCGTCGTCGCAGTCGGTGACGCCGTCGCCGTCGTTGTCGAGCGCGTCGGTGCAGTCCTCGACCAGGCACAGGCAGTCGACCACCAACTCGAAGGACGACGTGTAGCCCTGCCAGCCGTCGACGACCAGCGTGACAGCCTGGTCCCGGGTGACGTTCAGGAGCCCCGTGGTGGGCAGCCCCGCGCCGGCGCCATAGACGGCTTGCGTGCAGGCCCCGCCCGCGCACTCCAGCGCGGGATCGAGCACGAGCACGTCGAGGTTGCCGGCGGGGTCGATCGCACGATCGATCAATCGGACCTCGACCTTCCCGGTGCACGGCGACACGAACGAGCTGGCGACCTCGGCGCCCGAGTAATCGAGCCCGTAGGCGTCGCAGCCCGTCCAGAAGCGCACGGCGTCGGTGACGTCGGCGCCCTGCGTGGTGAGATGGACGGGTACGCCGCAGGTGAGCGCGCCCCGCGGCGCACACGCCAGGGGGCTCGCGCAGATGAGCGCGGCGGCGCAGTCGTCGTCGGCGCAGTCGCTGGAGCCATCGAGGTCGTCGTCTTGCCCGTCGGCGCACGCGAGCTCGGGGCACGCGCCGAGGACCAGGCAATCGGGATCGTCGCAGTCGGTGTCGCCGTCCTGGTCTTCGTCGTAGTCGTTGCCGCAGTCGAGCTCGGCCGCTGAGGGGCACGTGAACGTTCCCTGCGGACAGTCGACGTCGTCGTCGCAATCGGTGAGCCCGTCGTCGTCGTCGTCCTGCAGGTTGTCGCACACCTCGAGGCACGAGACCGAGACCGACAGCGACAGATCGCCGACGGCGCCGAGGTACCCGTCGGCCACCAGCAGGTAGTCGGCCCCCTCGAGCACCGAGAACTGCAGGGTGGCGCGGCCGTCGAGGGCGTTCGCGAAGCCGGTGCAGGCCGACGCGATGCAGCCGACGCCCGCGTCGAGCACGAAGAGATCGATGGGCGCCTCGGGATCGTCGTTCACCGTCAACTCGGCCGTGGCCGAACCGGCGCAGGTGGCGGTATAGCGCCACGCGAACTCGGGGCCCCAGTACCCGAACTGGGTCTCGCCGGGGCATTCGTACTGCGTGAGCACGTTCGTGGCCAGATCGCGATGACCCGGAGCGGTGCTGCCGGCGGCGGCGACGCCCGCGACGACGTCGGCCGACGCGACGCACTCGTCGACGGCGCTGCACCAGGGCACGACCGCGCAGCCCGTGGCGTCGGAGCAGTCGCTGACCCCGTCGAAGTCGTTGTCGGCGCCATCGTCGCAGTGGCCCACGGACTCTTCGAGGGGAGGCCTGGAGAACTCGAACCGGACCTCGAAGGTAGCGCCGTCGGCCGTGGCGGAGTCGACCACCACGAAGTACTGACCGGCCGGCAGGTAGAGCGGAGGGTTCGTGGCGCCGGCAGAGACGCACGCGAGCTCGTATTCGGGCAGGCAGAGCGGCGGGGCATAGACCACGAGGTTCGGGAGGGGCGCCTCGTCGCCGGGCAAGGTCACGGACAACGACACCGCCGTGGCGGCGTCGAGGGTGAAGAGGTACGCCACGTCGGGGCCGCCGGGAGCGCCCGCGCACGAGCCCAGGTAGTCGTCGGCGGCGCCGACCGTGGTGAAGCGCCGGGTGAAGGCCACCACCGACGAATCGGCCGGGAGCTCGATGGGCTCGCCGCCTGCGAGCACGAACGAGTCGTCGCAGGTCTCGCCCGTCCACCCCCCCGTGCAGGCGGCGTGGAAGAAGCAGTCGGGGTCGTCGCAGTCGACCAGCCCGTCGTGCTCGTCGTCGAGGGCGTTGTCGCAGCTGGCCTCGAGGCAACTGAGCGAGGCGGCGCAGTCGGGGTCGTCGCAGTCGACCAGCCCGTCGAGGTCGTTGTCGACGTCGTCAGCGCAGACTTCGGGGGCCGTCCACGAGCAGTCGACCCGCAGTTCGTAGCCCTCGGTCGCGCCGGCGTAGCCGTCGACGACCACGTAGTACGTGGTCCCGGCCTGGACCAGCCAGTCGACCTCGAGCGTGTGATACCCCACGCAGTCCATGGTGTCGCAACCCGCGCCGTAGTCCTCGAGCAGCAGCACGTACAGGTTGTTCTCGCCGAAGAGCGTGAAGGCCACGGATCCGGATTGGGACGCGACGAAGCGATAGACCTGCTCCGGGCCCTGGAAATCGAACTCGTTGCATCCGTAGTGCGCGAGCGCGGCGGGCATGCCCTCGAGCCCGAGGTTGCCCTGCACGGTCTGCTCGCAGGCCAGGTCGACCGACGACGCGCAGGGGCGGTGGGAACACACGTCGAGCTCGCCGGGCGTGCAGGCCCCCGCGGCGCAGTGATCGCCCTGGGTGCAGGCATCGGCGTCGTCGCAGGGCAGTCCGTCGGTGACGACGTGGAAGCAGGCCCCGTCGGAGCACGTATCGGCGGTGCAGGGGTCGGCGTCGACGCAGGCTTCGTCGGTCGTGCAGCCGTCGCAGCCAGGGATGGTCTCGTGCACGCACCCGCTGACCGCGGAGCACACGTCGGAGGTGCAAGGGTCGCCGTCGCCGCAGGCCAGCGCCTTGCCCGACAGGCAGGCGCCGTCGACGCAGGCGTCGCTCGCGGTGCAGGCATCGCCGTCGCTGCACGGGGTGCCGTTGTAGCGCGCCGCGAAGCCGCACGCGCCGGTGGCCGGATCGCAGGCGTTGACGCGACACTGGGTGTCGCCCGACGGGTCGCACACGACCACCGAGTTTGGCTTCGCGACGCAGCGCGCGTTGACGCACACGAGAACGCCGTCGCACGCGTCGGCGTTGTCGTGCAGGGCGCACTCGCCGTCGGTCGCGCAGGGACACTCGTTGGTGCCGCCCAGGCAAACGCCGCCGCTGCACTGGTCGTCGACCGTGCAAGGGTTGCCGTCTTCGCAGGGGTCGGCGTTCGGCGTGCTGATGCACCCCGTCGACGGCACGCACGCGTCGAACGTGCACGCGTTGCCGTCGTCGCAGTCGCGCGGGGACGCGCCCACGCAGGCGCCCTCGCTGCACGCATCGACCAGGGTGCACGCGTTGCCGTCGTCGCAGGGCCGCGTGGCGAACGCGAAGACACACCCCGCCTTCGGATCGCACGTGTCGAGGGTGCAGTCGTTGGCGTCGACGCACGACGTCGGGAGGCCGGAGGCGCACTGCCCGCTCTGGCAGAGATCGCCCGCCGTGCACAGGTTGCCGTCGCTGCAGGCCTGTCCGTCGTCCTTCTCGAGGACCTGGCAGGCCCCGGTGCCGGGCAGGCACACCGCGCGCCGGCACTGGGTGTCGTTCGCGGCGTTGCACGAGGGCACGCTCGCTTCGGCGACCCCGCACTGGCCCCCGACGCACGAAACGCGGCCGTTGCACAGATCGTCGTCGTCGAACGGCGCGCACTCGACATCGGCCGTGCACACGTCGCACAGGTACTCGCCCGCGCTGCAGGCTCCGGCCTGGCAGTGGTCGGGCCCCGTGCAGGGGTTGCCGTCGTCACACGCCGCACCATCGACCAGCGGGAGCCTTTCGCACAGCCCGCTCTGCGGCACGCAGGTGGTTCGAACGCACGCGGAGTCGAAGGTACGATCGCAGGAGATGATCGAGGAGGCGTCGACCCGGCACTTGCCCGCCTGACAGGTCAGCGCGCCGTTGCAGAGGTCGGCGTCGTCGAAGATCCCGCAGTCGGCGTCGACCGCGCACCCGCACCCCGAATCGTTGCCCAGGCATTTGCCGGCCGCACAGACGTCGTTCACGGAGCAGAGGTTGCCGTCGTCACAGGGTTCTCCCGTCGAGGGCGTGTGAACGCATCCCCGACCGCCGGCGTCGGGGTTGCAGGTGTCGGCGGTGCAGAGGTTGCCGTCGTCGCAGTCGACCGCGCCGTCGCCGACGCACTCGCCCGCGCGGCAGGTGTCGACGAGCGTGCACTTGTCGTCGTCGTCGCACAACGTACGGTCGGCGAGCGGCGCCGCCTCGCACACGCCGCGAGCGAGGTCGCAGCGCGCGACCTGGCACGGCTGGACCACGACCTCGCCTTCGCACTCGGCGTCGGTCGTGCAGGCGGGGACTTCGGTCGGCAGGTCGGCGGGCGCCAGATCGAGGTCGAGGCCGTCGGTCTCCTGTTCATCGGGCCCGGCCAGGTCGAGCACGTCGCGGTCGCCGGACGACGCCCCGCCGCACGAGAGCAGGAGCATGCCCGCGCTGACGAGGGCGAGGAAGGTGAGGTTCTTCATGAGCTTGAACTCCTGGGCTGCCTTTGGCTCCGGATGACGACAACGGTAGCGCGGCGAGCGTGACGCATCAACCCCAATCTGGGCGCCGCCGGTCAGCGGCGGAGCGCCTTGCGGACGAGGGCGACGCGCGCCACGGCGTCGGTGTCGCAGGCGTCGGGATCGCGGGACAGGCGCACCAGCAGCAACCGGCAGGCCCCGTAGGCCGCGTCGTCCTCGGTGGACGACACCGCGGCGAGCAGATCGGCGTCGGTCGGACGGAGGCTCGGGAGGAGGCCTCGCGCGTGAAGCGCGCGGACGCGCACCTCGGCCGTCGAAAGTCCGGCCAGCTTTCGGGCCTGCTTCTCGTAGGCAGCGGGCTCGAAGCCCGTGAGCCAGCGCACCAGGCGGTCCCAGGCCTCGGGGCGATCGGCGCACGGCCGCGGATCCTGGGCGAGCAAGCGCTGGAGGAGTTGCAGGTTCCCCCGCCTGGCGGCCACCTCGACCACCACGCACTCGGGGCGGAACGTATAGAAAGGATCGTCCGGATCGGTGAACGCGTCGCGCCGGCGAGCCCAGGCGGCGAGACGGTCGACCCCGCCCTTCTCGTGCAGTCGGCGGAACGCCAGGTCGATGGCGTGGCGGACGACCCGAGGGCTGCGGTCATCGTGGACCAACCGGGCGAGGCGCTCGTGGGCGCGGACCTCGCCGGGTTCGCGAGCCCCCTGGGCGAGCAGGATCAACCGGGCGCGCTCCCCGAAGCCCGACCAGCCGTCGACCAGGGCCGGAAGCACGCCGCGCGCGCCCAGCGCCCACAAGAGATCCAAGACGGTGTCGCGCTCGCGTCCGGCGCCCTTCGTGGCCCGCTTCACGAGCTCGCGAACGGGCTCGTCGTCGGGGCCCGGCGCGTCGTCGGGGCCGCGGGGCAGGTCGAGGCATCCCGTGCGGCGCTCGGCGCTCGTGCACCGAACCCGCACGTGGAAGTGATCGTCGTGGGGCAGCGCCTTGCGCGGCTGGTGCAGGATCTCGGCGAGCCGGGCGATCTGGCGGGGCGCGATCTTGCGCTCGCGAGCCCGATCGAGGAGCGCCTTGCGGACGGAGTTCGCGACGAAGATCCACTGCACGTCGACGTCGGCGTCGGCAGCGAGCGCCAGCACCAGGTCGAGGTTCGCGTCGACGACGAAGCGGTAGGGGCCCGAGCCGTCGTCGATCGCGAGGTCACGCAGGTCGATCGGTGCCACCTTCTCGGGGAGATGCTGCCGCCCGTCGTCGGACCTCATGTAGAAATAGAGATCGGCGTCGCGTCCCGTATTGTGCGAGACGCTCCAGGGCAGGTCACCGCCCCCGCAGCGCGCCACGTTGCCGAGCGGCAACCGAAGCCCCGGGTGCGCGGCCGCGACCTTGGCCGCCGCCGCCCGGAGGGCCTTCACGAGCCGTGTGGTCCCGCACGTGGTCCCGCGTCGAGCCGTCGAGGGAAGCAGCACGAAGGGCTGACCCTCGTCGGGCTCGAGCCGGGCGCCCCCGCAGAGGATCCCCTCGGTGGCCGTGCCCACGGACTCGGGACCACCGGCCGCCAGCCTGGGGCACGCACGCTGGTCCCGCGAGAACGGCAACCCGGGCAACCCCGGCTCGGGGGCTCGGGCGCCCCTACGCTGGCCGATTTCGGGCGCGGGATCGCGCGGGCACGTGAACGCCGGGAGCCGGTCGAGCCACGGATCCGTGCCCCGATAGCACGCGAGCGGCAACGTCGAGAGGACGAGCCAGCCCACCACGCGACGACGGCACCAGGCCCGGACCATGCGGCCTCGCTCCTCCGCGATGCGGCGTTTTCATACCACGGGTCCCTCCGAATCGCTATTCTGTCGGCAGACCCACCGGACGATCCCCGAGGTCCATGATGCTCCGCTGGCTCGCCTTGGCTGCACTCTCGGCCCAACTCGCCTCGTGCAACGTGCTCCAGTTGGCGTCGTGGGGACAGGGCTCCCCCCTCTTCACCCCGCCCGACCTCGCCGTGGGAGACGTCGCTCTGGTGTCGAGCCCGCCCCTCTCGGCCCTGGCCCGATGGTACTGCCCCGAGCTCATCGGGACCGGGGGATCCCTGGCCTGCAGCGCGCTGTTCGGCGCGGCGCCCTCCCCCTCCGAGCTCTCGTTCGTCTTCACGGTGCCCATCGAGGTGACCAACCCGAACGCCTTCCCCCTGCCCGCGCTCGAGGCGCTCGTCGCCCTCACCCTCTTCCCCGCCACCACGGACCGCACCCTCGGGGCCGTGTGCGTGTCGTTCTGCGGGCACGACGCGACCTGCGACGCGCTGCCCGACGCCGGCACGTGCGCCTCGTCCGAGCCCGAACTCCGCGACGCGGCCGATTTCGCGAACGCCGCGTTCCGCCTGCTCACCCTGGCCGTCACGGACCAGGCCCCGGAGTTGGTCTTGCCCACGATCGAGGCGCGGGGAACCCGCCGGCTGACGCTGGCGTTGTCGATCGACGCCGGCACGCTGCTCGACCTCCTGGCCGGCGAGGTCGCCTCGCGCTGGTCGGACTTCCTGTCCGAGCGAGCCGTGGCGTTGCACGTTCCCTACGCCGTCGAAGGGAGCCTGTGGCTCGTGGTCGAGGGGCTCGGCCGCATGGGCGTGGGCTTCGGCCCGGTCGAGGGCGAGTGGAACGTGAAGTGATGGGGAGTCGAGAGAGCGGCTCGGCCGGGTTGGTCCGGCAAGCCTTCAGGGACTAGAGGGCGACGTTCGCGATGCCGTTCAGCTTGGCCGTGACGGCCTCGACGAGCGGCTTGTCGCAGGTGTTGACGCCCTCGAGGGTCTCGAAGGGCTTGCCGTAGGCGCCCTGGAAGGCGGCCTTGAAGGCACCCGCGAACTCGGCGTTGTTCAACGCCGCGGTCGTGCCGGCCAGCGCGGCGGCCGTCGCGGCCTCGATCTGCGCCTTGGCATCGGGGACGGCCTTCGGATCGGCGGCGGCCAACGCCTCGAGGGTCGCGCACTGCGCGGCCACGGCGGCGTACTCGGCCATGGCCTGCTTGGCGGCGGCCACGCGCGGAGCGGCGGCTTCCTTGGTCGTGCAGGCGCCCGCGAAGCACAGGAACGCGCGATCGCAGGGGTTCGCGTCGTCGCAGACCTCGTTCTCGGCCTTGCCCTTCAGGCACTTGCCCGCGCCGCAGGCCAGCCCGGCGGCGCACTCGATGGTGCCCGCGCACTCGGCGCCCTCGGCCTTCGGCACCAGGCACTTGGCGTTCGCGCAGACGAGCCCGTCATTGCACTCGACGGTCTCGGCGCAGTCTCCGCCCTCGGCCTTGGGGGCGAAGCAGGCGGCCTTCACGCACTTGAGCCCGGTCTTGCACTGCGCGGCGTCTTCGCACGCGGCCGCTTCGGCCAGGGGGGCGAAGCACGCCTCCTTGTAGCACACGAGACCGCTCTGGCACTCGGCGGCCTCGGCGCACGCCTCGCCCGCGTTTCGCAGCTGGAAGCAGGCGTTCTTGTAGCAAGCGAGCCCCTGCTTGCACTCATCGGGGCTCGCGCACTCTCCGCCCACGTCCTTCTTGCAACCGGTCAGCGCCAACCCACCCAGCAACGCAACGACCACCAGCCAATTCCAGTTCCGCATGTCCTCCTCCTCCTCAAGAAAATGGTTGCGGATCGGGCGTGAGAATACGCTTCGGGCCCGGGGTGTCAATCGAAATTCCGTGCCGACAAATCGGGCTTCACCGCGGCTCGGGCCAGCGCCGACTGCCAGCGCGCCTCGAGGTCGCCCAGGTCGACGGGAGACCCCGCGCGCACGAAGATCGGGATCTTGTGGCGGGGAGCGGGAACGACCTGGTCTCCCGCGGCCAGACGCTGGCCGGTCCAGGCGTCGACCCAGCCGTCGTCGGGCAGGACGACGCGTCGCTCCACCACCCCCGGCTGCCAGACCGGCGCCACCAGCAGATCGGGCCCGTAGTAGTAGAGATCGAAGACGCCCCGGTATTCCGGCCGATCGGGGTGCACGGCGACCATGGGGCGAACGAACGGGATCCCTCGCTCGTGGGCCAGCACGGCCTGGGCGTAGCTGTACTCCCGGAGGTGGTCGTGGAGCTGCGCGTAGAAGATGTAGGTCGCGATCAACTCGGGGTTCCACACGGGCTCGTAGTGGTACCCGTTCCGATCGACGTCGACCTCGAGGCCGTCGGTGTTCATGGACCAGGGCGCAGCGTTGCCCGTGGGGCCCACCTCCATGAGCGGCGTGAAGGCCGAGAACTGCAGCCAGCGCCCGCAGACCTCGTGGCTCGTAGGGTGCGTGTAGCCGCAGGTGTCGGAGCCCCAGATGGGGAAATTCAGGAGCGCCGCGCGCTGGACCGCGATGATGGCCGAACGAAGCCCCCACTCGGAGGGCCCCGTATCGCCGCCCCAGGGCACGGCGTGGCGCTGCGTGCCCTCCCACGCGGCGCGCGGCATGACCACGTAGTCGGTGACGCCCGCCGCCTCGAACGCTCCCTGCACCGCTCGCGCATACCACGTGGGGTACGGGTTCCGCCCGGCCCGGAACGGCGTGCCGTCGTCGTAGACGCCGTCGAACACCACCCCTTCGGGCACCAGCTCCTCGCCGCGGTCCAGCTTGAAGCCGACCACGTTCTCGGCGATGCGGGCGCCGAGCTCGGCCTGCCACCAGGCGACGGCCGCCGGGTTCGTGAGATCGAGCGACACGGCCCCGGCGGGCCCCGGAGGAGCGGGAGAGAGCCCGTAGCCCCGGTCCTCGGCCTCGGCCGAGGTGCGCGGTCCGACGGCCCACGGCGCGATCCACAGCATGAACTCGATGCCGCGACCGTTCAGCCAGTCGATCATGCCGATCGGATCCGGAAAGCGCTCGGTGTCCCACTCGAAGTCGTCGTACCCGAACAAGCCCTTCGCCCAGGGACGATCGACCCAGTAGAGTCCGCACGGAATGCCGAGCGCCTCCATCATCAGGATGTCTTCGACGACCATCGAGTTGAACGGCCCGTCGTACGGCGTGCCGTCGAAGAACGAGGTCAGCGGCCAGTGGTCGTCGCGCCAGCGCCAGGGGCGGAACGTGAAGGCAGGCGGCAGCAGCGACGTGCCGACCGCGCGCGCGTAGCGGGCGGTGGCGTCGAGCGGCGTGGGGCCCGGATAGACCTCGAGGGGCAGGACCCCCCCTTCGTATTCGAGGGTGACCTCGTTCGACGCCTCGCGCCCATCGGGCCCGACGCCGAAGCGGTAGACCCCCGGCCAGTCGCTCGCGACGCGCACCCCGTAGCCCGCGCTCGAGACGTAGAACGGCGCGTAGAGCGAGATCGTGGGCAGGACGAACAGTTGGACCTCCTGGCCGCGCAGGTCGAGGCCCTCGGTCATGCCCTCGTCCCACGAGAGGTTCTGCGAGCCCTGGACCACGCGCTCCATGAGGCCGTAGAAGCCCTCCTCGGTGCCCACCTCGAAGCGCGCACCCAAGCGCTCCTTGGGACCCAAGTCGTTCGCGCTGAACGTGAGCGCCAGGCTGCCCTCGGCCCGCGCTTCGAGGCGCAGCGAGGCGGCGCGACCGTCGGCCAGCCTGCCGTCCCAGATCGCAGCGGCCCCCTCGGCACGGCCCGCGGTGAATCCCTCGAGCTCGACGCGCGCCTTGCCGTCGGTCACGTAGAACGCGCCCCGGCCGCCCTGCCCTTTCAAGGCCGCGAGGGGCTGACCTTCGAACGATAGCGCGACCGCCAGCGGCGACGCCGCCACCGAGGCCTCGACCGCCGGAGGGGGGGGCGCGTCGGCGTCGGCGTCGGTTTGCAGGATCTCCCAGGTGTCGTTCGAGGCCCCGTCCGTGCCCCCCGAGCACGCAGCGGCCAGGAGGATCGTCAGGCCACAGAGGATGCGAATTCGACCCATGGATCCTCCCGTGTCAGGGCGTCGTGACGGTCACGGTGCGCGGAGCGACGTTCCAGCCCGAGACGACGACGTGCAGGGCTCCCTCGACGAGCGCGGCGTCGACGTGCGCCGTCACGGCGCGGGTCTGGCGGGGCAACAGCGACAGGTAGTTGTCGTCGTACAGGAGGGGCAGGAGCTCGACGCCCTGGTCGTCGACGACCTCCAGGCGCACGAAGAAGGCCAGCTCGTCCGTGTCGTTCGTGAGCGTGATCGTCACGTCCACCTGGCCTTCCTGCTCCAGGGCCGTGGCGGCCACTCCGAGCTCGACCACGGCGAGGTCTTGCAAACCCGTCAGGTCGGCGTAGCTCGCCGTCGGCGTCACGAACCAGTCGTGGTGCTCCCAGTCGAGCACGTCGGGGGTGGTGGAGAGCCAGTAGAGGTTGTCGGACACGCGGGCCCCCGCGGCGTCGACCAGGAGCAGCGAGAGGAACCACGCCCCGTCGACCCCGGCGGGAGGCTCGATCTCGAGGGCCCGCGCCACGCCGTTGGCGGGCACGTCGACGGGGGCCTCCCTCGTCCAGAGCTCGCGGGCCCGCAGATCGAGGGCGCGGGCCGTCACCTGCAGCCCGGTCACGGCCTGCAGCGAGCCGTTCACCACGAACACGCCCCCGTCGGCGTAGCCGTACTGCACGTGCAGGATCTCGTTGGCCTTGCGCGCGCCGAAGTACCCGCCGGCCGGTTGCAGGTACACGTCGAAGAGGTGCCAGATGAGCGACGGCCAGGCGTTGTTCAACATCCAGAAGATCACGCCCGTGGCCTGGAACTTGCGCTGCCCGAAGGCCTCGAACTGCGCGCGCGTTCCCTCGTAGGCCAGCACCTGCGCCTTCCGCTGGTAGTCGTCGAGAGAAGTCGGCGGGCCCAGGCGGCCGGACATTGCTCTCTCGAAGTTTTCGAGGTTATGGAAGGCCCCGCCCCCGGTGTGGAAGAGCCAGGACGGACCCGCCGGCCACAGCTCGCCGGCGGGCACGAAGCGCTCGAGGCTCCCGGTCACGGGCACGGCGGGCCCGGGCCCCGCCTCGGTGTTGAACCCGAAGGCGCCCCCGTGCGCGGTGTCCTCGGTCCAGAAGGCAGGCGGCACCCAGTCGTAGGGACCGGTCATCTTCACGCCCGTGGGGCCGCTGACGTCGGTGACGAAGGCCGTGGCCGACGACAGCGAGGGCAACGTCCAGCCGGCCTCGGCCAGGGCGTCGAGGTAGTCCTGCTCGACGTCGGCGGGTGGCGCCTTGTCGCTGCCGTAGAGCCACGCCAGCGTGCTCGGGTGCGTGCGGAAGCGAAGCGCCTGGTCGCGGAGCGACGCCGGTCCCAGCCGGTGGTCCTCCTCGTCCCAGCGCGACCACAGCTCCCACTGCGAGCAGCAGCACCAGCCGGGCAGGACCAGCAGGCCGTGGCGGTCGCACAGATCGAGCAGGTGGTCGGTGGCCAGCCACCCCTCGAGCCGGAGCGTGTTGAGGCCGAGGTGCTCGGCGTAGCGCACCTCGGCGAGGTCACGGGCGGGATCCTGGCGCAGCAGGAGATCGGGCGCCCAACCCGCCCCCCGGATCAAGACAGGCTGGCCGTTCACGCGGAACAACCGGTGCCCCGCCTCGTCGAGTTCCCCCGAGATCTCGCGCACGCCGAAGGTGACCGACACGCCGTCGGACCGCTCGCCGTCGACGCGCGCCTCGAACGTGGCCTCGTAGAGCTCGGGACTGCCGAAGCCCGCCGGCCACCAGACGCGCGGGGCCGCAAGCTCCAGCGCCGGCGACTCGTCGGGGGCGAAGACGACCCGGCGCACCTCGCGGGCAGCCAGCGCGACCTGCTGCTCGACGAGGCCCTCCTCGAGGCTCAGGAGCACGCTGGCGGTCACGGGGGCGTCGGTGGCGTTCTCGACCTCGACCTCGGCCGTGAGACGGGCGCGTTCGAGCCCCGGCAGCGCGAGGTCGCTGTCGACGAAGGGGTGGCGCAGCACGACCGGACCGGTCAGCGCCAACGACACCGGCTGCCACAACCCCGAACCCTTGTCGGGGGGCATGGGGTTCCAGTCGACGAAGGAATGGCCCAGATCCTCGGCCATCTGGGGCGTGAGCTCGAGGGCCAGCACATTCGGCCCGGAGAGGGAGATGGCGTCGCTGACGTCGAGCGAGAAGCGACGGTAGGTGCCCGCCACCTCGTCGTCGGTCGCGATCAGGCGGCCGTTCAGCCACACGTTGGCGCGAAAGTTCACGCCGTCGAGCTGCAGCCGGGCGTGATCGCCCAGGCGGCTCGCCGGCACGGAGAACTCGCGCCGGAACCACCAGGGCACCGGGAAGGGGCTGTCCGGCGGGTAGGGGAGCGGGCCGAAGTTCGCGAGCAGCGATAGCCCGGTCCCGGGCTGGTCGGCGAAGGACTCGCCCGGGAAAGGGTCCGGCTGGACGCCGGCCTCGACCAGCCCGCCCACGATGGTCCCGGGCACGGTGACCGTGAGCCAGCCGTCGAGATCGGCCGCCGGGCTCGAGAGCTCGGCCCCCGTGCCGGCGACGTCGACGGACGACGCCATCCGCCAGGCGCCGTCGAGGCTCACGCGCGGGTTGGCGCGCGGCCCGACGCTCCCGGAGCCCCCTGCGCAGCCGAGGAGCGCGAGCCCGGCCACGGCGAGCGCGCGGACCGCGACGAAGAAACGACACGCCATGGGTACCCTACTTTCGCGGGGGGAGTTCGTCGAGGCTCGCGAGGCCGTGCTCGAGCAGATCGAGCCCCTCGGTGCCGAGCCTCAGGAGGTCGTCGGTGCAGCCGCCCGCGAACCACTCCTGCATGGTGGCGCGGATGACCCCGAAGATGGCGCCCGCCACCAGCCGCGCCCGGCGTCGAGCCGACGGCGCGGAGCCCTCGACGTCGCCGAGCGCCTGGGCGATGGCGGCCTCGTACTCGGTGTCGAGTTCGACGTCGCGCGCCACCAGGAGCGGCGAGGACGTGACGATGCGGTACTCGTCGATCAGCTCGTCGCGCGTCTCGACATACCAGCCGGCGAACTCGAGCACGGCCCGGCGCAACGCCGCGTAGCTCGGTGCACCCCGGTCGACGTGCTTCAGGAGCGCGCGCAGGCGGCCGATGCGAGCCTCGTGCCGCGAGAAGACGATGGCCTCCTTCGTCGCGAAGTACCGGAAGACCGTGCGCTGCGAGATGTCGACGGCGGTCGCGATGTCGTCGACGGTGGTGCCTTCGAAGCCGTGCTGCAGGAAGAGCTTACGAGCCGCGGCCACCAGGGCCTCGCGCGTCTTGCTCTTCTTGCGCTCTCTGAGGGAGGGGGTGGGTGCGTCCATGGCGGCGAGCGTACGAAGCTGGCAGCGGCTGTCAAGTGGCGTTTGCTGCCAATTGACAGTCGGCCCGGTCGCAGGTCAGAGGCAGCCCATCATGCTGCCGCCGCAGCACGCGTTCAGCGGCGTGCCGCACGCCCCCATGATGCACTGCAGGTTACCCATGGGATCCGAGAGCGCGTCGGGGCAGTTGTCCTCGAGGCACACGCCGACCACGACGAACTGCAGCGCGCCGTCGTAGGTTCCGCTCTTCATGCAGGCCTGCTGACACGCGCTGTCCTGGCACGACTGCGTGCACTTCAGGACGTCCTTGCACGCCCCGGCGCCGAACGGCCCCATGCAAGCTTCGTACTCGCTCTTGCAGCTCTCGAGGGTGCACTTCGCGAGCTTGATGTTGCTGCCGCCCGCGACCTCCTCCGCGCACGCGGTGTCGACGCAGGCCTCGAGCTCGGCGCAGACTCCCGGACCGCCGCCGCAGGCGCCCGCGGTGCACGTGGAGCCCGCCCCGCAGGTCTCGAGGACCTCCCACTTCGGGCACTCGTACCCGCCGTTGCACTCCTCGACCGCCTTGCCGTCGGTCGAGCACCGGCGGGCGCCGGGCACGTCGCAGCCCGTGGGGAGGCCCGAGCAATCGGGGCCCTGGTCTCCCGTCGAGTCGGTCGCATCGGGGGCGACGACTTCGTCGGGCTCGGGCTGGTCCTCCTGCTGATCCCGCTGCACGTCCTGCTGCTGGTCCTGCTGCTCGGTCTGCTGCTCGTCCTGCTGCTCGGCGGTGTCGGCGAACCCGATGTCGCCGGTCGCGGCCCCGTCGTCGGACACGTCGTCACCGCTGAAATGGCGCGACTCCCCGTCGCCGCCGCACCTCACGGCCAGCACCAGCAGCAGGCTGATCGAAGCGAAGAATGCCGAAGCACGCATGGAGACCCCCGTGGACGTCTTGCCGAGGAAGTGTAGACGAACCAGCCCCCGATGCAACCCCGACCGCGTCAGGGCGAGGTCGCCGACAGCGCCGCGATGGCGAAGGTGGCCAGCCAGTGCTCGCCGCCGTACCCGCTGTCGTTCATCTGGGTGAGGGCCTCGATCGCGTGACGCGCGGCCAGCCGCAGGAAGACGTCGCGGCGCGGGTCGTCGGAGGGCAACGCGCCCGCCAGGCCCTGGAAGGCAGCGGCGCGGTGGAACGAGAGGCCGATGAGGTGGCCGATGCGGGGGTCGTGGCGATCCTTGACCTCGGGGGGCGCGAGCAGCGTCGCGAAGGCCGGGTCGGACGGCGCCGGGAGGAAGCCGTCGAGCCACGGCAGGAACTCGGCAGGGGACAACGCCTGGCGCATCAGATCGGCCTCGGCGAGGCAGGGGCTGAGGAAGTCCTCACCCGAAGGCTCGTAGGCGACCGGGCACGCGCGGTCGCCCAGGTAGAAGGCCCGGGCCCGGCGCACGAGCAGCGTGGCGAAGGCCTCGTCGCCCAGGGCGCGCGCGCCCGCCAGCAGGTGCGAGATGGCGTAGGCCGTGTTGTTGTGGGTGCCCGCGCGCACCGGGACGCTGAGCCGCCCCAGGTAGTCGGCCGACGCGCCGGCGAGGTGCCGCACGAGCGGCTGGAGGGCCTCCCGCAGGCGCGGGGCCTCGGGGTCGTTCCAGCGCTCGAGCTCGCTCGCGAGGCGCAGCAGCCACCCCCAGCCGTAGGGACGCTCGAACGTACGCGAGCTGGTCCGACCGAAGATCGCGAGCTCGGCCGCCAGCGGGCCGGGCGCGAGGTGCGCCAGCAGGATGGCGCGGATGCGGGGAGCCTCGGGGAGCGCCGGGAAGCGGCGCAGCAGCGCGAGCATGGCCCAGTGGCCGTGCACCGCCGAGTGCCAGTCGAAGCAGCCGTAAAAGGCCGGCGTCACGTCGGCGTGAGGTCGCACGTCGGCGGCGTCGTCCTGGATCAGGTCGCTCTTGTGGGGGTACGGTCGCTCCACGCAGTCGAGCGAGAGCCGCGCGAAGCGGCCCGCGAGCTCCGCGTCGAGCACCGGGAGCTCCGCGGCCGGGACGTCGGGCGCCGCGGGCGTGCACGCCGACGCCCCCAGCGCCACCGCCACGAAGGCGACCCCGAGAAGGACGCGCGGGCGAGAGATCACGGGACCTCCACGAAGCGCCCGACGAGCCTGAAATCCGGGCTGGCGCCCTCGGACCAGCCCGCCAGGAAGACGCGGTCGCGCACGTGGGTGAGCGCGGCCCCGTACACCGCCGGGGCCGCGTGGCTGACGTCGCCCTCCGCCGGGTTCAGGAGCACGGCCGGACCGCGGGGCGCGGCGCCCGTCGCGGCAGCGTCGAAGCCTTGTATCATCACGTCGTTCCACATGCCGTTGCGCACGCGGTACCAGGCCAGGGCTCCTCCCGCCGAGGTGGCCGACACCACGGGGCCGTGATCGAAGGCCCAGGTCTCGCCGAAGGAGACCGGCTGGCCGCCCTCTGCGCCCACGTGGACGAGGTCGATCGCGGCGTTGGCGTCGAGGCGATGCCACGCCAGCCACGGCGCGGCGGCATGGCCGGGGGCCGCGGCCAGGGCGGCCCCGGCGGAGACCCCCGTGGCGCCCGGCTCGACCTGCGAGATCGTGCCGTCGACGGCCACGCGCACGGCCCGGATCGTGCTCTCGGAGTCGGACACGGCGCGGGTCCAGGCCACGACGATGCTACCGTCGGCGTCGGACGCGACGTCGGGGTAGGCCTGATCGACGTCGGGCTCGGGTTCGAGGCGCAGGAGACCCGGCGCCTGGCCGCCCGGCGGAGGAAGCAGCGACCCGTCGGCGCCGAGGATCGCGAGGAACGCGCGCCACCGACTGGCGTCGGGGTCGGCCCAGACCCCCACCACCGCGAAGGTGCCGTCGGCCAGGGCAGCGACCTTGGGCAGCCACGCGCTGGCGGCCACGGGCGCCCCGTCGACGGCCAGCTCGATCCTGCGCTCGGCGTCGGCGAGGGGCGTGCCGTCGAGGTGATACCCGCGGGCGTAGAGCCAGAGGTTCGGATCGCCCCCCGTGTCCGACGCCCAGACCACGAGGGCCGAGGAGGCCCCCAGCGCGAGCGCGGGATCGATGTCGTTGCCGAGAGGGTCCTCGTGCGCTCGCGCGGGCGACGTGGCGTAGCTTCCGTCGCACCAGAGCCTGGCCACGCGCACGTCGAAATAGCTGGAGTCGGGATCGGGGACGTTGTAGGCCACCCACACCGCGGCGCCGTCGAAGGCGAGCGCTCCGTGGATCTGCGTGGTGGGCTCGCCCGGCAGCAGATCGTAGGCGACGCCCAGGCGCGGCAGCGTGGCGCACGAGAGCGAGGGGTCGGCGGGCACGTCGGGCTCGGGCGCGCCCGGATCGGCGGGCACGTCGGGAGTGGGCTCGACGGCCAGATCCGTCAGCGACTCGGCACCGGCGACCTCGGCGGGCACGTCGACGGGCACCTCGGCGGGCACGTCGGCGGGACCGGACTCACCGCCCGGACGGTCGGTCCCGCCGCAAGCGCTCGTCAGGAACACCAGGAGGGCGGAGAAGAGGGCAAGGGCGAGCCGTCGCATGGGGCCTCCGGGGTGGCCCTCCCGGGCGGGAGTGGCCCCGCAGATCTACCGCACGCCGGCGCGCGAGGCAACCGGGGTCGGAGAGCGTCAGGTGCGTCCGTTCGCCAGGCTGGCGAGCGTGCCCTTCAGTTGCTGCAGGTCCCAGATGGGCCCCGCGACGAACGACAGCGGGTCGTCGGCGAAGGCAGGTGCGTTCTTCTCGAAGACGCCGTGGCCGACGAAGTTGAGCGTCCAGCCGAAGGTGAACGCGCCGGCGGCCACCCACCAGGGAGGCGAGTACGACGGAGCCGCGATCATGCCCACGGTGCCGCCCACGATGATCGGGATGCCCACCATGTGCAGGGCGCGGTTCACCGGGTTGCCGTGGGTCTGCTCGTAGAATCGGATGGCCTCGCTCCAGCGAGCGCCGAACCCCTGCACGTCCGGGTGCGCCGCGCGCCACGACGCCTCGAGGCCGCTGAGCCCGGACGCGAACAGGCCGAGGCCCGCCACCTTGCGCCCGCCGAGGAAGAGGAGCATGCCGCCGGCCGTGGCCGCGACGGAGCGCGTCTTGGGGTCCTGGACGACCGACGCCAGCTTGCCGAACATGGGGTTCTCCTTGGGGATCGTTCCCGACCAAGAAAAGCCCCCCGGGACGCCGCGTCAACCGCGTCCGCAGGTCGAAATTGGCCTATTTCTTCGTCACGCGCCCCGAACCTGCGATGTCCTGCTCGATGCGGTCGGGCTCGCAAGCGTAGGCTACGTCGCCGCTGCCGCTGATGTCGATGCGCAGATCGTCGGTGGCGCACACGGCGACGTGCCCGGAACCCGCGATGTCGACCGACGCGGCTCGCGTCGTGAGGGCGAGCGCGTCGACCTCGGCCGAGCCGTTCAAGTCCAGGGACAGCTTGCCCACCTGCCCCTTGAGCGTGAGCGTGGCCGAGCCGTTCGCCTCGACCGCGAACTCGTCGCGCACCAGGCCCTCGGCCGTGACGGTGTTCGAGCCGTTGACCTCGAGGGACTTCAGGGTGGCCGCGCGCACCACCACGACGAGCGGGAGGCGCGGGGACACGTTCCAGGTGTCGAGGTCGACGACGAGCAGGTCCCCGGTCGTCTCGGTGCGAACGTGCGCCAGCAGGTTGTCGTCGCCCTCGAGCTCGACGCGGGGCGACGTGCCTGCCGCCACCACCACCCGCGCCCGGAAGGCCCCGGACAGCTCGACGGCCTCGAACGGCGCCACGCTGCGGGTATCTTTGGCAGGCTTTCCGCTGCCCGCGATGCGATCGCAGAGGCACCCCGCCAGCAACCACAGCAACCCCGTGAGCCCCAGCAACCTCGTCATGCCCGCCTCCCCGCCGCTCGCCCTTTGGCGGCTGATCGAACGCTCGCGATCACCTCCGTGTCAAGGCCGTTGACAGGCCGCCGCGCGGGGTGGTAGCGATCGCGGCGCCCGAATCACCGCGCGTGGAGGCTGCATGCGAGCGCCCCGGCTGCTCATCCTTGGTGCCTTCCTGCTGGCGTCGGCGTGCGCCGGCACCCTCGATCGGTTGCGCTCCGACAAGCCCGACGAGCAGCTCGACGGCATCCGGCGCTACTCCGAAGAGACCGATCCGGCCGTGCGCATGGAGGCCATCCCCGAGCTGTTCCGGCTCGTGGGCGACGATCGACCGGCCGTGCGGCTGGGGGCCTTCCGCGCGCTGGCGAGCCAGAAGGTGGCGGGCGGGCGCACGGCGCTCGACCTGTTCCCGACCGAGTCGGCGCCCTGCCTGATCCTGTTCAACGTGCTCATGAACGACGTGGGGTCGTTCACGCCCGAGGAGCAGCGTCAGATCGTGGGCCTGGTGCTCCGCGAGACCTGCACCGACGAAGAACGCACCGCCGCCTGGCTGAAGGCTCGGCTCACGGCACCGGCCGAGCTGGCGTTCCACCTGCGGGCCGCCCCCGACCTCGCCTCGGCCGTGCGCCTGTTCGACCTGGCTGACGACGCGTCCTTCACCGCGCTGCCCGACGATGACCAGCGCTACGCCAACGTCGCCTACGTGGTCTGGCTGGCCGACTTCTTCCTGGCCGGCCGCGTGGGCGACGGCCTCGACGAGTACGGCCGGGCGCTGGCCGAGGTCGACGTGGCCAAGCGCGACCTGACGGCGGCCCTCAAATCGCGGGCCGAAGGGGCCGCCGACGGCGCCGAGCGCGTCAAGGAGGCCTCGCGCATCGTGAACTCGCGCATGGCGCATCTGGTCGAGCTCGAGCCGGGCGTGAAGCCCAAGCTCGACCCCGTTCGCGCGGGCACCCAGCGCTTCCTGGTCCACGCCGCCGCGCTGCGCACCGCGCTGGTCGATCCCGCGCTGCGCCGGCAGGTCGACGAGCGCTTCCTGGCGCCGGCGCGCTTGAAGGCGGCGTCGTTCGTCGGCCCGTGGGTCGAAGAGCTCTCGGCCGAGCTCGCCGAGGGGCGGCGGCCCCAACCAGCCTCGGTCGGGCGCCCCGGCAAGATCCGGCTCGACGAACCTGCGCCGGCAACCCCCGCACCGGCTCCCGCCCCGAAGCCCGCGAAGAAGGCCACGAAGAAGCCCGGCCCCAAGACGCCCGCCAAGGCCCCCGCGGCACCCCGCCGTTGACGCCCCGCGCCGATTCGGTACAACCAGTCCCATGAGCGCCGACGACGCAGACTCCCCCCCCGCCGCCCGTCCCACCACCGAGGCGTTGTCGCCCTTCCTGGCCCTGCCCCGTCGCCGCGTCGCCGACGCGCTGACGCGCTGCCTGGCCCTCCCCCCCGATCACGCGCTGGCGTGGTTCGACGCCCGCTCCGACGCCGGGCGCGCCGGTGGGCTGGCGGTCGCCGTCACCACCCCGGCCGGGCGCGAACTCCGCTTCGAGTTGGCCGAGCCCGGGGCCGTGCAACGACCGTGGGCCCGCGGAGGCGGCCTGGTCGCCATCCTCCTGCCGTCCTCCCGAGAGGGCACCTTCCAGCCCGCCGACATCGCCCGCGCCCGACGCCACGTGGCCGAGCGCCTGCGCGCGCTCGACCGGCCGGAGCACCGACCGCTGCTCGACGAGCTTCGCCTCGCGCTCGGCGAGGTCCGGCGCTATCGGGGGCTCGGCGACTCCGCGTACCGGCAGATCGGGGCCAGCTCCGACGGGGCGCCCTTCGGCTTCCTCCGCCTGGGCTTCCGCTGCAACCAGCGCTGCGCCATGTGCTGGCAGCAGCACGACTGGCCCGACGCGCCCGAGGGCTACCTCGAGCGCTGGCTCGACGAGATGGCCGCTGCCGGCGTGCGCGACGTCTCTCTGACCGGCGGCGAGCCCACGCTCTATCCCGGGTTGCTCGGTCTCGTCGAGCGGGCGGCCGGACGGCACGGCATGACCGTCTCCCTGCAGACGAACGCGCTCCGCCTCAACCGCGGCGATCTTGCGTCACGCCTGGCCGCCGCGGGGCTCACCGAAGTGCTGGTCTCGTTCCACGGCGCCGAGCCCGAGGTCTCCGACGCGATGACGGGAGTGACCGGCTCGTACGCGCCCACGGTCGCGGGCGTCGAGGCGGCGCTGCGGGCCGGGCTGCGCGTGTCGTTGAACGCCATCGTCGAGCGCCGCAGCCTCGCGCACCTGCCCGAGCACGCGCGATCCGTGCTCGACCTCTTCGTGCGGCCCTTCCCCGACAACCCCGTGCGGAGCGTCGACTACTCGCACCCCTGCCGCTACGCCGACGCCGCCGAATGGACCCGGGCGGTGGTGCCCTTCGACGAGGTCCGCCCCGTGCTGCACGAGGCCGTTACCACGCTGGTCGCGGGCGGCGTCACCGTCAGCCTGCTAGGCAGTTGCGGCTGGCCCGACTGCGTGGTCGCGGGGTTGCCCTCCCCGGCCAGACGACCGCGGCGGGCCGACTTGGACGCGCAGGACCTGGCTGGACGGTTGTTCCTGGCTCCTTGCGAGGCTTGCGGTGCGAGGGCGGTGTGCCTGGGGGTCCGAAGGGAATACGCCGAGGTGCACGGGGCGCGGGGCCTCAGTCCGTTGGGCCCCGGGGAGGGGTGACGGGCTCCTCGCCGCCGTCGGCCATGGTGGCGCCGAGCAACGGATCGTGGAGCACGCCCGCGGCGAAGCTCGGCCCGATCGCCGGCTGCGCCGCTCGCGACGCGGTCCGATGGCGGGCCCACTCCTGCACGAACAGCACCCCCACCCACAGCAGGAGGGCGAGCCCGAGCAGGTGGTAGCGACCCTGGAACAGGAACTCCTGCAGGCTCATGTCTCCGAACACCATACGCACCTCCTGGAGCCTTAGGGCCTCCCTCGGTTTCTGCCTTATGTACCTGATGGAAATGCGTGCAAGAAGCTCGCCACGATCCGTGCCGCCGCCACGCGAACGGGCGGATCGGCCCGAGAGGCGCGGGTGCCGCGCGCGGACCCGAGCCGGCTCGCAGGCCGACCCTCTGGCGATATCGGATTTTCCGACAGGGTGTGGGCATTTCCCACACCGCCCCGGCGCCGCGAGGGGCCTCACCGCTTGAGGCCGTACCTCTTGATTTTCTCGTAGACGGTCGTTCGGTCCATGACCAGGATCTCGGCGCAGCGCTTGATGTTTCCGCCCGTGTGCTGGAGCACGGCCTCCAGGACCTGGCGCTCGATCTCGTGAAGAGGCAAATCGACCGGCGGTTGCCACGACCGCGACCGCCGCATGGCGTGGCGCAGGAAGTCGAAGCCGGCCTCCGTGAGCAGCTCGCCCTGGCTCGTGGCCGTGGCGCGGGCGATGGCGTTCTCCAGTTCGCGCACGTTGCCCGGCCAGTCGTGCTCGAGCAGCACGGCCAACGCGCCCTCGGTCAGATCGCGAACGGGCTTGCCGGTCTCGGCCGCCTGCTGGCGGATGAAGTGGCGCGCCAGCAGGGGGATGTCGTCGCGTCGCTCGCGCAGCGGCGGTACCCGGAGGCTGAGGACGTTCAGGCGGTAGTAGAGGTCGTCGCGGAAGCCGCCCTGCTCGACGAGCTCCGAGAGGTCTCGGTTGCTGGCGGCGATCACGCGGACATCGACCGCGAGCTCGACCGTGCCGCCCACCCGGTAGAAGCGACGCTCCTGGAGCACCCGCAGCAGATCCATCTGCAGCTTGCTCGGGATGCCGGCCACCTCGTCGAGGAAGATCGTACCGCCGTCGGCCTGCTCGAACTTGCCCAGGCGCCGCGCGAGGGCCCCCGTGAAGGCCCCGCGCTCGTGACCGAAGAGCTCGGACTCGAGCAGGGTCTCGGTCAACGCCGTGCACGACACCACGACGAACGGCGCGTCGGACCGGGAACCGCACCGGTGGATGGCGCGCGCCACCAACTCCTTGCCCGTGCCGCTCTCGCCCTCGATGAGCACCGTGCTGCGCAGATCGGCGATATCGCGGATGGTGGCGAACAACTCGGTCATCTTCTGGTTGCGGCCCACCAGGTCGTCGAGCCCGTACGAACCCTCGAGCTTCTTGCGCAAGAAAGAGTTCTCGCGCTGGAGGGCCTTGCATCGGACCAGGCGCTCGAGGAGCAGCGAGATCTCCTCTGGATTGCAGGGCTTCACCAGGTACTCGTCCGCGCCCTCCTTCATGGCCGACACCGCCGTGTCGACCGTGGCGTACGCGGTGATGATCACGTAGGAGGCCTCGGGGTGGACCTCGCGCAGCCGACCCATGGCCTCGATACCGTTCATCCCCGGGGGCATCTTGAGGTCGAGGAAGAAGACGTCGTAGCTGCGCGCGGCCGCCGACGTGATGGCCTCGGCCCCCGAAGCGGCCAGATCGACCTCGTGGCCGTCCTCGCGCAGCCACTCCCCGAGCGACTCGCGCACCACGAACTCGTCGTCGACCACCAGGATCTTCAGCTTCTCCATGACGAACCTCGCAGAGGTTGGAGGACCCCGGACCGCTCGCGGCAGTCGACGCAAAGCTCCGGCCGCTTGGCGTCGATGTTCGGGACGTTCACCGAGAAGGACATCGCGCAGCGCTTGTCGGCGCAGTGGGCAAGGCCGAGCAGGTGCCCCACCTCGTGCAGCGCCTCCGTGCAGGCACGCCGCGTCAACACGCCGAGATCGGGCGGGGCGCCGTGGAACTCGGGGCGCAGGCGAGCGAGCGAGAGCAGGGCTACGCGCCCGCCGAGCTGCGCGCGCCCGAACACGAACGTGAGCGCGGGGATGAACACGTCGACGTCGGTCACGACGAGCACCCGCGAGGCCTCCGGCGGAACCTGCACGAGGGCCGCGTGCATCAGCGCGGTCGACTCGGCCTGCTGCCGGCGGGGATCGAGAGCGCCCTCGGGGAGGGGCAGCGCGGGCAGCCAGCACGTGCGCGTCGCGAGCGCCAGCGACAGGAACTCGGCGAGATCGAGCTGCAG
Organism: uncultured Myxococcales bacterium; assembly: GCA_964494475.1. Lineage (GTDB taxonomy): Bacteria > Myxococcota_A > UBA9042 > CAZBRS01 > CAZBRS01 > CAZBRS01. The sequence continues at coordinate 204,981 of CAZBRS010000001.1, read as the reverse complement.
CGCCCTCTCGAAGGAGGGGCCCATGCCGACCAGCGCCACGAACTCCGCCGCGTTCATGCCTTCTCTTCGGTCGCGCCGATGGGCAGGCTGACCCGGAACGTGGTGCCCTCGCCCACCTTGCTCTCGAGGTCGATGCTGCCACCGTGGGCCTCGACGATCCCGAACACCACCGCGAGCCCGAGGCCGGTGCCCTTGCCCTCCTCCTTGGTGGTGAAGAAGGGATCGAAGACCCGGCCCTGCAGGTGCTCGGGGATGCCCACGCCCCGGTCACTGACCTCGAGGACGACCTGGTCGCCAGCGGCGCGCGTGCGCACGGTTACGGCGCCGCCGTCGGGCATGGCCTCGGCGGCGTTCATGAGCAGGTTGATGACGATCTGCTGGATCTGGGACGCGTCGCAGGCCACGAACGGGAGGTCGGCGGCCAGGTCGAACTCGATGCGGGCGCCTTCGAGCTCGAGCTTGTGGGCCAGGAGCGGGACGGTCCGCCGGACCACGTCGCCCAGGTCGTTGCGCGTGCGCTGGGGCGCCGGTCGGCGCGAGAACGCCAGCAGGTCGGAGACGATGCGCCCGCAATGGGCGGTCTCGGTCGCCACGTGCTCCAGGTAACGCCGGAAGTCGGCCACGCGCTCGGGGGGGATGCCCTGCTCGGTGATGAGGCGCTGCATGAGCTTGGCGAAGTTGAGCACCCCGGAGAGCGGGTTGTTGATCTCGTGGGCCACGCTGGCCGCGAGTTGGCCGAGCGAGACCAGGCGATCGCTGCGGATGAGGCGCTGCTCCGTGGCCTTCAGGCGGACCGTGCGGGCCTCGACCTCCTGCTCCAGCGTATGCGTGAAGCGCGCGATCTCGTCCTGCGACGCCTTCAGCTGCACCATCATCTCGTTGAACGAGCGCGCCAGGTCGCCGAGCTCGTCCTGGCTGTCGACGGCCAGGGGCTGGTCGAGGCGCAGCTCGGCCACCGATCGCGTGCCGTCGATGAGCGCGCGGACCGGGATGCCCACGAAGAGGCGCACCATCACGACGATGAGCATCGCCATGACGAGCACCGCCACCACGGCGCCGGCCACAACGCGCGTGCGCGCCTTCTGGACGTCGAGATCGACGCGCTCGAGCGACATGTTGACGTCGAGGACCCCCAGCACGTTCACGCCGGGTGGGTGGGCGTGGCACGACGGCTCGCTGCACGCGGGGCTGTTGTAGATGCCGGTCACCATGCCGAGCATGCGACGCCCGTCGGCGGCCTCGTAGGTGCGCACGCGGGAGGGCACGTCGACCCGCACGAGCGGCTGGGCCTTCGCGTGGCAGAGCGTGCACGCCTCGGCGTCACGGTCGACGATCTCGCCCTGGTCGGGGCCCGTCGAGAACATGATGCGCCCCTCCTTGTTGAAGATGCGCACCTTGTCGATGCCGACCTGGCGGCCGATGGTGCGCATCACCTCGTAGGCGCTGTCGCGACGGTCTTCGAGCATGGCGTTCCAGGTGCTGCCCACGATGACGGCCGAGAGCTGATCGGCCGAGAGCATCATCTCGGTGAGGAGCTGCTTCTCCTGCGTACGGGTGTCGATGTAGACGAACACGCTGAAGCCGAGCACCACGACGGCCGTCAACGAGACGATGAGCTTGGATGCAAGTCCCCCGCGCATGCCTGCTCTGCCGCCATCGATCGGGTTTCTGCCGGATGGTGCCACAGAAGCGTCCGGATGGGGAGCGGAAAGGGCAGCGGGGAGTCGGAGGGGAGAAGCGCGCGCGATCAGCTACGAGCGGGGCTTGCGGGCGCTCGGCACGTAGTCGCCCGGCCCCAGGAACAGCTCGTTCTTGCGACGGAACATGCGCACCTGGGCGTTCATCTTGCGGCGCACCACCGAGAGCGCGGTCTGCTTCGAGACGGCCTTCTTCTCGTCTTCGAACACCAGCTTGGCGGGCTCGGACTCGGCCTTCTTGAGCAACACGCGATTCTGTCCGTACGGCGCCCGCTTCTTGCCTTCGGTCATGGCGGCTTCGAACTCGTCCATCGAAATCTTCTCGACCTGCATGTCGGATCCCCAATCGGGTAGTTCACGTGGGTTGAACGTATAGAAGAAGCTACCAGGGGCTGTCAAGCACGTTTGGGTTGATCGTCGCCAAGTTTGAGCATCAACAAGCACACCATGGAAGGTACGGCGGCACAGAACGACAGCACATACAACGTCGTGTACCCCCAGGCCTCGACGACGTGCCCGCCCATTCCCCCGAGGACCGTACCCCCCAGGCTCGGCAGCGCGCTGGCGATGGCGTAGTGCGAGGCCTTGAACTCGACCTTGCACGAGCGCATGAGGTACACGACCAGCACCGCGTTGCCGAGGCCCGCGGCGAACTGCTCGTAGGCGGTCACGAAGGCCACCAGCGCGAGGCCCGAGGTCGAGGTCGTGTCGGGCAGCGCGGCGGCGAGCCACACGTAGGCCCAGAGGTTCAGGTTCATGCCGAGCGTGAGCGGCCAGATGGCGCGGCGCAGGCCCCACTTGCCGATGGCCCACGCGCTGAGCAGCGAGCCGCCGATCGACGCGCCCGTGCCGAGCACGCCGTTCATCCACGAGAACTGTTCCTTCGAGAGGCCGATCTCGCGCATGAGGAAGGGCGTGTTCATCGAGAACAACATCTCGTCGCCCAGCTTGTAGGTGATGATGAAGACGAGCACGAGCCCGATGCGCGGCTGGTCGAGCCACGTCGCGAAGGCCCGGCCGTACTCGCGGAGGAACTCGCCGGGGGCGCGCTTCGGCCGTGGCGCGGCGGAGGGCACCGGCAGCCCGTAGGCGTGGAGGACGAACAGGGCGCCGAGCACCCCGGCCATGGCCAGGTAGCCGAACCGCCACGACACGACCCCGGCGAGCGCGACGACGACGCTCTTCGCGAACACGACGGCGCCCCGGTAGGCGGTGACCCGCAGGCCGGTGTAGCGCGCCTGGCGATCGGGGGTGGGGATGGCCTCGAGGTAGTAGCCGTCGATGCCGATGTCGTGGGTCGCGGCGGCCACCGCCAGCACCGCCAGCAGCGCCAGGGTGCCCCGGATGGCGGGCTCGAGGACCCCGGGCGCCGCCACGGCCCCGCCGGGCGCCGCGACGTTCGCCAGCAGCCCCAGGCCCACGGCGCCCAGCACCAGCAGCAACTCCATGCGCAGCAGCCACCCGCGCCGCGTGCCGACCAGGTCGACCAGGGGCGCCCACAGGAACTTGGTGTTCCAGGGCAGGCCCAGGAAGTTCAGGTAGCCGATGGTCGCCTCGCGCACGCCCCAGTCGGTCAGCGTGACGCCTCCGAGGAAACGCACCAGCATGTAGGGCAGGCCCTCGGCGAAGTAGAGCGTGGTGACCCAGACGGCGTCGGGCAGGCGGCGGGGGCCCCGACCGGCGGGGAGCCCGGGCGAGCTCATTCTTCGTCGGAGCCCACCGGCCCCTCGAGGCGCGGCGAGCGGTTGCGGAGCACTTCGTAGGCCACGCGGTTCGCGTACTGCGCGTTTCGGGAGGCCGACGAGTAGGTGAGGTAGCGCACCGTGCCGGCGTGCTTGTCGCTGCCCGGCACGCTCTCGCGGTGGTAACCGTTGGCGGCCACGTCGTGCAGCAGCGCGGCCAGCGCGGCGTCGCCCGCACCGCTGGTGTTGGCCAGGTGGTCCGGGCCTCCCTGGTAGGGATCGACGTGCGAGAAGACCTGGAGCGGCTCCGAGCAGTCGGCGCGGCGCACGAGGCGGCTGAACTCGAGGCGGTTGTAGTCGGCGATGCCGGCCGAGCGCAGCCCGTCGCGCGTCTCGCGGGCCACGGCGGCGTCGGTGTAGCCGGCCAGCGTGAGGCCGTGGGCGCCCTCGGTGACCAGCGCCACGTCGACCCAGTCGAGCAGCTTGCGGCCCGCCAGCAGCGCGTCGGACTCGCCCGTCAGGGCCTCGGCCTCGTGCAGGTTGAGGCTGGCGATGGAGACGAAGGCTTCGAGGATCTCGATGAGCTCGCGGCGCATGCGTCGGACCAGCCCGGCCGTGCCCAGGCCGAACGCGACGGGCACGCCCGCGGAGCGCGCGAGCTCGAGGAATCGGATGGTGGCCGCGGCGATGGGCCGGGAGGCGTTGGCCAGCGGGTAGAGGCTGGCCAGGGCGATGGCCGCCCCCTGAACGACGCCGACGGGCAGCGCCTCGGCGGGGTACAGCCCCGACACGCCGGGCGCCACGCCGAACGAACGCTCGCCGTCGGGGGTGAAGCACGTGACCGCCACGCCCGTGTCGCCCTCGAGCGCGACCAGGTGGTCGAGGGACAGCGCCTTGGGGGTCTGCGCCACGAACGCGAACGCGGGAGAGCCGGGGCGGAGGCAGCTCTCGATGCTGCCGAGCAGGACGGCGGGCTCACCGGAGAGGTGCGTGAAGTTGGCCAGCGAGTTCGCGACCGTACCCCCGGCCGCGTACCGCCAGCGCAGGCCGCACGCCGCCACACGCTCGAGCAGGCGACGCATCTGGTCGGGCGCGAGGTTCACGGACTCGCCGGGCACGAGCCCGAGCTCGCGCACGAAGTCGTACGTGCAGCCGAGGACCTCGAGGTCGACGAGCACCTCGTCGAGCCCAACGGCGTACCAGCGCCGCGCCTCGGCGTCCGGATGAAGGGCCGCGACGCGGCTCTTCTTGTGGGTGACCGGGAAGTAGTACTTCGCGACCCGGCTTCCGGGGAACCTCACGGGCGGGACTCCTCCGGGCGGTTTGGAGGCGCGGACCAACGGTCTATACCACGCCCGAGCGAGCTTGGTAAAGGCCCACGAACCGTGGTATACACCGACCCGGCGACAAGGACCGTGCACCGATGGATTTCGACGCGCTGCTCAGAGACTACGGCTACGTGGCCCTGCTCATCGGGACCTTCCTCGAGGGCGAGACCATCCTGGTGGTCGCCGGCATCGCGGCGCGCTTCGGCTACCTCGACCTGCCCTGGGTGATCGTCACGGCGTTCTTCGGCAGCCTGGCCGGCGATCAGACGGCGTTCTTCGTCGGGCGTTACTGGGGCTCGCGCATCCTGACCCGCTGGCCCGGCCTGCGGCGAGCCGTCGACCGCGTGCTCCGCCTGCTCGAGCGCTGGAACACGCCGCTCATCCTCACGTTCCGGTTCTACTACGGCCTGCGCAACGTGATCCCCTTCGCGCTGGGCACCAGTTCGATTCGCACCCCGCGCTTCCTGGTGTTGAACGTGATCGGCGCCATCGTCTGGGCCATCGCGTTGGCGGTGGGTGGCTACTTCCTGGGCGCGGCGCTCGAAGAGATGCTGGGGCGGGTCGCGCACGTCGCCCGCTGGGTCATCCTCGGGGTCATCGTGCTCAGCGCCGCGCTTTGGCTGACACGCTTCCTGGTGCGTCGGCACCGCGCCCGCCACCCGAAGGCGCCCTCGGATCCAACGCCGCCCGTCGACCCGACGCCGCCCGTCGACCCGGCGTGAGACCGCTCACCGCTTCGTGGCGCGGTCGAGCAGCTCCTCGACCGGCGCCAGGTGGTTCGCCAGGCCCAGAACGTACCCCGAGACATCGCGGCCGGTGCGCTGACCGTACAGCGTGATGTCGAGCACCAGGTTCGAACGCGCCACGCCCAGCAGGGCCTCGTCCTCGGTCACGACCGCGCGATTGGCCTCGCCGCGCTCGGCCCCTCCGATGAGGGCCCGCGCCCCGTCGGCCAACAAGATGAGGCCGTGCGTCCAATACTGCTCGAGCTCGGATTCGTCGATGCCGTACGAGAGGCCGGTGCCGACGGCGGGCAGGCGGGTGAACGAGAAGAGCAGCACGCGCACGCCCCGGGCGGCGGCTCGACGCAGGGGCTCGGCCAGGGCGTCGGCCTCCCGCTGCCACAACGACGCGTGCACCGTCGACGACGCGCCGTCGACCAGCGCGCGGGCCTGGTCGAGCACCGGATCGTAGCCGCGCAACGTCCAGGTCGGCGCATCGGCCGGGGCCGCCGCGACCCTGGCGAGGCCCACCTGCAGTTCGTCGAGGGCTCGCGCCTGACGGCCCCGTTGCAGCTCGACGAAGCGCCGCGCGTCGAGGGGAACGTAGCGCGCCGGCTGCCCGGGCAACAGGTTCACGAGCCCCCGTGTCTCGAGCCCGCGCAGCACGGTGTAGATGGCCGAGCGCGGCACGTCGGACGACGCCGCCACCTCGTACCCCGTGGCGGGGCTCGCGCGGAGCAGCGCCAGGTAGGCACGCGACTCGTTGGTCGTGAAGCCGAGCTCCTTCAGCAACTCCTGGATGCGTTCCTCCACCTGGGCCCCCCGCGCACGTGTTCGCGCAGCATAGACCGGCGCGCCCTGCGGAAGCAATCTTGCGTCGCGGCGCCGACCGTTCTAGTGTGAAGAAGTGTTGACAATTCCAACGGGCGGCGATACACAGCGCGCCCGACCCGCCACGGAGGAAATCCATGCGCCGATTCTTCGCAATCCTGCTGACCTCGCTGGCCCTGTTCGGCTTCACCGCCTGCGACGGCGGGTCCGGCACGACCGACGACGAAGGCGCCAAGCCCGAGTCGCTCGGCAAGGAGAACAAGGCCGACCAGTGGAACTACGCGAACAACCCCACGCGCTTCCAGATGCAGTTCGACTACTCGTACGAGGCGTTGAAGGCGTTCGCGACGGGCGAAGCCCAGCAGATGCCCTGGCCCTCCGACTACTGGGCCTACACCGGCGACTCGATCAACGTGCGCTTCCACGGCGACGACGTCCTGTCGCCCGCCGAGAAGTTCGACCAGGCCTTCAACGGCTGGACCCCCACCGCCGAGCTGAAGCCCGTCGACCTCGACCGGGCCTGCACCGACGGCGTGGTCAAGCTCGACGACAAGCAGAAGGACTACTACAAGAAGCTCGGCAAGGCCGCGACGTGGCAGCACGAGAACAAGGGCCACGCCGACGCCATGAACGGCGCCGACGACGACGGTGACGGCAAGACCGACGAGTGCGAGAGCGGCGAGTACGACGGCATCGAGGGCTGGTGGGGCCTCTGCCACGCCTGGGTGCCGGCGGCGATCCTCGAGCCCGAGCCCCTGAAGCCGGTCACGGTCAACGGCGTCACCTTCACCGTCAGCGACATCAAGGCGCTGATGATCTCCGCGTACGACAAGTCGTCGGCCTACATGCTGGGCGGGCGCTGCAACGAGAAGGAGGTCAAGCGCGACGAGCAGGGCCGGCTCACCCAGGACGAGTGCCGCGACACGAACGCCGGCTCCTTCTACGTGGTCATCACCAACCTGCTCGGCAAGAACAAGCGCGCCTTCGCCGAAGATCGCACCGGCGGCTACCAGGTGTGGAACCAGCCCATCCGCGGCTACCGCATCCTCCAGGAGAAGAAGGTCACCGAGGAAGAGGCCGTCACGCTGCTGAAGCAGCCCGGCAAGAAGTACGCCACGACCTTCAACAGCCCCAACGCCGTCGACTGGCGCTACGTCAAGATGGACGTCGACTACATCTCCGAGTCGAGCAGCACCGAAGACGACCCCCTGACCGAACGCATCAGTTTCTACACCCGCACCGATCACTACGAGCTGGTCGTCGAGCTCGACAAGGACGGCAAGGTCGTGGGCGGCGAGTGGCTGAACTACTCGCGCGAGACGCACCCCGACTTCCTGTGGCTGCCCGTACCTGGCGGCAACGGCGGCAACCCCTACATCACCTACGCCAAGGTCAAGGAGCTCCTCGAGCTCTCGCGCAAGGACGAAGAGCCCGCGGGCGACGTCACCGTGCGCGAGTTCGGTGGCGCCCAGAACGTGCCGGTGCCCGACAACGACACGAACGGGATCGTGCGTACGCTCACCGTCGACGAGGATCTCGCCATCGCCTCGCTGAAGGTCAAGCTCGAGATCGAGCACACCTACATCGGCGACCTGCGCGTGGTGCTCAGCAAGGGAGACGTGAAGGCGGTGCTGCACGACAAGATCGGCGGCGGCAACCAGAACGTGAACGAGACCTACACGCTCCACGACTTCGACGGCGCCTCGGCCAAGGGCGAGTGGACGCTGACCGTGGTCGACGACGCGGCCCAGGACAGCGGCACCCTCAAGAACTGGACGCTCGTCGTCGGCTCGGGCGCGCCCACCACGCTGCCCACCACGCGATCCTACGCCAGCACCGGCGCGGCCACCGACATCCCCGACGCCAAGGCCGCGGGCATCACGAAGAAGATCGCGGTCACCGACCAGGGCACCGTGCGCAAGGTCAAGCTGACCGTCGACATCACGCACCCCTACATCGGCGACCTCAACGTCACGCTGAAGCACGGCAGCCAGTCCAAGGTCGTGCACGCCCGCGAGGGCGGCAGCGCCGACAACATCAAGAAGTCGTACGAGATCAGCGAGTTCTCGGGCGCCCAGCTGAAGGGCGACTGGGAGTTGAACGTCTCGGACAACGACAAGCTGGACAAGGGAAAGCTCACCAGCTGGTCCATCGACGTCACGGTCGAGTAGCCACGCTCCTCCCCTCCCACCCCTCCCCCGACTCCCTTTCGGCGCCAGGGCAACATTTGACACCCGGTGCCAGTTCCTGCTACGTTGCCCGTCATCGACGTCACGGGAGCGGATCATGGAGTTACCCAAGCACGGGCTCGATCGGGCCGAGATCGAGGCTCGGCTGGAGGCCGTCGCGGCCGACGACCTCGATTGGCGCTCGGGCCGGGTCTTCGCCTACGTGTACGACGATCAGCGCGACGCGCGCGCGGTAGGCAAGGCCGCCTACGCGCGCTTCCTCACCGAGAACGCGCTCGACCCCACGGTGTTCCCGAGCGCCCTGCGCTTCGAGACCGACGTGGTCGACCTTGCGCTCCGCCACTTGGGGGGCGGACCGGGAGCCGCCGGCACCTTCACGAGCGGCGGCACCGAGTCGATCCTGCTGGCGGTCAAGGCGTGCCGCGACCACGCCCGCGCCACCCGGCCGCGCGTCAAGCGCCCGCAGATGGTGCTGCCCGACACGGCCCACGCCGCCTTCCACAAGGCCGCCAGCTACTTCGGCGTCGAGAAGGTGGTGGTGCCCACCGATCCGCGATCGTTCTGCGCCGACGTGGAGGCCATGCGCTGCGCCATCACCGAGAACACGATCCTCCTGGTCGGCTCGGCGCCGTCGTACGCGCACGGCGTGATCGATCCCATCGCGGAGCTCGGACGCCTGGCGCTCGAGCGCGGGCTCTGGCTGCACGTCGACGCCTGCGTGGGCGGTTGGCTGCTGCCGTGGTTCCGCAGGCTCGGCGCCACGGTGCCGGAGTTCGACCTCCGGGTGCCGGGCGTGTCGTCGATCTCGATGGACCTGCACAAGTACGCCTTCTGCCCCAAGGGCGCCTCGATCGTGGCCTACCGCGACAAGGCGCTGCGCTTCTACCAGCACTTCGCCTGCGCGCAGTGGCCCGGCTACACCATGATCAACCCCACGGTGCAGAGCTCGAAGTCGGTGGGACCGGTGGCCGCCGCCTGGGCGGTGCTGAACCACCTGGGCGCCGACGGCTACGAGGCCATCGCCGCCGAGACGCTCGAGGGCACCCGAAGGCTCCTGGCCGGCGTGCGCGACATCGAGGGGCTGCGCGTGCTGGGCGATCCGCAGTTCTGCCTGGTGTCGGTGGCCGCCGAGGGCTTCAGCGTGTTCCACCTGATCGACGAGATGCGCCGGCGGCGCTGGTACGTGCAGGCCCAGCTGCGGTTCAACCACTCGCCCGAGAACGTGCACTTCTCGCTGCACCCGGGCAACGTGCGCCACGTCGACGCGCTGCTGGCCGACCTGCGCGAGGCCGTGGCGGTCGCGCGCGCCAAACCCGTGGGGCGGAAGGCCAAGGCCGTGAAGCTGCTGTTCGCCGCCGGCGCCCCGCGCTTCAGCGACGCCCTCTTCCGAAAGCTCCTGGCACTGGCGGGGATCAAGGGGAACGAGCTCCCCGGCGACATGGCCGACATCAACGAGATCCTGAACTCGCTGCCGCGCGACTTCAGCGAGAAGCTGCTCACGGCCTACATCAACGAGCTGTACTCGGCCGAGTCGGGCGGGGGCGGGATCCCCGCCGACGCTGCCGACGCCCCGTCGCCCCGCGACCCCTCCGAACCCGCCAGCGACCCTCGCCTCGAGCGCCTCCTCGCCGCGCTGCCCCTCGGCGGCGTGCTGGCCGCACCCGCCCGGGCGGCCCTCGGGCTCCTGCGGGCAAAGCTCCCCTTCCTTCGTTGACACCGCGTGCCACATTCCCCTAGACTCCCGACATCGTTCAGCCCCTGACCGCCGTTCTCCACTGAAAGGAGCGCGCCCCGTGAAGCCGCTTCGCTGCGTGCTGCTCGGACTGGTCGCCACGGCCTGCTGGACCGCCTCGCCCCCGCCGAACGTGCGCACCATCGTGCTATCGGGCGACGCCTACACCCGCGGCCTGCAGCACGGCCAGGCCTTCGAGTGGGACATCCGCTCTCTGTACACGCGCATGCTCACGAACTCTCTCATCCCCAGCCTGAACGAGGAGCAGTCGCACATCACGTCGATCCTGGGCGTCTACTACGAGGACCGCTACCTCGACGGGCGGTTCGCCTACCAGATGATGCTCGAGAGCGCGTGGAACCTCTGGGACGAGGGCTTCATCCCCGAACCGTACAAGCAGGAACTGCAGGGGCTGGCCGACGGCGCACACCTGCCGCTCGACGACGTGCTGGTGCTGAACACATTCCTCGACACCATGCTCGCGTTCCGCGGCGTGTCGCTGTTCATCCAGGAGTTGCAGAAGCCGCGCCTGATCTCGTTCGAGGTGCAGGGACCCATCGCGTCCGACGGGCACGACAACGACGCCGACGGACAGACCGACGAGGAGGGCGAGGGCCGGCAGGACGACTACGAGCCGTCAGCCTACGCCACGCTGCTCGAGGTGCCGCCCGAGGTCAGCCTGCGCCTGGTGTTCGAAGACGTGTTCCTCGGCGGCCTCAAGTGCGTCGATCTCGAGAACATCGAGCCCATCGGCGAGGTCGAGATCGAGCGACGCTGCGTGCACGACGACTGCGTGCGACCCGAGTGCGCCGACCTGCCGCTGCTGCCGCGCGACTGCCTCACGTGGGAGCCCGAGCGCGCGCGCTGCGTCGAGCCCAAGGTGGCGTTCACCTGCTTCGACCCGAACTGCGTCGAGAGCATCGACCCCGAGTGCGTCGACCCGCGCTCGATCCGCGTGCAGATCGACGACGCGCTCTACACGTCGATCGACGACCCCACGGTGGTGGCCACCCGCCTGCTGCCGCTGGCCGAGGGCGAGGTGTACGACCCGCAAGGCCCCGGCGGCGACTACCCGCACGCCCGGCGCTGCCAGGGGCCCCTCGAAGTGATCGTCACGCCCCCGGCGGCCCTGCCCGAGGCCAGCGTGGTGTCGATCCTGCTGCAGGCGCAGGACCTGTCGCAGATCTACGTGTCGCCCCCCAAGCGCGCCCGCAGCATGCGCGACGAACGCATCGTGCTGACCACCCGCGGCTACGCCGAGGCGACCGGCGCGGGCAGCGCGCTCACCGACGTGCCGAACGTGGGGCCGGCGGTCGATCGCGCGATGCCCATGCCCCTGGGGCTGGCCGTGCGCGGGTCGGCCACCGCGTCGGGCGAGCCCCTGGCCGCGCAGCACTTCGCGTTGCTCGACGGAAACATCCTGCACGAGCACACCGCGCTGTTCGTCCAGATCCCCGCCGAGGGCGAGGGATTGCCCCACGCCTACGTGGGCTGGACCGGCCTGCTGTGGGGCTTCGGCGGCCTGAACACCGAGGGGCTCACCTACTCGGTCATGCACTCGGACACCCTCGACAACCCGCTGGTCGGAGGCGTGGTGGCCGCCATCGTCGACAACCTGGCCACCATCCTGAAGCAGCCCGATCTGTCGGGGCTGTCGTCCATCCTGGGCGACGTGCACCTCTTCGCGCGAAACCTCCCGCTCGGCTTCTCGGGGCGCGAGATGCTGACGCGCGCCAGCACCGTCGACCAGGCCCTCGCCATCCTCTACCGGGGCGGCCAGACCTTCGGCTGGAACTGGCTGCTGGCCGACGCCGCGGGCGGCCTGCTCGCGGTCGAGACCGATGGCTCCACCGATCCCAGGAAGGTCGGCAAGCTGCGCCAGCAGCCCGAGCCCGTCGAGGAGGACGGCTTCGCGTGGTTCGGCCCCGACCGCGAGCCCGCCGAAGCCACGGCCCCGTGGGGCCGCCCGTGGGGCAGCGTGGGGCCCGACGACGTGCGCACGTCGGGCCACTTCGTCAAGAACACCGACGACGCGATGCCCGTGTTCCTCGCGACGTTCACGCCCAAGCACCAACGCTTCTGGTCCAGCTACTACTACCGCTCGGTGCGCACCTGGCACCGCCTGGGCGACGAGATCGCGGCCCGCTACGGCACCTTCGACGTGCCCACGATGATCGAGCTCTTGCGCACGCCCGACCTGGTCGACCAGCGCGACTCGATGAACGCCGTGGTCTTCGAGCCCGCCCGGCGCGTGATGCACTGGGCCATGGGCGAGGTGCCCGCCACCGACCAGCCCTTCGTCGAGTTCGATCTCCTGAAGGCGGTCGAGACCGGGAGGGTGCCATGACGCGCGCGCGCCTGGCCCCATTTCTCCTGGCGCTGCTGGTACCGGCGGTCTCGTCGGCGGGCTTCACGGAGACCGTGCCGAAGAACACGTTCATCGTCGACGAGTCCTTCGTGCTGTCGTGGGTACGTGGCGCCTTTGACGACGACGGCCAACGCGCGGCGCTGGTCGACGAGCTCGAACTGTACGAGCCCGGCGGGCCGCTGCAGGGCATCTTGACGCCCGACCCGCACGTGCGGCAGATGGTGCTCATCAACCAGCTGCAATACGGGCTCACCGACTGGCTCACGATCGCGCTGGGCGTGCCCGTGGTGCTGCGCTCCGAGGTCGATCCGCGCTTCGGGTGGACGCCGGGCGAGTACCAGTCGCGCCTGGGCCGCGTGTACTCGCAAGACGACTTCTGGGACTGGGCCGCGGGCATGGGCCAGGTCAAGCCGGGCACGTTCGACGGCAACCACGGCGTGCTGTCCGACCTGGTGCTCGGCGCGCGCTGGCGCTTCTCGGATCACCTGCCCTGGCTGTCCGAGCACGGCCTGGCGCTCTCGCTCATGCTGACGGGCGTCATCCCCACCGGCCGCGCGCCCGATCCCGACGAGGTCATCTCGGTGGGCACCACGCTGTGGGACCTCTTCGCCCAGGGCGACCTGGGGGCCCACCTGGGCCTCGACAAGACCTTCGCGCGCGAGCTCGACGGCCGGCTGGCCCTGGGGGTCGACGTGTTCTACGAAGCCTTCCTGCCGCGCACCCGGCGCGCGCCCACCGGGGGCACCGACAACAAGCTGCTCCTGAACCAGGCGCCCTACGTGGGCGAGACGTACCGGGTGAAGCCCGGCGACTGGAGCGGCGCGGCGCTCCAGGTCTCGACGGTGCCCTGGCAGGGCCCCTCGCGCGGCTCGTGGCTGACCGGCGGCGACGAGCAGAAGGCCGCGCGCCTGCCGCCGCTCCTCACCCTGACGATCGGCTATCGCTTCTTGCACATGCAGCAGACCGACTGGAGCTCCCACGCCCCCCACTGGGACTGGAAGCGCGAGGAAGACAAGCGCCCGGGCTGGCGGCACACGCTGTCGGCCAGGGCGTCGTTCAGCTTCCTGCGCCTGGGCGCGCCCCTCCAGGTGTACGTGTCCTACGCCAACTCCAGCTGGCTTCCCGGCAAGAACGCCATCGCCCCTGATATGCTGACCACGGGGGTGCAGGTGCCGTTGAAGTTCTGGTAGCGAAGGCCCGCTCGGGTCGCGCGCGTCAATTGCCCCGAACCACGCGCCGCACGCCCTGCCCTTCGAGCCAGGCCGCGACCCGGTCCGGCACGTCGCCCTGCACCACGATGGCCCCGCCCTCGAGGGTGGCGCCGCAACCCAGCGCGCGCTTCAGCCTGCGCGCGACCTCGGTGGCGTCGACGCCGGTGGCCGCCAGGCCCTCGACCACCGTGGCCGTGTGGCCGCCGTGGCCCTTGCGCTCGCGGCGCACCACCAGCTTCGCGACCGTCGCCAGGTCGGCGCCGGCGAGATCGGGCGCTGGAGGGGGCGCGGCGGGGGCCGGCGACGGCGCGCCCGCGGCGGGCGTCGGGCGCGCGGGGGGCGGGGGCACGAGGCCGGCCTTCGAGAACAGGGCTCCCAACGTGACCCCCGAGCGCCGCTCGTCGGTCGGCGCGACCGGCACCCTGCCCGCCTCGTTCTTTCGTCCCATCCCCTGCCTCTCCGTGGGTCAGATCGGTTCCTTCACGACGGCCACGTGGCGCCAGCGGCGCTCCATCGGGAACCCCTCGTCGGCGCCCACCTCGGCCTCCAGCCTCGCCAGCACGCGCCCGACCTGCCCGGCGTCGGCCCCCGGCAGGTAGCCGGCCGCGACGGCCGGCACGGCCAGGTGGGCCAGCGCCTCGCGGCCGCTCATCGCGTAGGCGTGCACCTCGGTGGCGAAGCGGCCGAACCCGGCGGCGGCGAGCGCAGCCTCCCAGCCCTCCAGGGTCAAGGGCACGCGCGGCGTCACGGCCCGCGGCTCGGAGACCCCCTCGGCGCGCCGCGCCCGCACCAGCGCCTCGAAGAAGCGCGCCGCCCCGGGCTCCAGCAGGTGCTCCACCTCGCCCACGAACTCGGCCGGCACGCTGAACACCAGCCGACCGCCGTCGCGGAGCCCCGCGCGCACGTGCCCCAGGGTGGCCCCCAGATCGTCGGTCAGCCACAGCGCCGAGACGCAGGCCACGGCGTCGAAGCCGCCCTCGCCCGCCAGGCGCGGCAAATCCGCCGAGTCGCCCAGGACGAACATGACGCGTCGCGAGCGCCCCGCGCGCCTCGCTTCGGCCAGCATGGCGGGGGCGGGGTCGAGCCCGATGACGCGCCCCGCCGGCACCCGCGCCGCCAGGGCCCGGGTCGACACCCCGGTGCCGCAGCCCAGGTCGGCCACGCGCGCGTCACGGGCCAGCCCCGCGAAGCGAGCCAGCGCCCACGCGGCGTCGCGACGGTACCCGTGCACGCGGCAGAAGCGCGCGTAGGCGGCGGCGTTCTCGGGGGTGTCCCAGGGCGCGGCGTCGGCCGGCATGATCAGCGCACGGCCCGGCGCCTGGCCACGCCCTTGCGGATGGCCTCGATGACCCCGGGCAGACCCTTCCCGGTGAGCGAGTTCAGGATGAAGCGCGGCAGCGCCGAGTCCGGCTCGCTCTCGGTCTCGTACAGCACCAGGGTGCGCACGCCGTTGTCGTAGGGGAACAGCTTCCAGGAGCCGCGGCTATCCTTCAGATCACCGTGTACGTAGGTCCACACGATGGCTTGGTCGCCAAAGTGCCGCATGGCCAGCCGGTAGCGCACGGTCGACACGGCGACCGACAGCTCCAGGTCGACCAGCGCCAGGTTGCGATCCCACGTGGCCTTGCAGGTCTCGACGTGAGGGAACAGCCCCGCGCGATGCGGGTAGTCGCGCAGCACGGCCATGACCTCGGCGGGCGTGCCGTCGACGCTGCCGAGCGCCTCGAAGTGCAGCGCGTCCTGGCGGGCGGCGGGCAACTCGCGCGTCTCGATGGCGCCGGCGCGCAGGCGCCCCAGGCGCTTCTCGTCGACGGCGGGCATGGGCCCGCGCACCTGGCCGGCCTGGCGGGCCTCCTCGTCCGGGCCGACCGCGGTCAGGTTCGGCGACGGGTTCACGTGGGCGGGCGGATCGTCGGCGGCGTGGCCGGCGAGCGGGAGGAGCAGCGTCAGGAGCCCCACGGGAACGATCGACCACCGCATGCCAACCTCCTGTAGAAACTGCGTCATTCGCGCGTCACGCGCGCGTCATGACGACCGTCTTGCAGTTGACGAACTCGCGCAGGCCCTCCTCGGCCAACTCGCGACCGTAGCCCGACGCCTTCACGCCACCGAAGGGCAGGCGCGGGTCGGATTTGACGAGCCCGTTCACGAACACGGCCCCGACGTCGAGGAGCGGCACCAGACGCCGCGCGCGCTCGAGATCGCGGGTCCAGAGCGAGGCTCCGAGCCCGAAGCGCGTGGCGTTGGCCACCCGGACGGCCTCGGCCTCGTCGGCCACGGGGAGCACCGCCGCCACGGGCCCGAACGTTTCTTCGCGGGCCGCCGTGTGCCCTGGCTCGACGTCGGTGAGCAGCGTGACGGGGTAGAAGTTGCCGGGCCCTGCCGGCACGCGCCCCCCCAGCACCAGGCGCGCGCCCTCGGCCACGCTGGCCTCCACCTGGGCGTGCAGCTCGGCGCGCAGGTCGGGGCGCGCCAGGGGGCCCACGTCGGTGGACTCGTCCTCGGGGTCGCCCACTCTCTTGGCCGCCAGCGCCTCGGTGAAGCACGCGACGAAGGCGTCGACCACCTCGCGCTCGACGATGAAGCGCTTGGCCGCGATGCAGCTCTGCCCGCTGTTCAGACAGCGCGCGTCGGCGGCCACCCGCGCCGCCCGCTCGACGTCGGCGTCGGCCAGCACCACGAACGGGTCGCTGCCCCCGAGCTCGAGCACCGACTTCTTCAGGGCCGCGCCCGCGGCCGCCCCCACGCGTCGACCCGCCGCCTCGCTGCCCGTGAGCGTGACGCACGCCACGCGCGGGTCGCCGATCAGCCGCTCGGCCGCGGCCCCGCCGAGGAGCAGGGTCGTGAACACCCCGGGGGGGAAGCCCGCGTCGCGGAACACGCGCTCGATGGCCAGGGCACACCCCGGCACGTTCGAGGCGTGCTTCAAGAGCGCCACGTTGCCCGCCATCACCGCGGGAGCGGCGAAGCGGAACACCTGCCAGAACGGAAAGTTCCAGGGCATGATGCCGAGCAGCACGCCCAGGGGATCGTAGCGCACGAAGCTGACGGGGTCGTCGGTGGGGACCTGCCGCGGGGCCAGGAAGCGGGCCCCGCTCTCGGCGTAGAAGTCGCACACGCTGGCCGACTTCCGCACCTCGGCGCGGGCCTCCCTCACCGGCTTGCCCATCTCGAGGGTCATGGCGCGCGCCCACTCGCCCTCGCGCTCGCGCAAGAGGACGGCCGCGGCCCGCAGGAAGCCGCCGCGCGCCTCGAAGGAGGTGCCCCGCCAGGACGACCAGGCCCGAACGCTCGCGTCGAGCAGGTGCTCGAGCCGGGCCGGCGGGGTCTCGTCGTAGGCCGCCAGCTGCTCGCCCGTGGCCGGGTTCACGCTGACCTGCGGCATGCTTCCTCCGCTGCACCACGAGCCGGTTTCGGGTTGACACCGCGTGTCGGTAACGTACGTTGGACGCCATGGAAACGCAACCGCGACTTCGCGATCGAAAGAAGGTCCGGACGCGCGAGGCGCTGCTGTCGGCGGCGACCAGGCTGTACCTGTCGCACGGCTACGACACCACCACCGTCGACGAGATCGCCGAGGCCGCGGGCGTGGCCCGCCGAACGTTCTTCCGCTACTTCGCGCGCAAGGACGAGACGGTCTTCCCCCTCCAGGCCGAGCGCATCGCGATGTTCCGCGAGCGCCTGGCCAGCCATCGCGCCGAGGCCGCGCCCTTCGAGGCCGTCGTGCGCGCCTGCCTCGAGCTCGCCGCGGTGTTCTCCGAGACCCGCGAACACCTGGTCGTCCAGGCCCGCATCATGAACGCGTCGGTCTCGCTCATCGCCCGGCAAGCCGAGTTCGATCGCGAATGGGAGCAGGCCATCTACGAGACCCTGCTGCCCTCGACGACCCCCGGCCCGGCCGAAGAACGCCACGCGCGGGTCTTCGCGGGCGCCGTCATGGGCATGGTGCGGGCCACGCTCGACGCCTGGCAAGCCGGTGCCCGGGACCTCGACCTCGCCCGCCTGGGCGCCGAGGCCCTCGCGTGGATCGAGCAGGGCTACACGGCCTCCCTCGCGAGCCTCTCCGTCACGCCGTAGCGCGGCGGCCGATGAAGCCTCGAAACCCCTTGACGCGCCCCGCTCCTTGGGGTGAACTTCCGGGCGTCCGAACACCAGAAGCCGAGGAGGCACCATGCGCTCGTCCGTCATCCTGTCCGCGCTGCTGACGCTCGTCCTCTCCACGGCCTGCGGCACGCAGGTCGAGCGCGGCCTCGTGTCCGACAAGTCCAGCTTCGCATCCGAGTTCGAGGGCGCGCCCCAGTGGGTGAAGATCCGCAACTGCGCCGAGCCCTGGGTCAAGAACCCCGACAAGACGGTGTGCGGCGTGGCGTCCGAGACCATCCGCGCCACGCACCTGATGGACCTCGCGTACCAGTCGGCCAGCGCCACGGCCAGCGCCGAGATCTCGAAGCAGCTCTCGAAGCGCGTGGCCAGCCTGCTCGAGACCTACAAGGCCCAGTGGACCGAAGGCGTCGAGGATCCGGGCGTCTCGGCCGAGGCCAAGATCGACAGCATCGTCAAAGAAGTCAGCAAGCTGCAGCTCACGGGCGTCAAGCCGGTCGACACGTGGATCTCGCCGAACAACAACTACTACGTGCTGCAGATCGTCGACGCCGAGACGGCCATCGACGCCCTCAAGAACGTGCGCGCTCTCTCGAACCGACAGAAAGAGGTCATCGACGCGCACAAAGAGGCGCTGGTCGAGAAGCTCGACAAGGAGTAGGCCATGATCCGCAAATTCCTCGCAGCCCTGCTGGTGGCCCTGTTCGCGGTGGCCTGCTCGGCCCCGCAGCAGAAGACGGTCGATCGCGACCGCATCGATCAGAACAAGCAGAAGGCGTCGCACCGCTTGAACCAGGAAGCCGGGAGCGAGTAGGAGGTCGACGATGAGGCATTTTCTCGCGCGCGGCGCGCTGGTCCTCGGAGCGGGCCTGCTGCTCGCAGGCTGCGGGGGCAGCAGCATGCAGGTGCAGCGCCTGGCCGCCGACGAGTCCGTCGACGTGTCGGGCAAGTGGAACGACACCGACTCGCGCCTGGTGTCGGAAGAGATGATCGGCGACTGCCTGTCGAACCCCTGGATCGAGGAGTTCATGGCCGGAGCCAACGGCCAGCGCCCCGTGGTGGTGGTCGGCAAGGTGGTCAACAAGACCGACGAGCACATCCAGCCCGAGGTCTTCGTGAAGGACCTGGAGCGCGCCTTCCTGAAGAGCGGGCGCGTGCGCGTGGTCACCAACCAGCAGTTCCGCGACCAGCTCGCCCGCGAGCAGTCCTACCAGGCGTCGGGCGTGGTCGATCCGCGCACGGCCGCCGGCATCGGACGCCAGGTCGGCGCCAACTACCTGGTCTTCGGCACCATCAACGCCATCAAGGACCGCTGGGAGGGCCGCGAGGTGGTCTTCTACCAGACCAACCTCGAGCTGCACAACGTCGAGACCTCCGAGGTCGTCTGGATCGGCGACAAGAAGATCAAGAAGCTCCGGGAGCAATCCGGGACCGCGTGGTGAACCGCAGCCTTCACGCCTCCATCGTCCTCGCGCTGGCGGGCCTGCTCGCGGCGTGCGCGTCGCACTCGGACCTGCGACGGCAGTTCATGTCCGAGTTTCGCGACGGGCGCTACGCGACGGCCGAGGCCACGCTGGTGGCCAGCGCCGGCAGCCGCGAGCAGGACTTCCTGGTCGACGTGTTCGACCGGGCCATGGTGCTGCACCGCCAGGGCAAGTACAAGGAGTCCAACGAGTTCCTCGAGCGCGCCGACCAGAAGATCGAGGAGCTCTACACGAAGAAGGTGTCCGACGCGCTGGCAGCGCTGGCGTGGAACGACACCGCCGCCACCTACCAGGGCGAGGACTTCGAGCGGGTCATGGTCGACGTGCTGCAGGCCTTCAACTACCTGGCCGAGGGCGATCGCGACGGCGCCCTGGTCGAAGCCCGGCAGGTGAGCCGCAAGATGGAGACCCACGTGGCCTGGCTGAAGCAGCACGAGGTCGACACGCGGTACCGCCGCGACCCGTTCGCGCTCTACGTGGCGGGGCTGGTCCACGAGAGCGCCGGTGACCACGACGCGGCCTACCTGGCCTACGAGCAGGCCGCGGCGGGCTACCACGAGTTGGCCGAGGCCTACAGCGTGGGCGCCCCCCCCGAGCTGGCTCGCGACCTCGCGCGCGCCGCGACGCGCGCTGGTCGGCACGAGCAGGCCGCGCGCTGGAAGGGCGAGGAATCGGTCGACGACCCGCTCGGCGCGCCGGGCGCCAGCGAGCTGGTCGTGATCGTCGGCCTCGGCTTGGTGGCGCACAAGGAGAGCAACAAGTGGGTGACCTTCGACGGACAGGACACCATCGCGGTGACCTACCCCGAGTACCGCCAGACGCCGTCGCGGGTGGCGGGCGCCGAGATCTGGGTCACCGGCTCCACGTCGGCCTTCCCGGCCTGGACGCGCCACGATCTGTCGACGCTGGCCGCCGGCGTGCTCGCCGAGCGCAACGAGGCCGTGAAGGGGCGGGCCATCGCGGCCGGCATCGCGCGCTGGGTCGCCAAGAAGCTGGCGCGGGCCATCGGGCAGTCGTCGCGGAACCAGGGCGTGCAGATCGCCGCGGCGCTGTTCACCCTCGGGACCACCGTCAAGGAGCTCGCCGAGGTCGCCGACACGCGCTCGTGGCGCACGCTGCCCGACCGCTACGCCGTGGCCCGCGTGGCCGTGCCCCCCGGCGTTCAGGACGTCGACGTGCTGTTCCGCGATGCGGCCGGCGGCGTGGTCAGCCGGGTGCCCTGCCGGCTGACGGTGCCGCAGGGCGGCAAGGCCTTCGTGGTCGTGCACTCCAGCGAGGCGCCGGGGCGCTGGCCGCCGAACGGTCCCGTACCCGCAGAGCAGCGCCTGGTGTTCGGCGCGTCTCCCGAGGGGCTGGCCACCGCCTCCGCGCCCCCCCTGGCGGAGCCACCCGCCATCGCCGTGCCCGTCGCGCCGGCTGCCGCCGCCGCCCTGCCCGTGCCGGCCCCCGCGCCCACCCCTACGGTCACGACCACGACCGAGCCGGCAGCGGCTGTGGTTCCCGAGGCGCCCGTGCGCGGCGACCTGACCCCCCTCGAGGGGGAGTCGCCGGCCGCGCCCCCTCCGGCCCTGCGGGGAGACCTCGAGCCGCTCGAGTCCCCTGCCGCCGAACGCGGCCAGCTCGAACCCCTCGATTCGCCCGCGGCCCCGCCCCCCGCCACGCCATGAAGGAGGCCCCCATGCGCGCTCGCTGCCTCGCCGTGATCGGACTGCTCGTCGCATGCTCGCCGGCGCAGCTCGCTCGCGCGGGCGACGACCGCCCGGCCTGGGTCGAGCGTGGCGCGGGCGGCAAGTACCCCGACGGCCTGTACCTGGTCGGCGTGGGCGTGGGCGACACGCGCGCCGACGCCTCCGATCGCGCCCGCGCCGAGATCGCCAAGCGCTTCAAGGTGGCCGTGCACCAGGACGTGACCGTCCGGCGCAGCGTGGCCTCGTCCGAAGACGCCACCGGAAGCGCCTGGCTCTCCGACTCGTCCACGCGCGAGACCACGCGCACGGCCACCGATCAGACCCTCGAAGACGTGGCGGTCGCCGAGACCTGGTCCGATCCAACCTCGGCCCGAGTGCACGCCCTGGCCGTGCTGCACCGCGGCTCGGCCGCCGAGCGCATCGCGCTGCGCCTCCGGGAGATCGATCAGGAGATCACCGCCGCCCTCGACGACGCCGACCGCGCGATCGGCGTGCGCGCGCTGGGGCACGTGCTCGAGGCCCGGGCGGCGGCCGATCGGCGCGCCGCGCTTCGCGAGCCCCTGGCCGTCCTCGACGCCGCCACCTGGACCGAGACGGCGCCCGTCGTCGCCATCACGGACCTCGATCGTCGCATCGCCCTGTTGGCCGGCGCCGTCCCCGTGGCCGTCGAGGTCACGCCCCCCGACTCACCGAGCGCGGCCGACGTCCGGAGCGCCCTGTCCCGAGCGGTCACGCGCGGCGGCCTGCAGCTCGTCGACGAGGCCACGCGCGCGGCGGTGGTGGTGCGCGTGGTCCTGACGGAGCAGCCCGTGGCCCGCGCCAACCGCGACTTCGCCTTCTGGAGCATCACGGCCCGCTTCGAGCTCGCCGACATGGCCCCCGCGGGAGCGGCCGGCGCCGGCGAGGCCAGCGCGCGCGTCATCGGCGCCGGCAGCTTCGAGCACCGCGAGGGCGCGCTCGACGAGCGCGACGCGCGCCTGCGCGCCTCGAGCCGACTGCAAGGCGAGCTCGTGGCCAGCTTCTTTGAGGAGCTGCGGGGGTTCTTCAAGCAGTGACGCCCTACCTGGGAGAGCTCGCCGCCCTGGCCACCTCGGTCTGCTGGACCGGCTCGGCCCTCGCGTTCGACGCCTCGGCGCGCCGCATCGGCTCGCTCTCGCTGAACCTGCTGCGCCTCGCCATCGCGTTCGTGTACCTGACGGTGACGGCTCAGCTGGTCCTCGGACAAGCGCTGCCCTGGTCGGCGGGCGCGCACGCCTGGGGCTGGCTCTCGGTCTCGGGGTTGGTGGGCTTCACCTTCGGCGACCTTTGCCTGTTCCGCTCGTTCCTGCTGCTGGGGCCGCGCCTGGCCATGCTGGTCATGGCGCTGGCGCCGGTCATGGCCGCGGGGCTCGGCTGGCTGGCGCTGGGCGAATCGCTCGACCTCGGCGACCTGGCCGGCATGGGGGTCACGCTCGCCGGCGTGGCCTGGGTGGTCCTCGAGCGGCGCTCCGAGGCCAGCGCAGAGCGCCACCCGCACCTCGCCCGCGGCCTGCTGCTGGCGGTGGGCGGGGCCCTGGGGCAGGCCGGGGGCCTGGTGCTCTCGAAGCTGGGCATGGGCGACATGAACGCCCTGGCGGCCACCCAGATTCGCGCGCTCGCCGGCATGGCCGGGTTCGCGCTGGTCTACACCGCGACGGGGTGGTGGCCGCACTTCGCGCGCGCTCTCCGCGACCGCCGGGCCCTCGGGCTCGCGGCGCTTGGCGCGACGTTCGGCCCGTTCGTGGGTGTGTCGCTCTCGCTCTACGCCGTGCAGCACACCCAGGTGGGCGTGGCCGCCACCCTCATGGCGCTGACCCCGGTGCTCATCCTGCCGGCCGCCTTGCTGCTCCTGAAGGAGCGCGTCTCGTGGCGCGCCGCCCTGGGCGCGCTGGTCGCCGTGGGGGGCGTGGCGCTGCTCTTCCGGTGAGGTCAGAAGTCGCTGATCTTCGTCACGTAGCCGGGTCGGTCGACGAACGGGTTGCGGTTCTTCTGCACGGCGTCGACCCCGGCGTTGCGGTCGAGCTCGCGCTGATCGGGCGGGTCGGCCTGGTGCCACGAGCGGAGCACGGCCTCGACGTAGTCGACGATGGACATCTGGTAACGAACGCTCATGTAGAACCAAGCTCGCGCCACGTCGCCGCGGCGTTCGGGCCGCACCTCGAAGACCAGGTCCCCGGGATATCCAGGGCTCGACGGATAGCCCAACATCGAGGTCTCGGGCGCCTCGAACGCGTCAGGCCAATTGCAGCTTCCGTCGGCCGGCACGCACGCCGTCTCGCCGTACAGGTAGTTCGACCGATGGCTGTTGGCCTGGTACCACGTGGGGAAGAGGTGGTGGATGTCGGCCTCGGCCACCACGTACTCCGGGGTGTTCTCGGGGTGCACCTCCTTGATGCGCGATCGCGGCCAGGCGTGCTCGGTGTTGAAGCTGCACTTCGACAGCGACGGCGTGACGTCGCAGCTCGCGCACACGCTCCCGTCGGCCAGTTCACACGCGGGGAACGACCCCGGATCGCTGCTCACGCTCGTGGTCGAGCGAGCCGTGTAGACGCACTCGATGCGGCCGTCGGCGCGCACCTCGATGCCCCCGGGCTGGTACATCCTGGCGCGCGCTCCCGAGTAACTGAACGCCACGCTGCCCTCGGTCACGAGCGCGTGCAGCGCCGCGACCAATTGCGCGCTCGTGGTCGTGGCCAGCGTGGCGTCGATGGGCGCGTAGCGCACGCACCACGAGCCCCCCATGCCCTCGTCGGACTGGCCGTCGCAGTCGTCGTCGAGCCCGTTGCACGTCTCGGCCGTCTGGGCGGCCCAGTTCGGCTGGCAGAGGGGCACGCCGCCGTTCACGCACGCGGCCACCGAAGTGGCGCACACGCCCAGTCCGCAGGTGAGCGTGCCGAGCGCCTCGTCGGTGGCGCCGTCGCAGTCGTCGTCCTTGGCGTTGCAGGCCTCGGCGGTCGCGAAGGGCAAGGGCGTGCAGGTCTGGCCCACGCCGTTCCGGCAAGCCTCGACCGCGTTGGCGCAGACCCCCAGGCCGCACGTGAGCTGGCCGAGGCCCTCGTCGGTGGCGCCGTCGCAGTCGTCGTCCTTGCCGTTGCAAGCCTCGGCCGACGCCACCGGCAACGGCTGGCAGGCCATGGGAGAACCGCCCACGCACCCCGCGACGCTGGTCGCGCACACGCCCAGCCCACAGGTGAGGATCCCCAACCCCTCGTCGGTGGCGCCGTCGCAGTCGTTGTCGACGCCGTCGCAGCCCTCGGGGGCGCCGGCCAGCGGCACGCAGGCGTGCGGGACCCCATCGAGGCACGCCTGGACCGACGCGGCGCACGCGCCCTTGCCGCACGTGAGCGCTCCGAACCCCTCGTCGGTCTGGCCGTCGCAGTCGTCGTCGCGGCCGTCGCACGCCTCGGCGCTGGCGGGCGGCAGGGGCGAGCAGGTCTGGGGCACGCCGTTCCGGCACGCCTCGACCGACACCGCGCACTCGCCGAGGCCGCACGAGACCGCGCCGAACTCCTCGTCGGTCTGGCCGTCGCAGTCGTCGTCGACGCCGTTGCAGGCCTCGGCGCCGGCGGCCTTGGGCACGCACTCCGCGGGTGAGCCGCCCGTGCACGCCACCACCGTCACGCGACAAGCACCCTCTCCGCACGTGAGCGTCGAGAAGCCCTCGTCGGTCTGGCCGTCGCAGTCGTCGTCCTCGCCGTCGCAGACCTCGGCGGCCGCCGGCTGGCCGGGCACGCACGCCTGGGGCAGCCCCGCGACGCACGCCGCCACGCTGCGCGCGCACTCGCCCGCTCCGCAGGTGGCCACCCCGAGCTCTTCGTCGGTCTGGCCGTCGCAGTCGTCGTCGAGGCCATTGCACGCCTCGGGGCCCCCGAACGGCAAGGGCACGCAGGGCTGCGGCTGCCCGTCGAGGCACGCCGGCGCCGACGTGGCGCACGCGCCCTCGCCGCACCCCAGCGTGCCCTGCCCCTCGTCGGTCGCCCCGTCACAGTCGTTGTCGAGGCCGTCGCAGACCTCGGGCGCGCCGGCCTGCGGCACGCAGGCCCTCGGCGCGCCGCCCTGGCACGCCACCACCGACGTGGCGCACTCCCCCTCGCCGCAAGCCGCCTCGCCCTGGTCCTCGTCGGTCGCCCCGTCGCAGTCGTCGTCGAGGCCGTTGCAGGCCTCGGTCTTGCCTTCGAGCGGCGCGCACGTCCGGGCGACCCCGGAGACGCAGGCGTCGACCGAGGTCGCGCACGCGCCAACGCCGCACGCGACGACGCCGAAACCCTCGTCGGTGGCGCCGTCGCAGTCGTTGTCCGCCCCGTCACAAGCCTCGGGCGCGGGCACGGCGGCGTCGCACGCCGTGAGGCCGGCGGGCCCGCAGACGCGCGCGCCCTGGCAGGCGCCGTCGGGGGTGACGCGCGTGCACGGAGTCTCCATCTCGGCCCCGATGGCCACCGGATCGCAGTCGCAGCCATCCTGCTCGGGCACGCACACCGACACGTCGGGCGGGCTCACCAGCGCCAGGCACGCGAAGCCCGCGGGACACGCCGCCGAGCCG
Organism: uncultured Myxococcales bacterium; assembly: GCA_964494475.1. Taxonomy (GTDB): domain Bacteria; phylum Myxococcota_A; class UBA9042; order CAZBRS01; family CAZBRS01; genus CAZBRS01. Next base: position 179,390 of record CAZBRS010000001.1, on the reverse strand, counting down.
CCGCACGCGGTGGCACAGAAGGCCCCCTCGGCGGCGTCACGCGAGAGGCAGAGCGCTCCGGCGGCGTAGGCGTAGGCCACGCAGTCGCCGTCGACACGGCACGGCCGGCAGAGCCCCAGGTGCCGGACCACGCACGCGCCCACCTTGGGGCCGCCCGTGCTCACGTTGCGGCAGGCGTGGTCGGCGGAGCAGTCGGCGTCGCTCTGGCACCCGACCGCGCACTCGCGACCGGCGGGCCCCCACACGCAGCGGCCGCCCGCGCACTCGTCGTCGCCATCGCAGGGCGCGCCCACGGGCACGCCGGTGGTCTCTTCGTCGACCTCGGCGCCGTCGGGATCGACGGGGTCGGGGCCCGGGTCGGCGATCGCCTCGACGGCCTCGACGGCCTCGCCGCCGGGGTCGCTCCCGTCGGCGACCTCGCCAGGCTCGAGGTCGGTCGCGTCGGTCGCCTCGACCGCGTCGCGGATCTCGACGCTGTCGAGACCGTCGGCGTCGGTGGTCCCGGTCTCGTCGGGGTCGGGGGCGTCTGCGACGGCTTCGGTGTTGACCTCGGGCTCAACCTCGAGCGCCTCGGGCCGGGAGCCGTCGAGGACGGTGTCGGCGCCGCCCGTGTCGACCGCGTCAGCGGTGACCTCGCCGGCGGCCTCGTGGTGGTCCCTCGACGCGTCGTCCTGCGATTCGCCACGTTCGGTCGTCGGACCGCCGCAGGCCACGGCCAACACGAGGGCGCCGAACAGGGAGAGCCAGACGATTCGGTTCGGGTTCTTCACGCGTCGAACGTGCTCCTCAGATCGTCGAGATCGAGCGCAGGCACCTCGCCCTGCCCCGCCAGCCACGCCTGGTAGCCGGCCAGCCCGCCGCTCGCCTCGGGGGGCGCCGCTCCGCGCGCTCCCGTCAGGCGCCGAGAGAATTCGGCCGGCACGTCGCGCGAGCGCTTCAACGTGACCACGTGCTCCCACCAGGCGTCGGGATCGTACACGACCACGACGGAGCGCCCTGCGGCGGTCAGCAGGTCGGCGAGCGCCACCCCCCCGGGTTCGGGGCCGCGCCCCTCGGCCACCAGCGGGGCCTCGCCGGGTTCGGCCCGGTAGACCTCGAAGGCCCGCTGCCCGCTCCACCCGAACGCGTCCGTGAGCGCGGCGTAGAGATCGCGCAGCGTGGCGTCGTCCGGCAGCAGGAAGCGCCGCTTCACCGCGGGCTTCAGCGCCTTGAGCGTGACGTCGATCTCGAGATAGCGCGGCATGGCCGACTCCAGTCAGGCGCGAACAGGGTAGCCACGCCAGGGGCTCGAATCCAGGGATTTTCTTGGCGTCGTCGCGCGCGCGCCGTAAAATTCGGGGCAACAACCCACCGGCGCAGGTACCCCATGGCGACCTGGATGATCCGTTCGTCCGAGGACGAGGCGTCCGCCAGCGCCTTCGTCGAAAAGAACGCCTGCGGGCTGCGCTGGAGCGGCGTGCGCAACCTGGCCGAGGTCACGACCCTCTCGGCCCTCCAGGAGCTGGTCGACGCCGAGTACGGCAAGGCCTCGCCGGGCGAACGGCACGCCATCGCCGAGCAGCTCTTCGCCTTCCGGGTCGAGATGAAGCCGGGCGACGGCGTCGTGGCGTACGACGCTCCCCGCCGCGAGATGGTCCTCGGCCTCGTGCAGGGCGACTACGCCTACTCGCTGCGCTTGTTCGGCAACGCACCGCACACGCGCCCCGTGCGCTGGCAGGGCCGCGTCCACCGGGGAGACCTGTCGGTCGACGCCCGGATGAAGCTGGGCCAGGCCCGCACCATCTTCATGGTGCGCGACTCCATCTGGCAAGAGCTCTGCGACGCCGAGAAGGGCGAGCTGTCGCCCGTTCGCGCCTACGACGCCGAATTGCTCGAGTACGCGCGCGTCGAGACCGAACAGCGCACCCACGACCTGCTGGCCGACCGCGTCGAGGCGCTGGTGCCGTCCGAGCTCGAGCGCCTGGTCATCGGGCTCCTGGCGGCGACCGGCCTGCACGCCAGCGGGGCGCGCGTCGGCGTCGGCCAGGCGCGCTGCCAGGTCGTCTCGCCGGGGGGCCTCGGCCTCGACGAACCGCGCGTGCGCGTGCGCATCGACGAGCGGCGGCGCGTCCTCGTCGACGTGGCCGACGCGCGCGCCTTCGCCGCCGCGCTGCGCCCCGGCGAGCGGGGCTTCTACGCGAACCCGGGCGGGTTCACGGCCGAGGCGCGGCGAGAGATGGAGCGAAACCCCGCGCCCGTCACCCTGGCCGACCTCGAGCTGCTGGTGGTGCTGCTCCTGCGGCACTACGAAGCGTTGCCGGCCGACGTGCGGTCGATCCTTCCCCTGGCGCGCTTCTATTGGCCGACGTGACGGCTCACGACAGATCGAGGGTCACGCGGTCGCGACCCTCCTGCTTGGAGCGATAGAGCGCGTTGTCGGCGCGCTGGATGAGCTCGGTCAGCGAATCTCCCGCCAACCGCAACCCCGCCACGCCGATGCTGACCGTCACCGGGATCGGGTGCCCCGCGAACACGACGGAGCAGGCGGCGATCTGCGCCCGCAGGCGCTCGGCCACCCGGCTCGCCACCGAACCCACGGTCTCGGGCAGCAGCGCTCCGAACTCATCGCCCCCCACGCGACCGAACACGTCCTGGGAGCGCATGGCCCGGCGGCAGACGTTCGTCACCTCGATCAACACGGCGTCGCCCGCCGGGTGCCCCCAACGGTCGTTGACGTCCTTGAAGCGGTCGAGGTCGAGCATGCACAGGCACAGCGGTCTCTCGTAACGCCGCGCCCGCTCGATCTCGTCGGCGGAGCGATCGAGGAAGTAGCGACGATTGAACGCGCCGGTGAGCACGTCGGTGGTGGCCAGCCGGCGCAGGTCGTCGCTCGACGACTTCAGCTGCTCGATGGTGCTGCGTAGCTCCCGGTCCTTCTCGGCGAGCGTCGTGACCATGCGGTTGAAGGCCTCGCCGAGGTCGCCGAGGAAGTCGACGCGCTGCGTGTAGTCGCCCTCGGCGACGCGCGCGGCCTGCCACGTGAGGTGCGCCAGGTTCGCGTGCAGCTCCTTCAGCGGCTCGGCGAAGACGTTGCGCGTGCGCGCGGGTGGCGCCGTGAGCACGCCCTTGGAGAGCGGCTCGACGAACGCCCGGGCCTCGACGACGAGCTGCAGCAGTCGCCCCACGCGCTCGACCAGCGCGCCCTCGTCGCCCTGGGCCTCGAGGTTCGGGAGGCCTTCGAGCCGACCCTCGAACAGCCGATCGAGCGCCGCCAGTGCCTCGGTGAGCCCGGCCCCCATCACGTACCCCGCACCCGGGCATCGAAGCGGCAGACGCGGGAGCCCGAGGCCCAGCAGTCGACTTCGGTGACCGAGAAGCGCAGGCCGGTGAACGCGTCGAGCACGCCAGCCAGGAAGCCTTCGTCGTAGGCGCAGATGGTCTCGTCGGAGGCCGGAAGCCCCGAGCAGTCGAGGTCTTCGGCCACCGTGACCACCACGTGACCGGCGTCGAGGTCGACGTGCTCGAAGCGCACGATGCCGATGTTCCACTCCTTCAAGACGCGCTGCACCTTGGCCAGGAAGTCGTTGGCGTCGGTGACCGGGGCGATCTCGTGGTGGTAGAAGGCGCTGCCCGCCACGTGGCCCGCCACGCGGGTCAGCCGATCGGCCTCGTCGGGACCGTACTCGACGATGAGGACGTCGCGCAGGGAGTACTGGAACAGCCGGTAGATCGCGACCGACACGTTCGCCCCGAGGTTCGGCCGACCGAGCGCGAGGTCACCCAGGTCGTCCCAGCGAAACAGCGTGTGGGTCCGAGGCTCACGGAACATCGTTGACTCCACGACGAATCGAGTCGTTATTGTACACGGGAAGCGCGCTGGCGCGCCAGGGTCTTGCCGTGGAGGCTGCATGCGACACGAAGCTCTCTCTCCGACCCGTCGCGGCGCGTGGCTCGCGATCCTCGGGGCGCTCTTCCTCGGCGCCTGCTCCAGCGGGGGCACGGCCAGCGACGCGGGGCTCCCCGACACCCCGGGGACCGATACGGCCGACGCGCAGTCCGAGGCCCCCGACGCATCCGACGGGGACGCGGCCCCCGACGTGCCAGCGCCCGACGTCCCGCAGGAGGTCACGCCCTGCCCGGCCGATTGCCCGGCCGGCTACTGCGACCCCTCGCTCGGCTGCCTCTACTGCGAATCGGACGTGGCCTGCCCCGACGTGGGCTGGTGGTGCGACCACAACCGCTGCGTGAAGACGCTCTGCCACCCCGGCCGTACCGACTGCGACGCCTCGTTCCAACTCTCCACGTGCTCGCCGGACGGCACCCAGTGGCTCTCGTCGGCGTGTCCGACGGGCCAGGGCTGCGCCTTCGGCGAGTGCGCGCCCGTGATCTGCGGGCTCGGCGACCAGCAGTGCGACGATCAACTGCTGCAGGTGTGCGACCCCAGCGGAACGTACTGGAAGACCACCTATTGCCCCCCCGGCCACTCGTGCCCCGTCGACCACTGCGTGCCGTATCGCCACAACGTCATGCTGCTCTTCGACACCTCGGGCTCCATGGCCTCGATGATGGATCTCGACGCCATCCCCTGCATCTGCCCCGCGGGCTGCCCGGCCGAGCCCTTCCCGGCGTGCGAGCAGCTCGAATGCCCCCGCTCGCGCCTGGGCCTCGCCAAGCTGGTCTTCTCGCGCCTGTTCGCCACGGCCGCCGTCTATCCCCTGAACCTCACGCTGCTCCGCTTCCCCCTCGGCATAAAGAACCCGCCCGCCCTGGCGTGCTCGAGCGCGTGGTCCATGGGCGTTGGCTGGTATGGCAAGGGCATGAACGACCCCGACTTCATGCACGGCGACACGAGCGACGAGCACGAGACCGTCGACGGCGGATGGTTCGATCAGAACCTGTCCGAGGTGCTGTCGGTGCCCTTCCCCAAGACGCCCCAGGACGACACGCTCGCCAACGCCCTGCTCTGGGTGAACGGCGACGAGCAGGTCGGCCCCTCCACGACCCCCTGCGCAGCCGACGCCGACTGCCCGGGCGGCTTCTGCGCCCCCGAGGCGGGCACCGACGTGTGCTGGTACCACACCGATCCGGAGCTCCGCGCCTTCGGCAACACGCCCCTGGGCCGCTCGCTCTTCTATGCCGGCGAGTACTACCGCCGCTACGTGGTGGCCCAGGGTCGCGCCTGCACCGTCGACGCCGATTGCCAGAACGCCAACTACAGCTGCGTCGAGGGGTCGTGCCACGATCCCTACCGCTCCTGCCGCCAGAACGTGGTGGTCATCCTCACCGACGGCGTCGAGGAGCCGAAGACGACCACGCAGCAGTTCTCGAACCCCATCGTGCAGGCCAAGCGCTTCCGCTACGGCCTCGGCTGCTCCGGCAGCGCCGAGTGCCACGAGCCCGCGTTCTGCGCCAGCCAGGTGTGCGGGGGCTTCCCCTTCCCGAACGACGGAGGCTCGTCGGGCTCGTACCTGCCGTACAAGGAGGGTCAGGGGCACGATCGGCTGTTCGATCGGGCCGGCGACCCCATCCGCATCACCACGCACGTCATCGACATGAGCCCGTCGGCCGAGGCCGAAGACGTGAACCGCAAGATCGCCGACAACGGCGGCGGCGTGTACATCAAGGCCGACACGGGCGACCCCGACGCGATCCTGGCCGCGCTCCTCGCGATGGTGGACATCAAGCAGAACCTCGGAGACTGCCTGCCGGAGATACCGGCGGCGCGGGGCAGGGAGTCGAGATAGGTCGCGAGGCCTACGGGATCGAGGAGCGCAGTCGAGCCAGGATCGCGTCGTCTTCCTCGGAGGCACCGTCGGGGCCGACCACGAGCAGGAGCGCCCCCACCCGAACCTGAACTCGCTCGCCCAGGGCCAACGCGCTGCGCAGCTCGGGCAGCTCGCTCAGGATCGAGAAGTACAGCGCCGACAGGTACTTGACCTTCACGGTCTGTCCGGCGCCCGCGGCGTCGCCGTCGACCCACTCCCCGGCCTCGAGGCGGAACGAGCGGTCGCCCACGGCCTGGGTCGTGACCACGCTGGCGTCGTCGGTGTCCGCCTGCGACGTCGCGGCCTTCATCTTGCCGAGGCTGCGGCTGGTGGCCACCGAGCCCGCGCCGGTGGTCGACTCGAACGCCGCGACGTCGGCCAGGGGCGCGGCCGCCGCGTAGCCACCCGCGCCCTTCGCGCCCACTCGGCCATCACCGTGGGGTAGCTGCGGGCCGCGGTGGTGCCGGGGAGGCAGGGGCCGCCGGTCGGGGCGCGGGTCGACCGGCTGTTGCGACAGCTGCTTCTCTTCCTCCTTGATCAGGTACGACGTGTACGGCGTGACCAATCCGAACTTCTTGCCCAGGCGCGTGACCTCGTCGACCAGCTCGCGCTGCTCGCCGTTCCGACGGATGTCCTCGAGCAACGCCGCGACGCGACGCGTGGCCCACAGCTTGGGCACGAAGGCGTGGTCCCGCTCGCGCTCGGGGAAGTCGACGCTGAACTCCCACGCCTCGGGGCTACCGTCGCGCCTGCCGGCCACGCGGACCGTCGCCTTGCCGGCGCCCCGGTAGCGACCGGCCACGACCAGCGCGTCACCGCGGAAGAGCACGGGCAACGTGCGCGGGACCAGCTTGTCGACCTCGACGCCGTCGACCGTGAGCTCGAGGTCGGTCAGGGCGGGCCAGGCGATCTTCGAGAAGAAGTTCGACACCACGAGCTCCATCTGCTCGTCGGGGCGCACGTAGGTCGTGGTGCCGCGGTGGTCGGCGGCCAGGCGGTCGAGCAGGAAGGTGTTCAGCTCGTCGCCCACGCCGAAGACGAACAGCCGCGCCTGGTGGGCGTTGGCGCGTTCTACGTTTTTCAGGATGCGCTCGGGCTTCGTCTCGCCGACCGTGGGCTCGCCATCGGTCAGGAACACCACGACCGCGCCGTCGTCCACGCCCTTCATGGCCAGACCGAGGGCGCCGTTGATGTCGGTGCCCCCCTCGGCCTCCAGGTCGTCCACGAACGCCAGCGCCTTCTTCACGTTCTCGGCGGTGCCCGCCACGAGCCCTCGGAAGAGCGCGTCCGACTCGGTGCTGAAGGCCACCAGGTTGAACGAGTCCTCCTCGCGCAGCCGGCGCACGCCGAAGCGCAGCGCCTCCTTGGCGGCGTCGAGCTTGGCGCCCGACATCGAGCCCGAGACGTCGAGCACCCACACCAGCCGGGTCGCCGGGCGGTGCTCCTTGTCGACGCGGGGCTGGAAGGTCGCGAGGAACGTACCGTCCTGGCCCCCCTTGCGGTGCGGCAGCAGCGCGAAGCCCACCTCGTCGTCGGACTGCGTGTAGTACAGGACGAAGTCGCGCGTGGCGTCGACGGCCGACTCCTTCAACTCGACCCGCGCGTGCCGGTCCGAGCGGTGGTCGACCGCGACGTCGTGGGTCGGCGAATAGACGTTGCGCACGTCGTGCTCGGCCTGGAGGTCGACGGCCAGCCCGAGGCGGGGAGCGCCGCACCCCTTCAGGGGGAAGGTGAATCGCACCAGCGAGTGGTCGACCGGCAACACCGTCGCGTACTCGATGCGCACGCGCTGCTCGCCCCGTGGCGGCACCGGGAAGAGGCGCACGCGCACCAGGTTCTTGCCCGCCCACTCGACCAGCAGGGGATCGCGCATCTGGCGCACGATGTCGGTGTAGACCCGGGCCGCGGCGTCGCGATCCAGCACCTCGCCCTTCACCTCCTTGCCGTCGATGAAGATCGAGAGCTGCATGAGCACCGTGCCCTCGGGGAGGGGCATGACGAGGTCGCCCTCGCCGGGCCGGCCGCCGTCGTTGCGGAAGACGTCCTCGATGCGGACGGTGGCCACGCCGTTCTCGATGGCCACGTCCACGTCCTCGGAGACGAGCTGGACGCGCTCACCCGGCACCGGGTGGCGCGGCACGAACACGAAGGCCGCCGAGGCGGGGGTCGAGAGCGCCACGAGCGCGAGCAGGACGACGAAGCGAAGGGGCGCGAGCGGGGTCGACGGGCGCGGGGTCATTGGGGGCCTCCTCTTGCCAGGGTCCGTTGCGAGGTACGACGCACGTCGGCGAAAAAGGATCTACGAACGGCTCATTCGTCGCGATCGAGCGTGGCGACGAGCTCGAGGTGGTCGGTCTGGGGGAAGAGGTCGATGGGCACGAGGCGACGCAAGCGATACCCCCGGCCGACCAGGCGCTCGAGATCGCGCAGCGCGGCCATGGGGTGGCACGAGACGAGCACGACGCGCCGGGGCGGGGCGGCGTCGAAGAGCGGCTCGAGGGGCCGCATGCCGACGTGGGGAGGATCGGCCAGCAGCAGGTCGACCGGCGGCTGCGCCCCGAGCCGTCGGGCCGACGCCGCGTCGGGCTCGGCGTGCGCCGTCACGTGCGCCGCGCCGCCGAGGTTGCGGCGGAGCCACCGCACCGAGGCCGCGTTGACCTCGGACGCGCTGCCGCGGCGGAATCGCTCGGCCAGATGCACGGTGAAGTTGCCGACGCCGGCATAGACCTCGGCGAAGGTGGCGCCCTCCCCCGCCGCTTCGAGCGCCGCGGCCACGAGCAGGGCGTTGCCCTCGCGCGAGGTCTGCACGAAGACGCCCGGCTCGAAGGCCAGGGGCTTCGCGCCGCTCGCCTCGATCAACGAGGAGGCCTGGCCCGGGGCGGTCGCGCACGGCCCGCCCTTCACGCGGAGCGCGACGACCTCGAGCGCGACGGCGAGCCGCTCCCACACCCCGTCGGGGGCCCGCAACCCGTCGTCGACGGCGAGGCCCCGCCGCCCGTCGGCGTCGACGTAGAGCTCGACGTCGGCGTCGAAGGGCGGAAGACCGCCGAGGAGCGCCGCCAGGTCGAGGGCGAAGCGCTCGAGCGGCGGCGCCAGCACGGGGCAGACCTGCAACGGCAGCACGGCGTGGCTGCGGCGGGGCAACGTACCGAACGCGACGCCCCGACGGTGCAGGCGCGCGCGGGTGCGATGGCCGAACGCGGCGCCGCCCTGCACGGCGGCGAGCACGCCGTCGTGGCCCAGGCCGCGCCGCTCCAACTCGCGGGCCACCAGCCGCGCCTTCCAGGAGCGCTGCACGTCGACGGGCAGGTGCTGCCAGGTGCACCCGCCGCAGCGATCGGCCAGCGGACAGCGGGGCAAGACGCGCTCGGGCGCCGGCTCGACCAGCTCGTCGATCACGGCGAAGGCGACCCTGGCCTTCTCTTCGACCACGCGCACGCGCACCAGGTCGCCCGGCGCGGCCGAGGCCACGAACACGGCCTTGCCGCCGGGCAGGCGGCCCACGCCATCCCCGCCGAAGGCCAGGGCGTCGATGCGGATCTCGATGCCGTTGGTGGACATGCGCGCCCTTCCCGTGGTCGGTCCTTCGTACGCCACAAGACGGCGAACCGCAACCCCCGGGCGCACGATGCCCGTTGCAACCGTCGCCGAACGGACTACGATCGAACCGTAACTTCCAATCCGAGGACGCCGTGCCCCCACTGCGTCTCCTCCTCGCCTTCGCGCTCGCCGCGTTCTGCCCCGCGGCCTGCGACGCCGACGGCGGCAGCGGGCTCGGCCCCCTCGACGTGAACCCGGGCCCCGATGCGTTCGGCGTCGACGCGTCGCCAGGGCCGGAGCTCGACTCCCAGGCCGGCGACGGGCTCCAGGTCGCGCCCCGGCTGGCCGTCGACCCTCCCGCGCTCGACTTCGAGTGGCTCTTCGTCGGAAGCTCGGCCACGTTGCCGCTGACGTTGACCAACACCGGCACGCTCTCGCTGACGATCGAGCCGCCGACCCTCGTGTTCGCCACCACCGACTACGTCGACCTGCCCGACGCGCCGGCCGAGCTCTTCTCAATCGCTCCGGGCGACAGCGCCGCCGTGCAGGTGCGATTCTCGCCCTCGGCGCTCTTCCCCCCGCGCAACGACCCCATCGCCTTCGTGCGGCTCGTGAGCAACGACCCCGCGCACCCGTCGCAAGACGTGCCCGTCTTCGGACGCGTCACCGAGGCGACCTCGCCCGACCTGCGGGTGGAGCCCGCGACGCTCGATCTCGGCGCCGTGGCCGACGGAGGTTCGACCACGGGCAAGGTCACGCTCGAGAACCACGGCAACCGCGAACTCCGCGTCAGCGCAGTCTATATCGAACAGGCATCGTCTCCCTTCTCGGTGCTCGCGAACCCCGCCTTTCCCCCCACGCTGGCGACCCCCACGGGCGCCACCATCCCTCCGGGCGGGCACCAATCGGTGAAGGTGGGCTTCGACTCGTCATGGGCCGATCTCGAGCCCGGCCCGGTGACCGGCACCCTGGTCATCGCCAGCGACGATCCGCACACGCCCAAGCGCGGCGTGGCGCTGGCGGCCGAGGTCGCCGCCCACGAGCCCTGCCCCCTGGCCGTCGTCACGCCGTCACCGGTGGTTCTGGGCGACGTCACGGTGGGGTGTCAGGCGGGCGCTCGCAGCATCCGGCTCGAGAACGGCGGGCCCCAGACGACGCGCATCAAGGAGGTTTCGCTGAAGCCGTCCTGCGCCGCGCTCTTCCCGCTCTCGCTTGTCCCCTCCACTCCCGTCGACGTCCCCGCCGGGGCCTCCGTCACGTTCGACGTCGGCTTCGCACCGCAGGTCCAGGGCCTGGCCAGTTGCCTGCTGACCGTGCGCATCGCGGGCTGCGCCGATCAATTCCTGGGGCTGGCCGGCACGGGCGTGCTGACGAGCGCGGTGCTCGAGACGTTCGAGCAATACACGGCCGCCCGGCTCGACCTGCTGCTGGTGGTGGACGGCTCGGCCTCCATGAGCCCGGTGCTCGACCGCCTGGCCGAGGATCTGCCGGCCCTCTTCTCGGCGCTGTCGACCTTTGGCGTCGACGCCCAGATCGGCCTCATCGGGGTGAGCGCCAATCCGGCGTGCCCCGAGGCCGCGACGTTGCTGTCCGACCCGCGCATCGCCACGACCGCCGACGGAGACGACCTCGCGGCCGCCGTGGCGGCCATGGGCCTCGATCCCTGCGTGCCGACCGTCGGAGAGGCCGGGCTCGAAGCCATGCGCCTCGCGCTCAGCGCCCCGCGCATCACCGATCTCGGGGTTCCGTGCGGCGGCCCCGCCGACTGCGAGCCCCCCTACGGCTGCCACGACGGGCGCTGCGGGGGGCCGAACCGGGGTTTCCTGCGCCCCGAGGCCGACCTGCGCGTGCTGTTCGTCAGCGACGAGGACGACCAGTCGCCCTACTCGGTAGACTTGTACCTCTCGTTCCTCGAGGCGCTCAAGGGCCCGCTCGACTCAGGGAGGGTGGGCGTGTACGCGCTGGTCGGCGAACCGCCGGCGGGCTGCGTGGCCAACGGCGTCTCGGCGTCGGCGGGGTCGCGCTACCTGCAGGCCGTGGAGGCCACGGGGGGCGCGACGGCCAGCGTGTGCAGCGCCGACCCCACGGGCCTGCTGGTCACGCTCGGGAGCACGCTCACCCACGTCCAGTCGGCCTTCCCGCTCGGCGCCCCGCCCGTACCCGCGACGCTGGCGGTGGCGGTCGACGGGGTCCCGTGCCTCGACGGCTGGTGGCTCGATCCGACCACGAACCAGGTGGTCTTCGACCCCGAGGGCGGCTGCCTGCCCCCGCCGGGCAGCGTGGTCACGGTGCAGTACGAGCGGAAGTGCCAGGGGTCGTGACCGTTTCAGGCGTCGTCGCCACCCTCGCGGTTCTTCTTGATCGCCAGCGCGGCCTTCAGCCCCTTCTCGCGGATGGTCCGCACGGCCACGCGCAGGGGCGTGGACACGTGGAAGCAGTGCCCCCAGCGCAGCAACGCGCGCTCGTCGACCTCGACGCCGAGGCCGGGCCCCTGGGGCACGTCGACGGTGCCGTCGGGCTTCACGAGCACGGCCGGCAGGATGCCGTCGCGCGCCTCGGGCACGAATCCGGGCGGCTCATAGGGGAACTCGAGCCAATCGCGCCCCTCCCAGGCCGCGAACGCGTGCAGGTTCACGACCATGTTGAACCCGTTCGACCAGGTGTGCGGGCTGTAGGCGAGCCCCCGCGTGCGGCACTCGGCCATCACCTGGCGGGCCACGGTCAGCCCGCTGAACATGGCGTCGGGCTGGTAGCGGTCGAGGCAGGCGTGCTCGAACAGCGGTCGGAACTCGTGCCAGGCCCCGTGGATCTCGCCGCCCGCGATGGGGGTCTTCACGCGCCGTCGGAGCTCGGCCATGCCGTCCCAGTCGTGCATGTCGAGGGGCTCCTCGATCCACGCCAGGCCCAGCTCGTCGCACGCCTGGCCGAAGCGCGTGGCGTAGTCGAGGTCCCAGTCGGGGTGCGGGCGTACGATCGAGACCGGCCAGCCCTGGTTGGCATCGACAGCGATCACGAACCCTTCTCCGACGTGTTCTCGAACTCTTCGAAGGATGTCGGCGTCGTTTCGGCGCTCGGGATCCTTCACCCGGATCTTGACGGCGCCGAAGCCCATGTCGCAGACGGTGTCCAGCCAGGCGCGCCGATCGGGCCAGGCCTTGATGGAGCCACTGGAGGCATAGACGCGGGCGCTCGTCACGGTCTCTTCGTGCTCCTGGAGCAGCTTGTAGACCGGCTTGCCCTCGATCTTTCCCTTCAGATCCCAGAACGCGGCCTCGAGCCACTGGTTGCGCCACCCGAGGTACGACGCCTCGCGCAACCGCCGGCGCGCGCCTTCGAGATCGTCGGGGCGCATGCCCACCAGGAAGCCACCGATCAGGTCGCCGAGCCCCCGACGCTCGGTGGTGAACGACGCGCCCCCCGAGATGCCCACCAGCCCGTCGCGCGTGGTCAGGCGCGCGAACGTCTGCGCCACGTGCACCTGCGGATAGCCCGGGATCCACGACGGCCAGAACGGCTCGGGGAGCGGAACGGCCACGTGCCACAGTTCGATGCGCTCGATGCGGTCGGACATGCGCTCCTCCTCGGTATTCGCCCTACCGTACCGCCCCGCGTTTCCTTCGTCCAGACGCGTCTTGTCGTCGGCGTCGCGTCCATGGTAACGTGCTCCCATTCGGCGACGTTCGGCACCACCCCACGCGCGCGGAGGGCCCGCATGACCCGACCCGGAAGCACCTGGAAGGCGTTGTTCCCGCTGGCGCTGGCCCTGATCGCGGGCCGCGTCGAGGCCGGCCCCGTGGCGGACTGGCTCGACCTCGACGCCGAGTACCGCGTGCAGACGACGTACGTGAATCCGCTCGAGCTCAGCGGCACCGTCGCGCGCGACGTCTCGTACACCGAGCAGCGCCTGCGGCTCGATCCCACCCTGAAGCTGGCCGACTTCGGGCGCATCGTCACGCGCTTCGACCTGCTCGACGGCGTGCTCTTCGGCGACAACGGCGAGTACGGCAGCGAGCCCGCGCCCAACTTCGGCATGGGGCTCACGTCGCGTTGGCCGAACTCGGCCGGCTACGAGATCGGGCTGCTGAAGGGGCGCGACCCCCTCGACCCCGACAGCTACGGCCCCGTCCTCAAGGGCCTGGCGCCCGTGAAGGTCGTGCACGCCTGGGGCGAGGTGCTCCTGCCCTTCGGCGTGCTGCGCGTCGGCCGCCAGCCCGCGACCCAGGGCCCGGGCATCAACCTCCACGACGGCTCGCGCACCAACCGCTGGGGCATCTCGCGCTACAGCGCCACCGCCGATCGCGTGCTCTTCGCCACCAAGGTGTCCGAGGCCTTCCGCCGCCTGATCGAGGGCAAGGACTACGTGGTCGATCGCTCCATGGACGACGGCGTCTTCGTGGGCGTGGCCTGGGACCAGGTGGTCGAGGACGACCTGACGGTGGGCGCCGACGACCTGCACCAGGTGGTCGGACTCGTGCAGTGGAAGGCCAAACAGCCCACGTGGTTCGGCCTGCCCTGGCAGGACTTCTCGTTCCAGGTGGTGGTCGGCGGCCGCTTCGGCGACCAGTTCGACACCGACGTGCTGGCCATCCCGGTCACGCTGGCCTTCGGGGTGGGCCCCGTTCGCTTCCGCGGCGAGGTGGTCACGGTGTTCGGCACCAGCCAGGAGATCAGCGAGGGCCTGGCCGCGCTCCGCGAGCCCGACGAGTCGCGACGCGTCATCCGCGACCAGGACATCTTCATGCTGGGCGCCCAGGCGGTGCTCGACGTCGTCACCGGGCCCGTCACGAGCACCCTCGAGTTCGACTACGCCAGCGGCGACAGCGACCCGCGCGACGACACGCCCCTCACCACCTACAACTTCGATCGCGACGCCAACGTGGGCCTCCTGCTCTTCGAGCACCTGCTGGCCTTCGAGACCGCGCGCTCGGCGGCCGTGGGCATCCAGAACCTCAAGAACATGGGCACCGGCTCGTTCCCGCTCACCGAGCTCGCCTCCGAGGGCCGGGTGCAGAACGCCATCTGCTTCTTCCCCCAGGTGCGTTACGCGCCGATCGAGGCGCTCGGCATCCGCGCGGGCGCCTTGTTCGCGTGGTCGGCCGCGCCGGTGGTCGACTCGATCCTGACGCTCCTGAACGAAGACGGCTCGACCATCTCCGACGACGCCGTCAACTGGCACGGCGGCAAGCCGGCGCGCTATTACGGCACCGAGCTCGACCTGCAGGTCGAGTGGACGTACCGCGAGCACTTCGTCTGGACGGTCGAGGGCGCGGCGTTCCTGCCCGGGGCCGCCATGAAGGACGAGAGCGGCGACGGCGTGCCCTCGTTCCTGGTCCAGAACCGCTTCACGTTCCTGTTCTGAGGAGGCCGCCATGCGCCCGACCCTCTGCCTGCTCGCGCTCGTCACCGCCGCCTGCACGTACAACCCGCCGCCCGACGTCAGCCTCGGGGGCCCCGACGATCGGCGCTACGCCGTGGGAGAACCCATCCCCATCGTGTTCAGCGAGCCGGTCGAGGCCGCGTCGTTCGAGCTGGCCGTGTGGCCAAACGAGAAGGCCGCCTACGACGCCGAGGGCCGGCGACTGCCCGGCATCGAGGCGCTGCTGGCGTCGTGCACGGTGGCGACCAGCCCCTGCGGCGTGGGCGCCGACGTGGGGCTCACGCTCGACGCCACGCGCACCGGCGCCACGCTCGAGGTGCCGCCCGGCGCTTTCGGCAACCCGGGACGCCCGCTCGTGATGGAGATCGCGGGCACGTTGGCCGACGCCGACGGTCGCGCGGTCCGCGTGGTGCGCTCGCTGCCCTTCCAGATCATCGAGACCCTCGGGCCCGTCGGCGACACCACGACCGAAGCCGGCGACGTCTCCACGGAGCCGTTCGTCGTCACGGAGGGCCCCCACCTGTTCTTCTCGGACATCGCCACGCCCGTGGGCTTCAGCCTGGCCCAGCAGTTCTACACCGACATCCAGGTCGACGAGGCCACCGGCGACTGGGTCGCCGTGCTCACCGACGCCGACCCCATCACGGGCGCAAACAAGAACACCACCGACCCCGCCGAGCTCTTCCTCGACACGGGCGACCAGGGCTTCGTGTTCACGGCGCACGGCAAGCTCACGCGTGACGCCCAGGGCCTGGTCTTCAAGAGCGAGCCCTTCACCCTCGAGCTCACCATCGTGAGCATCACCTTCGCGCTGCGCGAGACCGTCATCCAGGGCCGCATCTCGGTCGACGACGAGACCGGCCTGTCGTCGTGGGACGGCCAGATGTCCATCGAAGAGCTGTACTACAAGACGCCCTCGCTCGAAAAAGTCTACACCGAGGCCGACGGCCTCGAGCCCGCCTCGTTCCAGATCTTCCAGCTGAAGCCCGAGCAGGTCCCCGACGGCATGCCGCGGGTCTGCGACGCGTCACCCTGCCCGGCGGGCATGCAGCAGTGCAACCTGGTCGAAGACGAACCCTGGCCGCCCGCGGCCATGTGCGCCGAATAGCACCCCACCCCGTAAAGCCAAGGAGGCCCTTTCATGTCCGTTCGTGTCGAAAAGCAGGGCTCGGTCGCCCGCATCGTGATGGACAACGGCAAGAACCTGCACAACCCCCAGTTCGTCGAGGCCATGCTGGCGGCGCTCGACCAGGCCGAGGCCGACGCCGAAGTGTCGGCCGTCGTCATCGTGTCGACCGACGACAAGAACTGGTCGCAGGGCATC
Source organism: uncultured Myxococcales bacterium (assembly GCA_964494475.1). GTDB lineage: Bacteria > Myxococcota_A > UBA9042 > CAZBRS01 > CAZBRS01 > CAZBRS01. Next base: position 163,405 of record CAZBRS010000001.1, on the reverse strand, counting down.
GACCTGCAGTGGATCCTCGGCTGCTGGCCCGAGCCCGAGCGTCACGCCGAAGTGCGGGGCTTCCTGTACCGCCTCGACGACCTGTTCGCGCGGCTGCTCACCTTCCCGGTGCCCGTGATCGCATCGATCAACGGCCACGCCTTCGGCGACGGCGCCATCATGGCCTGCGCGTGCGACTTCCGCTTCATGCGCGCCGACAAGGGCTTCTTCTGCTTCCCCGAAGTCGACGTGAGCATCCCCTTCCTGCCGGGCATGCTGGCCATCTGCATGAAGGCGGTGCCCGAGCAGAAGCTGAACGAGATGTACCTGATGGGCAAGCGCTGCGGCGCCACCGAGCTGGCCGCCGCGCACGTGGTCGAGGCGGCCCCGGCCGACGCCGCCGAGCTCGAGAGCGCCGTGATGGCGTTCGCCGGCAGCTTCGCCAAGGGACGGCGCGTGTTCGGCGAGATCAAGCGCCGGCGCTACCAGTACCTGCTCGACATCCTGAAGAACGACGACCCCGCGGTCATCGAGCCCCTGACGCTCATGTGGCAATGATCCCTGGAGCCGACAACGCCCCCACCTGGCTGCGCAACCTGTTCGCGCTCTTCCACCGGGTCGACGTGCCCCTGGTCGAGCTCGTGGCGCGCGACGGCGATCTCGACCTGGTGCTGGCCACGGCGGGGCGACCGCGCCTGTCGGTCGAGGTCCGGCCGGGCGCGGGCGACGAGCGCTCGTTCGCGACCACCCGCCGCTTCTCGATCAGCTATCGCGGGGCCCGCGCCCTTGGCCTCGAGGAGCGTCGGGCGCTCGAGCGCGCAGTCACGCTGCTGGAGCGCCTCGAGGGACGCCTGCCCGTGGCCTGGCCCGGCACGGTCACGCTCGGAGACGCCGGCGATCCCCCCGCCGAGGCGCTCATGCGGCGCTTCCCGTTCGTCACCGTCGAGACCGTGACCACGCCCACCGGCCCCGCCTCCGAGGTGCTGATCCGCGTCACGCCCCGCTGCAACCAGGCCTGCGCGTTCTGCTCGGGCCCCACCCACGACGAGCCCTCCGGCGCATCGCTCCGCGCGGTGCTGGCCGCCGTGCCGCGCGCGTTGCCCGGGGCGTTGCTCACGCTCACCGGCGGAGAGCCCACGGTTCGCCACGACTTCGACGAGATGCTCGGCGCCGCCCTGGCCGAGCCCGACCTGGCCGAGGTGCAGGTGCAGACCAACGCGGTCAGCTTCGCCTCGGCGCGGCGGGTGGCCGAGTTGCCGAAGGACCCGCGCCTGCGCTTCTTCGTCTCGCTGCACGCCGTCGACGAGGCGCTGTACGACTCCCTGACGGGCAGCCACGGCCAGCTGCCGCTGGCCCTCGACGGCGTCCGCGGCCTTCTCGGCGCCGGACACACGCTCACCCTCAACACGCTGGCCGTGGCGTCGAACCTGGCGCACCTGCCCGACCTGGTCACGGCGTTACCCAGGCTTCTCCAGGGGCTGACGCTGCCGCGCCTGCACTTCTCGGTGCTCATCTGCCCCGAGTACCGGCCTGCCGCGGCCCTGCACCTGGCGCCTTACCCCGAACTGGTCGAGGCCCTGGTGCGCGCCACGGCGTTGGCGTCGGAGTTGGGCTTCGCCGTCGACCCGCTCGCGGCCAGCACACACGCGGTGATCCCGCTCTGCCTCCTGCCCGAGGATCAGCGCTCGGTCGCCCAGCGGCGGCTCGTGGTGCGGCGCGGGCAGACCGGGTACGCCGACCCCCGCACGCCCTGGACCAAGGCCGAGAGTTGCCGCGCCTGCGCCGTGACCGGCGCGTGCCTCGGCGTACCAGCCGCCTACGCGCGGCGCTTCGGTGTGGCGGGCCTCCGGCCCCTGGCGGGTTGAAAGCAGGGTCCCCGTCGCGTATTGTCGCGCGCCAGGGGTCGACCCCGGCGGCGGCACGAAAGAAGGACCGAGATGCAGAAGATCGCGGTGTACGGAAAGGGCGGCATCGGCAAGTCGGTGGTCGCCACCAGCCTGAGCGCCTGCTACGCCCTGGCGGGCAAGCGCGTGCTCCACATGGGCTGCGATCCCAAGGCCGACTCGGCGGTGCGCCTGGTCGATGGCACGGCCAACATTCGCACCGTGCTCGACGTGCTGGGCGACGACCCCTCGGCCGTCGCCTCCAACGCCATCCTCACCCCCGGCCGGCACGGCATCCACGCTCTCGAGGCCGGAGGCCCGCCACCCGGGCTCGGCTGCGGGGGTCGCGGGGTGGCGCGCGCCATCGAGTTCCTCGACGAGATGGGGCTCATGGAGGGCGACGCCTACGACGTAGCCGTGTTCGACGTGCTCGGCGACGTGGTGTGCGGAGGCTTCGCCGCCCCGCTGCGCGACCGGTTCGCCGACAAGGTCATCATCGTCGTCTCCGAGGAGCCCATGGCCCTGTTCGCGGCCAACAACATTGCCAAGGCCATCCACACCTACCATCGCAACGGCGCCTCGCTGGCGGGGCTCGTGGCCAACCTCCGGTCGCGCGACGCCGACGTGCGGAGCATCGAGCGCTTCGCCGAGCGCCTCAACACGCGCGTCGTGGCCACGGTCGAGCGCGACCCGCGCATCCAGCAGGCCGAGCGCCGTCGACTCACCATCGTCGAGGACTGCCCGGACTGCCCGGCTGCCCTGGCGCTCACCGCGTTGGCGGCGCGACTCCTCGAGATGGACAAGGGCGAGCTGCCCCTGCCGACGCCCCTCACCGAGGACGACTTCTTCGACTTCATCCGCTCCGTCGAGTAGGGACGCCATGACCGACGCCATCGACAGGCTCTCTGGGAAGCGGCTGGCCGGCGGCGAGGCCAGCTGCGAAGCCTTCGCCCGCCTGCTGGGGGTCGACGGCCTCCCGCCCCCCGTGGGCGTTCGCACGGTGGGCTGGATCGAGCACCACGTCGAGGTCGAGCTCCAACTCGCCGACGACCGCACGGTCGTGTTCAGCATCGAACGCGCCGCCGAGGGCGCCAAGGGCCTGGTGGCCACCCGGCACCTGAACGCCTACTTCCGTGGCGGAGACCTGCCCCCCGAGGTGGCCGAGGCGGTGCAGCAGCACGCACCCGAGCGCCTGGCGGAGCTCACGATCGAAGCGCTGGGGGGCGTGCTCGCGGCCGACCCGCGCCTGGGGGGCGCCGGCCTCGCGTTGCCGCCCGACGTGAACGCCCAGCTTCGCCCCGCCAACCAGCTCGACACCTGGGGCGCGCCCGACGCCTACGCCGACTTCTTCGCGGGGGGCGAGATCTCCCGCGGGCAGCTCGACTCCGTCGACCCCACGCGCCTCTTCCAGTTCATCCAGCACAGCGACAGCGAGTGCCACCAGGTGAACCCCCACGGGATCGTCCCGATCGTGGCGCTGGTCGACTACCCGTGGGACGCACGCGTGCGCCGGCTGGGCGCGCCCTCCGAGCCCGACGACGCCACGGGCGGTGGGGGCGGCCCCGACGACGCCGACGGCGACTCCATGGTGACCACCGATCTCGACGAGCAGGACGTGGTGCTCGGCAACCCGCAGAAGCTCCGCGACGTGCTCGAGTACGTCACGGCCGGAGCGAAGGGCAGCGATCGCATCCTGTTCTGCTCGAACACGTGCGTCCCGACCGTCATCGGCGAGGACGTCGAGTCCGTGGTGCGCGAGTTCCAGCGCAAGAGCCCGGTGCCCCTGCTGTACCTGACCGTGACCCCCAAGTCGATGACGTCGGTGTTCGACAGCCTGCTGGTCGAGAAGCGCCTGGCCGCCGAAGCCCGCGCGTCGACGCCCGACCCGCGAGCCGTGAACCTCGTGGGCTTCCCCGACGACCGGGCCGCGCGCGAAGTGGTCGACGTGCTCCGGGGCGTCGACGTGCGCGTGAACACGCAGCTGCTCCCCAGCCTCGACGTGACGCGCGTCGAGGCCTTGCCGGGCGCCGCGCTGAACGTGTTCCTGCCGAACCAGCTCTGGCAGCACCTGTACGACCAGGTGCGCTTCAAGTCGCGCGTACCGGGCATCGCCCCGCTGGCGCCCTATGGCTTCGAGGGCACGCGCCGCTGGGTCCGCGCGATCGTCGAAGCGCTCGAGCTGCCCGTCGACCTCGACGCCGCTTGGCGCTCGGCCACCGCCGGGCTCGAGGCGGGTCGGCGCGAGCTGGCACGCCGCCTCGAGGGGCGCCGCCTCGGACTGATCGTGCGGGCCGAGGAGACGTTCTACCTGACCGACCCCTCGCGAACGTGGGGCATTCCGCTCATCGAGGTGCTGGAGGAGGCCGGCTTCGGGCTCGACGTCTTCCTGCTCGTTCGCGACCGGGCCGAGGCCCGAAAGTCCGCCGCGTCGGTCAACGAGCGCTTCGCCGATCCGGCGCGACACCGCCTGACGGGCTTCAACAGCCCCGATCTCCTCTACCGAAAGCTGGCCGCGTCCGAGTGCTCCGCCGTCTTCTCGCACCACGTGTTCGACTGGCGAGTCACCGAGGCCGGCAAGGGGCGCTTCACGCTGGCCTGGTTCGAGATGGGGCTGGCGGGCCTCGAACGGACCCTCGAGCGCCTGGCGGGCCTGACCGAGACCCCCTTCTACCGCACCTACGCGCGCTACCTGCAGCGCACGCCCGAAGGGTTGCGGCAGGGCCCGGGAGGAGCCGCAGAATGAGCCACGAGCCCCCCGCGCCTCCGGCGACGACGCCCGACTACAGCCAACGCGCCGCCATCACGTACATGGTGGGCGTGTACCTGGCCACCAACGGCCTGTCCGACGCCTACCTGCTGGTCGAGGGCCCCGACTGCGCGCACATGAAGACGCAGTACGTGCAGGGCAACCACGACTGGCTGTCGACGCTCACGAGCGTCTCGGGCCACCACCGCGTGGCCAACACGGCCCTGCACCCGGCCCACATGACGCGCAGCCGCGAGGGCTCGGTGCGCGACGCGCTCACGCGCCTGGCCGCGCACCCCGCCACCGGGGGTGTGCTCCTCACGTCGATGCCCATGGCCTTCGTCACCGGGGCCGACTACGAGGCCCTGTGCCGCGAGGTGGGCGAGGCCACCGGCAAGACCCCCGTGCACGTGCCGGGCAAGTCGCTGTCAGGCGATTGGCTCGACGGGTACGCCGAGACGCTGCTGGCGCTCGCGCGGGCCGTCGACGTCCGCGGGGGCGCTCCAGCGCCCGGTCGCGTGGCGATCGTCGGCAACCTCTTCGACCGCAACGAGGAGGACCACCGGGGCAACGTGCGCGAGCTCCGGCGCCTGCTCGGCGGCCTGGGCCTCGAGGTCGTGTCGGTGTGGCTCGAGGGGCAGCGCTTCGCCGACCTCGCGGCGGTGCGCGACGCCGGGACGATCCTGTCGTTCCCTTACGGGCGCAGGGCCGCCCGCATCCTGGCCCGCCGCACGGGGGCCGCGCTGGTCGAGTGTGCCCTGCCGTTCGGCCTCGGGGCGACCGAAGCCTGGCTCCGGCAGGTGGCCCGGGCGGTCGGCGCGACGGACGCCGCCGAGGCGCTGATCGAACGCGAGTTGGCCGAGATCGTGCCGCGCTTCGAGTGGGTCGTGCCCTTCCGGTTCCAGGGACGTCGCTTCGGCTACGTGGGCGATCCGCACCTGCTGCCGGGCTTCCTCTCCACCACGGCCCTGCTCGGCGCCACGCCCGCCTTCGTGGCCTGCCCCGACCACGCCCGCGCCGAGTATCGCGTGCGCGACGTCGTGCCGGCCGGGGTGCCCCTGCTCCAGTTCCCGCGCATGTCGACCCTGCGCCGCTTCGTGGTCGAGCACGGCGGCCTGCGCGGCCTCGACCTGCTGGTCTCGAACAACCTGGGCCTGTCGTTCCTCGACGCGGCCGTGTACGAGTTCGGCTACCCGTCGTTCCACACGCACCACCTCTACGACCGGCCCTTCCTCGGCTTCCGGGGCGCCGCCGCGTTCATCGACACGCTGGCCAACACCATGGCCCAGTACGAGCTCACCAAGCGCCTGGGCGACATGGCCCGCGCGGTGAACTCGGGCGCCGGCGTCGCCCGGCCCCCCGTACGGCCCGCATGACCAGGGGACCGGAACCTCCGCTCGCCCCGGCGCCGGTGGACGTTCCTCCGCTGGGACGCTCCTGGCGGGGCAGCCTGCTCCGCGTCTCTCTTCTGGTGGGCCTGTTCGCGCTGTCGGCCCGGAACTTCGAGTTCTTCCACGCGGTGGTCGAGCTCTTCTGCGTGGGCGTGGCTGTCGCCATCGTCGTCTACGCCTGGAACGCACGCGGCATCGTGAACGACGCCTACGGCTCGGTGCTGGGCATCGGCTACGGCTGGATGGCCCTGCTCGACCTGGTGCACACGCTCTCGTTCCCCGGCATGTCCGTGTTCCGGGGCCTGTCGTTGAACCACGCCATTCAGTTCTGGCTGATCGCCCGGGTCGTGCAGACGGTCGCCCTGCTGGCGGCGCCCCTGCTCGTAGCCCGGAGGCCGCGATTCCTGATCGTGTGGCTCGCCTTCGGAGCGCTGTCGTCGGCCCTCTTCCTCGCCATCGTGCGCTACGAAGCCCTGCCGCTCGCGTACGCCGGTACGGACGGGACCACCCCCTTCAAGTCCATGGCCGAGCTCTCGCTCGCCGCCGGCCTCGGGGCCGCGTGGTGGTTCACCTGGCGGGCGCGCCGGCACCTCGAGGCGGACACGATCCGCCTCATGTCCTGGTCCATCGCGCTGACCATCGCGTCCGAGGTCGCGCTCTCGTTCTACCGCACTCCCTACGGTCTGGGCCCGGTCGTGGGACACCTGCTGAAGGTGATCGCGTTCTACGTCGCCTACCGGGCCATCCTGCTCCGCGGCTCGCTGCGGCCGTTCCAGGTGCTCTTCCGCGACGCCCTCGAGGGCCACGCGCGCTTCGCTGCGGTCTTCGAGCGAATGTACCGCCCGGCGTTCGTGCTGGCCCCCGAGGCGGATGGAGCGTTCGTGGTGCGGCGTGCCAACCCCTCCGCGGCGGCCTTCCTGGGGCGCGACCTCGCCGACCTCGAGGGCCGTCGCTGCTCCCAACTCTTCGAGCACGACGGCACCGCGTCCGAGCTGCGGTCCGCGCTGACCGCCGCCTGGAACGAGGAGTTCACGCGTTCGACCGGCATCGTCACCCGCTCGGCCGACGGCGTGGTCGAGACGTGGATCGAGCCCGATCTCTACCGCATCCCCGGCGACGAGATCGTGCTGGTGCTGCGCGATCGCACCGCGGAGATGCAGACGGTCGAGGCCCTCAGGCACACCAGCGAAGAGCTGCGGCGCCTGCACGACGCGCAGCACCGCAAGCTCGAGGAGGAGCGCCGCCGCATTGCCCAGGAGCTGCACGACGAGCTCGGCCAGGTCGCGACCGCGATGACCATCGGCCTCGATCGGGTGGCTCGCCGCGCGGCGCCCCTCGACCCCGGCCTCTTCGAGACCGCGACCAAGCTGAAGGGGCTCGCCGCCTCGACGGTCGACACCATCCGCCGCATCTGCGCCGAGCTGCGGCCCAGCCAGCTCGATCTGCTGGGGTTGCCCGAGGCGCTCGAGGCCAAGCTGCGCGAGTTCGAGCGCGAGACGGGCATCGAAGCCTCGCTGCACACGTCGCTCGAGGCTCCCGAGCTCGACCTCGATCTCACGACCGCGCTCTACCGCATCGCGCAGGAGTCGCTGACCAACGTGGCGCGGCACTCGTTCGCCGGCACGGTCAAGGTGACCCTCTCGACCGATGCCGACGCGGTGCGGCTCGAGGTGGAGGACGACGGGCGGGGCATCACCGAACTCGAGGCCGAGGCCGACACGTCCCTGGGGGTGCTCGGCATGCGCGAGCGAGCGCTGGCGCGGGGCGGCCGCCTCGACGTGGTCGGGGTGCCGGACGGTGGCACCCGGATCACGGCGATCGTGCCCCGAACGCCGGTCAACGCTTCTCCCTGAGCAAGGCCTCCTTCCGCGACACGTGCCCGTCGGGGACGCGCGCCTCCATGGCGTCGAGGTCCTCGACCCGCATGCCCCACTCCGACAACGCGGCCTGGATGAACGCCACCGTCGTCTTCACGTCGTCGCCCCGCCCGCTCAGGTCGATGACCTCGGTGGGAATGCTCGATCGGCGCCCGCGCCCTCGCGGCTGCGCGGGGGTGGGAACGCGCGGCGCCGCGACAGGCCGGGGTTCGGGCGGGGGCCCCCAGGTGGCCTCGACGAATTGCTCGTGGGGCTCGGGGCCTTCGGTGGACGGCGCCGACGCCGCTTCGTGGGCCTGGTCGACCCGGTCGAGCACGGTGGCCAGGCGCTCGTTCGCCAGGCGCAGCTGCCGGATGGAGGCCGTCGCCACCTGCTCCTGGAACCGGAGGGCCAGGGGCGCGCGCGCCGCGAGCAAGCGCTCGAAGTTGTGGCGACCGAGCTCGAGCGCCGTGACGCTCGACGACGCCCGCACCGTCGCCTGGCGCGCGCCGCTCTGTACGAGCGCGATCTGCCCCACGATCGAGCCTACGGGCAGCACGGCCAACCGCCGCTCCCTTCCACCCACCTGCTTCGTGACCTCGACCTCGCCCGACGTGAGCACCAGGCACGACTCGCAGGGCGCCCCCTCCGCCAGCAGCACGTCGCCCTGGGCGTACTCCCGCGGCGTGGCCACGCGCAGCAGCATGCCGAGCTCGGCCTCGGTGAAGCCCTTCAACCCCGCCAGCTTGCGGAGCCGATTCGGCTGTTCGTGCGCAGCGACCTGGCGGGGCGCCACGTCGCCGGCCTCGGTCACGATGGGCAACTGCGGGACGGTGGGCGCCAGCCCCAGCCGCGACAGGGCACGCTCGATGCGGAGGTTGGTCTCGGCCAGGCGCTCGGTCGTGCGCGCCAGGATGCCGCCGAGGACCGCTGACCAGATGGCAGGTGCGCTACGCCTCAGCGCGTCGAGGGTGCCGCGATCGAGCTCGAGGATCTCGGCGTCGGCCACTGCGGTCACGCTCGCCGAGCGCGGGGCCGGGTCGACGCACGTCATCTCGCCGATCACGTCGCCCGATCCGATGCTCTCCAGCACCTCGTGCTTGCCACCGGGGCGCTCGACCTCCACCCGGAAGGTCCCCGAGAGCACCACGGCCAGGGAGTCGCCGGACTGTCCCTGGAAGAACAGCGGCTCGCCGTACGAGAAGCGGCGGTGCTGCAGCGCTTCGACGAAGACCTGGAATTGGGAGTCGTCGAGGTTCGAGAACAGGCGTGATCGCGCGAACAGAGCCCTCAAGGCGCCCGTGGCTCGCATGCCGACCCCTGCCGATGATGTCTCGGCGACCACTGTACCGCGAACGGTCGACCCGCCACAAGGGCCGCGTCGGCCCCCCCGTCGCCCACACGTCCTCGCTCCAGGGCTTGACTCTCGCCCCGGGCCTTCTACTATCGACGCGAACCACGCCGGAAGGGTGCGCATGCCCCCGAGCCCCACCGACCGCGTCCTCGAGTTGCGCACCGAGGTGCTCGATCACCTGCGCCGTGGCGACCTCAAGTCCATGGTCGTGCAGAACGTCGATCTCGGCGGCGCCGACTTCACGGGCGCCACCCTCGACGACTTCAAGTTCAAGCAGGTCAGCCTCGTCAACGTCCCCTTCACCGACGCCACGCTGAGCGCGGCCTCGTTCCAGGCGTGCGGCCTCCGCGGCACGCGCTTCCACGGGGCCCGCTTCACCACGGTGAACCTCTTCGGCTCCGAGCTCATCGAGACGAGCTTCAAGGGCGCCCTCCTCGACCGCTGCCGCTTCTACGACAGCCGACTGGCCAACGCCTCGTTCGCGGGGGCCCGGGTGGTCTCGTCGAAGTTCCAGTCGATCGAGGGCTTCCGCGTCGACTTCAGCCGCTCGCTGCTCGTGCACTGCGAGTTCCACGACGTGCAGATGGGCAACGCCATCCTGTCGAACGCCATCTTCCGCGACGCCGTGCTCATCGACGTCGACCTGCAGGGCGCCAACCTCTATGGCGCCGACTTCTCGAACGCGCTGCTGGTTCGCACCGACCTGCGCGACGCGAACCTCGTGGGCGCGCGCTTCGACGGTACGCGCGTCGTGGCGAGCCGCTTCGACCGCGCCGACATGGACGAAGCCCAACGGAGGATCCTCGAGCGATGAACCGCCGCGACGACGACACCCTCCGAGAAGGCCTGGCAGGCTACGGCAAGGACGAGCTCATCGACCTGGTGCTGCACCTGGTGCGCGCCTACGTGGTCGAGGGCACCCAGCCGTTCAAGCCCGAGGCCGCCATGGTCAACATCCCGCGCACGCTGCGCGAGCTCGACTTCCCCGGCCTCGTGACCGAGCTGAAGCGGCAACTGGGCCTGCCCGAGTTGGAGCTGCTCGCGGTGCGCGACAACCAGGTCTACGTCAAGCTCGGAGGCCGCGACTTCGTGGTCAGCCCCAACGCCCTGGTCGACGTGCTGCCCTCGCGCGAGGAGCGCAGCCAGGCCCGCCCCGAGCGCGCCCAGGCCGAGCCCGCCGAGCGCCCCGCGCGCGACGACCCCCCGGCGCGCGACGAGCGCCCCGCCGAGCCCCCCCGCAAGGAGGCCCCCCAGCGCGCGCCCGCCGACACGGGCGCCAAGGCCGACCGCTTCAAGATGCTCGATCTGGATTGACGTCGCCGCGATGAACCTTCGCGGCAAGACCGTCTACATCACCGGGGGCTCCGCCGGCATCGGGCTGGCCCTCGCGAAGCAGGCTGCCTCGAGGGGTGCGCACGTGCTGCTGCTGGCGCGCGATCCCGCGCGGCTCGCGAAGGCCGTCGTCGAGGTGCGCGGCGACGCGAAGGCCGGCGTGCGCGTCGACGCCCGCGTGCTCGACGTGACGGACCGCGCACGGGTCGACGCCGTGCTGGCCGAAGCGGTGACGACGTTCGGCGCCCCCGACGTGCTGGTCAACAACGCCGGGCGCGCCCTGCCCCGCCCGTTCGACCAGGTGAGCGCCGAGCAGTTCGACGCCACGCTGCGCCTGAACCTGGGGGCGCCGCGCGACACCATCGCCGCCCTGCTCCCGCACCTGCGTCAACGCCGGGGCTGCATCCTCAACGTGAGCTCGGTGGCGGGCCTCATCGGTATCTACGGCTTCACCGACTACAGCGCCTCGAAGTTCGGCCTCGTCGGCTTCAGCGAGGCCCTGCGCCAGGAGTTGAGGCCCGACGGCGTCACCGTGCAGGTGCTCTGCCCCCCCGACACCGACACCCCGGGCTTCGAGCGCGAGAACGTCGGCAAGCCCGCCGAGACGAAAGCCCTCTCGAAGGGAGCCAGCCTGCTCTCCGCCGATCAGGTCGCGCGCGCCGCGCTCGAGGCGCTCGGCACGTCCACCTTCCTCATCGTCCCCGGCCTGCAGGGCAAGCTGGCCGCCTGGGCCAAGCGCCTGGCGCCGGGGCTGCTCGCGTGGGGGCTCGACCGGGTGGTCCGCGGGGCGCGCCCCCGCCCTTGAATTCCAAGCCCTTCCGACGATAATGGCGCCATGCGTTTCACCCTCGCGCCCCTCTCCCTCGTCTTCGTGCTCGGCGCCTGCGCGCTCACGAACCACCCTCCGTCGCTGGTGCCCCTCGGCGACCGCTCGGTGCGCGTGGGCGAGACGCTCGAGTTCGACGTCGCGGCCGAGGACGGCGACGGCGACACGCTGCACTTCGCCATGCGCTTCCTCGACCCCCTGCCTCCCGAGACCGCGACGCTCACGCCCGTGGCGAAGGACACGGCGCGCTTTCGCTGGAGCCCGCTCATCAGCGAGGCGCTCGGTGCGGGGCGAAAGATCCCCGTTCGCTTCGTCGTCGAAGACGGCTACGGCGGCTCCGACGAAGCCGAGATCACGCTGACCGTGTTCCGGGAGGGGGGCGTGCCCGTCTTCCTGAACCCCCACGGTTACGTGCTCGATCTGGCGGCTCGCGAGTACGTGTCGTTCGTGGTCGAGGTGAAGGACGACGACTCGGCGACGGTCGCCATCGCCATGGAACGCCCCATCGACGGCGCGCTGCTCGAGCGGCTCGGCCCCAAGACCGCCGAGTTCTACTGGCGGCCGAGCGAGGAGCAAGTCGCGGCGCAGCTCTTCCACACGGTGGTGTTCTCGGCCGACGACGGCGAGCACCCGCCGGTGTCGTACGAGATCGGCCTCGTGCTGCTGAACGCAGGCTCGGGGGGCGACTGCCCCGGCACACCGCCCCGCCTGCTGCACACTCCCCCCTCCGATGTCTTCGGGGGCGGCGACCTCGTGGTCGAGGCCGACCTCTCCGACGGCGAGTCGGTCGTGCGCTACCCCTCCGTGACGTACTCCCTGGGTGACGGACCGGGCGCCCCCGAAGGCACGCTGGCGCTCACGCTCGGGGGCGACGGCCGGTATCGCGCCACGCTCCCGACGGCGGCAATGCCCGACGAGGCCGCGGTGCTGGTGCGCTACCACCTCACGGCCGAGGACAACGACGATCTGACCGCCGATCGCTGCGACCACACCAGCCGCGCGCCCAAGGACGGCTCGTTCGTGACGGCCTGGATGGGGCCCGTCGCAGCGGGGCTCTGTGTCGACGACGCCGCCGAGCCCGACGACGATCGCGTCGGGGCGCCGGTGTTCTCGGTGGGGAGCGGCGTCGAGCGCCGCCTGTGCCCCGGCGACGTCGACCACGTCGCGCTCGACGTCGGAGGAGCGTCCAGGCTGGCGATCCGCGCTACGCTGCTCGGCCCCCAGGGCGACCTCGAGCTCACGCTCCTCGACGAGTCGGGCCAACCGATCGGGGGCTCCTCGCCCCAGCCCGGGGGCGCCCGCCTCGACGTTCCCTCCGGCCTGGCCGACGGCCGCTACACGGTGGCCGTGTCCTCCGCGTCGGAGCAGGGCCTCGCCTACGCCCTGGAGGCCGCCGACGCGGGCGCGGCGTGCCCCGGCGACGAGCTCGAGCCCAACGACGACCCGGCCACCGCGCCCTCCCTCGCCGAGGGCACCTACGCCGACCTCGTGCTCTGCCCCGGCGAGCTCGACGCCTACCGCGTCACGGTGCTGCCGGGCGAGAACCTGGCGGTGACGGTGCGCTTCCTGCACCAGCAGGGCGACCTCGACCTGCTCGTGCTCGACGCAGCCGACCAGAAGCTGCTGGCGGCCTCCGAGACCACCTTCGACGACGAACGGGTGTTCCTCGTGGACCCCGGCGTCTCCGAACTGCTGATCGCCGTGCTCGGCTACGGCGACGCCGGCAACACCTACGATCTCGAGATCGCCACGGGGGGCGACGACGAGCTGTGCCAGGACGACGTCTTCGCGCCGAACCCCTCCGCTTCGGAGGCGGCGTCGATCATCGAGGGCACGTGGGAGGGCCTCGTGCTCTGCCCGGGCACGTCCGATTGGTTCGCGCTCGGACTGAACGGCGGCGAGACCCTCGAGGTCACGCTCACCACCGCCTCGTCGCCCGATCTCCTGACCGTGGTCGTCGCGGGGCCCGCCTCCGCGTCCGAGCCCGTCACGTGCGGGCTCGTCGAGGGGGGCCTCGGGTGCCAGGTGGCCATCACGGCGCCGGGCACCTGGCGTTGGGGCGTGAGCGCGTCCTCGGGCCTGGTGGCGTACGGTCTCCAGGCCTGGGCCGTCGAGCCGGCCGGGTCCTGCCTCGACGATCGCCTCGAGCCCAACGACGTAGCCGGCAAGTCGGTCGAGCTGCCCGTGGGGGTCACCTCGCACCTCAAGATCTGCGACGGCGACAGCGACTGGTTCCACGTCGACCTGGGCGCCTTCCAGCCGCTCGAGGTCTACGCGCTCACGGTGCCCGGGTCCGGAGCCGTCGAGCTCGAGCTGCGCGACGAGGGTGGCGCGACGGTCGGGCAGGCGACGACCGTCGAGGGCACGGCGCTGCTGCAGGTCAGCGCGCCGGCGGCGGGTCGCTACCGCTTGCTCGTCGACGCGCCCGGGGTCGACAACGTTTTCTACGACCTCGTGGTCGTGCTGCCATGACCCGCCGAGCGTTCGCGCGAGGGCTCGTCGTGGCGCTGATCGCGTGGCCCTGGGCCCCGACCGCCCTGGCCATCGGACCGAGCGCCGAGGTGGCCTTCGTGCTGGCCTCGGCCGACAACCAGCCGCTCGCGGGCGCGTGGACGCGTCTCTTTCGCGAGGTCGCGACCAGCCTGGCGGAGCTCACGAGCATCCTCATCAGCCCCGAGGTGCGCGAGGTGCCCTTGCGAAGCGCCGTGGGCTCCACGTCCCCGCTGGTCATCGTTCCCCTCGACCGGCTCCCGTCCGAAGACGCGACGGTGGTCGCCGACGCGTTGAGGCCCTTCCTCTCGAAGGGCGGCACCGTGTGGTTCCTGAACGGCGCGGCCTGGAACTCCCGCGACGCCGTCAACGAGTGGGTGCGCCGCGTGGTGGAGGGCGTGCGTCCGCGCCTGGCGCTGACGGCCTTGCCGGCCGAGGCGGTGGTCTACCGCTCGTTCTTCGACTTGAAGGGCCCCGAGGTCGGTCAACTCGAAGGCGCGCGCCTCGAGGGGCGCTGGGCGGTCTTGCACGCCCCGGTCTGGACCCCCTCCGAGCAGCGTGCGGTGGGCGCCGCCCGTCGACGCCTGGCGGTCAACGTCGTCGAATACGCCCTGTGCGGAGACTACAAGGACGAGCAGACGCACCTCGACTACCTGCTGAAGCGCAAGCGCTGGAAGCTCGACTGACCCATGGACGCCTCGACCACCGCCTGGGCGCTCGGCGTTGGGGCCGGCTCGCCAACCGGGGCGCTCGCGCTCGCGTTGCTGGCGGCCATCGCCGCGCTGGGCGCCTGGAACCTCCGACGGGTCCTCGACCCGCGCACGCGGCTCCTCTCGTCGCTCCTGCACGCGGGCGTCGTGCTCCTGCTCGGCGCCGTGGTGCTCGACCCGGTGAGCACCCGCACGTTCGAGGTGGCCCGGCAGGCCGAAACGCTCGTGCTCGTCGACGACAGCGCCAGCATGAGCCTGCCGTGCCGTTCGAGCTCGACGCGCTTCGAAGCCGCCGTCGAGGCCACCACCACCCTGGCCCGCAAGCTCCCGTCGGCCCGCTTCGTCGCGCTCGACGGATCCCCCATCCCGGTGCCAGGACTGAGGCCGCCGCGGCGCGGCTCCAGCCCCCTCATCGAGCGCCTCGAGCAGCTCGCGACCGAAGGAACCGACGGCCGCATCCCCGATCGCGTCGTGCTCGTCTCCGACCTCCAGGATCACGGCTCGACCCTGTCTCCCGAACGGATCGAGCGACTCGCGCGCCTGCTCTCGAAGAAGCACCGCCCGCGGCTGCACGCCATCGATCTGAGCGACCGCACGACCGGACCCGACGCCTCGGTGAGCGACCTGCGCTACGACGCCGTGGCCTTCTACCGCAACGTCACGTCCGCCGTGGTCGAGGTCACGGTACGCGACGTGGACCCCGGCGTCGCCTCCGTTCGCGTCGAGTTCGGCACCGACGGCGCGTGGAGCGAGGCCCAGGAGGTACCCCTGGTGCCCGGCCAGAGCCGCTACGAGGTGCGCTTCCGGTACCGCCCCGACCAATCGGGCGCCCTCGTGCTCGGCGCGCGCGTCTCGCTGCCGGCGGGAACGCACGAATCGAACAGCGCCAACAACGTTCGCCTCAGCGAGCAGCGGGTGCTGCGCGATCGCCTGCGGGTGCTGCACCTCGCCGGCCACCCCTCCTGGGACGTGCGCTTCCTGCGCGACGCGCTGAAGGCCAACGGAACGATCGACCTCATCTCCTTCTACGTGATGGTCAAGCCCTCGGCGTTCTTCGCCGAGGATCTCGAGGACACCGTCCTCATCCCCTTCCCCACCCACACGCTCTTCGACGAGGAGCTGCCGGGCTTCGACCTGCTGGTCTTCCAGAACTTCCGCTTCGGCTCGTTCGACACCGACCAGTACGCCGAGCGCATCGTCGACTACGTGAAGGCCGGGGGCGCCAGCCTGGTGGTGGGGGGCGAGCTCGCCTTCCTGGCCGACATGCTGCCGCGCAGCCCGCTGAAAGAGCTGTTCCCGGTGCGCATCCCCGAGTTGAAGACCTGGCGCGACTACTTCGAGCTCGGCGAGTTCGCGGCCCGGCTGACCCCCGAGGGGCTGCGGCACCCCGTCTTCGCCGACGCCGAGATGCCGGCCGACCCCGCGGCCGCGCTGGCGAGCCTGCCGCCCCTGGACGGAGCAAACCTGCAGGGGTGCCCGCTCCCGTCGACCACCGTGCTGCTCGATCACCCCAGGGCCCGCACCGAGTGCGGCCCGCTGCCCATCCTGTCGACGGCGCCCCTCGGCGAGGGCCGCGTGGCGCTGGTGGCCACCGACTCGCTCTGGCGCTGGGCCTTCCTGCCCTCCGAACCCGATCCCGACCAGATGCACCGCACGCTCGTGGCGAACCTCGTCCGCTGGCTCACCCGCGACCCCACGTTGTCGCCCTTCGAGGTGACGATCACGACCCCCGACAGCCCCGAGAAGCCCTACCGGGTCGGCGCGAAGCTGGCGCGCCCGGCGGGTGCCGAGCCGGGCACGTGGGCCCTGCGCGTCACGGAGTGGGGTCAGGAGCAGCGCGTGCCCCCGGACGTGGTCAAGGCCATCGTACCCGATTTCGAGTGGAAGCCCGCGCGCGATGGCCTGTACTGGCTCGAGCTCGAGAAGCGCGACGAGGGCAGCCACGTGCGGCAGACGCGACCCTTCCTCGTGCAATCCGAGCCCGGCGAGTTGCTGGAGCCCTCTCCCCTGCGCGACGTGCTGCTGCACCTCGTGCAAGCGAGCGGAGGGACCATCACCCTGCCCGAGCGCGTGGCGCAGCTCGAGTTCCCGCCGCTGCGCGATCGCGCCGTCACGCGCGTCGAGACCTCGCGTCCGTTCTCCTCGGGCTTCGTGCTCGCGCTGCTCCTGGCCCTGCTGGCCGGCCAATGGTACCTGCGGAGCGCGCATGGCAATTGACCGCGCCGCGCTGCTGTCCCGCACCCCGGCGGCGCCTGGCGTCTACCTGATGCGCGACGCGGGGGGCGAGATCTTCTACGTGGGCAAGGCCCGCGATCTGCGCCGACGCCTGGCGCAGTACCTCGGCGCGAGCTCCGACGACCGCCCGTTCGTCAAGATGCTCGATCACCTGCTGGCCGACGTCGAGGTCCTGGTCACCGCCAACGAAAAAGAGGCGCTGGTCCTCGAGAACCAGCTCGTGAAGGAGCACCAGCCGCGCTTCAACGTGCTGTTGAAGGACGACAAGAACTTCCTGCGCTTGCGCGTCGACACCCGCCACGCCTGGCCCCGCGTCGAGATCGTGCGGCGTCGCAAGGACGACGGCGCCGAGTACTTCGGGCCGTACTCGTCGGCCCAGACCATCCGCGAGATCGTGCACCTCGTGAATCGCGTGTTCCGCTTGCGCACGTGCACCGATCGCGCCTTCGCCACGCGCGACCGGCCCTGCCTCCGTCACCAGATGCACCTGTGCGACGCACCCTGCACGCAGACCGTCGACGCCGCCGACTACCGACGCCGCCTCGACGACGTGCGCCTCTTCCTGCGCGGCAGGCGACGCGAACTGCAGCGCCGGCTTCAGGTCGAGATGGACGAGGCGGCCGCCGCCCTCGACTTCGAGCGGGCGCTGGCTCTGCGCGACATGCTGCGCGGCATCGAGCGCAGCGCCGAGCGCCAGGCGGTCGACCTGCACGGCGACGCCGACCTCGACGTCTGGGCCCTCCACCGGGTCGAGGAGCGCGCCGTGGCCTTCCTGGCCAACGTGCGCGGAGGCCTGACCCTGACCACGTGCGAGTACCCGCTGCCCCGGCTGGCGCCGCTCACCGACCTCCAACTCGTGACGGGCGCCCTGGCGCGCCACTACGATGGGGGCGAGATTCCCCCCGAAGTGCTGGTCCCGCTCGATCTCGGCGACGAGGCCGAGTCGCTCTCCGAGTGGCTCTCCGATCGCGCGGGGCGACGCGTGCGCCTCCACCACCCGCTGCGCGGCCCCCGCCGGGCGCTGCTGGCCTGGGCCGAGCGCAACGCCGAGGAGCGCCTGCGCTCGTCGGCGCGGCTCGAGGAGAAGCGCTACGCCGAGTTGGCCGAGTTGGCCGAACTCCTCGGCTTGCCGAGCCGACCGCGGCGCCTGGAGGCCTACGACATCTCGAACCTGCACGGCGACCTCGCCTACGGCTCGCAGGTGGTGTTCGTCGACGGCGTGCCCGACAAGGCGGCGTATCGGTCGTACCGCATCCGCGGCGTCGTGGGCGCCGACGACTACGCCATGCTGCAGGAGGTGCTGCGCCGACGCCTCACCGGCGACGCCAGCGGAGACCTGCCCGACGTCTTCGTCATCGACGGCGGCCGGGGTCAGGTCGGGGCCGCGCGCGCGGTGGTCCACGGTGAGTACGGGCTCGCGCTGCCCGTGGTGGGCCTGGCCAAGGATCGGGTGCGACGCGACCCGCGTGCGCTCGAGATCGAGCACTCCGACGAGCGCCTGG
Organism: uncultured Myxococcales bacterium; assembly: GCA_964494475.1. Lineage (GTDB taxonomy): Bacteria > Myxococcota_A > UBA9042 > CAZBRS01 > CAZBRS01 > CAZBRS01. Next base: position 145,101 of record CAZBRS010000001.1, on the reverse strand, counting down.
TGCACGGCGAGCCCTTGATGGAGACGCCCCTGTCCGCCGACGCGGGGATCTGGCGGCTCCTCGTGCGCCTGCGCGACGAGGCGCACCGCTTCGCCCTGGCGGCGCATCGCCGCGCCCGCACGACGCGCGATCTCGAGGGCGCCCTCGACCGCGTGCCCGGCATCGGCAAGAAGCGCAAGCGCGCGCTGCTCGTGCGCTACGCCACGATCGCCCGGCTGGTCGAGGCCATGCAGAAGGATGGCTGGAAGCTGCCGGGCGTCCCGGCGAACGTGGTCGAGGCCTTGCGACGGGCGGTCACCGACGACACGGCTCTCAAGGAGCCTTGAGCGGCTCCGCCCCAGGGCTCTGGCAGTGCGGGTTGGCGCCCACCGGCCGAACGCTCTCGCGGCGCAGCAGCACGCAGTCGGCCTCTTCGCGACGCAACGTCAGGTGCGTGCCCTTGACGAACACGTCGAGGGGGTCGCCGAGGGGCGCCACGTTCAGGAGTCGCACGCGCTCGCCGGGCACGAAGCCCTGCTCGAGCAGCCGCGCACGCACGCTGTCGTCGCCCACCATGCGGAAGATCTCGGCGCAGGTGCCGATGTCGAGGTCGTTGATCGTCGCGTTCGTCACCTCGACGCCGTCGTCGTCGAGATCGCCGAGGGGCAGGTGCAGGTCCTCGGTGAACGCCAGGAAGCGTTGCATGGTCTCGGGGTGCAGGTGGTGCTCGATGCCGCACGCGTCCTCCTCGGCCACGTCGGTGCCGACCCCGAGCACGTGGTGGAGGAAGGCGAAGATGCGCCGGTTCTTCTGGAACATGCCCCGCGCCAGGCGGCGGCCCCGCTCGGTCAACTCGATGCGACCGTAGGGGCTCTGGTCGACCAGCCCCTCTTCCTTCAGGCGGTGCACCTGCGTGACCACCGACGGCTTCTTCACGCCCAACACCTCGGCCACGTCCTTGACGCGCGCCGTGTGACGCTCGCGGTGCAGGCGGTAGATCGTGAGGAGGTAGTCCTCCGCAGAACGGGTGAGTCCGGTCGCCATCGGCTCCGCCAAGTTACGATCGACTAACGCTGTCTAGGCCGGCCCTGGCGTAGTGTCAACCGGGATCTCGCGATCCCTCGACGGCTCGGCAGGTTGACGAGCGCCGCGGGGCACGCTATCCTGCCCGCCAGACCACAAACGCCACCTGATGGGGGTGCTCCGATGCGTTGGCTTCCGTTCCTCGCCTTGTTGATGATTTTGCCCCTGGGATGCGGCGGCTCCGACGGCTCCGATACCACGCCCGCGAACGACACGGCAGCCGACGTCGCGGCCGAGACCGGCGACGACGTGCCCGTCGTCCTCGACGTCACGCCCGACACGGGCGCCGACCTGTCGGTGATCGACGTCAGCGCCGATACGGGCAACGATACGGGGCAGCCCGACACCGCGCCCGACACCACCGAGAACTACGCCTCGTGCGCCGAGCTCTTCTTCCAGTGCGTGGCCAAGTGCCCCGACGACAGCGACCAGACGTGCGAGACCGCCTGCCTCGGCAAGGCCGAGCCCGCCGACGCCGCCACCATGGCGACCCTCGGCGCGTGCGTGAGCGCGTCGTGCGCCGACCTGACGGGCCCCGAAGACACCATCGAGTGCCTGGGCAACGGCACCGACCGCTGCGGCGACGAGTTCGACGCGTGCGTGCCCGGCCCCGACACCTGCAAGGAGGTGCGCGCCTGCTGGCTGAGCGACTGCGAGACCGGCGGTTGGGATCACGAGTGCGCCATCGCCTGCATGGCGGTGGGCGACGCCGAGGCCAAGGCCCGCTTCGCGGCGTTCTATGGCTGCATCTTCGAGAACTGCGGCGCCGTCCCGGCCGCCGATTTCCAGGCCTGCTACATGTCCAAGGCCGGCAACGAGTGCACCAACCACAACGCCTTCTGCGACCAGATGTAGTCTCCGGGCGGCGTCACGACCGCTCGCCCGACCCCGCCCCGTCGTAGCCTTCGTTCACCAGACCGTACAAATCGAGCATCGACGAGAACGCCAGGTCCGGCCCCGCGGCCCGGAGCACCTCGAGGGATTGCCACCCGGCGGCGATCGCCACGGCCGTGGCGCCGATGGCCCGCGCGGCCTCGACGTCGCGCACGCTGTCGCCCACGATCCACACGTCCTTGGGGTCGACCGCGGCACCCGGCACGAGGGCGCGCGCTCTCTCGACTCCGCGTCGAAGCACGGCGGCCCGATCGGGACCGTCGGCGCCGAAGCCTCCCACGCGGAAGTGGTGCGCGTAGCCCGTGCGCGCCAGCTTCAGGCGCGCGCCGGCCTCGAGGTTGCCCGTGCCGAGGCCGAGCACCACGTCGGGCCGCCCGGCCAGGTGTTCGACGATCTCGCGCGTGCCCGGAAGTACGCGGTAACCGTCACCGCGCCGCAGTTCGAGCTCGAGGCGCGCGAGGTAGGCGTCGAAGAAGCGCGCGAGCTCCTCGTCGCCGGGGCGGCGGCCCAGGTGTCGCTGGCACACCTCCCACACGATGTTGAGGTCGGTGCGTCCGAGCAGATCGAAGGCCTCGAAGGGCTGGTCGATGCCGAACACCCCCGCGAAGGCGGCGGTCATGGAGCGGCGCCCTGCCCCGCCCGCGTCGATCAGCGTGCCGTCGATGTCGAAGAGGAACACCCGCATGGTCGTCCTACCGTCCCCCTCTCCATCGATGGAGAGGGGGTCAGGGGGTGAGGTTGCAGCGTTCGGGGGGAGGTCACAGATCGAGGTCGGGCACGCTCTTGACGAGCACCTTCAGGAGCGCCAGCGCCGCGGCCACGCGCACGCGCTCGTCGGTGTCGAGCAGGCGCTTCTCGATCATCTCGGCGTTGGCCTCGTCGCGCAGGCGGCCCAGGCCCTCGAGCACGCGCACCTTGACCCCCGCGTGCCCGGGCTGCTCGAGGTAGCCCTGGGTGAGCGGAACGGCCGCCGGGCCCGAGGCCTTGTACAGGTGGGTCGCGATGCGCTCGCGCACCTCGGCGTGGGGTGTCTCGGCCAGGATCTGCTGCAGCAGGGCCAGGCCCTCGGGGCCGGCGCCCTCGAGGATCTGCAGCGCGAGCATGCGCGTCTCGAGGCTGTCGGTGCGCGCGGCCTCGAGCAGGTAAGGCAGGGCCTCCTTGCCCATGGCGTCGGCCATCTCGCGGATGACCAGGGGCGGCAGCCACAAAAGCGCCGACTGGAAGTACATGCGCCCGTTCAGGGGATCGCTCTCCATCATGCCCCGCAGCGCCGCCGTGCGGACCTCGACCGACGGGTCGACCAGGCCCATCTGCAGCGTGGGGACCACCGACGGGTCGTGGATGCGCGCCAGCGCCTTCAAGGCCTCCTGCTTCACCTCGGGGTCGGGATCGCCCACCACGAAGGTGAGGTGCCGGATGACCGAGACGTCGTTGATGCGGCCCAGGCCCCGGATGGCCGCGACCTTGACCCGCTTGTCGACGTCGGCGAGCGCCGAACCCAGCGGCTCGACCGAGTCGATGCGCGCGAAGTCGGCGATGGACTCGACCGCGGCCAGGCGCACGAGCGGGCTGCCGTCGAGCACCAGCCCGTGCAGCGTCTTCAGCGACACGGGCCCCTCGAACCGGGCCACGAAGCGCACGCCCACCGCCCGCGTGCCGGGGTCGGGCTCGTTGACCATCATGCGCGCGCGCGGCAACGGCTTGTCGCTGCCCTGACGATGGTAGATGTCGAAGATGGCCGACAGGTAGTCGAGGTCGACGGTCTCGCCGGGCTTGACGGCCAGCAGCGCGAGCATGGACTTCTCGTCGGCCGCGGCCGGGGCGAAGGCCATGGCCTTGAGGATGCGCAGGCGCGTGTCGCGGTCGGCCTTCGCCAGGCTGCCGTTCAAGAGGGCCGCGCCAGAGCCGTCGCCGAGCCGGGCCAGCACGATGGCGGTGTTCAGCTGCAGCTCCTTGTCCTTGGACTTCTTGTAGAGCTCGGCCAGCGCCTTCTGCAGCTCGGGCTCGGGCGAGGCCTCGAGCACGGTCAGGGCCGTGCGCGCCGCCTGATCGCGCCCCGACGCGAGCAGCACGCGCAAGAGCTCGAGCCGCACCTCCTTGGGGGCCGTGGCGATGGTGGCCTGCACGCGGTCGAGCAGGACGGCGTGGCCCTCCTTGCCCAGGGCGGTCTTGACCTCGGAGCAGAAGGGGCGCGTGCAGGGCACGAGGGCCTCGACCAGGCGAATCTGCCCGGCGTTCTTGGGGTTCTTCAGCGCCTCGAGCATCACGCTGGCGCCCTCGGCGGGCTTCACCAGGCCGAGCAACGGAAAGAGATCCCACTCGGGGTTCAACGTGGGGTCGGCCAGGGCGTCGACCAGGGGAGCGCGCCACGCCTTGTCGCCCTGCAGGTAGAGCGCGGCGATGGCGTGCGAGCGCACCCGCCACTGGGGATCCTTCAGGGCGTCGGTCACGAACGCGGCGGCCGCCTTGCCCGGCACGAAGCCGATGCCGAACACGGCCAGCCCGCGCGCCTGCAGATCGCTGCTGCGCGTGCCGCGCTCGAACACGCCGAAGATGGCCTCGGCCTTCTCGGGGGCCAGGGGCGGCGGCGGCGGCACCTTCTTCTTGGGGGCGGCCAGGGCCGGGAGCGTTGTGAGTACCACCAGCAATACGGCGATCCAGCGCTTCGTCATCCTATCCTCCCCTGCACGACGCCCGTGGGCGGCGCGTTATTCGCGACCGATGATGTACCGGTGGGGGTCGACCTCTTCGCGCAACAGGCGCAGCTCGTCGGCCGTGGGCGGGAGCGTCTCGTGCAGGGGCTCGGCCACCAGCAGCTCGAAGCCGGTGTTGTCCTGCACCTGCTGCCGCGTGACGCCGTGGTGCACGGCCTCGATCTGCATGCGCTTCGTCTCGGCGTCGAACCCCATGACCCCGAGGTTCGTGACGATCTTGTACGGGCCCGTGCCGGGGGGCAGCCCCGCCCGCTCGCGCGCGCCCGGCCCGTCGAGGAAGCCCGGCGAGGTGACGAAGTCGACCTTCGGCACGAAGCGGCGCTTCTCGTGGGGCGTGATGACCATGATCTTCCAGGCCAGGCTGGCCAGGTCGCCGGCCCCGCCGCTGCCCGGCAGGCGTACCTTGGGCCGCTGGTGGTCGGGGCCGATGAGCGTGGAGTTCAGGTTGCCGTACCGGTCGATCTGCGCACCGCCGAGGAAGCAGTAGTCGACCAGGCCCCTCTGCATCAGGGCCATCACGTCGGCCATGGTGCTGGCCTGCAGCCCCTGGTGGTACGTGCGCGAGTCGCCCACCGAGATGGGCATGGTCGGCAGGCGCGGCGCGACCCCGCCGGCCTCGAAGGCCATGACCAGGTTGGGCGCGTGCGTCTTCTGGGCCAGCATGGCCGCGGCGCACGGCGCCCCGGTGCCGACCACGCAGATCTTGCCGTCCTCGAGGTAACGCGACGCGAGGACGATCATCAGCTCCATCGAGTTGCAGGCTGGGGCCACGGTTGCCTCCTACTTCGGCTCGGGCTCGGGGCGGATCAGGAACTCGAGCCGACGCAGCTCCATCATGCGTTCGAGGCCACCGCACTTCTGCAGGTACTCGAAGTGGTCGTGGCAGCCGAACAGGTAGTCGTCGAGGAACGCGCGGTAGGCCGCGGGATCCTTCTCGACGGCCAGCCACTTCCGGAGGTGCGCTTCGTCCGAGTAGTACTCGTAGGGCATGTTGCCGGGAAAGCTGCCGTAGGGCGCCTCGACCACGGCGTCGACCAGGTAGAACGGGATGATGGTGCGGTCGGGCTCGCGTCGGATCTCGTCGTGGGGCACGAGCCGCTCGGTCGTGACGATGAGCCGCTTGGCCGCGCGCGCCAGGTCGTCGTCGGCGATCACGTTGCCCCGGATGCGGGCGTTGCCGTAGATGTCGGCCTCGTGCACGTGGATCATGGCCACGTCGGGATAGAGGGCCGGGTACAGGCCCACCCTGGCGCCGGTGAACGGATCGACGACCACCTTGATGGCGCTGTTCCGGAAGGTGTCGGTGCCGAGCACCGAGCGCCCCGGGATGAAGGGCACGCCGAGCGCCGCCGCCTTGTAGCGCCACGCGAGGCCCGCGTTCGACCAGTCGGTGACGCGCACCTTGCCGCTCTCCATGTACTTGCGGGCGGCCGTCGACACGCCGCGCGCCTCGAGCCCGACGATGTAGGCCGCGTCGCAGCGGTCGAAGCACTCGCCGGCCACCAGGATCTGGAAGTCGTGGGTGGCGGTGTGGCCCGAGACCCCGAGGCCCTTGCGCCCCTGCCGCACGATCTCGTGCAGGATGGGCGTCGAGAAGCGCACGCCGCCGAAGCCGCCCATGGCGATGTAGTCGCCGTCGTGCACGAAGCGCTCGACCGCCTGCTTGGAGGTCATGACCTTCGAGACGAGCGCGCGGTCCTTGTCCTTGAAGAAGGCCCGCGCGGCGTCCATGTCGGGGCTCATGAAGAGCTCGCGGATGCCCTGGTCGACCACGTCCATCGACGCCCCCCTGTCAATCCTGGTGTGCATATCGGATCAGCCCCGGCTTTGCAACGCGCATTTGCTTTGAAGACGACCTCGCTTCTTGCTACGGTGCCCCGGAATCTCTGGACCCTCGAGGAGGACTCCATGCGTGATCCCCGTTCGTTCGCGGCGCCCGTCGTCCTGATGGCGCTGGCCCTCGTCGCGCTCTCGTGCGGTCGCGAGCCCGTGCCCCTGAAGGGGGCTTCGAGCGCGTCGTACACGCCGAACTTCCACAACCTGCTGCCCGCGTACGCGCTGCCGTGGGAGAAGGTGAGGCTCGACAAGGCCGACGCGGCCTTCGCGGCGGCCAACCCGCAGTGGTTCGAAGAGACGGTGGCCCCCACGGCGGGCACGTTCCGCGGCATGACCGAGTGGGAGCCCATGTCGGGCATGCTCATCACGTACGACTCGGGGCTGGTCAACGACGCGACCATCAGCAAGACGGTGGTCGACACCATCCTGGGCGCGCTGAACGGCGGCAAGGTGTGGGTGCTGCACGACACAGCGGCCGCCAAGACCGCGCTCACCAACAAGCTGACGGCGGGCGGCGTGCCCGCGGCGTTCATCGGCGAGGGCCAGCAGGTCGAGTTCATCAAGCTCGACCTCAGCGCCTTCTGGACCATCGACTTCGGGCCCTTCCCGTTGATCAGCAACGACAACACCGTGGCGCTGCTCGACTTCCGGTACTACCCCGGCCGCGAGGAGGACGACGCCGTCCCGTCGCGCCTGGGCGAGCTCTGGGGCGCCACCGTCTACCGCATGCCCCTCGACTTCGAGGGCGGCAACTTCCAGGCCGACGGCCTGGGCACCTGCTACACCACCGAGCGTCAGCTCGAGAACACGGGCCTCAGCGCCGCCGAGCTCAACGACCTGCTCGACCGGTACGCCGCGTGCCAGAACCTGGTGGTGCTCCGCGACATCCACAACGACGGCACCGGCCACATCGACATGTTCTTCAAGCTCATCGCGAAGGACGCCGTCATCCTCGGCTCGTTCACCCAGGCCCAGGACCCCACGGCCCGGGCCGACATGAACTACAACGAGACGCTGCTCGAGGGCGTGGCGGTCCCGGGCGGCGGCGCCATGACGGTCTACCGCATGCCGCACCCCAACGCGTTCCAGGATCCGACCTACGGCACCACGCCGCGCACCTACCTGAACTCGACGCTCTTCAACAACGTCAACCTGTGGCCCATGTACACGGTCGACAAGGACCTCGAGGCCGACGCCCTGGCCGTGTGGCAGACCGCGCTGCCCACCTACGACCACATCGGCATCGTCTCCGACGACATCTCCACGCTGTCGGGCGCCATCCACTGCATCACGCGCACCATTCCGGACCTGCCCATCGCCCGCTGGATCGCCGACGGCACCTGCACCGACGGCGCGTGCGTGGCGGTCGCGGGGGCCTACAGCGGCGCCTGCGACGCCGACGCCGACTGCCACGGCCCCGAGTGGCTGTGCGTGGCCGACGGCAGCTGCGGCCAGACCACCGACACCTGCCAGGGCGTCACCTACGAGGGCTGCTGCGACGGCGCCAAGGTCAAGTGGTGCGAGGAGGGCGCTGTCCAGGAGGTCGACTGCGCCACCAACCCGCAGTCGCCCGGTCCCCAGTGCGGCTGGGATGGCGAGGGTGGCTATTACTGGTGCGGCGACACGGCCGCGGCCGATCCGTCGGGCACGTTCCAGCGCCCCTGCGGCGAGTGCACCCCCTCGTGCACGGGCAAGGTCTGCGGCCCCGACGGCTGCGGCGGCTCGTGCGGCGACTGCCCCGAGGGCCAGGCGTGCGTCAGCGGCCAGTGCGGCGCCGACCCCTGCGGCGGCATCACCTTCGAGGGCTGCTGCGAGGGCGACACGGTGAAGTGGTGCGAGAACAACGAGATCGCCGAGGTGCCCTGCCCCGAGGCCGCCCAGGCCGGCCGGGCCGACGGGCCCAAGTGCGGCTGGCTCGCGAGCGAGGGCTACTACTGGTGCGACAACGCCGGCGCGGCCGAGGCCACCGGCCAGTACCCGCAATCGTGCGGCCCCTGCACCGCCGACTGCACCGGCAAGGTGTGCGGCTCCGATGGCTGCGGCGGCTCGTGCGGTACCTGCGGTGAGGGCCAGGCCTGCGACGACGGCGCGTGCGTGGCGTGCACCCCCGACTGCGACGGCAAGGCCTGCGGCGACGACGGCTGCGGCGGCACGTGCGGCGACTGCGCCAACGGCCAGTTCTGCGTGCAGGGCCAGTGCTCCGCCACCGCGTGCGGCAGCGTGACCGACGTGGGCTGCTGCGACGCCGAAGGCGTGTTGTGGTACTGCGAGAACGACCAGGTGAAGAGCATCGACTGCAGCCAGTCCCCCTCCTGCGGCTGGCTGGCCGAGCAGAACTTCTACGACTGCGGCACCGACGGCGCGGCCGACCCCTCGGGCGCCAACCCCCGCGAGTGCGCGGGCACCGTCTGCACGCCCTCGTGCGCCGGCAAGGCCTGCGGCCCCGACGGCTGCGGCGGCTCGTGCGGCCTGTGCGCCGCCGGCCAGACCTGCGAGGCCGGCGTGTGCACCGGCGAGCCCACCTGCACCAACGAGTGCGCGGCGGGCGAGACCGGCTGCCTCGACAGCAACACCCAGAAGTACACGTGCGCGCAGGGCGGCGACGGCTGCTACGACCGCGTGACGGTGGCCTGCGGCACGAACGAGACCTGCGAGGCCGGCCAGTGCGTGGCGCTCACCTGCTCGTGCGCCGGCCGCGTGTGCGGCGACGACGGCTGCGGAGTCTCGTGCGGCGATTGCCCCAGCGGCCAGAGCTGCGAAGACGGCCTCTGCAAGGGCCCGACCGGTGAGGTGGTCGACGGCGACGCGACCATCGGCCTCGACGTCACCGACGACGACACGAGCACGGGCGGCAAGCCCATCCGCGACGGTGGCGGAGGCTCGTGCACCGTAGCCGGCGTGACCTCGGCGGGCGGCCTGGCCCCCGCGCTCCTCGGACTCGCTTCGCTCGTGGCGCTCGCCGTCCGGCGGCGTCGCTCCTAGTTCTTCCCGGATCCTGCCAAAGATTCCTCGGTAAACAGCTTCCTTCGCTTGACAAGCGGCGCCCCTGTCCGCACAATGCGCCCTGCGTTCGCGCAGCCGGCAGCGTTGGGCCGCTAGCTCAGATGGTAGAGCACCGGACTTTTAATCCGGTGGTCGCGAGTTCAATCCTCGCGCGGCTCACGAAACGCGTTGCTCGACCCCATCGTCCAGCCCGGTCAGGACACCGGCCTTTCACGCCGGTAACACGGGTTCAAATCCCGTTGGGGTCGCCATTCGGGTCCGACGTCGCGATCTTCCTCGCCACCACCCAGTCCACGCTGAAGCACGTCACGCTGCGCGCGTCGCGGCGCAGGTTCCATGGAAGTCCGTCGGCCGACTCGACGACCTGGTACGCCAGGTGCTCCAGCCCCGCCACGCCACCGGTCAACGCCGCGCGCAGCGCTTCGGGGCCGTCGATCTGCGCCTCCGGGGGCGTGACGGCGTCGTCCCAGGCGAAGGGGGTGGCCGCCACCAGCAAGCCTCCGGGCGCGAGCAGGGCGTCGGCCTGGCCGAGCAGCAGCCAAGGATCGCGCACGCTGTCGAGGGCGGCTCCCAGGTACACGAGGTCGAAGCGCTCCGCGAACAGGGGCGGGTCGAGCGCGTCACCGCAGACGACCGACACCCGCGCGCGCTCGCTCGCGGGCCACGCCGCCAGGCCGGCGCAGAGCAGGGGCAGCCACGCGTCCTGCAGCACCACTTCGTCGAAGCGCCGGAGCAGGCGCCTCGCCGCCTCGCCGGTGCCGCCGCAGAGATCGAGGGCCGCCCCGCCCTGCGGGAGCCCGGCGAGCAGCCGCTCGAGGCGCTCCCTCACCCCGTTGGGCCAGCCCTGCCCCCGCCAGGACTCGGCGTAGGCCGCGGCCAGGCGCTCCGCGAGCGCGGGATCGCCCCAGGACTCGGGCGCCCGTCGGAAAAGGACGGCGATGCCCTCGTGCACGTCGTAGACGGCACCGCAGGCGGGATCGGGACAACGCCACCGCGCCCCGTCGGGCACGAGCTCGCGAACCACCAAGGCCCCGGCGCTCACGCGGCGGCAGCGCGGACAGGCGAACTTCATGGGCGGCTTCCGGAGAGGGAGGAGGGAGGGGGCGTGACCTCGGGGAAGGTCACGCCCCCGCGCACCGTGAGTTTCACGCGGCCGTATGGAACCCCCGCCGACGGATTTCGCGCCAGGCCACCGCGGCCATGAGGAACAGGGCGACGATCATCGCCCACTCCGAGAGCGTGGGGATGGGCGCGCCGGCCAGCACCACAGAGAACGCCCCGGCCTTGGCCGTGGCCTCGGTCTGGGTGACCGCGCTCGCCGAACCGTCCCAGTAGAAGTACGAGTCGAGCGCCACCGCGTCGTACTGCACGAAGAAGTAGTACCGGAGGATGGTGCCGTCCTTCTTGTCGGCGATGGGGATGTCGTAGGAGTAGTAGTCCTTGCCGCCCTGGTCGTCGAGGGTGATGGTCGTGAGGTTGCCCGAGTCGGTCCACGTGGACCCGTCGAAGCTGTAGAACACCTTGACGAAGGTCACGGGGTCGTTCGCGCTGGCGTCGGGCTCGGCGAACCACACCTTGACGCTGGGGTCGACGCGCGCGTCGGGCGCCAGGGGCTTGCGCATGGTCTGGCCGGCCGGCTCGGACGCGGAGGGCGTGTGGTAGCCGGCACCGAGCACCACCTGCACGCTGAACGACCAGGGGTTGACGGCCGGGGCCAGCGACTTGGCCGTGGCGAGATCGCCCGTGAGCGTGTTGGTGCCGGCCACGCCGCCGAAGAGGTAGGTCGGGTCGCGATCCGAGCAGTCGATCTCGAGCACGTAGCGCACGTCCTGGCCGGCCGTGAACGGCCCGGGCAGCACGGCGCGCCAGTACTTGTTGTTGCCCTCCTCCTTGTCGAAGAACACGTCGGCGTCGAGCGTCTGCAGCACGGCCCAGCCCGCCGCGCCCTTCTTGTAGTGCAGCTTGAGCAGGGTCTGGTTGCTGGAGCGGCCCACGCCCTGGAACTGGATGCCGTTGTAGATCGTGACGTTGGCGTCGCTCGCGTCGACGTCCTTGGGGTTGCGCATGGTGAGCACGCCCGTGGGCTCGGCCCAGTCGGGGTGGTGCCACGCGTTGGCCAGATTGTACACGTTGAGCGCGTAGTTCACGCCGCCGTTCGTGTTGATGGTCAGGAACGCCAGATCGGGGTCGATCGGGTTCACGTCGAGATCGGTCTTGGCCGACACGAACGCGTAGTACGCGATGTCGTTGCCTTCCTTGGCGTCGGCGAAGGCGGGCACGGCGATGACGGCGTCGTGCAGCGTGGCGCTGGTGTTCGCCGCCTTGACGATGGTGGACGAGGTCCAGCCGTCGGCGGTCCAGCGCACGTAGACCACCTGGTCGCCCGGCAACGCCTGGGTGGTCACGCGGATCGTGACCGGCGTTCCGGGATCGACGGTGCCCGCGGGCGTGTTCTGAGCGACCGACAGGATGTTGGCCGCGGCGCCCGCGGTCTCCCAGATGGCCACGTCGACGTTGCCGCCGTTCTGCCGGGCGTTCACGGTGTAGGTCTTTCCGCCCGAGGCCGACCACGTCGCGTTGCCACCGCCCGACGGCAGGGAGCACACGGCGCCGGTCGCGCACGCGGTTCCGCCGCCATAGGCGACGGACCAGTCGCACGCCGAGGTCTCGACCTTGAACTCGTAAGCCCCGGCCGTCGAGCCGCTCCAGACCCACTGGCGCGTCACGAGCCCCGAGACCTGATTCAACGCCGACCCGCAGTCCCAGTCGACGGCACCCGCCTCGGAGCCGTGGCTGCCGCGGAAGAGCCAGTTCTGGGCCTGGGCCGGCGCGGCGGTCGCCAGGACCACCAGGAACAACGCAACTCGCTTCATGGACACCTCGATGAGGCCGTTTACGACGCGCCATTCATGCAAAATTCATACCCCATGGGGGACCGCCAGAAACCGCGCCCGGGTCCGACGGTTCCAGGTTCCGGCGCGGCTCTCGCGGGACCGAGGTGCCGCGAAGCGGCGACGCAAATCGGCAGATCGGGAAAACTTTTCAAGGTCAGGGTCGTCCGGGCACGCGCGGGGCGCGCCCGCAGGGACTGCGCCGTTGACGAGCACCCCCGGATTGACCTACCCTATCGACATCGACAGAGTTCACTTCTCGGGGGGGGGAGCATGAAGCACCGGAGCATGTTCGTGTTCGTGGTGGCCTTGGGCGCGCTGATGGTGGCGTGTGGCGGCGGCTCGTCCAGTGACGACGTCGCGACCGACACCGCGAGCGAGGCCACCGACGTGGCGATCGACGCGGTCGACACGGTGGCCGATCCGGGCCAACCCGACCAGCAGGAGCCCCTCGGCACGTGCCTCGGCAGCATCGAGGCCTCGAAGGTCTATCCGATCACCGGGCTGCAGGCGCCGGTCGAGATCGTGCTCGACAACTGGGGCGTACCGCACGTGTTCGCGGCCAACGAGCCCGACCTCTGGCGCGCCGAGGGCTTCGTGGTCGCGCGGCACCGCTTCATCCAGATGCACGGCATGCGCCGCATCGCGAGCGGCAACTTCGCGTCGGTGCCCGCCGCGGCCGCCTCGGACCTGGCCACCGACGTCTACTTCCGCGTGCTCGGAATGCGCCGCGTGTCCGAACAGATGTGGGCCGAAATCCAGGCCGGGCAGCCCGAAGTGAAGGCCATGCTCGAGGCGTTCGCCGCGGGCGTCAACGCCTACATCGACGCCGTCAAGGCCCGCAAGGTCGACGAGCCGCTCGAGTGGGCGTTCCTCGGCGAGATCGAGCCCTGGAGCCCCGTCGACTCGCTGGTGATTGGGCGCCTGCAGAGTTGGGACCTCGCCTTCGAGAGCAACGGCGACAAGATCGAGCGCATGCAGCGCATGCTCGAACTGCAGGCCAAGTTCACGGGCACCGACTTCGCAGGCATCCAGGACGACCTGTACCCCATCGCGCCGGCCGAACCGACCACGCCGCTGCCCACCGACGACCTGCGCCGGGGGCCCGGCCTCCGCGCCGACTACCTGCAGGGCTCGTTCTACCGTCACCTCGACCCGACCTGGCTCGGCGGCGTTCGCCAGGCCCTGGCCGCCGTACCCATGAAGCCGGGCGCACTCTCCGTGCCGGGCTTCGGCAGCAACAACTGGACGGTCGCGGGCGCGCACACGACGAGCGGCCAGCCCATCGTCGCCAACGACACGCACCTCGCCCTCCGGAACCCCGCCGTGTTCTTCGAGCTGCACCTCGACACCACGAGGGCCGGCGGCGACCTCGACCTGGCCGGCGTGTGCTTCCCGGGCATCCCCGGCATCATCCTCGGCTCGAACGGCGTAGCGGCTTGGGGCGCCACCGTCTACTACACCGACGTGACCGACGTGTACGTCGAGAAGTGGACGGCCGGCGCGCCCTCGACGGTGCTCTTCAAGGGCAACCAGGTGGCCGTCGAGGTGCGCGACGAGGTGCTCGAGTACGGCAAGCCGGCCGAGGGCGGCTGCGAGGCGTGGCTGAACGACTTCATCAAGGGCACCACCTACGACCTCGCCGAGGTCGACGGGCGCTGCAAGTTGACCGTCCACCTCGAGGTGGTGCCTCACCACGGGCCGGTCATCCCCGGCTCGAAGGGCACCGACCTGGCAGGCGACCCCATCGCCCTGACCTGGAAGTGGACGGGCTTCGAGCCCACCGAGGAGTTGGTCACGGTCTACGGCCTCATGAAGATGAAGACGCCCGCCGACTTCCTGGCGGCCACCTCGCACTTCGGCGTGGGCGCCCAGAACTGGGTCTACGGCGACGTGAACGGCCACATCGCGTACTCGGCCTACGTGCGGGCCCCCATCCGCGCCAACCTGAAGACCCCTCCCGTGGCCAACCCGCCATGGCTGCCCTTCCCCGGCGACGGATGCTGCGAGTGGGAGGGCTTCGTGCCCCTCGACCAGATGCCGCACGCGGTCGATCCCGCGCAGGGCTTCGTCATCACGGCCAACGGCGACTCGCTGGGGCACACGGTCGATGGCGACCCGCTGAACGACCCGACCTACCAGGGCTACGGCTTCGCCAACGGCCTGCGCGCCCACCGCCTCCGCGAGCTCTTCGACGCCGCGCTGGCCAACGGCGGCAAGCTCGACGCGGCGGGCATGGCGGCCCTGCAGTCCGACCACCTGTCCCCCCTGGGGCGCCGCCTGACCGGGCACATCGTGGCCGCCGTCGAGGCCGCCGAAAAGGCCGCCGCCCGAAACCCCGACGTGAACCCCGCCTACGCGCCCTTCGCCACCGAGAACATCAAGGCCGCGCGCGACCGCCTGGCGGCCTGGGACTTCCAGGCCGAGAGCGGCGTGGGCGACGACGTCACCGCCGGCCAGAAGGCCTCGGCCGTCGCGACCTCGATCTTCAACTCGTGGCTGGTCTTCGTCGCCAAGGGCGTGCTCGAGAACAAGGGCGTCATGCCGTACGACACGGGAGTCGAGGAGAAGTTCCTCCTGAACCTGTTCAACGCGCCTGAGGGATTGAAGACCTACAACGCGATCTTGGGAGACAGCACGCTCTGGGACGACCCCGACACCGTGGCCATCGAAGACCGGCACCTGGTGGTGCTGACCGCGCTCGACGCGGCGTTGAACTTCCTGGCCGACCCCGCGCTGGTGGGCGTCGCCAAGGGCGGCGGCTTCGGCACCGACGACATGAGCCAGTGGCTGTGGGGCAAGCTGCACACCGTGACGCTGAAGCACTCGCTGGGCGGCGAGGCCAACATCCCGTCCGAGAGCGCCTTCCCCGAGGGCTACCCGCGCTCCGGCGACAACGAGGTGGTCGATGCCTGCCACCCCGGCCTCTCGGACACGCGCTTCAACTTCTCGAACGGCCCGGCCATCCGCAACGTGTTCGAGTGCACGGCCGACGGCGTGACGGCCAACGTGGCCCTCCCCGGCGGCGAGAACGGCAACTTCGGCGCGCCCCACTACAAGGATCTGTTCGATCTGTGGGCCACGAACCAGACGCACCCGCTGCACCGCGTCGAGGCCGACGTGAAGGACGCCGCCGAGGCGTGCTGGCGCGTGGTCCCCTGATCGTTCAGGCCGGTCTCAGAACCGCGTCCCCACCCCGAACACCGAGCTGACGTACAGGTAGGTGCTGGCCGACTGGCCTGACATCTTGCGGACGTCGGGGCCGATCTCCATCTCGACGAAGAGGTTGTAGTCCTCGTAGAGCTGCAATTCGCCGCCGAAGCTCGCGACCATGGGAAGCGACACCATGAGCCGGGGGGAGAAGAACACGAGCGGCGAGAGCCGCAGCCCCCCGTGCAGGTAGCCGCCCTCCATGCCGTGCCACGTGACCTCGAGGCCGGGCACGCCCAGGCGCAGCCCGAACGCGACCTCGGGGTCGAGCAGCACCACGGCCGCGGGCTCGCCGAAGAGCTTCAGCCGCCACCGCCCCGACTGGTAGATCTCGTACCGGAGCTCGGTGCCGACCGCAGCGCCGAAGATGGGCACCGTCGCGCCCAGGCCGTAGAGGAACGACACCTCGGGCGCCACGTCCAGCCCGGACGAGTGGGCGAAGTAGTAGTTCACGTCGACGCGCGGGAAGCCGACGGCGGCCGAGAGCCCCGTGTCGGTGGTCGAGAGATCGCCCCCGCCGCGCAGGGTGTAGTACGTGTGGGGCGCCTTGCGCTTGGGCGGGGGCTCCAGGGCGGCGGACGCCTTGGGCTCCTCGACGCGCGGCGCGGCCTTGACGGTGCCGACCGGGACCGGCACGTTCGGCTCGGCGCGCGCAGGACCAACGAGCTGGAACATCGCAAAGAGGAACGAGAGCGTGCGAACCATGGCGGAACCAGCGTCAGATACACCGCCCAGCAGTATACGAGCACCCGGCGGGAAGGGAAAAAACCGGTATGTAGGGGCATGGCGTGCCATGCCCTGACCGGGAGGTCGAGGCGCCGTCTACGCGTACGTCACGAGCGCGTGCATCGGCACGCCCTCGAAGCGCGCGCGCCCGTTCAGGAAGCCGAGCTCGACCACGAACAGGCAGCCGGCCACCTGCCCTCCCAGGCGTGTGACCAGGTTGGCGGCCGCCCGCGCCGTGCCGCCCGTGGCCAGCAGGTCGTCGACGATGAGCACCCGCTCGCCGGGCGTGATGGCATCGACGTGCATCTCGATGGTGTCGCGCCCGTACTCGAGCTCGTAGGACTCGGAGAGCGTCTGGAACGGCAGCTTCTTCGGCTTGCGCACCAGCGACAGCCCCACGCGCAGGCGGTCGGCCAGGGGGGCCCCGAACAGGAAGCCCCGCGACTCGATGCCGACGATGCGATCGGCCCGCAGCGCGCGGGCCTGCTCCTCGAGCAGTTCGAGCACCAGGCGGAACGTGGCGCCGTCCTGCAGCAGCGGGTGGATGTCCTTGAAGACGATGCCCCGCTTGGGGAAGTCGGGGACGTCGCGAATGGTGGCCCGGATCAGGGCGAGGCGCGGATCGTGGCTCATGTTCCTCCTGTCAGGAGCTCCAGCCGAGGTCGGCCAGGCGGGAGAGGGCGGCCAGGTCGGTCGTGTCCGTGGCCAGGGGCGTCACCGAGACGAACCCGGCCTTCACCGCGGCCACGTCGACGTCGGCCTCCTCGGCGGGCGAGACGCGGTCGCTGCCGATCCAGAAATACTCGAGCCCGCGCGGGTCGGTGCGGCGCTCGACCTGCGGCGCGAAGATCTGGCGCCCCAGGCGGGTGGATCGCACGCCGACGATGGCCTGCCCGTCGACGTTCGGGAGGTTCACGTTCACGCACACCGCGCCCGAGAGCACCCCTTCGGAGAGCAGCCGCTCGAGCACCCGGGTCGCCCAGTCTTCGACGCCGGATCGGACGGGGTGGCGATCGCCGTACAGGGAGAACGCCACGCCGGGCAGGCCCTGCAGGCAGGCCTCGCGCGCCGCCGCCACCGTGCCCGAGTACAGCACGTCGTAGCCGAGGTTCGGCCCGTGGTTGATGCCCGAGAGCACGAGGTCGGGGCGGGGATGGAGCAGGTGGTGCACAGCGATGTAGACGCAGTCGGCGGGCGTGCCGTCGACCGCGTGCTGCCCGGGCCGAACCAGCCGCGCCCGCAGGGGGCGATGGAGCGTGAGGCCGTGGCTGACCGCGCTCATCTCGTGCGACGGCGCCACGACCGAGACCGCGCCGAATCGCTCCGCGACCCGGGCCAGACACTCGAGGCCTTGGGCGTGCACGCCATCGTCGTTCGTGACCAGGATACGCACGGGAGGCCTCCACCGGTGGTTCGGAAATGTACCCGACGAGGCCCTCCCGGGTCAACTTGCACGACGCGCGTGCTTTTCGTACGATGAGGACAGTAACGACCCCCCCAGCGAGGACGACGATGCCCGAGCTCGAGCCGAAGAAGAAGGACCTTGCCCTCGAGGCCGCCAAGCCCAAGGCCGATGCCAAGAAGCCCGCCGATGGGGTCAAGCCGAACCCGCTGAAGAGCATGACGCTCGAGGAGCAGCAGGCCCTGCTGAAGCCGTCACGCGGCACCGCGACCGATGCTCAGAAGCCGATCGCGGCCCAGCCCGAGGCCCCCACCCCCTACGACGAGGTGGCGGCCATCCTGATTCAGAACAAGCTGTCGGCCGCCCTGGTACCACGGAACATCAAGAACTACGAGTACAACAAGGGCAGCGGCCAGCTCACGCTGAACCTGACGGCGGGCTTCACCAAGGAGATCACGGACGAGAAGGGCGCCCAGCATCAGGTCAAGTTCGACCAGCGCATCCTCATGTCGACCTGGAGCGGCCGCCTCACCAACATCCAGGGCGTGAGCGTGCCCAGCAGCCACGGCGCCCGCCTGACCGACATCGAGATGCCCGGCGGAGGCATGATCCGGCTCACGGGCCGCGTGGGCATCTTCTCGAAGTCGCTCGAGATCAAGGAAGCCGACTTCCCTCCGCTGCCGTAGTCCCTACGGAACAATCAGGAAATCGACCCGCCGGTTGGTCTCGCGCTCGTCGTCGCTCTTCTCGGGCAACGCCGTCAGCGGCTTCTCGGAGCCCCAGCCGACCGCCTTCAGCCGCTTGCGATCGACCTTCTTCTTGACCAGATAGTTGACGATCGTACCCGCGCGCCACTGCGAGAGCTGCTTGTTGGTCGTGGCGTTGCCCTCGGAGCTGGTGTGCCCCTCGACGCTGACCTTCGCGATCTCGGGGTGCGCGATGAGGATGGCGGCCACTCCGTCGAGCACGGCCTTCGACTTGTCGACGATCGTGGCGGTGCCCTTCTGGAAGAAGACCTTCTGGGTGATGACGATGCGGTCGCCGGTCAGGTAGACGGTGGGCGCAACGTCGGGGCAGCCGTCGTCGTCGAGGAAGTCGTTGACCGTCTCGAGCTCGGTGGGGCACTTGTCGGTGCTGTCGGGGACGCCGTCACCGTCGTTGTCTTCGTCGGGGCAGCCATCGGCGTCGTCGACTCCGTCGAGGTCTTCGGCCACGTCGGGGCAACCGTCGCGCGCATCGGGCAGGCCGTCGCCGTCGTTGTCGGGGTCCGGGCAGCCATCGCCGTCGGCGAAGTTGTCACGATCTTCGGCGCGGTCGGGGCAGCGGTCGGCGGCGTCGAGCAGGCCGTCGGCGTCGTTGTCGGGGTCCGGGCAGCCGTCGGCGTCCTGGTGCTGGTCGACGTCTTCGGCCGCGTCGGGGCACCGGTCGGCGCTGTCGAGCACGCCGTCGCGGTCGCGATCGCGGTCGTGGTCGGTGGCGTCGGTGTCGTCCTGGCGCTCGAACGGAACATAGCCCAGGCTCGCGAACACGCGCACCTGCGGATCGCCCATGCCGCGAAGCAGGCCGCCGCCCGCGCCCAGGGTGGCCTGCAGGCCGAAGGGTGCGTGGTAGCGCACGGCCAGGTCGCCCTCGAGGTACGAGGTGTTCTCGTACACGAAGTAGTAGCGGGCCTCGCTGGCCGACTGAAGCTCGCCGAGCAACGTGAGCCCGGACACGCCGAGCGGCATCGACGCGCCCAGCCCCAACAGGATCTCGTCGTTCACGGGCAGGTAGCCGAGCACCTGGTTCTTGCGCACGCGATAACCGGCGTTCAAGGCCACGCGGTAGTCGTCGTAGTCGAGCTCGGCCACCAGGCGGGGCACGAAGCTGACGGACTCTTCGCCCAGGTAGGCCCCGTCGCGGGCCGTGGGGAACGTGAGGCCCAGATCGACCGCGAGCCCGAAGCCCCGCTTGCCGTGCGCGAGGAGCACCACCTTGCCGTCGAAGCGCAGATCGCCGAGGGAGGCCGAGCGCGGGTTCGACACGAACGACGCGTCGGCGGCGCCGCCGAGGAAGGGGTAGAACGGAAGGCCGAGCCCCAACTCGAACCGCTCGAAGAAGCTCATCGAGAAGAGCGCGTCGACGCCGAGGAGCTGGTCGATCACGGCCTGCTCCCCCGAGGCTGTGCTGAACACGAGCGGCTTCGTCGCGTAGTTCGCGACGAGCTGCGCGCTCGGCGCCAGGTGACCGTTGATCTCGGTCGACGCCACCGTCAGGTAGTCGCGCCCGTGGGGCGACGGCACGAAGCGCTGCGCGCTGAACTGGGCCACCACCGACGCGGGCGATGAGGCGCACACCAGGACGAGCAGGTGAACGTACCAGCGCATGGGACCCCTTTGGTGTGTCGCGTATTTTTCTGCCCTCGAAGATAACCCACGCGGCGCGTCCGTCAAGCGGCTCGTCGCGGCCCCGCCACCAGCAGCAGCCCCCCCGAGATCGCCGCGAAGCCGACGAGCGCGCGGAGCCCGATCCCTTCGCCGAGCAGCGGCACCGCGAGCAGCGTGGCGATGACCGGCTGTGACGTGACGTACGAGGCCGCCAGCGAGGGCGACGAGCGCCGAACGGCCCAGGTGTTGAGCGCGTAGTTCAGGAGCGTGGGCCAGAGCACGATGAAAGAGAGCGCGGCCCAGCCCCGGCCGCCGAGATCGCCGAACGGAGTCTGCGACAGAGCGGGCGCGCCGACGAGCGCCACCACCCCGCCACCGAACAGGAAGGCCCAGGCCGTGACGGTCAGGGGAGGGAGCCGCCGCAGCACGGGCCTGAGAAGTACGAGGTAGGCCGCGTAACAGAGGCAGTTCGCGAGCAGGAGGCCGTCGCCGAGCACGCTGCGGTCGCCGAGCGAAAACCGGGAGGGGTCGAGCACCACGAGGGCGCCGACGACCGACAGCGCGATCCCGGCCACCCGAACGGCCGACACGCGCTCGAGGCCCGTGGCCGCCGCGATGGCCACGGCGAAGACCGGGATGGTGGGCATGAGCAGGGCCGCGTCGGAGGCCGTGGTCCAGTTGAGGCCCACGATGAACAGGATCTGATTCGAGGCCACACCGAGCAGCCCGAGGAGGGCGAGCGCGGGCAGGTCGCGCCGACGGGGCGTGACGCCCTCGAGGTGATGCGCCAGCAGGAAGAGCAGCGGCGTCGCGAACAACACGCGGATCGCGGCCAGCGCGAGCGGGGGGACGGTTCCCAGGATCAGCTTGGCCGCCACCGGGAAGGCCCCGAACCCGAGCTGGACGAGGATCAGCGCGGCGTGGACGCGCGCGTCGTGCCTCAAAAGGCCTTGACCTCGACGGCCTCGCCCGCGCAGCCACCGTTGCCGGCGTTCCCTCCCGCTCCCGGGACCCCGGCGGAGCCCGGGACCACGGTGTTTTCGCCGAGGGTGGGCGCCGACGAGCCGTCGAGCGCGATGCCCAGGCTGTGGCCGCCGCAGCCGCCGGCTCCGTCGCCACCCTTGCCGCCGTCGCCGCCCTTGCCGCCGGCCCCGCCGTCGCCACTGTCGACATCCCAGGCGTGGGCGTGGCCGCCCCCCGCTGCTCCGTTCGCGCCCGCGCCACCCGGGCCGCCGGCCTTGCCCGCTCCGCCGTCGCCGCCGTCGCCCGCGTAGATGGTGAGCCCGCGCAGCGTGGGGGAGCTGGCCACGATCAGGACCCCGATGGACGAGCCGCCGGTCACGCCGCCCGTGCCGGCCGTGCCGCCGCACCCGCCGCCGCCGCCACCGCCGCCCGCCCCGCCGAAGAGGTCGTCGTACTCGTAGTCGACCGAGAACCCGCCGCCGCCGCCCCCTCCCCCGCCGCCGTGCCCGTGGCTGCCGGCGATGCCGGAGGTGGCCGCCGTGCGATGCCAGCCATCGCCGTCGAGCCAGCCCGTCGCGGTCGGCGCCACGCCGTGAGCGCCGGCCAGGCCCGCGGTCCCCGCGCTGCCGACCGCGCCGCCGGCGGCGGTCTTGTTGCTCCACTTGCCGCCGGACGCGTTGCCGCCGCCCACGCCACCGGCGCCGCCACCCTGGTTGACGAGCAAGCCCGACGCGCCGTTGGCGCCCTTGCCCGAGTCGTCGGCCGAGCCCGACGCGCCGCCCACTCCACCCGTGCGGCCGCAGGGGCTGGTGCCCCCGGCTCCGCCTGCGGGCCACGTGCAGTTCTGCTGGCAGCCGTTGGTGCCGACGACGCCCACCGTGGCGCTTCCGCCTGCCGCTCCCGCGATCCCGGAGTCGCCGCCGAGGGCGTCGGCCGACGTGAAGGTGCACGCCTCGACCGTCAGGTAGGTGCCCGCGTTCTTGACGAGCATGGCGACGCTGCTGGCGTTACCCCCCGGGGTGTCGTCGACGCCGGCCGTCACGCTTAGCAGCTGCAGGACGGTCGGGTAGAACAGGTTGGCGACCACCAGGGCATGGCTCGGACCGGAGATCTCGGCCAGGCGCGCCGCCTCGCGTACCTCCCAGCCGTCGGTCACGCCGCCGTAGCCACCGTAGACGCTGACGCCGCCGACGACGGACACGGACCCCACGTACTCGCCACCCGCCACCAGCACGGCGTTGCGACCGCTCGACGCGGCCAGGTCGATGCCGGCCTGCACGGTGTCGAGCGGGTCGTCGGCCGTCCCGCTGCCGTCGGCCGTTCCCGCCACGGCGTCGACGAACACGGAGCTCGCGACCGAGCCGTCGAGGCCGTCGCAGTTGGTATCGGCGAACGCGAGCTCGGGGGCGTCGTAGACCCCCGGGTTCACGCCGAAAGCCGCGTCGTCGCAGTCGCCGCCGCCCTTGGGGCAGGCCACGCTCGTGACGATGACCTGGCCGACGCCGCAGTAGCCGTCTCCGTCGTCGTCGCAGCCTTCGTCGGCCTCGTCGTCGCAGTCGTCGTCGCGCCCGTTGCACGTCTCGACGCCACCGGGATGGATCGTGGGCTCGGCGTCGTCGCAATCGCCACCGCCGTTGGGACAGGCCTGGGGATTGCCCACGAGGGGCGAACCGGTCTGGCAGAAGCCGTCGCCGTCGTCGTCGCAACCTTCGTCGGTCTTGGCGTCGCAGTCGTCGTCGACGCCGTTGCAGGCCTCGTCGGCGCCCGGGTGCACCGTGGCGTCGCCGTCGGCGCAGTCGCCGCCCACCAGGGCTGTGTAGGTCGTGCTGGCCTTGCAGCGGCACGACGAGGCGCCCGTGCCGTAGTCGTCGTGATCGGCGTCGACGAAGTACGGGGTGCACCCGTTGGCGCCCACCTCGTCGGTGGCCCCGTCGCAGTCATCGTCGCGCAGGTTGCAGGCCTCGGTGGCGCCTGGATGGACCGTGGGGTCCTCGGGCGCGCAGTCGGAGCCGTCGGGCGTGCCATCGTTGTCGATGTCGCCGTCGCACGCATCGCCGTGGCCGTCGTGGTCGGTGTCGGCCTGTCCGGCGTTCACCACCAACGGGCAGTTGTCGACCTGGTCGAGCACCGCGTCACCGTCGTCGTCGTAGTCGACGCAGTTGGCCGACTGGTCCAGGTCGGTGTCGAGGAAGCCCTCGTTGTTCTGGCCGTCGCAGTCGTTGTCGACCGTGTCGCAGACTTCGACGGCGGCGGGGTTGATCTCCTTGACCAGGTCGTTGCAGTCGCCCCCCTGGGGGGCCGTGAAGATCGAAGAGGGCTCGCACAGGCACTGGGTGGCCTGGCTGCCAAAGCCGTCGTCGTCGGAGTCGTAGTGGAAGGTCACGCAGTCCGGAAGGTTGGGCTCGCCGTCGGCCCAGTCGTCGCAGTTGTTGTCGAGGCCGTCGCACACCTCTTCGGCCAACGGCGAGACGGTCGCGTCGAGGTCGTCGCAGTCGTTCGGGGGCACGACGCCATCGCCGTCGATGTCGGGGTCGCAGGCGTCGCCGAGCGCGTCGCCGTCGAGGTTGGACTGGCCGGGGTTCAGCGCGTCGGGGCAGTTGTCGTCGCCGTTCTCGAGCAGGTCGCCGTCCCGATCGGGGTCGCAGGCATCGCCCTGGCCGTCGGAGTCTCCGTCCTTCTGGTCGGCGTTCTTGACCGTGGAGCAGTTGTCGTTCGCGTTCTTCACGTTGTCGCCGTCGAGGTCGGCGTCGCACGCGTCGCCCGTGCCATCGGCGTCGGTGTCGGTCTGCTCGGGGTTCCCCTTCGACGGGCAGTTGTCGGAGCCATCGCCCACGCCGTCGTCGTCGTCGTCGGGGTCCACGCAATCGGCCGCGCCGTCGCCGTCGCTGTCCTTGTAGCCCTCGTCGGTCTGGCCATCGCAGTCGTCGTCCTTGCCGTTGCAGGACTCGGTGCCGCTCGGGTAGATCTCGGCGTCGAAGTCGTCGCAGTCGTCGGGATTGAGGAAGGGGTCGTCGTCGATGTTGCCGTCGCACGCGTCGCCGGCGCCGTCGTGGTCGTAGTCGTGCTGCGGCGGGTTCGGGACCGTCGGGCAGTTGTCCTGCATGTCGAGCACGCCGTCGAGATCGACGTCGTTGGTCACCGCGCAATCGGGCACGCCGTCGCCGTTGTAGTCCGGGAAGCCCTCGTCGACGGTGGCATCGCAGTCGTCGTCGATGCCGTTGCAGCGCTCGGCGGCGCCAGGGTACGCGATGGGGTTCGCGGGCTCGCAGTCGGTCTCGTTCTCGGCCAGATCACCGTCGACGTCCGGGTCGCAGGCGTCGCCCCAGTCGTCGAGGTCCATGTTCTCCTGCCAGGGGTTCCACACCGTGGGGCAGTTGTCGCCCGCGGCGCCGATGCCGTCGTCGTCGGGATCGTCGGCGAGGAACGCGCAGTCGGCCGAGCCATCGGCGTTCTCGTCGGGGTAGCCCTCGTCGGTCTGGCCGTCGCAGTTGTCGTCGGCGCCGTTGCAGAATTCGCGCGAAGGATCGAAGGCGGCGCAGGTGCGCTGGCCGTCGACGCCGCACTGCGCCGGACCCCAGCACGTGCCCCATTCGTTGGCCGTGAAGCACGAGCCCTCGGCCGCGCCCTGGGCGTCGGTGGCGGTGCAGCCGCACCCGTAGGCCAGGCACACCTTGGAGCCCGGAAGGTCGGGGGGCGTGGTGCAATCGGAGGACGGACACTCGGCGTGCGCCTTGCACGTGTGCAGGCACACCAGGAAGCCCTCGTGGGGGACGCAGCGGTACGGCGCCTCGACCAGGTCGCCCGCGCAGTCCTCGTCGTCGCTGCAGAGCCGGCACACGAACGCGTCGCCCGGGAAGCAGTAGCCCTTGCCCTCGCGGACCAGGCAGTCCCAGCCCGCCTCGCAGCCGAGGCCGCAGGCCGCCACGCACAGGTGGTTCACGCACGTCTTCGAGCCGCACGCGGTGTCGTCTTCGCAGGGAGTGCCCGGCGGCACCTCGACGACCTCGGGGACGACCTCGACCTCGACGATCTCGACCGGCGCCTCGGGCTCGACCACCTCGGTCGGGGGCTCCTCGGCCGGCGGTTCGTCGGGGAGGGCCTCGGCGGCGGTGTCGGGCTCGGGGGGGGCCGGCGTGTCGGCCTCGGAGAAGCCCACGTCGGTGGTGGCACCGTCGGGCAGGTCCATGAAGTGCCCGTCGACGGACCAGTCGTCGACGCCGGGTCCCGAGGCGCCGCCGCCGCAGTTGGCGGTGACGACCAGCATGAACAGAAGAACGAAGCCGCGGAGCGCAACTCGGTGGAGCCTGGCCATCTGGACCCTCGTCTGGTGTCCGGTCGACCCCGCCATCCTACGGTAGCGGCGAGCGCTTTTCAACCGCCGTCGGTGTCGTTTCGCCGGATGAGATCGACCCAGGTCTGCAGCCACTCCCGGTGGACGTGGGGCGCCTCGTAGAGAGTGAGCGGCCGCTCGCGCGCGGCGGCCTCTTCGAACGCCCGGTGCGCGACCTCGACGATGGCCAGGAAGGGCGGACTGTGCTCGAACGACCGGACAGCGCGGCGACGCACGTGCAGGCCCAACGACCGCGCCGTGGCCGCCACCTCGAAGCCGCGCTGGATCGGGTAGAGGAAGACGCCCAGCCCGTCGTGGGTCAACAGCCCGGCGGCCGCTTCGAGCAGGTCGCGCGCCGTGAGCGAGACCTCCTGGCGCGCCACGCGACGGACGGGGTCCGGACTGGGATGGCCGCGATCCAGCTTGAAGAAGGGCGGGTTCGACACCACGCGGTCGAACGTGCCCGGGGTCCAGCGCTGCCTCCACTCGCGCACGTCGCCCAGCGCGAAGGTCAGGGGGCACGCGAGCGCGGCGGTGTTCTGCGCGAGGTTCCGCTTGGAATACTCGTACATGGGTGACTGAAGCTCGATTCCTTCGATGGCCCCGAAGCCCCCGGCGGCCGCGAGCAGCAGGCCGACCACCCCCACCCCGCTGCCCACGTCGAGCACTCGCCCCGCCGGTCCGCTCGAGGCGACGTGCGCGGCCAGCACCAGCGAGTCGACGCTGTAGCGGTAGCCCCGCTCGGGCTGGTCTACGAGCAGCGCAGGGCGATCGGAGAGCGGGGTCGTCATGGGTACGAACCATACGGGGGCCTCGCCGATGGGTCAATCGCCGGTTTGACGTCGAGGGACCCCGCCCCTACCATGTCCGGAGTCGTGGAGGGAGCATGCGCCCGATCATCCTCAGGCGAGCGTCGCTGGCGTGGCTGACGCTGCTGCTCGTCGCGGCGTGCGGTGGCGGAGCGAAGAGCCTGGTCTCGGCGCGGGAGGCCGAGGAGCGCGGCGATCTCGACGGCGCCATCCGCGGCTTCCGCGAGATGCTCGAGGACGGCGATCGCCAGGACGCCGACCTCGCCCGGAGAATTGGCGAACTGGCGCTCCTGCGGGGATCTCTCCCGCTGGCGGAGGAGCACCTGAACCTGGCCCTCGGCCTGCGCCCCGACGACCCCGCCGCGACCCTGGGCCTCGGCCGGGTCGCGTACCTCTCGGGCGACTACGCCCGCGCCTCCGAGATCCTGCAACCCCTGGCCCTGCGCCACCCCGACCTCGCGCCCTGCCACGCGGAGCTCGCTCGCGTGGCCTTCGCCGCCGACGACGCGGCCGCCGCGACGCGCTACGCCGAGCGAGCCCTCGAGCTCTCGCCTCCCGGCGAGGCCTCCCTCTGGCTCCTGCTCGGGCGTGCACGGGCGCGATTGGGCCGCGTCGACCTGGCCGAGGAGGCGCTCCGGCGCGGCATCGACCTCGCGCCCGAGGACTCGGCCGGCTACTACTACCTGGGTCGGCTCTACGACGAGATCAACCTGCCCTCCCGGGCCGTCGCGATGCTCGAGAAGGCGCTTCAGCAGAGCCCCGCCTTCATCGACGCGGCCCGCGATCTCGGCTCGGCGCTCCTGCACCAGGGCGACGCCGAACGCGCCGTCGAGGTGCTCGCGAACGCGCACGCCCTGGCCCCGGACGACGCAGGGTTGTTGAACAACCTCGGCGTGGCCGAGCGCCAGGCGGGGCGACTGGTCGAGGCGCGCGGATCGTTCGAGCGTGCCCTCGCGCTCTCCGAGGGCTCCCGCGCCGCCGCCGTCAACCTGGCCGACACGTGCCTGCAGCAGGGCGACTTCGCGAACGCCTCGCGGGTTCTCATCGACGCCACGAGGCGGCACGTGACCGTGCGCGAGGACGTGATCGAACTGGAGAAGATCCTGGTCGTGCAGGCCTACCACGAGGTGGTCTGCGCCCGAGGCGGTGCGTTCGAGAAGAACGCCTTCCGCCTGCGCCTGCTCGACCTGCGCCGTCAGGCCTCGCTCGACGAGGCCGAACAGCCCCCCTCGGTCCTCGACGCCGTGCTACAGGACATTGCGCTGAAAACCCTGCTTGACGAGGCGAACCGACGATGCCTGGCCGAACCGAAGTAGCCACCAAGGCCGATCTCGCGACCCTGCACCCCCGCATCGAGAAGCTCCGCGACGAGGTCGAGCGTGCCCTGCGGGGCCGCCGCGAGACGGTCGAACTGGCCCTCGTGGCCCTGTTCTCGGGCGGCCACGTGTTGCTCGAGGATCTCCCGGGGACCGGCAAGACCACGCTGGCCATGGCGTTGGCCCGGGCGCTCGACCTGTCGTTCCGACGCATCCAGTTCACGAGCGACCTGCTGCCCAGCGACATCACCGGCGTCTCCATCCTCGACGCCTCGACGTCCGAGTTCGTCTTCAAGCCCGGGCCCCTGTTCGCGCACGTGGTGCTGGCCGACGAGATCAACCGCAGCACGCCGCGCACACAGTCCAGCCTCCTCGAGGCCATGAACGAGGGGCACGTGACGGTCGACCATCGGACCTGGCCGCTGCCCCGCCCCTTCCTGGTCATCGCCACCCAGAACCCGGCAGAACTGCACGGCACCTACCCCCTGCCCGAGTCCCAGCTCGATCGCTTCCTCATGCGGCTGGAGCTCGGCCACCCTAGCGCCGAGATCGAGCGGAGCGTGATCCGCGACTTCGCGTTCCGGCCGCCCCTCGAGGCGTTGAAGCCGGTGATCGACGGGCCGGAGCTCCTCGAGATCCAGGCCGGGGTCGACGCGATCCACGTCTCGGACCGCGTGCTCGAGTACCTGCAGTCCCTGCTGCAGGCCACGCGCGACTCCGAGCGCCTGGCGTACGGGCTGTCGACGCGCGCCGGCATCCACCTGTACCGGGCCGTCAAGGCGCTGGCGCTGATGCGCGGGCGCGAGTACGTGCTGCCCGACGATCTGCGCGAGCTGTTCACGCCCGTGTGCGCCCACCGCCTCGTGCCCCGCGCGGGCTCGGGCCGCGAGCGCGACGTGCGCTGGATCGCCGCCGAGATCGCCGGCCGCGTGCCGGTCCCCGTCTGACGATGTCCACCGAACGACGGACCCCCGGCCGCCTCCTCCGTCGGCTGGCCCGCTCGAACCGCGTGCTGCCCCGCAAGCTGCGGTTCACGCGCGAGGGCAAGTACTTCGTGCTCATCACGTTCGGCATGGGCTTCGCGGCCATCAACACCGGCAACAACCTGCTCTACCTGCTGCTCGGCATGCTGCTGTCCATCATCCTGCTCTCGGGCTTCCTGTCCGAGGCCGCGATCCACAACGCCTTCGGTCGCCGGCTGGGCCTGCCCGAGGCCTTCGCCGGCCGACCCGTGGAGGTGGGGCTCGAGCTGCGGAACACGGGGCGCCGCCTCTCGGGCTACTCGCTGCGGGCCCGCGAGCACATCGAGGAAGCGGGCGTGGTCCAGTCCCCCCAGGTGGTCTTCCACCTGCCGCCCGGAGCCACGCGGACCTCGCCGCTCACGCTGACCTTCCCGCGCCGGGGCTTCGTGCGCAGCTTCGGGGTGCGCGTCGAGACCGAGTTCCCCTTCTCGCTCTTCGAGAAGGCCCGCCTGTTCGAGGCGCCCGCCGACTACCTCGTGTACCCGGCGCTGCTCCCCGTCGTCGAGCTCGAGCCGCTGCTCCGGCGCCTGGCCGGCGAGGTCGACTCGACCCGCCGGGCCGGGCGAGGCCTCGACCCGTGGGGCGTGCGCGACTCGCGCCCGGGCGATCCCCCCAACCGCATCCACTGGAAGCTCACGGCCAAGCGCGGCCGCCCCATGACCCGCGAGTTCGAGGACCAGCAGGGGCGCGAGGTCCGGATGCTGCTCGTGAACGCGGCGGTGGCCGACGACGCGGAGCGCACCGAGCAGGCCATCTCGCTGGCCGCCACGCTCACGGTCGCGCTCGAGGGACAGGGAATGCGCCCAAGGCTGGCCAGCCTCGACACCCACGGCGCGCCGGAGCCGGCCCTCACCGAACGGGAGCGCATCCTGGCGCACCTCGCCACCGTGGCGGTGCACCCCTGGGACGACGCGGCGCGCGGACGGGTCGACGACCTGCTGTCGACACACGTGGGTCCGTGGCTCGTGCTCGCGCCCGTCGCCGGCCTCGTCGCCGACGTCGAGGGCGAGCGCGTGGTGGTCCTGCCATGAACGTCCGCCGCGTGCTCGATGCGCTGCTCTATGGCCTGGTGCTGACCGGCCTGTTGCCCATCCTCGACTCCGGCGAGCTGTCGGCCTGGGCCTGGCTCGTGGTGACGCCCGCGGTGGCGGCCTCGGTGTTCTTCCGCGACCCGCTGACGCGGCCCGGCCTGCGACGGGTCGTCAACGTCGCGGCCGTGCTCGTCCTGGCGTGGCTCATCTTCGACGCCGTCCAGACGCGCGATTGGCTGCTCGACGCGGTGTGGTTCGTGCTGTTCATGACGCTGGTCAAGCTGTTCCAGCGCGACACCCAGTGGGATCACTACCAGATCGTGGCCCTGGCGTTCCTCCAACTGCTGGGGGCGTCCATCCTGAACCCCTCGCTGCAGTTCGCGTTCGGCTTCCTGCTGTTCGTCGTGCTGCTGGCGTTCACGCTGCTCTTCCTGCACGTGCGACGGGCCGATCCCGGTCGCGAGCGGCTCGAGCGCGGCGTGCTGCCCTGGCGCTTCTTCGTGGTCACCGGGGCGCTGGCCGTGGTGCTCTTCCTGTCGTCGTTCCTGCTGTTCTTCCTCTTCCCCCGCCTCGGGCTCGGCTTCTTCGTCGCGCAGGTGCGCCGCTCTCAGGAGGTCGCCGGCTTCGACGACCGCGTCGAGCTCGGCGGGTTCGGGACCATCCGCGACAACGAGACGGTGGTGATGCGCGTGCGCCCGGAGTCACCCGTGGCGCCCTCGGAGCCCCTGCGCCTGCGCGGCACCGCGTTCGATCGCTACGACGGCCGGGCCTGGCAGCGCAGCAACTTCCGCCGGCAGCGCGTCGACGCCGACATCAACGGGGTGTTCCACCTGCCCGGCACCGATCGCACGCGCGGCTGCCCGACCGAGCGCCAGGCCATCTACCTCGAGCCCCTCCAGATGCCCGTGCGCCTGCTCTTCGGCGCCCCCGGGACCGCCGAGGTGCACCCGCCGCGGAGCAAGCTCGACTTCCTGCGCCGCGCGCGCGCCGCGATCTTCCACGACGCCGCCGACGACATCTTCTACGAGGCCAAGGACGTGCTCGGCCTGCAGTACGAGACGGTCGCGCGCGCTTGCAACGGGCCGACCGCGCGCCCCCCCTCCGAGCCGGAGCAGGCGTTCGCGCGCGAGGCCTTCCTCGGCCTGCCCGCCGCCCTCGACCCGCGCATCGCCGCGCTGGCCCGCGAGATCGTGGGAGACGCGAAGGAGCCCCGCGCCCGAGCGGCGATCCTCGAAGCCTGGCTGCGCAGGACCTTCGTCTACACCCTGGACGAGGCCCACCCTCCCGGCAACGCGCTGGTCCACTTCCTGTTCGACGATCGCCGGGGCCACTGCGAGTACTTCGCCACGGCCATGGCCGTGCTGCTGCGCACCCTCGACGTGCCCACGCGCGTGGTCAACGGCTTCTACGGCGGGCGCTGGAACGAGGTCGGACAGTACGTGCAGATTCGCCAGGGCGACGCCCACAGCTGGGTCGAGGTCTGGCTCGACCGCGAGGGATGGACCACGTTCGACCCCACGCCCCCGGCCGAGATGCGCCTGACCAACACCTCCGGAGCCTGGTCCGCCGCGCGCGAGTGGCTCGACTACCTGCGCTACCGCTGGTACCAGTGGGTCGTGGAGTACAGCCTGGAGAAGCAGGCCGAGGTGTTCAAGAAGGCCGCCCAGGCCTTCGATCTGGAGCCGAACCTGCGGGGTCTGCGCCGGGCGGGCGATCTCGCGAAGCGCGGGCTGCTCGGGCTGCTGCTCGCGGCCCTGGCCGCGATCGTGGCGCGCGCTCTGTGGCGGCGCTGGCGAGCCCGGCGACGTCCGGAGAGGAGCCCGGCGCGCAGGTTGACCGCCGGGCTCTTCGCCGACTGGGTGCGGGCAGGGCGCAAGCTGGGGGTCACGTGGCAGCCCACCGAGCCCCCGAGCACGTTCGCTGCGCGCCTGGCCGAGCGCCTGCCCGACCGGCGCGCCGACCTGGCCTGGCTGCTCGACCGCTTTCACGACGCGCTCTACGGCGACCGGACGCTGGCCGACGCCGACCTGCGCCGCATGCGAGCCCTCATCCGCAGCTTGAAGCGAGCCCGATCTTGACCGCCGACCGTCGGTTCGCCTAGAGTGAACCGAATCGAAAAGGGGGTGCTCGCATGGCCTACAAGAACTGCCCCTCCTGCGGCGGCGAGATCGAGTTCGGCTACGTGTTCTGCGTCGCGTGCGGCGCCCGCCTCGACGACGACGCGCCCGTCGCGCTCGACGCGCCCGACAGCGGCGACCCCGGCGACGCGACCGCCATCGTCGACCTCGACGCCGAGCAGGCGTTCTTCGGCGAAGAGAAGACGACCCCCGAGGCGGCCGCCGAGGCGCCCGCGCCCGTGAAGCCGGCACCCGAGCCCACGCGACCGGCCCCCGAAGCGGCGCGGCCCGCGCCCGAGCCCGTGACGCCGGCACCCGCACCGGCGCCCGCGCCGGCCGCGGCCTGGGAGATCAAGCTCCAGGTGCTGCGCACGTCCACGGGCGAGAAGGGCAGCCACTCGTTCAAGGCCGACCAGGTCATCGTGGGCCGCAACAAGGGCGATCTCACGTTCCCCGGCGACGCCACGCTCTCGAGCCCCCACGCCCGCATCTTCGTGTCCGACGGGCACCTGGTCGCCGAAGACCTGTCGTCGCGCAACGGCCTCTTCCACCGCGTGGTTCAGGCCG
Source organism: uncultured Myxococcales bacterium (assembly GCA_964494475.1). GTDB lineage: Bacteria > Myxococcota_A > UBA9042 > CAZBRS01 > CAZBRS01 > CAZBRS01. The sequence continues at coordinate 112,842 of CAZBRS010000001.1, read as the reverse complement.
TCGAGCTCGTGCACGGCACGCGGTTGCTGATCGGCGAGCAGGTGCTGCGCTTCGAGTACTTCAACCCCGTGCGCATCCTGAAGCAGCCCGACGGCACCTACTTCTGCGGCAGCGCCGCGCCCCAATGGAAGTTCCGCCTCGTGCAGCTCCTGAAGGGCGGGGTCGAGGGCAACGTGTACTGCTCGTCGGCCAAGGTGCTGACGATCGGGCGCGAAGACAGCGACCTGAACTTCGCCGACGACCGCTTCATCTCGTACCAGCACGCGCTCATCGAGGCGCGCGACGGCCGCTACTACCTCTCGGACCGCGCCAGCCGCAACGGCACCTACATCCAGATCGATCACTCGCAAGAGCTGTCGAAGGGCGACATCCTCGCCATCGGCAAGGCGCTGGTGCGGGTCGAGCTCGAGGCGGCGTAGGACTGCCGCGCCCCTCACCAGGTCGAGACGGCCGCGAACGAATCCTGCGACACCGTCGTGCAGTGCAGGTTGACGTCGGAGTACGCGAAGTCGTCGTCGTAGTCGAACGTCTTGCCGTCGGAGCCCAGCACGTAGGCCGACAGCTCCAGTTCGATGGTGTCGGGACCGAAGCGATGGGGCGATGGGTCGTCGGCGGCGGTCGGATCCCGGTTCAGGAGCACGGGGCGCGCGGTGGCGTCGTCGGGCAACTCGGGCAGCTCGACGCCGGTTCGATCGGCGGGGACGAAGATCTCCCACAGGCAGTGCGAGCGAGGGCCCCCCAAGGTGCCGGAGGCGCCGGTGCCCTTGTCGTCGGCGAAGCGGTTGGGCGGGGCGGCCGTCAGGTAGTTCACGCGCAGCACGTAGAGGTCGGGGCTTCGCGGCTCGGTGACGGGCTCCCAGGAGACGCTGCCCGTGAACGGCTGCTCGGAGACGGCGTCGAGCCGTTGCCCCGGGGCCGGCGGTCGAGGTGATACGATCTCGGGCACCGCGAGCCAGCGGTCGAGGCTGCCGAAGTCGACCGCGTCGCCCGGCGCCACGCCCGGGAGGACAGCGGTCGACATGCCGGGCGGATCACCGCCCAGGTAGGTGGAGCGGCCCGCGACGCCCACGGCCAGGCGGTTCAGCGTCAGGCCGAGCTCCTGGATGGCCGGGTCGTCCTGGTCCGGGAAGCGCACCCGAATCGGGTTCTCGAAGCCCGGGCGGTTGAACGTGCCGTCGACGGCGACCCACACGAAGCCCTCGCCGCCCGTGTCGAAGACGGGCATCACCAGGCCGTTGGGCAACGCGGCGTCGGTCTGCCAGTCGCGCGGCAGCTGGTCGAGCGAGACCTCGATCGCGTCGTCGGACCCCGGGCGCAGATCGATGTTCAGGAGCAGCTCGAGGTGGGCCTCCTGCCCGCCCGAAACCCGAACCCGCGAGATCGCCATCGCCCGAGGCTGGAAGACCAGCGCGTACGGGTCCTCCAGCGCATCGAACACGTGCAGCGCGGTGCCGCCGACGGCGAAGACCAGGTACTGCCCCTCGGGGACGTCCTGCAGCACGAAGTCGGCCCCGGGATCACACGCCGAGCCACCCTCGTTCTTCAGGTTGCACAGGGCCATGTTGGAGGGGATGGGCAGGCCCTCGGTCTCGCCCGGCTTGCCGAGCACGGAGCCCATGCTCATCGACGACAGCGGCACGTCGCGCACCGCGAGTTGCACCAGGGCCATCGGCACCGGGTTGTTCTCGTTGGCCATCTGGTCGACGACCGACCCGGCCGGGAAGCGCGGCAGGCCCCCCTCGCCCGCGAAGCCCGTGACCGTGCCGACGATCGAGCCCACGCGGTCGGCGTCGGCGGGGAGCACCGGGTCGAGCGGCGAGACCAGAACGGCCAGTTCGGCCGCGTCGATCCCGAGGTAGGTGGTGAACCGATGACCCTCGGCGCCCACCGTGACGTCGACGGGCCCGACCAGGTCCTCGCCGACCCATTCGGCGTAGCCGTTGCCCCCCGTCAGCTTGGAGGGCCACCATCCGTCGGCGCCGCGCACCGCCACCGTGACGCCCTCGAAGGGGCGCGGCCACCCGGTCAGGTCGTTCGACATGGCGACCACGCGCAGCCGGCCTCGCAGGGGGCCGGAGTCGTCACTCTTCGTGGTGTTGACCCCGGCGGCCAGCACCGACGAGAACGACACCTCGACCGTGGCGCGCGCCTCGGGGAAGGTGTCGGCCGGGTCGTCGTAGCTCGCGGCCAGGACGAACGACGTGGGGCTCTCGGAGCAGACGAGCGCGCGATAGGTGCCATCGTCGCGCTCGTCCTGCTGCTCGAGGGAGACCCCGGCGGGCACCGAGAACTGAACGGGCTGGTGCGCCAGGGCTCCGCCGTGCCCATCGCGCAACGCCGCGACCAGGCGCACGCAGGTCAGCGCGATCGACTGGCGGAACACGGGGCTCGAGGTCAAGACCAGCCCGGGCCCCCCGGTCGTCGGATCGACGTCGGAGCCGTCGGGGATCCCGTCGCCGTCGGTGTCGACCCGGCTGGGGTCGGTGTGGAACAGGGCCTCCTGGTCGTCGGTCAGCCCGTCGCCGTCGGTGTCGCGGCCCGCGTCTCGGCCGCAGGCGGCCAGCAACCCGATCAGGAGCAGCGTCGGAAGCGCTCGCGTGCCCGCCATCAGAACCTCGCCGTAACGGACAGGGCCCCCAGCACGTACGCGCCCTGCCCTTCGATCCAAGGATACCCCGGGTTGCCCGGATCCTGCGCCCTCTTCGCGTCGCGGTTGGCCGCGAACCCGCCCGCCGCCACCGCCGCGTCGATCGTCAGCGGCGGTCCTCCCACGTCGCCCAGGTCGAGGCCGGCGCCCAGGCTGCCCGCGAACCGGTCGCCGTCCTGCAGGTTCGTCGGCCCCTCCTGCGCCGGCACGGGCGACTGCACCCACGAAGCGCCGGCGCGAACGTCGAGACCGCGGGCCACGCGCACCTCGCCGCCCAGGCGCACGGCCCACGTGTCGCGGAAGTTGCCCGGCGGACTGGCCGAGGTCAGGTCTCCCGAGGACGAGAACAACACGACGTCGGGGAACGACGCCCGGAAGCGGTGGTAGAGCGCGTACGTCACGTCGCCCGCGACCATCCAGCCCTGGCCCTGCCACGCCGCGCCCAGCGCCACCTCGTGAGGCGTCGAGTGGTCGACCGACGTGACGCGGAGGTCGATGGCCGTGATCTTCTCGGAGATGACCACGCTGACCGGGATGGCCAGGTCGAGCCGGTTCTCGCCGCGCCACGCGAGCCCGATCGACAGCCCCTCGACGGGCAGCACGACCAGCCCGACGGTCGGGGCCAGCGACGTGCCGACATCGACCGCCGTGGTGTTCTTGCTCGCGCCGTCGGTGAAGTCGACGTCGACGCGGCCGGCCACGTTGGGAAGGAACGAGACCCCCGCCCCCAGCATGACCCACTGCCAGCGCGCCGCCACGGCGAGGTTCAGCACCAGGCGATCGTTGCGCTCTTCGAGGAAGGGGAAGACCGGCTGCTCGATGGGCCGCTCACGGAGGGCGTACAGGGTGGTGCCCGGCAGCATGACCGACGCGCCCGCGAACAGCACGCGTTCGCGGCCCTCGCCCAGCGGGATGGGCGCCGCCAGCCCCAGGTCGAGCTCACCGCTCGTGCCCCCGCGATCGGTCTCGGCACGCGCCAGGCCTCCCGTCGCGGCGTCGTCGCCCGAATGCCGCACCGTCAGGAAGGTGCGCCGCACCGAGAGGCCGAGGCCGAGCTCGACGTCGGTCACCCGCGCGAGGCCCGCGGGGTTGTAGTACGTGGCGTCGAAGGACCGCGCGACGGCCGTCATGGCGCCGCCGAGGCCCAGCCCGCGGGCGGTGTAGCCGTACGTGGCCATGGGGTTGGCGGCGGCAGGGACCGCGGCCACCAGCAACGTCGCGACGACGAGGAGCGCAGCGGAACGCACGTCGGCCATCCTCCCTCCGAGAGTCGCGTATTTACCACGGAGCGCGCCCCGCGTCACCATCGGGGCGTTGGAGCGCCTCGGAACTTGCGCTCGGGCGCCCCCGCCGGGATAATCGACGCCACGGAGGGCTCCCCCACGCCATGATCACCCGCTCTCAGAAAGCCCGGCTCGGCGTCTTCCTGGCCCTCTCGGGCTTCGTGCTGCTCGCGGGCCTGGGCGTGCTCGTCGGCGTGCGCGTGGGCGAGACCTTCGACAGCTACCTGGTCCGCTACAAGATCTCGGTGTCGGGCCTCGAGATCGGCGCTCCGGTCAAATACAACGGGGTCCGCGTCGGCAAGGTGGCGTCGATCCGCGTGAACCCCGACGACGTCGCGCAGATCCTGGTGACCCTCGACGTCGACAGCAAGACGCCCATCAAGGAAGACGTGCGCGCGACCGTCACGTCGGTCGGCATCACCGGCCTGAAGTACATCGACCTGACGCTCGGCAGCAACCAGGCCAAGACCCTGCCCTCGGGCAGCGAGATCACGGCCGGCGAGTCGGATCTCGACTTCCTGACCAACAAGGCCCAGGTCATCAGCGAGCGCGTCGACCTGCTGCTGGGCCAGATCATCGAACTGACCCGCCCCGACAACATCCGCCGCATCGAGCGCATCCTCGACGACGTGGCGGCGGTCACCGCCGACGTGCGCGCGCGCTCCGACCGCGTGCTGGCCAAGGCCGAGGTGCTGATCGACGACCTCGACGTGGCCGTGCGCGAGGCCACCGAGACGGCCGCGTCGGTGCGCGCCGACGTGAACCGCGTGGCGGCCAACGCCGTGGGGGTGCTCGATCGCGGCCTGGTCGAAGACGTCACGGGGCGAGCCTCGGCGTTGCTCGCGTCGGTGCAGCGCAAGGTCGAGGGCGGCCTGGTCGACGAGGTGCTGCGCTTCGTGCGCGACGCCACGCGCAAGGCGGGCACGCTGCTCGACAACGTGAACCTGACCGTGGTGCAGAGCCAGGACGACGTGAACCGCGGCCTCAGCCAACTGCTCGAGACCATCGAGAACCTGAACGACTTCAGCCGCATGCTGCGCGAAGACCCCTCGGTGCTGATCCGCGGCGCCGAGTTCGAGGAGAAGAGGGAACGATGAGGCGCTGGACTCTCGGCCTCCTGGTGCTCGTGGCGGCGCTGGCGGCGTGCGGCTCGACGAAGATGCGCTCGCGCGCGTACTACACGCTGGCCTACGCCCTCACCGACGAGGAGCGCCTGGCGCCCGAGCCGCGCGTGCCGATCATGCTGCGCGTAAAGGAGCTGGACGTCGAGCTCTCGTACGACCGCCAGCCCATCGTCTATCGGTTCTCGCCCTACCAGCTCGAGTTCTACCAGTACCACCAGTGGATCGCGAAGCCGCAGCGCATGCTGACCGAGCTCGTCTACAAGCACCTGAAGCACGCCGGCGTGTTCGCGCAGGTGACCACCTCGTTGAAGGAGGGCCTGCCCGACTACGAGCTCGAGGGCCAGGTGCTCGGCATCGAGGAGTTCGACAGCGACACCGAGTGGTTCGCGCACCTCGCCATGTCGTTCCGGCTGGTCGAGAACAAGAGCCGCCGCCTGGTCTGGAAGCACGACTTCGACCAGCGCAAGAAGGTCTTCAACCACGACGTCATCTACGTGGTGCGGGCGCTCTCGCAGATCCTCGAGGACGAGATGGCGCGCCTGGTGCCCGAGCTCGAGGCCGTGATCGTCGCCGACCGCGCCGCCCCGCGGGCCGAGCCCCCCGCCCCCGAGGGGTCGCCCCAATGAACGGGGCGCTGTTCGCGCTGCTGCTGCTGGCCGCCCCGGAGCCGGCCGGGCCGGCCGACGACGCCGCCCGGGCGACCTGGGACTGCCCCAGCCCGGCCGAGCAGGCCGAGATGGACGCGACCCTGTTGCCGATGGGGCGCGGCGGCGTGCTGGTGCCCTGCATGAGCGACCCGCGCCTCGAGCCCCGCTACGTGGTGCAGACGCGCGAGGGCGACACCCTGGGCGACCAGGCCCCGGGCTCCTCGCTGGTGCTGCCCCCCGGCGACTACGAGGTGCTGGTGGGCTCGGGCGCCATGGAAGACCGGCTGCGCCTGCCCCTGCGCGTGCACGAGGGCCGCCTGACGGTGATCGAGCCCACCTGGGCCGGGCTGCGCGTGAACGTGGTCAACGACCGCTCGGTGCCCTTCCGCGGCACCTACGAGCTGCTGGCCCTGCCCTCGCGAAACCGCCTGGGCGTGGGCTTCGGCGCCAAGGTCGAGCTGGGCGAGCGCGTCGACACCTGGCTCTTGAAGCCCGGCACCTACATGCTGTTGAAGCCCGGCGAGACCTACCAGGCCCGCCGCGACTTCTTCACCTTCCGCGTCGACGCCGGCCGGCTCGAGCAGCTGGTGCTGGTGCAGGACGAAGACACGGGCGACTTCCGGGGCGCGGGCGAGACGCAGCTGGCCGAAGACGAGCAGCGCCTGCGCGACGTGTGGGTCAGCATGGTCGGCGGCGGCGGCATCGCCTTCGCGAACCGCGACAACGTGGCGGGCACCACCCCCGGCCACTCCTTCTCGTTCGAGGTCTTCTTCGACGCCATCCTGCGCTACGTGCCCGACCCCCACAGCGTGTTCGCGCGCCTGCGCATAGAAGAGAGCCAGACCAAGCAGCCGAACACCCCCTTCCAGGTGTCGTTCGACGAGGTGGCGCTCGACACCATCTACATCTACAAGTGGTTGCCCTGGCTGGGGCCCTATGCGCGCGTGGGCGTCGACACCAAGCTGTTCCACGGCGTGCGCTACTACGACGACCCCACCACCGTGCAGGTGGGGCGCTGGCAGCGCGCCGCCGGCGACGAGCCCGTCTGGGTCCCCGAGAGCACCATGACGGGCACCGAGTTCCGGCTGTCGAACCGATTCTTTCCCCTGGTGCTCGACGGCGGCACGGGCCTGAACCTCGACGTGTCGGTCTCGTACTACCTCGACCTCACCACGCGCCTGGGCGTGGGCGTGCGCCAGGCCTGGTACGACGGCCTGCTGCGAGAGACCACCGTGACCGACCTGGTGGGCAAGAAGGCCTTCGAGCGCGTCGACGACCGCTTCGTGAAGGGCTTCGAGGCCGCGCTCATCCTGAACGCCAGGCTCACCCGCTGGGTGCTGGCCAGCGCCGAGCTCGAGGTCATCGACCCCTTCGACGCCATGAGCGCCCCGGTGGTCGACCTCTACACCAACGTGGGCCTGCGCCTGTCGTCGTTCGCGTCGCTCAACTACATCGTCGACCTGCTCTACGACCGCAACGTCTCGCACGAGCCGCAGGTCGATCAGCGGTTGATGTTGAGGTTCAGCTACAAGTTCCTGTAAGGCATGGCACTTGACGGAGGCGCCTCGTCTACGTACATTGTACGTGTATCCGCCGGGGTGCCACGATGCGAAGAAAGCTGACCATCGCCGTCGCAGACGACATCTACGAAGGCCTCCACGCGGTGATCGGTCCGCGGAAGATCGGCCGTTTCATCGAGGATCTGGTGCGCCCCTTCGTGGTGCCGCCGCGGCTCGAAGCCGAGTACGAACGGATGGCGTCGGACGAGAAGCGCGAGCGGGAGGCGCTGGAGTGGGCCGAGGCCACGGTGGGAGACGCGCATCATGAAGCGGGGTGAGGTCTGGTGGGTCGACTTCGAGCCCGCGCTCGGGGGCGAGATTCGCAAGACCCGACCGGCCATCATCGTCAGCAACGACACGGCCAACCGCTTCTTGAACCGCGTGCAGGTGGTGCCCATCACCAGCAGCACCGAACGGGCCTATCCCAGCGAGGCCTTCGTCACCGTAGCGGGCAAGCCCGGCAAGGCCATGGCCGACCAATTGGCGACGGTCAGCAAGCTCCGGCTGTCGAGTCCACTCGGCGAGGTTTCGGCCAAGGATCTGCGAAAGGTCGAGGCGGCCATCAAGGTGCAGCTTGGGTTGGCGTGAGGCGGGGGCGTAGTGGCCGGACCGCCCTCCGCCGAACGGCTATGACACGAAGCGGACGAGCACGAAGCGGAAAGGCATGAATCGATCGCGCAGTGGCGGTCGGCGTGTCCCCGAGACAGATCGTCCAGCTCCCGCAGTTCGCCGAGGTGTTCCGGGCCGTGAGCCGCTCGTTCCGGGCGGCGGGGCTCGCGGACCGGTAGGTGTTCCCCGCAAGCATCTTAGGTCCGCACCCGGGAACATGTAATACTTAGGACCGTCACGCTGCTACGGTCGACCCGGATCTGAACCTGGTCGTCAGCGATCGCCTGCAACGGGAGTGGGACAACGGAAAGACCTATTACGCGATGCACGGCCGAAGGCTGCTTCTTCCGTCGCGGCTGGACGAACGCCCGGACCCCGAGTTGCTCGATTGGCATCGCGACCACGTGTTCGCGGCGTGACCGTAATCCTCGCCGTCGAACGCCGCATCCCAGCTACATCGACCGCTCCTGCACCTTCCGCTTCCGGCTGTCTATTGGCCCGAAATCGCCGCCGAAACGGCTCCCGACAACGCCGTCTTGAAGCCGTCGTCGGTCATCACGGTACGATCCACGAACACGTAGCTCCCCCCGGTCATCTCCGCCGCCTCGGCTTGACGATCGTCACTCGTTGGATAGCCAATCGCCCAGTACTGCACGAAATGGAGGAAGACATCGTTGGCTCTGCTCGCAACCAATTCGTTGACATCGCCGAAGCCGAGGCTGGCGCAAGCGGGATCGCCAACGTAGGCATCGGATGAAGGGTGGCACGTGTCCGGCCCGTCGCCGAGCACCACGATATGCTTGGCCGTGAGACCAGACTGGCTCCGCAGGAACGTGATAGCCGCGTGCAGGGACTCCCATAAGGGGGTACGCCCGCCTTCGCTGCCGTCGATGTAGTTGATTCCTTGCGCGACCCAGTCGCGGCGTCTTGCAAAGCAATCCTGCGAGGTGGGCGTCCCCAGGCTGGGGCCTGCGCACACCAGGCCACTGGGCTTGTCCTCGTTGAAGGTCATGACGAGTAGCTTGTCGTTCTTGTCGAGGCGGGCGACGAAGTCCCGAAGTGCGGCGATACGGTAGTTCTTCGGGTCGGAAGCCAACCGCTGGAGCACCGTTGGATCTGCTTGCTCCTGCTGCCACTTCGTGATGGCTAGATTGGCTGCGTCGTAGCTCATCTCGGTGTGGCCTTTGGCCGGGTCGGGCTCTACGAAGCCGCTGACGGAGCCCGACTGGTCTAGCAAGAACACTACGCCCAGGCCTGGAACGAGCCTCTCGCAATGCGGCGTATCCGCTTCCAGGCAGAAGAAGCCAGGCCGGCAAAGGGTGTCGCCCTGGCCGAGATCGCAGGCTTCTCCCTGTGCAGCGCAATACAATCTCTGGCACCCTGGAGGCACCAGCGTAAGGTTGCAGCGCTCGCCCTGGTTGCAGTCTGCGTCGGCCGCGCACACTTGGCCGGTGAGGCACGCGGCCGGGGGCTGGACGTCGACGCTCTCGATCTCGGACGTGGCGTCAGCGACGGCGTCCCTGCGAATCAACTCCGTCTTCACATCGACCGCGTCGCCGCCTCCGGTATCCTGCGACGCACCGGACCCCTGCGAGGACGATCCCCCTCCGCACGCCGACAACCCGACCGCCAACGCCAGCATCGCCACGCCGGTTGCGGTCCACCGCCGGATCGTCCGCATGTTGCCCCTGGTGTCGTCGTCGACCGCAACCGTAGCAGGGAACGGCCGGCGGGACCAGATAGTATCTGCCGAGGAATCCTCGGTGGCTCGACCGATCCTTCCTGCTCGCGCGACCGCGAGACTACTTCTTGAACAGATCCGAGTGCGTCCCCATCCGCTCGAAGATCAGGCGCGCACCGTCGATCTTGTAGATGAGCAGCCAATCGGACTCGAGGTGGCAATCCCGACGGCCCTCGTGGTTCCCGACGAGCCGGTGATCGCGATGAAGAGGGTCCAGCGGCTGGCCCGACAGCAGCGCCTTCGCGACCGCCTTGAACTTCTCCAGGTCCTTGCCGCGGCGCTGCGCGCGCTTCACGTCGCGCTCGAACTGTTTGGTGTAGACCGGGACGAGCATCAGACGCCGAGCTTGGCGAACAGGTCGTCGGTGTCCTTGCACACGACCAGGTCACGCCCGGCGTCGGTGGCCTCGAACGTCTTGGCCGTCGTCAGGGTGGGGAGCGCCACGTCGAAGGGCAAGCCCCCGCGCAACTCGACCTGCTTGTAGAAGATCGTGATGGCCTGGGTCGCGTTCAGCCCCAGCCGGTGGAAGACATCCTCGGCGTGGTCCTTCAATCCAGGATCCAGGCGCGCTCTGACGGTCGCGGTCTTGCTCATCTCGTTCCCTCATCATGGCCGCTCGAACTGTAGCACAAACGGGCTACATCTTCAATTGTTGCATCCCCCGCAAGCTCCTGTACATGTACTCCAACGACTCACGGGAGCGTGAACCGATGCCGGCTCCGGGTGCCCACCTCCGCTCCTGGCTCGGCTTCGGGCTGCTGGCGCTCGGGCGGATCGGCCTCGCGACCTGGGCGGGCGCGACGCTCGGCTGGACGGCCCTGGCGCTTCGATGGCCGTCCGGCGGCTGGGCCGTGGCGCTGGCGTTGTCCCTGGCCGTCGTGGTGGTCCTGCCCTCCCTCGGCGTGCTCGTCGCCGGGCGCTTCCTGCTTCGGCGCTCGGCCTGGGAGACTCCGCCGGTCGCTCGCCGGCTGGCGCTGGGGTTGGCGGTGGCGTGCTTCCTCGCGGCGGGAGTGCTCGCGTTCGTCGACGGCTGGCCCCGGTGACCTCCCGAAGCCCGCTTGACCGCGCGGGAGCTCGCTCCACCGATCCCGGCCCACGAAGATCCCGCTCCACCATCTCCCGATCGGGCGCTCGCCCCACAACAGGATCAGAGCGACCCATCACGGGTGCCGATCATGTCCACCCCGCACGGCCGGATCCTGCGCATCGGGATCGTGCACGACAACCGCATCGTCGAGGAGCGGCTGTTCCGGAAGCCCGGGCGCGTGACCATCGGGCAGGGGCCCGAGAACACGTTCGTCTATCCCCTGCCCGGCTTCCCGCGGTCGCACGAGCTGCTCTCGTACGCTTCGGGCGCCTACGCGTTCGTCTTCCCTCCGGGGTTGGCGGGCAAGGTCTCGACGGCCGAGGACATCTTCGACCTCGACGAGCTGGTGCAGAGCGGCCGCGCTCGCCCCTGGGGGGCGTTCCACCGCTACCCGCTCGCGGACGACGCGCGGGGCAAGGTGCTGCTCGGCGACCTGACCCTGCTCTTCCAGTTCGTGACGCCGCCTCCGCCCGTGCCGAGGCTTCAACTCCCCGCGGCCGCGCGCATCGGGTGGGCCCGCCGGCTCGACCTGGGCTTCGCCGCCTGCCTGGCCGCGTCGTTCGTGCTGCTCGGCGTGCCCTCGGCCACGCTGCACGCATGGTACGAAGCGCGGGGCCAGTACCTCGCGTCGACGGGCAAGACGAGCCGCGTGCTCCACGAGCTCGAGGCCGAGATCGCGCTCCGCCCGGCGCGGGTGACGAAGCCCGAGGAGCCGCAGCCCACGGTGGCGGAGGCCACGAACGACGCTCCCGCCCCCGTTCGGGAGGCGACGCCCGCCGCGACCCGCCCTGCCCCGCCGCCGCGCAAGGCCGAGCGCGCACGGGGGAACGCGGTCGCCGCGACGGAGGGCCCGGTCGACGCCTACAAGAAGCGGCTCGAGCACGTGCGCGCGCGCACCCTGCTCAAATACGTGAGCGCCGGCGCCGAGGGCGGCGACGAAGGGCCGTTGGCCGTTGGCGTTCACGCCGACCAGATCCGCGAGGCGTGGAGCTTCGCGGGCGGCGCCGAGACGGCGACGGCCGACAGCGTGGCCGAGTTCGTGGGCGCGCCCAGGCTGGGCGCCTACGTGAACGGGCCGGAGACGCGCCGGCCGCCGGGCAGGATCGCCACGCGCGAGGTCGAGGCGCCGGTCAAGAGGCCGGAGGTCGCGATCCGCCTGAAGATCAACGGCGAGCTCGGCGAGCAACTGGGCCACGGCCGGGTCGACAAGAGCTCGGTGGCCGACGTGTTCAAGCGCCGGCAGGGGGCGCTGCGGCACTGCTACGAGAAGCGCCTCAAGCTGAACCCGGCGCTGGCGGGCCGCGTGCGCGTGATGTTCACCATCGGCCCCGCCGGCCGCGCGACCTCCGTGCAGGTCAACGACAACTCGTCCGGAGACGCCGAGCTCGGCCGGTGCGTCGCGGACCGCATCCGGGAGTGGCCGTTCCCCAGGCCTTCGGGGGGCCCGGTAACGTTCGTCCACACCCTCGTGCTCACGTCGGGGTGACGAGCTTGACCCCACCGCCGGCGGTCGTCATACTTTCCTCAGGCGGATCACAGGAAGGCGCCATGGCCTCCGCTCCCCGCTACCTCGACCTCGCGTACCTGCGCAGCGCCGACCTCCCCGACGCCGACGAAGAGCTGCGACACCTGAGTGAGCGCTTCCCCGACAACCCGTTCGTGCTGCACGAGCAGATGGTGCTGCATACGCGGCGGGGCGAGCGCGCCCTGGCCGAGCGGGTCGGCGAACGGCTCGAGGCGCTGCTCGCCGACGACGTCCGGAGAGGCCGCGCGAAGGGCGACGCGAGCGCCGGAGCGCTCGCCCGCCTCAAGAAGCGCACGGGCGCGCGCTTGGCGGTCCTGCGCCGCCAGGCCGAGCGACCGGTCGCCACCGACACCCCCCCTCTGAACCCCGACGAGGTGCGGCACCGGCTCTACGTCGAGCACGAGAGCACGGTCGAGCGCCTGGTCGGCGCCTACGTGGGCCGACTGAACCTCGCCCCCCGGCTGGGCAGGTTCGGCTTCGACGAGCTCGTCGACGCGGGCAAGGACGGCCTCTGGGAGGCCACGGCGTTCTTCGACGACGCGGTCAACGACCACCTCGTGACCTACGCGTGGTTCTACATCATGGGTCGGGTGAAGGAGCGCCGCGCCCAACTGCTGGCGAGCGCGCCGACGCACGACGACGAGCCACGGCGCAGCGTCGACGCAGCCCCGGCCTTCCAGACGTTGTCGTACGTCGAGGAGCAGCTCGCCGCGGTGGCCGCCCACCGCAGCGTGGCGCTGGCCCTCGCGACGCTCGACGGGCGAGGCCTCTTGACCGCGCCCGAACGGCGCATCGCGCACGCCTTGCGCGACGGCGAGTTCGATCTCGGGGCGGGAGACGACGCCGACCTCAGCCTGACCGAGATCAAGCTGGCGGCGACCCGCCTGCTCCGCAAGCTCCGCGCGTACCTCCGCGACGACGAACTGTTCCCGGCCGATGGGTTGCCGGACGAGGCCCTGCCGCACCTCCGGCCCCTCACCCTCGCCAGGGTGAGGTCCGCGCTGCACCACGTTCGCGGCGGAGCGCGCTTGACCCCGCGGCCCCTGGCGGCGTACCCGGGCTTCCTGGTCGACCTCGAGAAGGTCGCCGCGGCCGTCGGCCATCGCGGCGCCCTCGACGACCCGCCCGGCGCGGCCGAGGTGATCTCCATCTTCAAGACCGCGGCCCGGTTCACGACGAAGGATCTGAGCGTGCTGACGGGCCTCTCGGAGCCGAGCCTCGTGCAGCTCGCGCGGGCCGGCCAGTTGACCGCGCGCCACTCGCCGGCCCGCATGGCCGCCCTGGCGAACGCCCTCTCCATCGACCCCACCGAGGTGCTCTTCCGCGCCCTGCCCGAGCTCATGGGCCTGTTCGATTCGGTGGCCGCCGTGGGCGATGGCGTCTACGCGGCCGTGGTCGACGTCGATCACGCGCCCGAGACCCTCGCCAGGTACCTCTCGGGGGCCTCGGAGCCCGGCGCCGCCCACGCCTTCGGCCCCCTGGTCCGCGCCCATCGCCTGGCCGCAGGGGCCGCCTCGGCCGACGATCTCGACACGCGCTGCGCCGACGTCGAGGCCGGCCGTGGCGTTCGGCTCGAGCACGTTCGCGCCGTGGGCGAGAAGCTCGGCCTCGCGCCCCTGTTGCTCCTCTTCGGCACGTGGCCCGAGCTGTTGGCGCTGTTCGACGTCGTCGACGACGCGGGGCGTTCCGTGTGCGAAGGTCGCTGCGACTACGCCAGGCTGATCGTGGTCGCACGCCGGAGGCCCGTCCGCGGAGGCCGGGCCGCGCCTCCGCCCTCCCCCGGTCTTAGCGGCTACCTGGCCCACCTGCTGGCCGGGAGGCCCGACCGCCTGGTGCCCGAGGCGCTCCGGGCGCACGGCCTGACCCAGCGCTTCATCGCGGGCGCGCTCGGCGGCACGCCACCGCAGCTCGTTCACCTGCCCGCGCTCGTCGCGGCGCTCGAGCTCTCGACGCTCGAGACCACCCGGCTGATCGCCGAGCGCGTGCTCGCGACCGACCTCGCGTCCCGCGCGGCCGAGCTCGGCGAGATCGTACGCCTGCTGGCGACCGAGATGCGCACCCGCGTGGAGCAAGGCCACGGGACCGATCCGTTCCTGGCCGGGCTCTTCGACCTCGACGACGGCGCCTTCCTGCGGCTGAACCGGGCGTTCTTCACGTACTTCGCGACGAAGCGCCGTGACGAGGCGATCGCGGCGGGCTTCGACGCCTTCACGGACGGCGCGCTCGCGATCCTGAAGGCCGACCACGTGCCCGAGTTCGCCGCGCTGAAGCGCCTCTACGGCGACGACGAGGCGCTGGAGCTGCTGCACGGGCTCTGGCGGCGCGACGCGTTGACCGAGGCCGAGGCCGTGCTCCTGCAGGCGCTCGTGCTGCGACCGAGGAGCCTGTTCGTGCTGGTGCGCGAGACGGGCCTCGGGTTCGCGGCCACGGTCGCAGCCCTGCGCGCGTTGCTCGGCCGCCTGGGGTCATGACACGGGCCGTTACGCGCGCCGCAACCACGCGACCAACCGGTCGGGCTCCCAGGTGTTGATGACCTGGCCCGGGGGCATCAGGCCCTTGCGCACGATGTGCACGGCATAGTCGACGTCGGAGAGGCCCGCCGCTTCGTGGGCGTCGACCCCGAGGGCGATCTTGACCCCCAGCCGCGAGGCCAGTTCGTGGTGTCGCCAGTCCAGGTCGAGGCGCGCCGGGTTCGCGTTCACCTCGACGGCCACGTCGTTGGCCGCCGCCGCCGTGAGCACGGCGTCGAGATCGAAGGTCATGGGCTCGCGCGCCAGCAGCAGGCGCGCCGTGGGGTGCGCCAGGATGCGCACCTTCGGATGCGCCAACGCGCGGCAGATGCGCGCCGTCAATTGCGCAGGGGGCTGCCGCGTCGACGTGTGGACCGAGGCCACCACGAAGTCCAGCGGTTCGAGCGCCCGGTCGGGGAAGTCGAGGCTCCCGTCGTCCAGGATGTCGCACTCGGTGCCGTGCAGAACGCGCACCCCCGAGAGGCGCTCGTTCAACAGGGCGATGGCCCGCCCCTGCTCGGCCAGGCGCGCGATGGACAGGCCTCCAGCGTAGCCCGCCGAGCGCGAGTGGTCGGCGATACCCACGACGAGGGCTCCGCGTCGCGCCGCCTCCTCGGCCATGGTCGCCAGGTCGTCCTGACCGTCGCTCCAGGTGGTGTGCACGTGCAGGAAGGCGCGCACGTCGGCGCGCTGGACGAGGTCGAGCCGGCCCTCGGCGGCCAGGCGCACGGCTTCGGCCCGCTCGCGGGCCTCGGGGGGCAACTCGGAGATGCCCGCCGCGGCCAGCAGGGCGGCCTCGGACGCGAACGCGCGATGCAGCGCGCCGCGCTCGGCCAGGCGTAGCTCGACCGCCTGGACGACCTCGGGGCTGCCCGTGCGGCGGAACGTCTCACCGCCCAGATCGGCCGGGCCCACCACGGCCACGCACACCGGCAACCCCCCCACGTCGAGCACCAGTTCGCCATCGGCGAGCCGCACCACCGCGCCGAGCGCGGCCGCCACGCGCTCGAGGGCCGACGCGGGGTCGGCCGCGGCCACCAGCACCTCGGCGCGCCGAACCACCTCGCGTCCGCGCCGGAGCTCGCCCACGTACCCCACCAACGCCCCGGGCAACGCGCGCCCCAGCGTGCGCAGCAGGGGTCGGGTGCGCGCCAGGGCCTCGGGAAGCAGCACGGCGGTCGGGGTCACGATTTGATCTCCCTTCGGACCTGGCTACCATAGGCTCCGGTGGGGCCCCGTGCAAGCGGCCCGAGAGAGGCGAATCCGTCGATGCGTGCCCGATTCACCGTTCTCCTCCTCCTGGTCCTGATCGGCAGTGCTCCGGCGTCGTACGCCGCGCCCGCCGAGTCGGGCCCGCTCGTCATCGACGAGGTCTTCCTCGGAGGGAGCAACCTCACGTCGTTCCTGAACGGCGTGCAGTGGATCGAGCTCGTGAACACGGGCGCGTGGCCGGTCTCGGTGCAGGGCCTCCGCCTGGTCGCCGACGATCACCCGGCGCTCGCGCTCACGGCGACCGACGACGTGCCCCCGGGAGGGTTCTTCGTAGTGCTCGTCACCGACGACCCGGCGGTGGCGCTGGCCGCCGAGTTGGCCGGGCCTCTCGACTTCCCCCTCCAGGTGGCGCTCGGCGGACAGTTGCCGGTCGCGCCTGCCAGCCTGTCGCTCGAATCGGCGGACGGAACGCTCGACTGGCTGCCCCTCGGCGCGGCGCAGATCGGCGCCGACCTGCCGGGATCCGTGTTGACGCTCGATCCCACCTTCCTGTCGCCCGAAGGCAACAACGAGCCCTCGCACTGGTGCGCCAGCATCGACAAGACCTCGCTGCTCGGCAACCTCGTCAACGGCACCCCGGGCCTCGCCAACCCGTTCTGCGACAACGACGCCGACGGCTACTCCGAGGCCGACGGCGATTGCCTCGACGACGACGCCGGCGTGGCCCCCGGGCTCACCGAAATCTGCGACGGCCTCGACAACGACTGCGACGGCCAGACCGACGACGTGGCTTGGCTCGACGGCGGCGTGGGCGCGACCGCGTGTCCTCAGGCCGGAGCGTGCTTCGGCGCGGTGCCCGCGTGCCACGATGGCGCCTGGACGTGCCCCGAGCCCGAAGGCTACGAGGCCGTCGAGGTCTCGTGCGACGCCCTCGACAACGACTGCGACGGTCAGACCGACGAGGCCCTCACGAACGCATGCGGTCTCTGTGGGGCGCTGGCCAGCGAGGTGTGCGACGGCCTCGACAACGACTGTGACGGCGTGGCCGACGACGACGTGACCCCACCCCAGGGCGCGTGCCCGCAGGTTCTGGGCGTGTGCGCGGGCGCCCTGCCGGCGTGCGCGGGGGCGACCGGATGGCAGTGCGACTACGGGCCCGCCCACGAGGCCGACGAGTCCCTGTGCGACGGGCAGGACAACGACTGTGACGGGAACACCGACGAGTCGTACCCGCTCGGCGAGGCCTGCGTGGTCGACGTGCGCGCGTGCCAATCCGTGGGCGTGTGGTCGTGCTCGTCCGACCATCAGGGCGTCGTTTGCGTGGCGCCTCCCGTGGGCTCCGGCCCCGAACTCTGCGGCGACGGCGTCGACAACGACTGCAACGGCCGGACCGACGAGGGCTACCCGGTCGGCGACGCCTGCGAGGTGGGCACGGGCACGTGCCGGGCCACGGGTCGCTACGCCTGCACCGACGACGACCTGGGCGTCGTGTGCGACGCCGCGCCGCTGCAGGCCGGCGCCGAGGCGTGCGACGACGGCCTCGACAACGACTGCGACGGGCAGGTCGACGAGCTCGACTGCACCGCGCGCGCCTGGAGCGACGACGAGGGCCTGCAGGGCGGCGTGCGTTGCTCGGCGAGCCCCTCCGGGTCGGCGCCGGCGACCCCGGGGCTCCTGCTGATGGCGTCGCTGCTGCTGATGCTCTGGGGGAAGAGGCGGACCTACGGAGTGACGTAGTCGGGCTTCTCGCACTTCTGCTTTTCGACTTCGTCCTTCCAGACGCGCGCCCACCACTCGACGTCGCTCGTGAGCGCGTCGCTGATGCGCTCGAACTCCTCGGTGGTCTTGAAGTGGTGGCGAACCTGGATCTGCTTCTTGGCGTCGAGCAGCTTCTGGCGGTCCTTCTCGAACTTCTCGAGGCAGAACATCTCTTTGTGGGCGCCCACGAAGTTGGCCTTCATGGTCTCGGGCTCGGGCTCGAGGTCGCAGCCCGGGAAGTTGAACATGGCGTTGACGATGGGGCTCGGGCGCTCCCAGGCGTTGACCGCGAAGACGAAGTCGCGCTTCTTGTAGCCCTCTTTCTCGATGGTGACCTTGTACTCGTGCTCGACGACCTTGACGTCGACCTTGGCCATCTCGGCCGTGGTGATGCCGTCGGGGTTGTCGAGCGCGGGGCCGGTGAACTCGCGCCCGCGGATGGGCAGATCACGCAGCGGCAGTTGCTTGACGATCTCGCCGGGCTTCAGCTTGTCGGTCTGGTTCGGGATGACCGTGTCGGTGGTGGAGGCCACCTTGCCTTCCTGGAAGTCCTTGAACGTCGCATAGGTCTTCACGGAGTCCGTGATGGTGACCTTGGCGTCCTGCGGGTAGTACGTGAGCACGACCTCGCCGTAGAACGGCTTGGTCTTGCCCTCGATCTCGCGGAACCGGTCTTCCCAGACCTTCTTCTCGGCCATCTTGTACTTGGCGATCTCGCCACCCAGGAAGGCGTCGACCTGATCGCGCAGTTTGGCGTTGCCGACCACCATGATGCCCGCCAGGCCGAGGATGGCCAGGCAGACCACGATGAGGGTCAGCCCCAGCTTGGAGCGCGACTCGGGCGGCCGGAGGGCCTCCTTGTCGATGGGCTCGTCGTCGGAGGCGCCCCCATCGTCGTCGGGCATCACGAACTCGGCCGGGAGACCTTCCTGCTGCAGGGCGGGATCCTGCTGCTCGTCACGCTCGCCGCCGTTGGATCGCTCGTCGGACATCTGCTTTTCTCCGCCATTGGAGTGGAACAGTCGGGGGAATCTTGCCCAAAGGGAGGGGTGTCGTCAACAGGATTCCAAGCCGCCGGCGCGGCCCCCCGAGCGTTCGAACCCGCACTTGCAGAGCCTGCGGAGGTCCGGTACGGTACGCAGGAACCCCATCTGCCCGTCCGCGGGCACGACGAGGAGCCCCCATGGTCAGCATCACGAATCGCTTTCTCATGAGCTCGCGCGACTACGTCTGGGAGCACTTCGGCTCGGGCGAGTGGGACCGCCTGCTCGCCGAGCGTCTGCCCGAGACCCGCGCCAGCTACGACGGGCGGCTCGACGCGGGCGGAACGGTGCTCTTCCCCGTGGTCCTCGATATGCTCGGTGGCGTGGCGGGCCGCTTCGCCGCGAAGGACCCCGACGTGCTGTTCGCGCTCGGCCGCTACAACAGCGAGAAGGATCTCTCGGGTACGCAGAAGCTGTTCATGCGCCTGCTGAACCCCGAGTGGGTCCTGAAGATGGCGGCCATCCTGTGGGGCCAGCGCGTGATCAACGGCGGCACGTTCTACGTCGAGAAGCTCGCCCGCGGCCACGTGCGCGCCACCATCCGCGACTTCCCCTCGCCCCACGACCTCTGGTGGAGCTACCTGCGCGGCTGGTTCACCTGCGCCATCCACTTCGCTGGAGGGCGCGAGGTCGAGGTCCGTTGGGTGTCGGGGGGCAAGGCCCCGAACGATCCGGCGATCTACGAGGCGCGCTGGAGGTAAACGCCCGAGGCGTTCACCTCCAGCGTTGTTGTCTTCGGCGTGGACGCCTGGAGTCCACGCCGTGCGAGCGTCCGATAGCCGCTCGCGGTCACCCTTCGTTCAAAGGGCCAGGACGGCGGCCTTGATCTCGCCGAGGGCCCAGCGCAGGGTCTCCTCTTCGAGCACGAGCGGGGGCGCGAAGCGCACGGTCTGGCCGTGGGTGTCCTTGGCCAGGATGCCCCGGCGCAGGAGCTCGAGGCTCAGTTGGCGCCCCGTGAAGCCCGCGTCGGGCGTTAGCTCGACGGCGTTCAACAGGCCCTTGCCGCGCACCTCGCGCACGCGGTCGGACGGCAACGTCGCGAGTTCGCCCCGGAAGATCTGCCCCAGGCGCAGGGCGCGCTCGGCCAGGCGCTCGTCGACGAGCACGTCGAGCGCGGCGATGCCGACGGCCGCGGCCAGGGGGTTGCCGCCGAACGTGGAGCCGTGCTGCCCCGGCTTGAAGACCGACATCACGGCCGCGTCGGCCAGGCAGGCCGAGACCGGGTAGACCCCGCCGCCCAGCGCCTTGCCGAGCACCATCACGTCGGGCCGCGCCGCGGGGCCCTCGTGCTGCCAGCAGAACATCTGGCCCGTGCGCGCCAGGCCCGTCTGGATCTCGTCGAACATGCTGAGCACGTTGCGGGCGCGGCAGAGGCGCACCACCTCGGCCAGATAGCCCGCCGGCGGCACGAGCACGCCCGCCTCGCCCTGGATGGGCTCGACCAGGAAGGCCACCGTGTTCGGCGTGAGCGCGGCCTCGAGGGCCCGCGCGTCGCCGTACGGGATGGTCGTGAAGCCCGGAGTGAAGGGGCCGTAGTCGCCCCGGCAGTCGTCGTCGGTCGAGAAGCTGCACACCGTCGTGGTGCGCCCGTGGAAATTGCCCGCCGCGACCACGATGTGCGCCTGGCCCGCCGGGACGCCCTTGACCCGGTAGCCCCACTTGCGCGCTAGCTTGAGCGCCGTCTCGACGGCCTCGGCGCCCGTGTTCATGGGCAGCGCCATCTCGTAGCCGGCCAGCGTGGTGAGCCTCGCGAGGAAGTCGCCCATGCGATCGTTGTGGAAGGCCCGGCTCGTGAGCGTGACGCGCCCCATCTGCTCGAGGGCGGCGGCCAGGATGCGCGGGTGGCGGTGGCCCTGGTTCACGGCCGAGTAGGCCGACAGGCAGTCGAGGTAGCGCCTGTCGTCGACGTCCCACACCCACTCGCGCTCGGCGCGGGCGATGACGACCGGCAACGGGTGGTAGTTGTGGGCGCTGACCTTCTCGGTCAGGGAGATGATCTGCTGGGTACGATTCGCGGGGTCCATGGGATGCTCCTTAGGTGCGTTCGACCAACGGGAACCGCAGATCGGCAAGGAGCGACCGACCCCGTTCAACCGCCAGCACAGGGGCACACTAGCCGAGCCAAAGCGCGCGTCAAGTAGTTTGCAGGCCCTTTCCGCGCGTCATCCAGGGCTTGGCCAGGATGAGCATGACGGACGACGACAGGGCGATGAGGGCGTAGACGAACCACATGAACTCGGTGTTGAGGGCAGCCCCGGTCGCGGGGTCGGCGCAGTAGCGCGCGAGGAACCAGCCCGAGTAGAGGCTGGTGATCATCTTGGTCATGAACCACGGGAACTGGGCCACGCCCATGTACATGGCCGTCTTCCCCTCGGGCGCGATCTCGGCGGCGTACTGCAGGAAGCGCGGCTGCCACATGGCCTCGCCGATGGTCATGAAGAGGAGGAACGCGTACAGCGTGTAGGGCGAGGGCCCGAGCGCCAGCAGGAACGTGGGCAGCGCCATCACGAGCGTGCCGATGATCATCATGGTGTAGACCTTGGCGCGCTGGGTGAGCGCGGCCACGATGGGCACCAGGATGAAGATGAGCAGCGGGTTCAGGTTGACCGTGAACTCGAAGTTGTCACCGATGGCCGTGCCGCGGAACGCGCGCTCGACGTACATGGGCAACGTGAGCCAGTTGTGGGCGAAGAGCGTCTGCACCGGGATGAGGCAGAAGATGAAGAAGGCGAAGCGCGCGTCGGCCAGGGGGTGGGTCTTCAACCACGTGACGAGCGAGAACGGCGGCTTGACCGCGGGGCCCTCGACCTTGGGCGCTTCGGCCTTGCCGGCGGCCGCGTCGGCCTTGGCCTTGGCCTCCTTGGCCTCGGCGATGGCGCGCGCCGTCACCTTCTTGGTGAGGATGAAGAAGGTGAGCACGATGCCCAGCACGGTGAGCCCCGTGTAGACCCAGTAGGCGCCCGAGATGCCGTAGGCCTTGCGCACGGGCGAGAAGAACGACGGCAGCCAGCCGCCCAGGTTCATGAGGGCGTAGAGCATGGCGTAGCCCATGGTGGCCTGCTCGGGCGTGGCCATCTGGCGCACGGCGGCGTAGGCGGCGGGCTGGTACATGCCGTAGCCGAGCACGATGAAGAAGATGCCGGCCAGGGTCATGAGGTGGATGGCCGACCAGAGGCCATCGGGCGCGAGCCCCAGCAAGGGCCCCGAGGCGATGATCGCGCGCCCCAGGAGCATGAGCACGAGCGCCAGCAGCAGCGCCGTGCGCACGCCCCACTTGTCGGCCAGGCCCCCGAACAGGAACATGCTGAACGTGATGCCCCAGGTGAGCACGCCCACCATGACGCCCGCGGCCTGGTCGGACAACCCGACGTTCTCGTTGAAGAACATGGCCAGGTAGCCCAGCATGCCGAAGTAGACGAAGCCCTCGAGGAAGTACGAGACGTTCACGCCCCACAGGGCGCGCGGGGCCTTCGAGAAGGCGCGGAAGGTGTCGGCCGTCTCCTTGAAGGTGGCCGCGAACCAGGCGCCCAGGGTCTTCTTTTCGGGTTCGGTCATGGAATCCTCGTCAGCGCCGCCGCGGCCGCGTCGATGAGGGGCTGGGCCGAGACCTTCGCGCCCACCGCGTTCAACATCCAGGCGTCGGGGGTCACGCGGCCCGGCGCGAGCATGCGCTCCATCTCGGTGGCCAGGTTCTTGCCCTCGATGGCGCGCTCGATCTGGAACTGGATCAGGTGCCCCAGCGTGTAGTCGGGCAGGTAGAGCGCCGAGTTGATCATGTGGCTGTAGATGGCCAGGAGCGGCGTGTCCTTCACCTTCAGCACGGGCGCGTAGTAGGTGTTCCAGACGTCGATCGCGAGGGCGGCCACCGCGTCGCGGAGGTCGGCGGCCGTGGCGTTCGGGTGGTCGTACATCCAGCGCCACACGCGCATGTCGAGGAGCCCCACGCCCGCGATCTCGAAGGTCATCCAGTAGGCGTCGAGGGCGTTCAGGGCGCGCACCGTCGGGTCGGCGCGGCCGAGGCCGAGCACGTCGAGATCGCGCACCTGGAACAGGAAGGCGAAGGCCTCGGTGAAGGCCACGTTGGGCACGTCGCCCATGAGCACGCGGTCGACGGCGTACACGCTGAAGGTCTGCTCCACGCAGTGCCCCAGCTCGTGCAGGGCGATGTTGTAGCCCTTGTAGTCCATGCCGCCCGTGGGCACGCGCGTGCGCAGGTGCGCCTTGTCGGTGCGCATGCCGGCGCCCATGGCGTGCCCCGCCCCGCGGGCCGGATCGACGGCGATGCGCTCGGCCAGCCAGGCCGCCTTGTCGGGCGCGAACCCCAGCTTGACCAGCACGCCGGGCAGGTCGGCGGCGAAGGCCTCGAGAGTGGGATAGCGCCCGCGCACCGTGCGATCGAGCTCGGCCTCGTCGAGGGTGGCGCGCACCTTGAATCCGTCGTACCAGATGTCGAAGGCCTCGAGCGGCCGGCCCAGGCGCCTGGAGATGAGCGCGGCCACGTCGTGGGCCACGGGCGCCTTCAGCACCGCCGACAGCAGGCCGTCGACGTCGTCCCAGGTCATCTCGCGGTAGTGGTCGAAGCGCCGGGCCACGTAGGTGGGCAGCGTGGGCGTGTGGGGATCGGCGGCCTTCATGGCGTGGAACACGTCGAGGAGCACCTGGAAGCGCCGGTCGGGCTCGCGCGCGGCCTTCGGCTGGGCCTTGGAGGGCTCGGTCGACCGCACGCGGTTGGCCACGGGGTCCCACTGCA
Source organism: uncultured Myxococcales bacterium (assembly GCA_964494475.1). Classification (GTDB taxonomy): domain Bacteria; phylum Myxococcota_A; class UBA9042; order CAZBRS01; family CAZBRS01; genus CAZBRS01. The sequence goes on along the minus strand of CAZBRS010000001.1, from coordinate 89,347 downwards.
CCGCCGGGTTGTCAATCACGACGGCCGGGATCTCCTGGCGCACGATGCGCTCCATCACGGTCTTGATGAGGCGCTGGGCGTCGACGTTCCCGACGGGGTCGGAGTAGAGGGCCTTGATGTGGTCGCGCAGGCCCCAGTGGCTGATGAGCTTGGGCCCGCCGGGGAAGACCTGGGCGCCGTCGGCGTCGACCAGGCCCGCGGTGTGCACGTTGTAGTTGGCGATGTAGTCGTCGGCCGTGGCCAGCGCGCGCGTGATGGCCTGCGACACCTCGCCGGGCACGCGGGCCGAGAACGCCTTGGCCAGGCGCGCGCCCGCCCACTGCTGGCGCGAGAGCCCCGCCGCGGCCGCCTTCAGCTCGGGCAGCGTGGGCAGCTCGAAGTTCAAGAGCGCCACGAACGCCACCTTCGTCGTGAACGCGTCGTCGACGAAGTGATCGAAGGGGTCGAGGGTGGCGAAGAGCAGGTCGACCGGCAATTGCGCCCCGAGGTCGAGCTCCATGCGCTCGCGCAGCGTGCGCGTGAGGGCCACGCGGTGGCCGCCCAAGGCCTCGAGGGCCGCGTCGAACCGCTCGAGCAGCACCGCCCGCGCGTCGGCGTCGGCCGCGAACTGCTCGGCCGCGAAGGCGGCCAGGACGGCGGCGTCGCCGTCGGAGGCGCGCCAGAAGAGCGACACCTGGCGCACGCCCCTCTGCGCGGCGGCGCGATCGGCCTGCGGGTGCGCCTTCACGATGGCCGCGACCGCGGCGTCGAGGTCCTTCTGGGTGAACATGGCTCGGCTCTCCTCGTCGTGGTGCGCCTTCTGCCCGGGCGCGGCGATCGCGGTGGCTCCGGCCCCCACCAGCGCCGCGCCGAGCACCAGCGCGCAGCCAAGGCACGCGAATCTGTTCATGGGTCCCTCGTGGGTGGAACGGCGGGAGTCTACAGGATCGGGGCGAAGAAAGTCACGGCTTCGTGCCCTCGAACGTCCAGGCCTCGCGCCCCAGCGGGATGGGCTCGCCCGTGACCACGTTCGTGCCGGTGTAGACGATCTCTTCGGTGCCCACCATGCGCGTCGCCGTGTTCTGCACGCAGTCGATGGTCACCGTAATCCACACGCCGGCCTCCCACTCGAACGACACGTAGAAGTGCGCGCCGCCCGCCACGGCCTCGCCGGGGATGGTGCCCTTGGGGGTCGTGAGATCGAGCCCGGTGGCGCTCTTGGCGATGGTCCAGGTGTCGGTCATCTGCTGGCCGGGCTTGGGCGCGAGCGGGTTGGTCGGGTCCTCGGACGAGGAGGTGACCAGCGTTCCCACGATGGCCCAGGTGCCCACGATCGAGGCTCCCGCGGGCGTGGTGGGGTCATCGTCGCCCAGTCGGTTGTCGTCACCGCCGCCGTCGCAGGCGAGCACCAACGTGAGGACGACCAGGTGGCAGGCGAGACGCGTCATGGGGACCTCCCGAAGAGGGTGGATTTCCTCGCCGAAGGATGGAACGCCGTGCGCAGCACGTCAAGCTCTGCAACGCACGCTGTGACACGCAGCGCCTTGACTTCCGGCTGCGCGCGGCCAATGTTCCCACGTCACCGTTGGAGGGCCACCCCCATGCCCTGGGACTACTCGGACAAAACGCGCCAGCTCTTCCTCGACGCCGTGGCGGGCAAGGCCGGCACGCACCTGGGCGCCCTGCCCGAGCCCGACGGCTTCGGCCAGCACGGCTCCATCTCGTGCGGTGACGCCATGGAGTTCACCTTTCGCGTCGAGAAGAACGACGATCCGCGCCTCGACCGCATCGTCGAGTCGAAGTACATGACCTTCGGGTGCACGTCGGCCATCGCCTCGTCCGAGGCCCTCTGCCGCCTGCTCGAAGAGAAGCAGGTCACGCCCCTCCAGGCCCTGCGCATCAAGAACGCCGACATCGTGGCCTACCTCGACGGGCTACCGCCGCAGAAGCTGCACTGCTCCGTGATGGGCGCCGAGGCGCTGCAGGCGGCCGTGGTCGACTGGGCGCGCAAGCGGGACGTGCCGCTCTCGGAGCTCGGCATCGATCCCGAGCAGCTCGAGGAGGACGAAGGGCGCGTCGTCTGCCGCTGCTTCAACCTGACCGAGCCCTACCTGCGGCGCAAGATCAAGGAGCTGAACCTGCGCACCATCGCCGACGTCACGGCGGCGGTGAAGGCGGGGGGCGCCTGCACCGCGTGCCACCACGAGCCCGGGGGGCTGCAGGACCTGCTGAACGACGCCTGGGGACCGCAAGAGGCCACGCCCTCGACCGACGTCACGCCCAAGGCCTCCAAGCGCACGCCGTACCAGCTGGCCAAGGAGATCGAGCGCGTGGTCGAGACCCAGGTGCGACCGCGGCTGCAGTTCGACGGGGGCGACATCGAGATCGTCGAGATCCGCGACAAGAACGTGTACTGCCGCCTGGTGGGCGTGTGCGCCGGCTGCGCGGGCGCCCGGGACACGCTCCGCTTCGTGGTCCAGGACGCGCTGCGGGGGTCGGTGGACCCCGAACTGCAGGTCATCGAGGTGTAGCCATGGCGCGCACGATCTACCTGGACAACAACGCGACCACGGCCGTGGCCCCCGAGGTCTACGAGGCCATGCTGCCCTGGCTGAAGGACGAGTACTTCAACCCGAGCTCAGCCTACCGCGAGGCGCGCGGGCCCCGCGACGCCATCGAGCGGGCCCGGGAGAGCGTGGCGCGCCTGCTGGGCGTGGGCGCGAAGACCGAGGTGCTGTTCACGGCCGGCGCCACCGAGGGCAACAACGCGGCGCTGTGGGGCACCCTGCGGGCCAACCCCGAGCGGCGGCACGTCATTCTGAGCAAGGTGGAGCACCCGGCCGTGCTCGAGGTGGCCAGGGAGATCGAGCGCGCCGGCTACCGCGTGACCTGGCTGGACGTCGACGGCTCGGGGCGGCTCGACGTGCGCGATCTCATCCACGCGCTCACCCCCGACACGGCCCTCGTCTCGCTCATGATGGCCAACAACGAGACCGGCGTGATCTTCCCGATCGCCGACCTCGCGCGCATCGTCAAGCGCACCGATCCGGCCATCGTCTTCCACACCGACGCCACCCAGGCCGTGGGCAAGCTGCCCGTCGAGCTCACGCGCGACCTGGCCGACGTGGACCTGCTCACGCTGTCGGGCCACAAGCTGCACGGCCCGAAGGGCGTCGGCGTGCTGTTCGTGCGCCGCGGCACCCGCTGGCGCCCCTACCTGCTGGGGGGCCACCAGGAGCGCGGACGGCGCGCCGGCACCGAGAACGTGCCCGGTATCGTCGGGCTCGGCGTCGCCTGCGAGCTGGCGCGCGCCCACGCGGCCGACGCGGCCCACGAGCTCGCCCTGCAGCAGCGGCTCGAGCGCGAGGTGACGGCGCGCATCCCCCACGTGCTCGTCAACGGCGGCGGCGCGCCCCGCCTGCCCAACACCACCAACGTCTCGTTCGAGTACGTCGAGGGCGAGGGCATCCTGTTCGCGCTGAACGAGCACGGGATCTGCGCGTCGTCGGGCTCGGCGTGCACCAGCGGGTCGCTCGATCCCAGCCACGTGCTGAAGGCCATGGGGGTGCCGTTCACCGCCGTCCATGGGTCGCTGCGCCTGTCGACCAGCCGCTACACGACCGACGCCGACGTCGACGCCCTGCTCGACGTGCTGCCCGGCGTCATCGCCAGCCTGCGCCGCATGAGCCCGTACTGGGACCAGGACGCGAACGCGCCCAAGGCCGGCGTCGAGGTCTTCGTTCAACCGAAATACAAGGAATAAGGGCCCTTGCGCGCGGGCTGAACGCTCCTAGATTGGCCCCCTATCGAAGGACCAACGGGAGACGTGGCGTGGAGCCTCAGCAGCCGACATCGCTCGCGTCGCGACCCTCGGTGTTCGCCGCGGCCAACTCCGAATACCTCGAAGCCCTCTACCAGCAGTTCCGCCAGGACCCGGCCCTGGTGCCCTCCGAGTGGCAGGCCTTCTTCCAGGGCTTCGAGCTGGCCATGTGCCCCCGGAGCTGCCAGGCGGCGGCCTTCGCCCACGAGCAGGGCCGGGTGGCCGCGCTGATCGAGGCGTACCGATCCTTGGGTCACCTGGTCGCCGACACGGATCCCCTGGGCGAACCGAAGCCGCCCCACCCCGACCTGGCGCTCACGTCGTTCGGGCTCTCCGACGCCGATCTCGACCGCGTGTTCGACGCGGGCGACGTGGCCGACGTGACGCGGGCCCCGCTGCGGCAGATCCTCGCGGCGCTGGAGGGCACCTACTGCCGCTCGGTGGCCGTGGAGTACCAGCACCTGCAGGAGCGCGCGATGCGGCGCTGGCTGCAGCAGCAGATGGAGCCCATCCGAAACCGCCCGGCGCTGTCGCGCGAGCAGAAACTCGTCATCCTGCGGCACGTGACCGACGCCGAGCAGTTCGAGACCTTCGTCGCCCGCCACTACCCCGGCCAGAAGCGCTTCTCGCTCGAGGGCGCCGAGGCGCTCATCCCGCTGCTGCACGAGATCGTCGAGCAGGCCCCCGAGCTGGGAATCGAGGAGATCGTCTTCGGAATGGCCCACCGCGGGCGCCTCAACGTGCTCGCCAACCTGCTCGACAAATCCTACGGCCTGATCTTCTCGGAGTTCGACGACACGGCCTGGGAGCAGCCCGGCGGCGACGGCGACGTCAAGTACCACCGGGGCTACAGCTCCGACCACGCGAATCGCTGGGGCCGCTCGTGCCACCTGACGCTGACGTCGAACCCCAGCCACCTCGAGGCCGTCGACCCCGTGGTCGAGGGGCGCGTGCGCGCCAAGCAGCGCCAGCGCGGCGACACCGTGGGCCGGCGCAAGGTCGTGCCCCTGCTAGTGCACGGCGACGCCGCCTTCGCGGGCCAGGGGATCGTGGCCGAGACGTTCAACCTGGCCGGCCTCAGCGGCTACCGCACCGGCGGCACCGTGCACGTGGTGGTCAACAACCAGATCGGCTTCACGACCAGCCCCACCGACTCGCGCTCCACGCGCTACTGCACCGACGTGGCCAAGGGCTTCGACGTGCCCGTGTTCCACGTGAACGGCGACGACCCCGAGGCCGTGGTGCACGTGGCCGGGCTGGCGCTGCGTTTCCGCCAGCAGTTCGGGCGCGACGTGGTCATCGATCTGGTGTGCTACCGTCGCCACGGCCACAACGAGGGCGACGAGCCGCGCTTCACCCAGCCGCTGCTGTACGAGAAGATCCGCAACCGGCCCACGCTCCGCCGGCTGTACGAACAGCAGCTCGTCGACGAGGGCGTGCTCTCCGAGGCGGCGCTGCAGCGCCTGGCCGACGATCTCGAGCAGCGCCTGGTCGACGCGTTCAACGTCGTGCGGCAGGGGGGCGCCCGCTACGAGGTGCCCGCGTACGGCGACCTCTGGAGGGGCTTCGACAACGCGTTCTCGTTCGCGCCGGCCGATACGACCGCGACCCACGCCACGCTGGTGGCGGTGACCGAGGGGCTCACGCGCGTGCCGCCCGGCTTCGAGCTGAACCCCAAGGTCGCGAAGCGCCTGCCCGACGTGCTCGCGGCGGTGCGCGACGGCGGCCTCGTCGACTGGCCCACCGCCGAGCTGTTGGCCTTCGGGACGCTCCTGGTCGAGGGCGTCAAGGTTCGCCTCTCGGGACAGGACTGCGGACGCGGCACCTTCTCGCAGCGACACGCGGTCTGGCGCGACATGCGCAGCCAGGCGAGCTGGATTCCGCTGCAGAACCTGTCGCCCGAACAGGCGCGGTTCATGGTCTACGACAGCAGCCTGTCCGAGGCCTCGGTGCTGGGCTTCGAGTACGGGTATTCGCTGGCCGAACCGCGGGCGCTCATCCTGTGGGAGGCGCAGTTCGGCGACTTCGCGAACGGCGCGCAGGTCATCCTCGACCAGTTCGTGTTCGCGGCCGAGGCCAAGTGGCAGCGCTCCAGCGGGCTGGTGCTGCTCCTGCCGCACGGCTACGAGGGCCAGGGCCCCGAGCACTCGAACGCCTACGTCGAGCGCTACCTGCAGGCGTGCGCCGACGACAACGTGCAGGTGGTCGTGCCGACCACGCCGGCCCAGTACTTCCACGTGCTGCGGCGCCAGTTGAAGCGCACGTTCCGCAAGCCGCTCGTCGTCTTCACGCCCAAGAGCCTGCTGCGCCTGCCGGCCTGCACCTCCAACGCCGGCGAGCTGTCCGACGGCGGATTCCGCGAGGTCATCGGCGATCCGATGCGGCCGTCGAGGGCGCGGCGCGTGGTGCTCGTGACCGGCAAGCTCTTCTACGAGCTCGAGGAGGCGCGGCGTGCCAGGAACGTGACCGACGTGGCCATCGTGCGCGTGGAGCAGCTCCATCCCCTGCACGAGGACGCGCTCCGGGAGGCCGTCGAGGCGCACCCCGCGAACGCCGAGCTGGTCTGGGCGCAGGAAGAACCGCAGAACCGCGGCGCGTGGACGTTCCTCGAGCCGCGACTGCGCGCGCTGTTCCCGAAGCGCAAGCTGCGCTACGAGGGGCGGCCCGCGAGCGCCAGCCCGGCCACGGGCTCGGCGCGCGTGCACCGCGAGAAGCAGGCCGCGCTCATCGCAAGAGCTCTCGGTATCTGAGAGGGAGGCAGTCATGCGGGTGCAGATCAAGGTTCCAGAGGTCGGCGAGTCGATCACGGGCGGCACGCTGGTCGAGTGGCACGGGTCCGAAGGCGCCGTGGTGAAGGCCGGCGACGAGCTGTTCGAGCTCGAGACCGACAAGGTCACGCTCACGGTCCAGGCCGAGGCGGCCGGACGGCTCTCCATCACCGTGCCGGCCGGCACGAAGGTGAAGGTGGGTGACACGGTGGGCGCGCTCGAGACCGACGCCGCGGCGTCGACGTCAGCGCCCTCCCCCGCCAAGGCCGCGCCGCTCGCGGCCCCGGAGCCTCCCCCCATCGCGCCCCCCGCCGGCTTCGCGCAGGCCGCCGCCAAGAGCGCGGCGCTCGCGGACCTGCGACCGTCGGTGCGCCGGCTCGTCGAGGAGCACGCGCTCGACCCGGCCAGCCTCACCCCCTCCGGGCCCGGCGGCCGCCTGACGAAGGACGACGTCCTGACGCGCCTCGCGACCCCGGAGCCCGCCGCGCCGCCGGTCGTGCTGGCCCCGGTCGCGCCCGAGCCCCCCTCGCCGCCCGCGCTCTCGCCCGGCGAGCGCGGCGTGACGCGCACGACCATGAGCCCCCTGCGCCAGCGCATCGCCGAGCGCCTCGTGCTGGCCCAGTCGACGGCCGCCATGCTCACCACCTTCAACGAGCTCGACATGAGCGGCGTCATGACCCTGCGCGACGCCCTGAAGGACGACTTCGAGAAGAAGCACGGCGTGAAGCTCGGCTTCATGAGCTTCTTCGTGAAGGCCGCCGTCGACGCGCTGAAGCGCTTCCCCCTGGTCAACGCGCGCATCGAGGGCGACGAGATCGTCCAGCCCTCGTTCTACGACGTGGGGGTGGCCGTCAGCACCGACGCGGGGCTGGTCGTGCCGGTGCTCCGCGACGCCGATCGCCGGTCGTTCGCCGACATCGAGAAGGAGATCGGCGCGCTGGCGAAGAAGGCCCGCGACCGCAAGCTGACCCTGGCCGATTTGACGGGAGGCACGTTCTCGATCACGAACGGCGGCGTGTACGGCTCGCTGATGTCGACGCCCATCCTGAACCCGCCCCAGAGCGGCATTCTGGGCATGCACGGCATCAAGCGCCGCCCCATCGCGGTGGGCGACGAGATCGTCATCCGGCCCATGATGTACGTGGCGCTCTCGTACGACCACCGCCTGGTCGACGGCCGCGACGCGGTGTCGTTCCTGAAGCGCATCGTCGACTGCGTCGAGCGCCCCGAACGGTTGCTGTTGGACGCGTGACCCGGTATGTTGGGGCACCCGGGACGCGGAGGAATCGGATGGAATCCTACGATCTGGTGGTCATCGGAGCGGGCCCTGGCGGATACGTGGCCGCCATCCGCGCCGGCCAACTCGGCCTGAAGACCCTGCTCGTCGAGAAGGCCCAGAGCCTCGGCGGCACCTGCCTGAACGTGGGCTGCATCCCGTCGAAGGCGCTGCTCGAGTCGACCGAGGCGTACGCGCGCGCCTGCGAGAGCCTGGCCGAGTTCGGGGTCAGGACCGGCGCCGTCACGTACGACCTCGCCGCGATGCAGGCGCGGAAGGCCGGCATCGTCAAGGAGCTGACCGACGGCATCCGCCTGCTCATGAAGAAGAACAAGGTCACCGTGAGGCAGGCGCGCGCCGAGCTCGACGGGCCCGGCAAGGTGCGCCTGCACGCCGACGACGGCGCCACCGAGACCCTCCACGCCACGGCCGTGCTGCTCGCCACGGGTTCGGTGCCCATCGAGCTGCCCTTCCTGCCCTTCGACGGCGAGCGCGTGGTCAGCTCCACCGAGGCGCTGGCCTTCGACCGCGTCCCGCGCCACCTCGTCGTCGTGGGCGGCGGCGCCATCGGCCTCGAGCTCGGCAGCGTGTGGCGCCGGCTCGGCGCCGAGGTGACCGTGGTCGAGATGCTGCCCCAGATCGTGCCCTTCGCCGACAAGCAGCTGGCCAAGATGCTCGAACGCTCGCTCAAGAAGCAGGGCCTGCAGTTCCTGCTGCAGCACCGCGTGACGGGCGCGCGCGTCGAGGGCGCCGACCTGCACGTGACGGTGGTCGACGCCAAGGGGGGCGAGCACGTGCTGGTGGGCGACAAGGTGCTGGTCGCCGTGGGCCGCAAGCCCTTCAGCCAGGGGCTGGGCCTCGCGAGCGTGGGCCTCACCCCCGACGAGAAGGGGCGCGTGCCGGTCGACGGGCACTTCGCCACCGCCGCCGCGGGCGTGTGGGCCATCGGCGACCTGGTCGCGGGCCCCATGCTGGCCCACAAGGCCGAAGAGGAGGGCATCGCGGCCGTCGAACGCATCGCGGGCAAGGCCGGGCACGTCGACGCCGACGCCATCCCCAACGTGGTCTACACCGAGCCCGAGCTCGCGCAGGTGGGGCTGACCGAGGACGAGGCCGTGGCCCGGGGCCTGAAGGTCAAGACGGGCAAGTTCTTCTACAAGGCCAACGGCCGCGCCAAGAGCCTGGGGGCCGAAGACGGCCTCGCCAAGGTGGTGGCCGACGCCGACTCCGACCGCCTCCTGGGCGTGCAGATCCTCGGAGCCCGGGCGTCGGAGCTCATCGGCGAGGCGACGGTGGCGCTCTCGTTGAAGGCCAGCGCCGAAGACCTGGCCCTCACCTGCCACGCCCACCCCACGCTGTCCGAGATCCTCAAAGAGGCCGCGCTGGCCGTCGAAGGCCGCGCGATTCACGGATAGGGTCGGTCTTACGATCTTGACGATCTCAGGGGACGGTGTTGCGATTTGATGTGATCGTGATCGGGTGTGGCCCCGGCGGCGAGCGCGCAGCCATCTACGCCGCGCGCGCGGGCAAGACGGTCGCGGTCGTCGAGCGCCACACGGCGGTGGGCGGCACCCGCGTCAACTGGGGCACCATTCCGTCGAAGACGCTGCGCGAGAGCGCGCTGTTCGTGAAGAGCATGACCGGCGATCGCGTGCAGGGGCTGCGCTGCTCGCTCGAGGGCCCGCTCACGGTGGCCGACTTCATGGCGCACGAAAAGTCGGTCGTGCAGCACGAGCTCGAGCTCATCAACCGCGCGCTCGACCGCAACAGCATTCAGGTGTTCCGGGGCACGGGGCGCTTCGTCGACCCGCACACGGTGGCGGTGATCGGCGCCGACGAGCAAGTCCGCGTGCACCTGACGGCCGACGTCATCGTGCTGGCGACCGGCTCGCGGCCCAACCGCCCCGCCGACATCGCCTTCGACGACCAGGTGCTGTTCGACTCGCACACCATCCTGCGCCTGCCGCGCATCCCGCGCTCGCTGCTGGTGCTCGGCGCGGGCGTCATCGGCGTCGAGTACACGTCGATCTTCACGGCGCTGGGCGTGGAGGTCACCCTGCAGGACACGCGCGCCGAGCTGTTGCCCTACGTCGATCGCGAGGTGGCCGGGCTGCTCGAGAAGGAGCTGCAGCGGAACGGCGCCGTGGTGCTGCACGACGACCACTACGAGACCATCGAGCGCCTGCCGGGCGAGCCGCCGCGCATGCGCTGCACCACGAGGAAGGGCAACGTGCTCGAGGCCGAGGCGCTGCTCTACGCCGCCGGGCGCGACGGCAACAGCCACCGCCTGAACCTCGACGCCATCGGGCTCACGGCCGACGCCCGCGGCCTGATGACCGTCAACGACCTGTACCAGACGGCGCACCCGCACATCTACGCCGTGGGCGACCTCATCGGCTACCCCGCCCTGGCCAGCACGTCCATGGAGCAGGGCCGCCGCGCCATGCGCCACGCCTTCGGCCTGCCCGGCCCCGTGGGGCACGCCCCCGAGCTCCTGCCCTTCGCCATCTACTCGATCCCCGAGGTCAGCTACATCGGCGAGACCGAAGAGACCGCCCGGACCAAGGGCCTCGACGTCGTGGTAGGTCGCGGTCGCTACGCGCTCAATCCCCGCGCGCAGATCGTGGGCGACACCACGGGCCTGCTGAAGCTGCTGTTCGCCGCCGGCGACCTCAGATTGCTCGGCGTGCACGTGGTCGGTCACGCCGCCAGCGAGCTCATCCACACCGGCCAGGCCTGGCTGGCGCGCGGCGCCACGGCCAACGACATCGCCGACGAGATCTTCAACTACCCCACGCTCAGCGACCTGTACCGCCACGCGGCCCTCGAGGCCGTGGCCGCCAAGGCCCGCCGCGACGGGCAGGTGCCGACCACGTCGCTGGACGAGGCGTTCTATCTGAAGAGCTGACGGGCGGCGTCACCGCTCGCGATCGATTCGAGCGCCATTTTTACGCTCGCGCCAGATCGGCGGCATACGCCATCGAAGCCTGGATGTCGTCGGGCAAGAGCGACGGGTAGCTCTTCATGATCTCGCCTGGAGCCAGGCCGGCCGCCAGGTTGTCGAGGACGACCGACACCATGACCCGCGTGCCCTTGATGCATGCCTTTCCATGGCACACCAGGGGGTCGACGACGATCCTGTCCCGCCAGTTCATGGGGCCTCCCGTTCCGGTCACGTCTCTTCGCAACGGCGCTATCTACTGTAATCTTGGCTTGATTGGGGGCAAGTTCAGAGCCGCGAGGGGCAGATACCGACCACGTGGCTCGACGAGGCGTTCTACCTGGGAGGTTGACGTCGGCGTCACGGTTCGAGACCAGCTCGCGCGTCAGATGCGGTCCGCGCTGGCCGCTACGTCGCGGCCGAAGAAGCGCTTGAGATCGTCGTGTTCGTCCTGCGACACCACGAGGGCCACGGCTTCTTCCGAAGGGTCACCGAGAACCCGGTTATCCGGGAGGCCACCCCTCAATCGCTGCCGGGCTGCCCCGCCGGGGGCCTCGGCGGGGTCTCCGACCCGGCCCTCGGCGCGCGCAGCGCCTTCCAGGCCGCCAGCGCCGCCAGCACGGCCTGCAACGCGCACGCGCCGCTGGTCCAGGGCCACCCGGCGTAGTCGGCAACCCAGGCCGTCACGGCGGCCAGCAGGGCCAGGAAGAGCTGCTGACCGGCGCGCGTCTCCCTGTTCAGTTGCGCGAGGCGCGCGCGAGCTTCCAAGGCTCAGGCTTCGCCCGCGAGGCCCGTCTCGCGCCGCCACGAGACACCGTAGCCCAGCGCGACGACGAAGTACGCGGCCAGCGCGCCGATGAGGCCGCCCGCGAAGCGCCAACCCAGCGCCGTGCACGCCCACGCCGCCAATCCCACGACCACCGCGAGGCCGCCGCATCCCGAGAACGGGTCTCGGGTCACCAGGACCGGAGGAGGCGGGGCGGGCAGCGGACCGTAGGCCCGCTCGTATACGGAGAGCTTCTCGCGGAGCGCGTCGGCGTCGGGGTCGCGGACGGTGAAGCCGAACATCTCCATCCAGGATCGGGCCGTCCAGGCCGAGTGGAGCGTAGAGACGACAAACAATACAACGGCAAGGAGGAACCACTCTCCGCCGCTCATGCGGGCGCCCTCCTGATTCGCCTCTCCCCCCTTGAACACGTCCAGGCTTCGAACGCGCCGGTAGTCGTCGCCGCCGTCGAACACGCCAACGGTTGCGCCGGAGTGCGACAGGCTGTGTCGCATTCCGATGCCATTGGGAGTCGATCTACGCCTCCACCTTGTCGATCCGCGAGTCGCGAGCTACCCTCGGAGCCACCGGGAGCCCGGTTGTCCGGGAGGCCACCCCCTCAATCGCTGCCGGGCTACCCCGCCGGTGGCCTCGGCGGGGTCTCCGGCCCGGACGGTGGCGTGTCGCCGGGCTTCAAGCTCTTTCTCGTCGCCCTCTCGGGCAGTTCCTTGAAGTTCTGACGCGTCGAGACGGCTCGGCCGGATTTCTCTTCGAGATCTTCGCGAGCGCTCCCGGCTACCGTGCCTCCCTCGCGAGCGGCTTCCAGGTTCTGAGGGTAGCCCTGCGCGTCCAGGGTGCGCGCGATCTCGGTCGTGGATGCCTCGCCAAGCATCGTGAATATCAGCTCGAGGTCGGTCATGTGATCGCGCAGATTGTCGCCTGGGCGATCGAGGGCCTTGTACTCGCGATACTCCGAAGGCGTCATTCCAAACGTCGCGCGGCTGATCTCGGCGGTGAGGATCGCATACTCGCGTTGTTCCTTCACGCCGCGCCTGTTCCACTCGTTCGTCAGCTCATCCCTGACGGCGATGCCTCGAACGCGCTTCTCGATCCACTCGTCGCTGTACCCTTTTGCGCGGTAGATGTCCCGCATGCGCCTGGCGGCCAGTTCGGGGTTCTCGATCTCTTCGAGTCGCTCGTAGCCTACGGTAGCCAGCCAGCGCTTGAAGGGCTCGGCCTTTGGCGAGGGGATCGACTGGATGATGCGCAACAACCCCTCACTGTGCGCGCAATCCTCGACTCGGCGTTTCCCGTCCGTAGCCACGAGCTTCAACCCGTGACAAACTGTCACGAGTTCACCGTCACGCTTTTTCAGTTGCCGCCAGTAGGCCTTCGGGTCGGCGCTGTCCGTGAGAGCGCCTACGACGTCGGACACCGAGAAGAAGTACTTCTGTGCCGCCTCGACCCAGACCGACCGGATGCGCTTCGATTCGAACAACTTGATGGAGCTCATGAGTCCTCCCCGCCTGGACCGCCAACGCGCCTACGCCCCGGCCCCCCGCCACCGCGCCCCTTCGGCCGTGTCGACCCGCACCAGGTGACCGAGGAAGGCCAGGCTGTCGAGCACGGGCTCGACCGGCACAGCGCGCACAGGCTCGGCGACTCCTGGAGGGAACGCGCGGAGTGTAGCGCGGGGCGTTGGACGTGGCAATCGTGCGGGAGTGAGCACCGAATCGTCGAGGCCCGAGAGCAGCCAGGCTCCCCCCTCTCCATCGATGGAGAGGGGGCCAGGGGGTGAGGTTTCCGCAGGTACAGCCCCTACGGACAAAGCCCCCAAGCCCCGTTGGCGTAGCACAGGCACGCCGGCATGCCGATGGCCTGCAGGGTGGCCGCGACGACGGCCTTGTCGTGGGTGACGGGCACCTTGGCGAAGGCGCGCAGCAGCGTGCCGTCGGTGGGGGTGAAGGCGTCGGCGTCGCAGAGGTGCACGGCGGCCGGGCGCGTGGTGTCGCGGACGGCTGTGTAGCATACCTTGACGGGATCGAGCGTGCCGTCGACCAGGTCGAGGTCGCCCTGGGTGTAGAAGACGGCCGCCGTGGTGGCGTCGTCGGTCACCGCGTCGCCGGCTCCGGCGATGGCGTCGAGCCACGCGGGGTCGAGGTTGATGGCGGCCACCAGCACCTCGGCGTCCTTGGACTCGCCGGGGGCCAGCGACTCGAGCTCGAGGCGCGTGACGAGGCCCTGCTTCTTCAGCGTGGCCTTGGCGCCCAGGCCGTAGAGCGGCACCAGCTTGTCGGCCCGCTGCTCGGCCACGTTGCCGATGGCGGGCCTCGGCGCCAGGGTGTCCACGCCGTTCACCGGCCCCTTGAAGCGCACGATCACGGTGTCGGCGTCTACTCCCGTGAAGAAGCCCTCGGGGGGCGTGCAGAGCGTGGGCAGCTCGGTCTTTCCGTCGACCAGCACGCCGAGCATGGCGTTCTGGAACAGGTCGCTCTGCTCGGGCAGGAAGTTGTGCATGTGACTGAAGGTGATGCCGTGCTCGGGCAAGAGGTACGTGCCCGCCTGGTAGCCGAAGTTCAACCCGCCGTGGCCGTAGGCGTCGCCGTAGTCGGTGGGGCGCACCTGCAGCCCCAGGCCGTAGGGCACCGGGTCGCCGAGGATGGGCAGGATCTTGGTCACCTCCATCATGCTCACGGTCTCGGGGCTGAGGATCTTTCCCGTCAGCAGCGCGCGCATGAAGGTGGCCATGTCGTGGGCCGTCGAGATGAGCGCGCCCGCCGTCCAGGTGATCGACGGATGGAACAGGTACGACGAGTCGATGACGGTGCCCGCGACGATGACCTCGTCGGGGAAGAAGGCCAGCACCGCCGAAGGCACGCCGAAGATCATGCCCACCAGGTTCAGGTCCATGTAGCCGTGGGACACGTCGGGGCGCACCTCGCCGGTGAGGTCGAGGAAGGTGTGCGTGAGGCCCAGGGGCCCGGTGATGCGCTCGGCCAGCAGCACGTCGGGCGTCTTGCCCGTGACCTCGGCCAGCACCAGTCCGAGGAGCATGTAGTTGCTGTTCGAGTAGTTGGCGCCCTCGCCGGGCACGTAGAGCAGCGGCTGGTCGGCCACGTACGACAGGATCTCGTCGGGCGTGACGGGCTCGCTGGGGTGCTTGATCAGGTCGAACATGAGCGTCGCGACGCCCAGGTAGTCGGGGATGCCGCTCTGCATGCCCACCAGGTGGCGCAGCGGGATGTCCTTCCACCGATCGTAGCCGGGCACGTAGTCGCCGAGGGGGTCGTCGAGGCCGAGCACGCCCTCCTCGACCAGCGACAACACCAGGGTGGCCATGAACGGCTTGGTGTTCGAGCCCACGCGGAAGCCCGTGTCGGACGTCATGGGGTCGCCGTTCTGGATCTGGCGGATGCCCGCGGCGCCCTCCCAGTACGCGCCCTCTCTCGTGTACACGCCGAGCGTGATGCCGGGCTCGGAGCTGAAGATCACGTGCTCGTCGAGCAGCGCCTGAAGGGCTGCGGCGACGGCCGGGTCGATCTCGGGGGCCGGGACCTCGTCGGCCGGGACGTCGGCCGGAGCATCGGCCGGGACATCGGCGGTCGCGTCGAGCGCGTCGAGCACGCTGTCGGAGCTCGGGGTGTCGGTTGAGCCGTCGTCCCCCGAGCCACCGCAAGCGATCGCGAGCAAGCAACCAACCAGCACGGTCGACACCCTCACGCAGCGGCGCATCAAAGCCCTCCTCGTCGACCGAACGGTCGATCACGACATCGCGGGCACTGTAGCAGAGCGGAGGCGCGGGGCCAAGACCTACCCCGCGAGCGCCTCGCGCAGCACCTTGCGCAGGATGCCCCCGTGCCGGAACACGTCGAGATCGAAGGGCGTGTCGAGGCGGCACAGCACCGGGAAGGCGAGCGACGTGCCGTCGGGGCGGGTGGCGGTGACCGTGAGCTGCTGGCGCGGCTGCAGGCCCTCGGGCAGGGGCACGTCGAAGGTCTCGGCGCCGGTCAGGCCCAGGGCGTCGGCGCTCTGGCCGGGCAGGAACTGGAGCGGGAGCACGCCCATCTCGGCCAGGTTGGCGCGGTGGATGCGCTCGAAGCTCTCGACCAGCACGGCCTTCACGCCGAGCATCCAGGTGCCCTTGGCGGCCCAGTCGCGGCTCGAGCCCATGCCGTAGTCCTTGCCCGCCAGGATGACCAGGGGCACGCCCTCGGCCCGGTAGCGCTCGGCCGCGTCGTAGATCGGCAGGAGGTCGCCGGTCGGCAGGTGCACGGTCACGCCGCCCTCGCGCCCGCCCGCCAGGCGGTTCTGCAGGCGCGTGTTGGCCAGGGTGCCGCGCACCATCACGCGGTCGTTGCCCCGCCGCGCGCCGTACGAGTTGAACTGGGCCTGGGGCACGCCGTGCTGCCGCAGGTAGCGCCCGGCGGGGCTGTCGTTCTTGATCGAGCCGGCGGGGCTGATGTGGTCGGTGGTCACGCTGTCACCGCCGAAGAAGAGCACGCGGGCACCCTTCAGCCCCTGCAGCGCGGGCGGCGCCACGGGCGTGTCGGCCAGGAAGGGGGGCTCCTGGATGTAGGTGCTGGCGGCGTCCCAGGCGTAGACATCGCCATCGGCCGCCGGGATGGCGTTCCACTCGGCCGGGCCCTGCTCCACGCTCGCGTAGCTGCGCGCGTAGACCTCGGGGCGCGCCGCGGCCAGGAGCAGGTCGGCGATCTCGGCCTCGGTGGGCCACAGATCGGCCAGGAAGACCGGCTCGCCGTCGGTGCCGAAGCCCAGGGGCTCCGTGGTCAGGTCGACATCGACCGTGCCGGCCAGGGCATAGGCCACCACCAGCGGCGGCGAGGCCAGCCAGTTGGCCTTGACCTGAGCGTGCACACGGCCCGAGAAGTTGCGGTTGCCCGACAGCACCGAGGCCACGGCCAGGCCGTGCGCTTCGACGGCGGCAGCGACCTCGTCGGGCAGCGGGCCGCTGTTGCCGATGCAGGTGGTGCAGCCGTAGCCGACGGTCTGGAAGCCCAGCGCGTCGAGGTAGCTCGCGAGCCCGGCGCGCTCGAGGTAGTCGGTGACCACCCGCGAACCGGGCGCCAGGCTGGTCTTGACCCACGGGGGTACGGTCAACCCCTTCTCGACCGCGCGCTTGGCGAGCAAGCCCGCGGCCAGCAGCACCGAGGGGTTCGAGGTGTTGGTGCACGAGGTGATGGCGGCGATGGCCACCGCGCCGTGGCCGAACGTGCCCCGGCCCTTCCCGGCGACCTCGATGGGGAAGCTCGCGCCGAGCGCCTCGGGCGACAGCGCGTAGCCGTTCCTGTCGGCGGGATCGGTCGCGGCCTTCCGCCAAGCGGCCTTCACGGCGCCGAGCGCCACGCGGTCCTGGGGCCGCCGCGGCCCGGCCAGCGCGGGCTCGATGCCGCCGAGGTCGAGCTCGACCACCGCCGTGTACACGGGCTCGGGGTCGCCCGCTTCGCGGAACAGGCCCTGCGCCCGGGTCACGCGCTCGACCAGCTCGAGGAGCGCCGCCGGACGGGCGGTGGCCCTGAGGTAGCCGAGGGTCACGTGGTCGACCGGGAAGAAGCCCACCGTCGCGCCATACTCGGGCGCCATGTTCGCGAGGGTGGCGCGGTCGGGCAGGCTCAAGGCCGCCAGGCCCGGGCCGAAGAACTCGACGAACTTGTTGACCACCCCGTGCTGGCGCAGCACCTCGGTCACGCGCAGCACCAGGTCGGTGGCCGTGGCGCCGGCCGGCAGGCGCCCCGAGAGGCGCACGCCGATGACCTCGGGCAGCAGCAGATCGAGGGGCGCGCCCAGCATGACCGCCTCGGCCTCGATGCCGCCCACGCCCCATCCGAGCACGCCCAGCCCGTTGATCATGGTGGTGTGCGAGTCGGTGCCCACCAGCGAGTCCGGGAAGGCGAGCCGGACGCCGCCCACCTGGCGGGTGGCGACCACGGTGGCCAGGAACTCGAGGTTCACCTGGTGCACTATGCCGCTGCCCGGCGGGACGATGCGCAGGTTGTCGAACGCACGCTGGCCCCAGCGCAGGAAGGCGTAGCGCTCGCGGTTGCGCTCGAACTCGAGCGCGAGGTTCTGCGCGAGGGCCCCGGCCGACCCGAACGCGTCGACCTGCACCGAGTGATCGATGACCAGGTCGACCGGCAGGCGCGGGTTGATGCGACGCGGGTCACCCCCGGCCCGGGCCACCGCTGTGCGCAGCGCGGCCAGGTCGACCACCGCGGGCACGCCCGTGAAGTCTTGCAGGATCACGCGCGCCGGGTGGAAGGGCACCTCGGCGGGCACCACCCCGGTCGCGTCGTACGCGGCGAAGCGCGCCAGGGCCTCGGCCGAAGCGGACGAGCCGTCGGCCGAGCGCACGACCGACTCGAGCAGCACGCGCACCGAGTAGGGCAAGCGCGAGACGGGGACCACGCCGCGGGCTTCGAGAGCCGGCAGATCGTGAAACGTCACCGGGCCGTCGGAGACCGAGAGCGTAGACAGCGTACCGAACGCGCCGGACGACACGGACATGGGGCCCCCCAGGGTCGACGAGTCGACCGATAGAGTAATCGCGGGTTACCCCCGCGCAAGCCCGAGCAGGCACACGAGGCGTGCAGCCCCGCTCTCCGACGGGCCGGCGCGATTTTGCCCCGGCGCAGGGATTGAACCTAGCGCGATCGCTCTTAGGTTGGGGTATCACAGGAGGTTCCTCATGGGCATCTGCGGAAACCTGAGCGAGTTGGCCCGGAAGTTCAACCAGATCGACCCGGCGGCGTACGCCCGGCATGACGTGAAGCGCGGCCTGCGCAACGACGACGGCACGGGCGTGCTGGTCGGCCTGACCACCGTCGGCGAGGTCGAGGGCTACCTCAAGAAGGACGGGGTCGTCACGGCCATCCCGGGCAAGCTCTACTACCGCGGCATCGAGGTCGAGGACCTGGTGAACGGCTTCGAGAAGGAGGGTCACTTCGGATTCGAGGAGACCATCTTCCTCCTGATCTTCGGCCGCCTGCCCACGCGCCTCGAGCTCGAGGAGTTCGTGATGACCCTCGGCGAGATGCGCATCCTGCCGAAGAACTTCTCGCGCGACGTGCTGCAGACCTTCCGCACCCCCGACATCATGAACGCGCTCGGTCGCTCGATCATGGTGCTCTACAGCCGCGACAAGCGCGCCGACGACCTGGCCCTCGAGAACCAGATCCGCCAGGGGCTCGAGCTGGTCGCCAAATTGGTGCCGCTGGTCCCGTGGGCCTACTACTCCATCGACTACGGCTTCCGCGACCGCAGCCTGATCATCCACATGCCCGACTCGACCCACACGGCAGCCGAGACCTTCCTGCGCCTGCTTCGCCCCAACATGGAGTTCACCGCGCTCGAGGCCCGGGTGCTCGACGTGGCGCTGGTGCTGCACGCCGAGCACGGCGGCGGCAACAACTCGACGTTCACCATGCGCGTGGTGTCGTCCACGGGCACCGACTTCTACGCGGCGGCCACCGCGGCCGTGGGCTCGCTCAAGGGCCCGCTGCACGGCGGCGCCAACGTGCAGGTCGTGAAGATGTTCGAAGAGGTGAAGCGCGACGTGAAGAACTGGCACTCCCGCGACGAGGTGCGTGCCTGGATCGTGCAGCTGCTCAAGAAGGAGAAGTTCGATCGCACCGGCGTGCTCTACGGCTTCGGCCACGCGGTCTACACCATCAGCGACCCGCGCGCGGTCATCCTGAAGAGGTACGCGCGCAAGCTGGCCATCGAGAAGGGGCGCCAGGACGAGCTCGAGCTGTACGAGCTGTTCGAGGAGGAGGCGCCGCGCGTCCTGAAGGAGATGGGCAAGGGCTCGAAGGAGGCCCTGTGCGCCAACGTGGACTTCTACTCGGGTTTCATCTACGACTGCCTGGGCATCCCGACCGAGGTCTTCACGCCCCTCTTCGCCATGGCCCGCATGGCGGGGTGGGCCGCGCACCGCATCGAGATGCTGACCGGTCCCCTCAAGATCGTGCGCCCCGCGTTCAAGTACATCGGCGAGATCGACGTGCCCTACACGCCCGTGAACGAGCGCAAGTGTCCCGACGCCGCCGACTCGGCCTCGGTTCTGGCGCGGTAGCCAAAGAAGATCCCGATTCCCTCTCGACGGCGCGTCAGCGCTGCAGTAATCATCCCGGCATGCGTGTCTGCCCTCACTGCCAACTCCACACGGTAGGCCCCGTGTGCCCCAACGACGATCGGCCGACCCGGGCGCTGGCCGAGTCCGGCGATCGAACGGGCGAACCGCCCGCCGAGGCTGATCCGCTGCTCTCGGCCTACAGGCTCGAGGTCTACTGGGGCTCCGACGAGTGCGGCGGCATGTACCGTGGGGTGGTGCTCGCCACCGGCACGGCGGTGTCCGTGCGCATCGTCCGGCCCGACCTGTCGGCCGACGAGGCCTACGCGCTCGCCTTCGACCAGCAGGCCGAACGCTGCCGCCAGGTGGCCACGCACCACGTGGCCAAGGTCCTCGACCGCGGGCGCACCAGCGACGGCCGGCTCTTCCTGGTCACCGAGTACGTGCGCGGCCGATCGCTGCGCCAGCTCATCGACGACCGCGAGCACTTCGGCTGGGTCCGCGTCCGCGAGATCACGCTGCAGCTGCTCGAGGGCCTGGCCGAGGGACACCGGGCGGGCCTGGTCCACTGGGATCTGCGGCCCGAGGTCATCTGGCTCGAGACGGTCCCGGGGGGAGGCGCTCCCAACCTGCGCATCACGGGCTTCGGCCTGCCCTGGTGGCCCCCGCGTGGTCCGAACAACACGGGAGGCACCCACCCCTCGGCGTACGCGGCGCCCCAGCGCTTCACGGGCGGCGTCATCGAGGAACGCTCCGACCTCTATGCCCTCGGCGCGTGCCTGTTCCACCTGCTGACGGGCAACCCGCCGTTCGCGGCGCAGCTCGCGCCCGAGGCCGCCCTCGAGCGACGCGCCGGCAACCGGCCCCGCCTGTCCGTTCGCAGCGACGACGTCCCCAAGGACATCCCCGAGGGGTTCCTCGAGCTCGTGCACCGCCTGATGGCGTGGTCCCCCGCCGACCGACCTCGCGACGCCGACGAGGTCACGCGGACCGTCACGTCGCTGCCCGAGGCCGTGGCCGACGACACCCCCGGCGGCGAGACCCCCGGCTACGGCGGCGCGGCGGGGCCGACCCGCGAGGGCCAGTTCGCGTACGGCTGCCCCGTCGCCGCCCGTCGGCCGAGCTGGTTCGACCGCCTCGCCGCCAGCGCGAACGCCCGCTGGCTCATCGGCGTCCTCCTGGTGCTGGCCATCGTGGCGCTGCTGTGGCTGCTGCTGGTCGCGCCCGCCGAAGAACTCCCGGCGCGGACCTCGAACGCGAGCCCGCGCGATCAGAGCCGCGCGACGATGGCCATGGCGAAGCCCGAGCAGCTGAGCTCGGTCGCACCTTGCATCTGGCGCGCCAGATCGTAGGTGACCTGGCCGTCGGAGATGGCCTTCGAGATGGCGTCGTAGATCAGCTTGGCTGCTTCGTCCCAGCCCAGCGTCTCGAGCATCATGCACGCCGAGAGGATCAGCGAGCCGGGGTTCACCTTGTCCTGCCCCGCGTACTTCGGCGCGGTGCCGTGGGTGGCCTCGAACACGCCCACGCCGTCGCCGAGGTTCGCGCCCGGCGCCATGCCGAGCCCGCCCACCTGCGCGGCGCAGGCGTCGGAGAGGTAGTCACCGTTCAGGTTGGGCGTGACGATCACGTCGTACTCGTCGGGGCGCAGCAGCAGCTGCTGGAACATGGCGTCCGCGATGCGGTCCTTGACCACCAGGCGCCCGTCGGCGCTGGCGCCCTTGTAGAGTTCGTCCTCGGTCACCACCTCGTCACGATGGTTCGTGGTGAGCCAGGCGTAGGCCCAGTCGCGGAACGCGCCCTCGGTGAACTTCTGGATGTTGCCCTTGTGCACGATGGTGAGCGAGGTGCGCCCCTTGGCCCGGGCGTACTGGAACGCCGCTTCGGTGATGCGCTCGGTGCCACGCCTCGACATGGGCTTGATGCCGATGCCCGAGCCCTCGGGGATGCGCTTCTTCGTGTGGCGGTGCACCGTCTCGATGACGTCGCGCGCCTCGGCGCTGTCGGCCGGGAACTCGATGCCCATGTAGAGGTCTTCCATGTTCTCGCGGAAGATGACCACGTCGAGATCCTGCGGGCGCTTCACGGGCGCCGGCACCCCGTCGAACCAGCGCACGGGGCGCACGCAGGCGAAGAGCGACAGTTCTTGTCGCAGCGCCACGTTCAACGAGCGGATGCCGCCCCCCACGGGGGTGGTCATGGGGCCCTTGATGGCCACCCGGTAGTCACGGATGGCGGCCAGCGTCTCGGCGGGGAGCCACTCGCCGTGCGCCTTGTACGACGACTCGCCGGCCGGCACCTTGTACCACGCGATGCGACGCTTCTCGTCGTAGGCCTTGGCCACCGCGGCGTCGACCACCTGCTGCATGGCCGGCGTGATGTCGACGCCGATGCCGTCGCCCTCGATGAAGGGGATGACGGGATCGGGGGGCACCTGGTAGCGGCCGTTCGCGTAGCCGATGGCCGATCCGGCGGGCGGGGGCGCGAGTCGAGCGCTCTGCATGGGAGGGCCTCCATGAACTTCGTGGTGCGAAATAACCTAGTCCCTCGGAGCGAGTTGACAAGGCCCCGTGCCTCGATCACGGTTTACATCGGCCCGTGAGTTCAGTACAGTGCGGCCGCCTTCGAACGGGAGTATGGGAATGCGTCTCAATCGATTGATGTTCCTGTCGTTTCTCGGAGTGCTGCTGCTCGCGTGCGCGACCCCCGAGCCCATCGATCTCGCCGCGGCGGCGCTGACGTCGCCGGACTCGGCCGCCAAGGGCACGAAGGCGCCGTTCGCCACCGTGGCCGCGCCCCGCGCTCCGCTGCACGCGGCGCGGCTGCCCGCGCGCGAGTCGGTGAGGTCCCGCCTCGACGCGCCCCTGGCCGCGCTGCTCACCCGCGACGGGCAGCCCCGGCGCGACGCCGCCGCGATCGCGAGGGGCTACCGCCTGCCCTTCCGCGCCGACGCCGTGCTGACCACCCTCACCCTGAAGGACGCCGACCTGCCGGGCGTCGACGGCGAGCACCTCGACCTCGGCGGCTACCGCGTGGCCATCGATCGGCGCTTCGAGGGCCTGGTGCAGGCCTGGATCCCCGTGGCCGATCTGGCGCGCGTGGGCAACCTGGGCGGCGTGGCGCGCGTAGCCGCGGCCCTCCCCCCCCGCCGGCAGGTCGTCTCCGAGGGCCTCGCCATCACCCGGGCCAACCTGCTGCACGCCGCGGGCACCAAGGGCGCGGGGATCACGATCGGCGTCATCGACGTGTCGTTCGGCAACTACGCGGCGCGCCTGGGGACCGAACTGCCCGCCACGGTCGAGACCCACTCGTTCGCGGCCGGCGGATTCCTGGGCGGCGCGGCCGACGACGTGCACGGCACGGCCGTGGCCGAGATCCTGCACGACCTGGCGCCCGACGCGAACCTGGTGCTCGTGAACATCGACACCCTGGTCGCGTGGCAGCAAGCAGTGGCCTGGCTTCAGGCCAGGCCCGTCGACATCATCTCGGCCTCCCTCGGCTCCGAGGTCTGGGAGCCCCTCGACGGACGCGGGGCCCTGGCCCAGATGGCGAGCGGCTCGACCCAGGCGGGCGTGCCCTACTTCGCCTCGGCCGGCAACTACGGCGACGTGCACTACTACGGCACGTTCACGCCTGCTGCGGGCGCCGAAGACCTCCACGACTTCGGCGACCCCGACCTCGGAGGCGGCCTGCTGTTCGGAGACGACACGGGCTGCTACGTCCTGCCCGTCGGCTTTCCCCTCGACGTCAGCCTCATCTGGGACGACTGGGGAAGCGATCTCGCGAACCCGGGCACCAAGCAGGACTACGACCTGTACCTGCTCCGGTGGACCGATTCGTCGGCGGCCGGCGAGTGCAGCGACACCGATCCGGGCGGCACGGCCTGCTGGGTGCTGGCGGGCGGCTCGGTCTACGATCAGTCGACCAACGGCGGCGCGCCCATCGAGTACGCCTCGACCACCGTGACGGTCGAGGGCTGTCACGCCGTCATGGTCAGCAAGTTCAGCGCCAGCAAGAACCACACGTTGCAATTGTTCACCCACGGCATCCCCATGGCCACTGCGTTCCGCCACCCCGAGCACAGCGTGGTCACTCCCTGCGTGGGCGAGCACACGGTGTGCATAGGCGCCACCACCCTCTTCGACACCATCGCCGAGTACAGCTCCAACGGCCCGGCCATCCCCAACGAGCTCACGGGCGCCATGCTGCCGAAACCCGACGTCGCGGCGCCCACGGGCGTAGCGACGGCGTCCTACGCGCCCGAAGCCTTCGGCGGCACCTCGGCCTCGGCGCCCCACGCCGCCGGCGTGTACGCGCTGCTGCTGCAGCTCTCGGGAAAGAAGGACGCGGTCGCGCTGGCCGCCCTGAAGCAGTCGGCCTACGACCTCGGCGACCCGGGCCGCGACGACGTGTTCGGCTGGGGTCGGGTCGAGGCGGTGGCCTGCACCACGATGTCGTGCGTCGACGGTCTGGAGTGCACCACCGACACGTGCGATCCACTCACGGGGTGCTCCCGCGTGGCCAGCGGCGTGGGCTGCTGGATGGGCGGGGCGTGCGTGGCGCACGGCGCGAAGAACCCGGCCAACGCCTGCGAGGTCTGCAACCAGGCCTCGCCCGCCGCGTGGTCCAAGGCCAACGACGGCCTCTCGTGCGACGACGGCAAGTACTGCACCGTGACCGACGCCTGCCTGGCGGGCGTGTGCGCCGCCGGCCCGGCCCGCGACTGCTCGGGCGTGGCCGACGCGTGCCACGCGGGCACCTGCGACGAGGCCTTGGACACCTGCCTGCCGATCGCGGTCGACGACGGCATCGCGTGCCCCGACGACGGCAACGCGTGCACCGCCGACAGCTGCAAGGCGGGCGCCTGCGAGCACAAGGCGGTCGCCAACGGCCTGCCCTGCACCGACGACGGCAACACCTGCACCGCCGACTACTGCCTGACGGGGGCCTGCCAGCACACGGCCCTGGCCAACGGCCTGCCCTGCGAGGACGGGCTCTACTGCACCATCGGCGATGCCTGCGCCGGCGGCGCCTGCACCGCCGGGGGCGCGCGCGACTGCTCGGCCAGCAGCGACCTCTGCAACACCGGCACGTGCGACGAGGCCACCGACGCGTGCAAGGGCAACCCGCTACCGAACGGCACCGCGTGCACCAACGACGCGAACGAGTGCACCAACGACGTGTGCACGGGTGGCGCCTGCACCCACGCGCCCGTCTCGAGCGGCGCTCCCTGCGCCTCCGACGGGCTGGGCTGCACCCTCGACCTGTGCCTCGACGGCGCCTGCGGCCACACGGTGGTGATGGGCTGCCTGCTCGGCGGCGCGTGCGTCGCGGCCGGCGGCCTGAACCCCGCGAACTCGTGCGAGGCCTGCGACCCGGCGGCTCCCTTGGCCTGGTCGAAGCGAGCCGACGGCCAGTCCTGCGAGGACGGCCAGTTCTGCACCGTGAGCGACGCCTGCGCCAGCGGCGTGTGCCTCGCGGGCGGCGCGCGCGACTGTTCGAGCGCCTCCGACGCGTGCAACGCCGGCGTCTGCGACGAGGCCGGCGACGGGTGCGCCAAGAGCCCGGCCCACCAGGGCGAGGCCTGCGCCAGCGACGCCGACGCGTGCACGACCGACACCTGCGACGCCGGGGTGTGCGGCCACGTGCTCATCGTCAGCGACTGCGGCACGCGCTCGTGCGGCGCCTCGCCGTCGGGTTGCCACGACTGCGGCACGTGCCCCACCGGCTTCGGCTGCGATCAGGCCGGCACCTGCTCCGATCTGTGCAAGGACGTGACGTGCCCCGAGTGCACCGCGTGCCAGGGCGGCGCGTGCGTGCCCGCCAACGAGGGCGCGGCCTGCTCGGGCGACGGCAACGCCTGCACCGCCAACCTGTGCGCGGCGGGGCTCTGCACCCACCCGAACGTCAGCGACGGCGCGCCCTGCGACGACGCCGACGCCTGCACGCGCGCCGACACCTGCGTGGCCGGCGCCTGCCAGGGCGCCGACCCGGTGGCCTGCAGCGCCGCGGACGCCTGCCACGTCGACGGGGCGTGCGAGCCGGCCACGGGCCTCTGCTCGACCCCCCCGGCCGCCGACGGCGCGCCCTGCCCCGACGACGGGCTCGCGTGCACGGCCGATGCCTGCGCCGCCGGTGCGTGCCGGCACGACGTGACCGAAGGCTGCCTCATCGACGGCGCGTGCGTGGCCGAGGGTACCTCGCCCGACGACACCACCTGCCGGGTCTGCGACCCCGCCCACCCGCTGGAGTGGACCGCCGTGACCGACGCCACCCCCTGCGACGACGGGCTCTTCTGCTCCGTCGACGACACCTGCTCCGCGGGCGCCTGCCAGGCCGGTCCGGCCCGCGACTGCTCGGGCGTGGCCGACTCCTGCAACGGCTCGGTCTGCATCGAGGACGACGACGCCTGCCGGCCCGTGCCGCTCGCGAACGGGCTCGCGTGCGAGACCGACGGCTTCGCCTGCAGCACCGACACGTGCACCGACGGCGTGTGCGCGCACACGGTGACGGTGGGCTGCCTGGTCGACGGCGCGTGCGTGTCGGTCGGCAGCTTCAACCCCCAGAACGCCTGCCAATACTGCGACGCGGCCGACCGGCGGGCCTGGACCTCGGTGCTGGACGGCACGGCCTGCGAAGACGGCGCCTGGTGCAACCTGGGCGACACGTGCCTGGGGGGCGCCTGCCTCGGCGGCGCGGCCCGCGACTGCTCGTTCCAGGCCGACGGCTGCAACGCCGGCGCCTGCGACGACGACGTGAACGCGTGCGTCAAGCTCGCGCTGCCCGACCTCGTGACCGCCTGCGACGACGCCGACGCCTGCACCCCCGCCTCGCACTGCCTCGAGGGCGCCTGTGTCGGCGAGGACCGGCTCGTCTGCCCCGACCAGGGGCTGTGCGCCGGGGTCGGAGCCTGCGACGGGCTCACCGGGCAGTGCGTCTACGTGAGCACCGCGACCGGCACGCCCTGCGACGACGGTTTGTTCTGCACGGTGGCCGACGCCTGCGCCGACGGGGCGTGCGAGCCGGGTGGCGCACGCGACTGCTCCGGCGCTGCCACCGAGTGCCTCTCGGCGGCCTGCGACGAGGGTGGCGACGCCTGCGTGACGGCCCCGTTCCCGACCGGAACGCCCTGCGGCGCCGACGCCTCGTGCGTCGACGGCGTGGCCTTCTCGCCCGACGCCTGCGACGGCCAGGGCGCCTGCGCCAAGCCCGAGGGCGTGCCCTGCGCCCCCTACGCTGCGTGCGCCGACGCCAGCGCGTGCGCGACCACCTGCGCCACCGACGACGACTGCGCAGACGAGGCCGTCTGCGCCGACGAGGCCTGCCGCGCCAACACGCCGCCCACGGCCGAGGCCGGGGCCGAGCAGGTCGTCGACGCGGGGGCCGCGGTGACCCTCGACGGACGCGCCTCGTCCGACGCCGAGGGCGACGCCCTCGCCTACCTGTGGAGCCAGGTCGAGGGCCCCGCCGTCACGCTCGACGACCCCACGAGCGATACGCCGGTCTTCACGGCCCCGACGGTCGCGGCCGCGACCGCCCTCACGTTCCGCCTGGTGGTCTCCGACCCCTGGATCGACGGCACGCCCGACGAGACCGTGGTGACCGTGAACGTCGGCTCGAACGAGCCGCCGGTGGCCCACGCGGGCCCGGATTCGGCGGTGCTCGGCAACCACGACCTCCTGCTCGACGGCACGGGCTCCAGCGACCCCGACGGCGACCCGCTGACCTATGCGTGGTCCATCGAGAGCGGCCCCGGTGGCGCCTTCGACGACCCCACGCTGGCCCGACCCACCTTCACGGCGCCCGCCGTGCAGGCCGCGGAGGCGGTGGTGTTGAAGCTGATCGTGAACGACGGCCAGGTGAACAGCGCCCCCGACACGGTCACGTTGACCGTGTCGCCGCTGGTCGACCAGCCCGACACGGTCGACGAGGCCGCCGACGGCACGCCCGGCGTCGACGCCGCCCCCGACGCGCCCGCGACGGACACGCCGGTCGCCGACGACGAGGGACCGGTTCGCGACGGCGGCGGCTCCGGCTGCGCCGCGTCCGGCGCCTCCGCGCCCTCCGTCTGGCTGCTCCTGGCCTCCCTGCTCGGCCTCGCCGGGCTCGCCCGCCGACGAGCCTTCTGAGCGTTTCGCTGGCTCGCTCTCGTTCACGCTGGTATCCTCCTCGCGAATCGAGCACGACAGGAACCCAACGATGATCCCGCTCGAACGCGATCAGATCTTCACGCTGGCCTCGCCCTTCCCCTACGTCGTGGCCACCGTCCTCGGACCGAACGATCGACCCAACGCCATCGGCCTCGCGTGGTGGACGTTCTGCTCGTGGGAGCCCCTGCACCTGGCCATCTCGGTGGGCTCGAAGAAGTACTCGGCCGAGTGCCTGGCGCGCTGCCCCGAGTTCGTGCTGCACTTCCCCAGCACCGAGCAAGCCGCCAGCGCCTGGCTGTGCGGGCGCCGCAGCGGTCGCGCCCACGACAAGCTGGCCGAGTCCGGCTTCGAGCTGGTGCCGTCGCTCGAGGTGAAGCCCCCCACCCTCGAGGGCGCCACCGTGGCGCTCGAGTGCCGCGTGGAGCAAACGCTGGTGGTGGGCGATCACACGCTCTTCCTCGGCCCCGTGGTCGCGTCGCGCGGCACTCCCGAGGCGCTCACGCACCTGTACTCGCTGCACTACACGAGCCTGGTGGGCATCGGCTCCGACGGCTCGTGCGACTGGGGCGTCGGCAAGCGACTCGGTTGAACGAGGCCAACGATGAGGCTGCTCGGCGTCCTTGCGCTCCTGGTTCTCTCCCTCGCGTGCGGCTCGTCCGACGACGCGAGCTCGTGCAACCCGCTCGACCCGGCCTCCTGCGTCGGTGACGGCGCCGCGACCGACAGCCCCGACGGCTCCGCTTGCGACCTCGGCGGCCTCTCGTGCAACCCGCTGAGCGACGAGTGCCCCGCCGAGCAGGGCTGCTACCTGCAACAGGGCGGCTCGGCGTGCGCCTTCGCCGGGCCCGGGACCGACGGCGAGGCGTGCGTGTACGAGAACGACTGCGACGCCGGCTTCGCGTGCGTTCAGCTCGCCGAGGGCTACGCCTGCGCCCGTCTCTGCGCCGCCGAGCCCGGCTGCGCCAAGGCCTGCGAGACGATCTGCCCCGAGACGTACGGCCGCCTGACCGCCTACCCCGGCCTCGGGTTCTGCACGAAGAGCAGCGAGTCGCGTCCGTGCGACCTGCTGACCCCCGACTGCCCCGGCGCCCAGGCGTGCTACTACTCGTCCGTCGGTGTGGCCTGCCACACCGCGGCCTCGAACAAGCCCGTGGGCTCGACATGCGGCTTCGCCAACGACTGCGTCGCCGGCGCCGTGTGCGTGAACGGCATCTGCGGCAAGGTGTGCGACACCACCTCGCCCCAGTGCCCCGATCTCGCGCCCCAGTGCGTCGAGCTCCCCGACGCGGGCGACGCCGGCGTGTGCCTGCCCGAAACCTGAGACCAGGCGGTCGACTCATGACCAGAGAGAACCTCACCCCCCCAACTCGCCAGGAGAACCTCACCCCCCCAACCCCCCTCTCCATCGATGGAGAGGGGGGCTCCGGCCAACCCGCTGACCGAAAGAAATCCCCCTCTCCATCGATGGAGACGGGGCCAGGGGGTGAGGTCTTGCTCCTCGCCCTCCTCCTGCTGGTCGCCTGCGGTGGCGCCGGCGGCGACGACCCCGGCTCCGACGCAGCGGTCGACGCCAGCGTGGCGACCGACACGTCGGCCGACGTACCCGAGGTCGCGCCCGACGCACCGTCGGCCGACGGTGCCCCGACGTTCCACCCCATGGCCGACCCTCCCGCGCCGGGCACGTACACGCTCACGACCGACGAGGTCGAGCTGTCGGTCAACGTGAGCGACGGCCTGCTGTTCGTGCTGCGGGCCAAGGTGGGCTGCGCGGGCGCCGCGTCCGCTCCCTGCGTCTACGAGCGCTCGGTGCCGGTGCTCACGTGCTCGACCTCGTACGAGAAGGGCTACAGCGCGCCGCTGGTCGACAACCACGCCGTCGTGCCGATCAAGGAAGACACGCTCGAGCTCTGGGCCACCGCTCCGGGCAAGCTCGAGGGCTTCTACCACCTGACGCCCGGCAAGTGCTGCGAGGCCCACCCGGTCGTGGCGCTCTCCAGCGCCGACGCGAACCCCTGCGAGGGCTACGAGACCCCCGACTGCGACCCGTACGCCGGCATCGGCTGCGCCGAGGGCCAGCACTGCGTGTTCGACGAGGCGGGGCGCCCCGGATGCGTGCCCGCCGGCCCGACAGCCCTCGGCGGGGCGTGCGACGGGGGCGCGGCCGCGTGCGCCGATGGAGCGTGCATCGACCTCGGAGGCACCGGATCGCGCTGCTACGCGTACTGCACGTCGGGCGGCGCCCAGTGCAACGGCCTCGCCTGCCTCACGCTGACCGGGTCGTCGTACAAGGTGTGCCAGTTGCCGGCGTCGGCCTTCGAGCCCTGCGATCTGCTGGCCCCGGCGTGCGCCAAGGGCGGCGAGGCCTGCTACCTGTCGGGCATCACGACGGCCCCCATCTGCCAGGCCGCCGGCGACGCCGCCGACGGGGCCGACTGCAAGGACGACAACGAGTGCGCGCCGGGCCTGCTCTGCGTGACCCAGGTTTGCCGAGCGCTCTGCCGCGTGGGCGGGGGCGAGCCCGCCTGCGCCGATGCGTTCCAGACGTGCAAGAACCCCTACGGGAGCGGCGTGCCCTGGGGGGTCTGCGTAGCCCTCTGATCCCCGTCAGAAGTAACCAATCGGTTAACTTCTACTTGACGCAGTGCGTCTACGCCGGTACGTTGCGCTCGCGGGCGCCCCGACGGCCCTGGTCGTTCCTCGGACCCCGGCGGCGCCCCAGGGAGGTTCCATGCGTCAGGTTCCCCTTCCCGCCCACCTCGAGCAGCGCGTCGTCAGCCACGAACAAGCCCTTCAGTCCATCGTGATACCGGGCGCCCGCATCGCGTCGGGCTTCGCCACGTCGGAGCCCCACGCCTTCTACGACGCGGTCTGGGAGCACATCCAGCGCTCCGACATCACCGACGTCACGTTCGTGCAGGCGCTCTTCATGTCGCCGCACAAGCTGCTGCTCGGCGAGACCATGGCCAGCCGGGGGCTGCTGCCCGAGCTGGCCGACAAGTTCTCGAGCTTCTCGCTGCTCTCGAACCTGGCCCGCCGGTTCAACCAGACCACCCGCAAGCTCGAAGGCCTGCAGAAGCTCGTGGCCCACTACGAAGAGCTCCGCGCCCGGCGCATCCACTTCGTGGCGGGCTTCATGGGCGCGGTCCAGAACATCGTGATCCCGACGAACCCGCTCACGAGCGCGATGTTCCCCGATTACATCGAGCGCAACACCTCCCGCATGGGCATCACCGACATGCACTCGGTGCACTTCCCCGACGGCGTGGGCGCGCTGGCCTACGACGCCGAGGGCAAGCGCAAGGTCGACGCGTTCGTGCTGGTCATGACACCGCCCGACGAGCACGGCGAGATGAGCCACGGCCCCGCCAACGGCGTGAACAGCGAAGTGCTGGAGCGCGGCCTGGCCGACCCCGAGATGCGCATCCTGCTCTACGTGAACCCGCGCTACCCCTTCGTGCGCGGCTACGGCGACGCGACCAACACCCTCCACGCCGACGCGTTCAAGGACGCCGCGCGCGACGGCCGCCTCTTCGTCGTGCACGACGACGCGCGCATCCCGGCGCTGCCCCCCAACAGCTTCGAGAACCCCGACCCCCGAGAGGTCACCATCGCCGACCACGTGGTGAACCACATCGAGCAGAACCTCGCGTGGACCGCCGGTCGCGCGCTCCAGGTGGGCTTCGGGGGCACCGGCGTGCTGGCCATCCGGGGGTTGAAGCAGTCGTCGTGGCGCGGCCGGGTCTACACCGAGATGCTCGAGCCGTTCACCCTCGGCCTCTTCGAGGCCGGCAAGATCGACGGCTCGCACTTCATCGAGCGCGACGGCCGGCGCACGCCCCTCGACGGCAAGATCGTGGCCACGTTCTCGGTGTGCGAGGACGGCAGCGACTTCTACGACAAGCTCGACCACAACGACGCCGTGATCATGGCGCCCGCGTCGCGCGTGGTCGTCTCCGAGGCGTTCTACGGGGGCCTCGGCATCAACAACTGCCTCTCCATCGACTTCCACGGGCAGGTGAACGCCGGGGGCCGCGGGCGCAACCACCACTCGGGCATCGGCGGCTCGGCCATGATCCACCGCGGGCTGGCGAACGGTGGCGTGGCCTACCTCTGCATGAAGAGCACGCACACCTCGTTCGACGGCAAGCTGCAGTCGTCCATCCTGCCCTACACGCCCGAGGGCACGCCCATCAGCCTCATCGGACCCGACATCACGGGCGGCCGCAACTCGGCGCGCTTCTTCCTGGCCACCGAGTTCGGCGTGGTCCAGCTCTCGGGCTGCAGCCAGTCTCAACTGGTCAAGGCCCTGATCTCGGTGGCCGATCCGCGCTTCCGCGACTGGTTGAAGAGCGAAGCGAACCGAGAACTGCGCGTCGTCGCCTGATCGAAGGTCAACGCCCCGAGACCTGCACCTCGGAGAACCGCAGCGACGGCACCCGCAGGCGAGACGCCAGGTAGGGGTCGGCGCCCACCTCGACCAGGCTGCCGAAGAGCTCGAGCAGGTTGCCCGAGAGGTTCGAGCCCGCCACGGCCCTCCCGACGCGCCCGCCCTCGACGGTCGAGCCGATGACGCCGAACGAGAAGTCACCCGTGGTCGCGTTCACGTTGCCCCCGAGGAAGCCGGTCACGAGCAGGCCACTGCCGAGCGCCGCCAGCAGGCCTGCCAAATCGTGCAGCCCGGGGACCAGCACCGTGTTCGACGGGCTGCCCGAGGTCGGGGCTTGCCCCAGCTTGCGCGCGTTGTACGTGTCGAGCAGCAGGCCGCGCAGCACGCCCCCCTCGATCAGCACGCGCGGTCGCGCGGCGAGGCCTTCGCCGTCGCAGCGGCGCGAGCCGAGCCCGCCGGCGACCCACGGGTCGTCGTGGAGCGTGAGCCGTTCGGAGCCCACGCGCGTGCCCAGCCGGTCGACCAGGAACGAGCGTCGCTGCGCGAGGTTCGGGCCCTTCAGGGCGTCGAGGAGCGCGAGGACGAGCCTCTGCGCAGCGCGGGCCTCGACCACCACGGCGCAGCGCCCGGTCTCGATCGGAGACGCGCCCAGGCGGGTCAGGGCCCGCTCCCCGGTGAGCCGACCGCCGGTCGCGGCGTCGTCGAGGTGCTCGCGCCGCCGGGCCGCCGTGGACCACCGGTCGACCGGTCGCCTGCCATCGGCGTCGCAGAGGGCGACCGAGGACGCCAGGCCGCACACCGTGGACTCGCGCGACGCGTGGAACCCGTCGGAGTGCAGCAGCACGGCGGTCGTGGACTCGTCGGTCGCTTCGGTCTCGACGGCCGCCACGTCGCACCCCCGGACCGCGCGGAGCGCGCCCGCTTCGAGGGTCGCCAGCACGTCGATGAGCTCGCGCGGATCGGGAAGCGGCGCGTCGTCGGCGAGGTCGAGAGGTCGCCGCGTCGCACCCCGGTAGAGCGCGGGATCGGGCAGCGCGCGCAACGGGTCGGGCAGCAGCGCGCCCACGAGCTCGAACGCGCGGTCGAGGAAGCGATCGAGCGGCTCGGAACGCACGTCCGAGGTGCTGAAGACGCCGTACCGGCCGCGATGATACAGCTTGATCGTCAACGCGTTCGAGACGGACTCCTCGATCTTCTCGAGGTTTCCGTCGCGCCGCTCGAACGAACGCGCGCGCGTTCGCCGAACGCCCGCCGAGGCTGCCGTGGCCCCCCGCGAGAGCGCCCCCTGCAGCGCGCGCTCGGCCACCCGACGAAGCTCGGCGCGCCGCCACGAGCTCATGGCTCGACCCCGCCGACGGAGAGCGAAGGCACCCGTACGGTGGGCAGACCCAGCCCCACGGGCACGCCCTGTCCGGCCTTGCCGCACATCCACGCGCCCTCGTCGAGGCGCAGGTCGTCCCCCACCAGGTCGATGCCCGCGAGCACCTGGGGGCCGTTGCCGATGAGGTTCACGTCCTTCACGGGCCAGGCCAGCCGGCCGTCTTCGATCCACCACCCCAGCCGCACGTAGAACGAAAAATCACCCGCCCCGATCTGGACCTGGCCGTTGCCGAAGGTGGAGGCGAGCAGGCCCCGCTTCACCGACCCGACCACCTCGGCGCCGGGACAGGGCCCGGGCAGCAGGTAGGTGCAGCGCATGCGCGGGAGCGGCGCGCACCGAAACGACTCGCGGCGGGCGCTGCCCGTGGACGCCACGCCGTAGTGGGCCGCGCTGATGCTGTCGTGCAGATACGAGCAGAGCACGCCGTCGCGAACCAGCACGGTCTCGGCCGTGGGCTCCCCTTCGTCGTCGACGTCGAGGCTGCCGTGCTGGCCCGGCACCTTGCCCGAGTCGATCAGCGTGACGTGGGGCGAGGCCACGCGCGTGCCGATGCGGTCGGCGAAGACGGACACGCCCTTGCGGTTGAAGTCGGCCTCGAGCCCGTGCCCGATGGCCTCGTGCAGCAGGATGCCGCTGGAGCCGGCCGCCAGCACCACCGGGAACTGGCCGGCGGGCGGGCGACGGGCCTCGAAGAGCAGGCGAAGCTGCGCGGCGAGGTCGTCGGCCAGCCGGCCGAGCCGCGCGTCGTCGAGCGCGTCGAGCCCGGCGCGCACGCCGAAGCTGACCGTGGCCTGTTCGCGACGGCCTCCGGACTCGCCCAGGCACGTGGCCCGCACGACCAGCCGCGGCCGGCGGTCTTCGACCAGCCGGCCGTCGGAGCGCGCGATGGCGACGACCGAGAGCTCGTCGGTCAATGACAGCGTGACGTGCGTGACCCGCGCTTCGAGCGCGCGAATGCGGGCGTCGAGCGCCGCGAGCCGCTCGACCCGGCCCGCCGCCGACGCCTCGCGCCCGAGACGCTCGCCGGGAGACCGCCGGACACTGGCGGGCCGCCGGAGGTCAGGGACCGCCGGCGTCGCTTCGACCGGGGAGCACGCCACGCGGGCCGCCACGTCGGCCGCGCGGGAGAGGGCCCGGGGTGTGAGCTCCTCGGTGTGGGCGTAGCCGACCCGATCGCCACAGACGGCCCGAACGCCGGCGCCGCGGTCGACGGTGTGGGCGGCTCGCTTCACCTGCCCCTCTTCGAGGAGCAGCGAGGTCGTGGCCCGGTGCTCGAGGAACACGTCGGAGCGCTCGCCGCCCCGGGTCAGGGCCCGTTGCAGCGTTCGCGCGAGCGTGCCCTCGCTCACGTCGAACCGCTCGTCGAGTCCGGCGTGCGTCATGGAGCCAACTCGGAGAGCAGCCGCTCGGCCCGGTACACGACCCGCAGCGCCTCGACCACGCCGCGCACGTCGACCGCCACGGCGCGATTGCTCGCGGCGTCGAAGCCGTAGTCGCCGCCGAGGCTCGGCAGGTTGCCGTCGAAGATGAGCCCCACCACCTCGGCCGCGCGGTTGACGAGCGGCGAGCCCGAGTTTCCGCCCACGATGTCGTTGGAGGTGCACAGGTTCAGGGGCGTGGTGAGCGCCAGCAGGTCGCGGGCCTTCAACCACGAGGCCGGCAGGGCGAACGGAGCGGCGCCCGTGTGGCGGAGGAAGGCGCCCCCGAGGGTCGTGAACGGCGCGACCGTTCGCTCGCCCTCCTGCCAGCCCTCGACCCGGCCGAAGCTGAGACGCAGTGAGAACGTGGCGTCGGGGTACGTCGACGTGCCGAAGACCGCGAAGCGCGCCCCGGCCACCCGCTCGGTGCCGGCGTCGAGCTCGGCCACGACCTCGGCCTCGAAGCGCTGGCGCACCGCCCGAGCCTCGGCGTCGACGTCGCGGGCCAGCCGGATCATGGGATCGTCGCTGGCGTCGATCGCGGCCTGTCCCCCGTCGAGGAGCGCCTGGCGCACGGCCACGTCGGCCAGGCGCGTGCCGGCCACGACGCGCGCGCTCACCCCGCGCGGACCCTCGGCGGCCAGCACCTTCCGGACCAGCGGATCGTCGGGGCCGAGGAGCTGTTCCAGCTTGGTGAGCGAGAAGGTGAGGCGCTCGACCTCGAGGGCCGCCGAGATGGGCGCCGGGCTCGCCAGATCGTGCCGCAGCGCCGGCAACCGGGACTCCGAGAACTCGTCGAGGCGCGACGCGTTGGGCTTCTTCAGCTCGGCCGCCGCGCGCACGAGCGCTCGCGCCAGGTCGAAGAGGCGCGACGACAAGCCCAACCCTCCCTCGAGCGCCAGGAAGCGCGTGCGTTGCTGCCTGGCGCGCTCGACACCCGCCGCGACGCGGTCCCAGGCGTCGCCGTAGCGGCGCGTCAGCTCGGGGTCGGCCGCCACGCGGGCGCGGAGCGCGTCTTCTCTCGCCACCAGGCCGGCGACGAAGGCCGCATCGACCAGGGCGCCGCGCATGCCGCGCAGCGCCTTGATCCCGTTGGCCAGCCCGAAGCGCAGGGTGCCCGAAACGCGCGCCTCCTCGGGCCCGCGGGCCGCGAACTGCTCGAGCCACCCGAAGGCCTCGAGCATCCAGAACAGGCGCTCGGGCAGCACGACGTCGCGTTGGAAGAGGAGCTGCGCGATCGTGTTCTGGCGGCTGGTGCGCCCCGGGTGGCCCGAGGTGAACGTGAGCTCTCCCTCCGCGGCCCCGGAGGCGGACCAGCGCAGCCAATGCTCGGGCCTGAGCGGCCGGTCTCCCTCGTAGACTCGCAGGAACGACACGTCGAGATCGTAGCGCGGGAACATGAAGTTGTCGGGGTCGCCGCCATAGAAGGCGACGGCCACCTCGGGCGCGAACACCAGCCGGACGTCCTGGTGGCGCCGGTAGCGGTACAGGTGGTAGAGGCCGCCGTGGTAGAGCGAGACGACGTCGCAGCGCACCTGGTCGGCGGTGGCGCAGGCGCGCTCGAGCTCGGCGATTGCGCCGCGCCGGGCCTCGGAGAACGCCGCCCCCTCCTTGCCGGTCGTGGCGGCGCGCACGCGGTCGGTCACGTCGTCGATGCCCACGAGGACGTTCACCTCCATGCCCGGGCAACGGAGCTCGTCGGCGCCCGTGGCGGCGACGAAGCCGTCGGACACGAGGTCGCGCTCGGCGCTCGACACCCGCTCGATGCAGCCGACGGCGCAGTGGTGGTTCGTGAGGACCAGCCCTTCGGGAGACACGAAGGAGCCCGAACATCCGGCCGCCAGGCGCACGGACGACAACCGCACGTGTTCGAGCCAGGCCGCGTCGGGCGAGAAGCCGTGGCGCTCGCCGACCAGGGCCGACGGGAAGGCGTCGAAGGTCCACATGCCCTCATCGGCGAGGGCCCCCCTGCCGAGCAGGACAGCAACGAAGACGACGATGGTTCGCACCGCATCACTCTCGGTTTGTGCGTTGGGCCCAGCATAGTCAATTTTCCCGATTCGTCACCCCTGGATTTCTATCGATCGCGGCGGCCCTGACGTGGTACGTCAGAGCCTGAGATCGAGGAGGAGCGACCATGGGCGCGAACGCCGCGCGAGGGTGGGCGACTTGGATGGCCGGGCTGCTGTTGGCCGCGTGCGGTGGCGGGGGTGCGGGCGGAGGCGACGGGGGAGCCGAGCTCAATCCGGGCCCGGACGACGTGCTCGAAGCGAGCCCGGACGTGGGACCCGAGGCCAATCTGCCGCTCGACCTGGTGGGGCTGGCCGACCCCTTCATCGGCAGCGGCGGCCTGTGGTTCCACGCCGGTAGCGACAGCCCCGCGGCCGCCACCCCCTTCGGCCTCGTGAAGCTCGGGCCCGACACGACGCAGGCCGGGGGCGCCGCCGGCGCCAACCACTGCAGCGGTTACCACGCCGACGATCCGCTGGTCCTCGGCTTCAGCCACGTGCGCCTGCAGGGCACGGGCATCCCCGACGCCGGACACGTGCGCTTCGCGCCCGCCCGGGGCGCCATGAACGCGGCGAGGACGGCGCCCCCGGGCTACCGCGCCACCCTCGACCGCCCCTCCGAGACCGCCGCGCCCGGCTTCTACGGCGTGCGCCTCGTCGAGCCCGACGTGACCGTCGAGCTCTCGGCCACGCCGCGCACCGGCGCCCATCGCTACACCTGGGGCCCCGGCGCCGCGGACACGCCCCTGCTGCTCGTCGACCTCGGGCGGGGCGCGGCCGGCGCGCTGGCGACCGACGCCGCGGTCACCGTCGACGCCCACGCCCGCGAGGTGCGGGGCTTCACCGACCTCGCCGGCCAGTTCTCGGGCGGCGCGAAGGTCTGGTTCGTCGCCCGCTTCGACCTGCCCTTCGCGGAGGCGGGGACGTGGAGCGACGGCGTATACTCGACCGAGCTCGACGTCTCCGGGCCGACCGTCGGCGCCTGGCTGCGCTTCGCCGCCGACGTCACGTCGGTGCAGGCCCGCGTGGGCATGTCGTTCGTCGACGCCGCGGGCGCGAGGGCCAACCTCGAGGCCGAGCACCCCGCCTGGGGCCTCGACGAGGTGCGCGCGGCGGCGCGCGAGCTCTGGCGCGCCGAGCTGGCCCCGCTCCGGCTGTGGGGCGGCAGCCCGGCGCAGCAGGTGAAGCTGGCCACGGCGCTCTACCACGTGCTGCAGATGCCCGACCTCTTCACCGACGCCGACGGGCGCTACCGGGGCCTCGACGGCGCGATCCACGCCGCCGTCGGCTTCACCTACCACACGAACTTCTCGCTGTGGGACACCTGGCGCACCGTGCACCCGCTCTTCACGTGGCTCTTCCCCTCGCGCCAGCTCGACTTCGTGCAGAGCCTGCTCGCCATGGCCGACCACGCGGGCGCCCTGCCCCGCTGGCCGCTGTGGACCCGCGAGACCAACTGCATGATCGGCTCGCACGCCGACGTGGTGCTGGCCGACTCCTACGTCAGGGGCCTGCGCGGGTTCGACGCCGAGGAGGCCTGGGCGGCGGCGGTCGCCATCGCCGAGCACCCCACGGCGCCCGGCAGCCAGGTCGAGGGCCGCGGCCGGGCCGTGCTCGACTACGTGAGCCTCGGCTACGTGGCCGCCGATCGCGACGACGCCGCCACCTCGCGCACCCTCGAGTACGCCGCCGAGGACGCCGGCCTCGCGAACCTGGCGCTGGCCCTCGGCAAGACCGCCGACGCTGCGCGCTTCGCTGCACGCGCGCAGAGCTACCGGAACGTCTTCGAGCCCACCACGCGCTTCTTCCGCGGCCGCGACGCCGACGGCGCGTGGGCCGAGCCCTTCGACGAGGCCGACTGGCACCCCTACTACACCGAGGGCAACGCGAGGCAGTACCGCTGGCTGGTGCCCCACGACGGGCCCGGCCTGATCGACCTGCTCGGGGGCCCCCAGGCCGCGGTGGCCGACCTCGAGGCCTTCCTGCAGGGCGGCCTCGACGAGTGGGAGGCCTACACGCGCCTGGGCCTGCCCGCCCCCGTGTGGTACTGGCAGGGCAACGAGCCCGACCTCCACGCCGCCTACCTGTTCCACGACGCCGGCCGCTCCGACCTGGCCGAGCGCTGGGTGCGCACGATCGCCGACACCATGTACGGCACGGGCCGCGACGGGCTCGCGGGCAACGACGACGCCGGCACGCTCTCGGCCTGGTACGTCTTCGCCGCGCTCGGCCTCTACCCCGTGGCCGGAAGCGACCGCTACTGGCTGGGCAGCCCCATGCTCACGCGGGCCGAGCTCGCTCTGCCGGCCGGCACGCTGGTCATCGAAGCTCCCGCGGCCTCGCCCGAGAACGTGTACGTGACCGCCGTGACCCTCGACGGCCAGCCGCTGGCGGGGCCCTACGTCACGCACGGGCAGCTCACCGGGGAGCACACGCTGCGGTTCGAGCTGGCGGCGGCGCCGGCGTCGGTGCCGAGATGAACCCGAAGCGGAGGCCCCCTACAACCCCTGCTTGGAGAGCAGCGCGGCCACGGCCTTGGCGGCGCCGGTGAGGGCGCTGCGATCGCCGGTGGCCGCCAGGGTGACCAGCCAGCGCACGCGGGTGCCGGGCGCGTAGACGTACAGGTTCTCGCTCTGCCAGCCCTGGGAGTAGCCCGCCTTGCGGAACAGGCGGAACTTCGGCGCGGGGAAGACCCCCTCGAAGGCGTCCCAGACGGGATCGTCGGTGCCCTTGCGCTTGCGATCCATCGAGAGCCGCAGCAGCTTGAGGTGCGCGCTCTGACTGTCGCCGCCGAGCCGCAGCCGGCGCTTGGGGGGCAGCTGCTCGTGCAACATCATCACGCACATGGTCTTGGCCAGGTCCGACAGCGACGTGCACGCGGCCCCCTCGCAGGGGTACTTGCCCGAGCCGTGGCTGGCCGGCAGCTCCTTCTTCTTGCGCCCTTCCCGCAACGTGATGGCGGGCGCGTCCCGAAGGGATCGATCGTGACCCTCGGCCAGCCAGTCGGTCAACTGGTAGGCGCGCATCACGTAGCTGTCGCGAATGCCGAGCCGTTTCAGCACCTTTCCGTTCAGGTGATCGAAGCCGGCCAGCTGGACCAGGCGGTTGTGGGGGACGTTGTCGCT
Organism: uncultured Myxococcales bacterium; assembly: GCA_964494475.1. Lineage (GTDB taxonomy): Bacteria > Myxococcota_A > UBA9042 > CAZBRS01 > CAZBRS01 > CAZBRS01. The sequence continues at coordinate 49,241 of CAZBRS010000001.1, read as the reverse complement.
CCAGTGGACGGCCGCCTCCATGAGATCGCGGAGGGTGAAGGCCTGGTCGCCCCGCGCGTAGTGGAACGTGATCTTCGCGTCGGGCCCGAAGCCCAGCTCGCGCACGCGCTCGAGGGCCCCGATGGCCGAGTACAGCTTGACGGTCGAGGCCGGGTTCCAGCCCTGGAAGTCGAAGGCCCGGTTGTCCCACGCGTAGACCCGCTGCGCGGCGATGCCGCGGCCGTTCTTCGTCAGCGTGGTCTTCACGATGAGCGCCCGGAAGTCGGGGGGCGCCTTGAAACCCGCCGTCTTCAGCAGGCGCTTCAGTTCGTTCGTGTCGGCGTTCTCGGCCACCCAGTTGCACGACCCCACCACCTTCGAGGGCTTGGCCGCGAGCGCCTTGCCGGGCGCCGCGAGCAGGACGAACGCAGCCACCGCGAGCCCCAGGGCGCGGCTCATCGGAGCGCCGCGGCCTCGGCCGCGCTGGCCGCGCACCGGAAGCCGAAGTGGTGGTACGGCCGATTCGACGGCACGTGGAACCGCCGGTGGGTGGACGTGGCGTTGGCGGCCGGCCAGTACCACGAGCCGCCGCGCACGACCTTCTCGCGGTGCCCGGGACAAGGGGCCGCGCCTCCGCAGGGGCCGCGCGGGTCGAGGCCACGGCACGCGTCCCCACAGGCCGCATAGCTGGTCGAGGCCCAGTCGGCGACCCACTCCTCGGCGTTGCCGCTCATATCGTAGAGGCCGCGGGGATCGGCGGGCTTCGAGCCCACCTCGAACGTGCGCCCCTTGTCGGGGCCCTGTCCCACGGCCTTCTTCACGCCGCAGCTGCGCCCCCGGTCGGTCATGATCACGGCGCGCTCGCAGGTGGCGACCTGATCGCCCCACGGGTACAGGCGACCGTCGGTGCCGCGGGCGGCCTTCTCCCACTCGGCCTCGGTGGGCAGGTGCTTGCCGTGGGCCCGGCAGTACGCGTCGGCGTCGAACCAGCCGACCCCCACCTTCGGCTGGCGCGCGCGGCTGTAGTCCGAGTAGAGCGTCTTGACGTCGGTGCACTTTCCGGCCGCCACGCAGGCGTTCCAGGCCTCGACGGTCACCTCGGTCACGTCGAGGTAGAACGTCGACACCGTGACGGCCTCACGCGGCTTCTCGTTGGCCGGCCCGTGGTCGCGTCCGCGCTGGAACGCCCCACCCCCGATGCACGCCATGCCGACCGGTGGCGGCGCGCAAGGCGCGAAGCCAGGCTCCGGCTCGGATTGACCGGCCACGAAGAACAGCACGAACGCGAACGACAGCATGGAACTCCCGGGGCGTTTGCCTCCGCCGAAGCGTGCTCCGGCCCGTCGGCCGCGTCAACGGATTCGTCGGCGCGCGCCGTTTGACTTCGCGCGCCCGGCTCGTAGAATGCCCGTCGCCTCGCTGGAGTTGAGGTCCGACGCATCATGACGCTCCTCGCGCTCTCCCTGCTTTGGGTCCTGGCCGAACCCGCGTCTGGCGCCCTGGCGCCCCTGACCGAGGCCGAACGCGCCATCTTCATGGGCACCCCCGAAGACGCCGAGCCCGAGAAGCTCGGGGGCGTCGACGAGTCGCAGGAGGGTCGGCACTACCTCACGGGCGACGAGTGGAACCTGCACCTGCTGCAACCCCACCTGCGCGGCCTCGGGGGCGGCTATCTGGGCGTGGGCAGCGATCAGTGCTACCTCTTCATCGGCTGGGCGCGCTCCACGATGGCGTGGCTCACCGACTACGACCCCTGGGTCGGCGACCTGCACCGGGCCTACCTGGCCTTCTTCGAGCGCTCCGAGACCCCCGAGGCCCTGATGGCGTGGTTCGCGCCCAAGGCGGGCAAGGACGGACTGGCGCTGCTCGAGGAGCGCTACGCCGGCGATCCGCACCTGCCCGGCGTCCGCAAGGTGTACTCCGCGTTCCACGAGAAGGTGTACTGGAGGCTGAAGCGCCTGGCCGCCGCCCAGCGCAAGGCGGGCGTGCCGTGCTTCGTGACCGACCAGGCCGACTACGATCACGTGCGCGCGCTCGTCAGGGCCGGTCGCGTGCGCCCGATGCTCGGGAACCTGCTCTCCGAGCGCGGGCTGGTGGGCGCGGGTGAGGCCGCTGCCAAGCTCGGCGTTCCCCTGCGCGTCATCTACCTCTCGAACGCCGAGGGGTACTGGAAGTACCCGCGCCAGTTCAAGACCAACCTCGCCGCGCTCCCGGGCGACGCGTCCTCGCGCGTGGTGCGCACCATCGCCGCCAAGTGGACCAACGGCGACTACCGCTACAACCTGCAGACGCTCGACAGCTTCAAGGCGTGGCTGGCCGAGGACCGCATCCGCTCCTACAAGCAGATCGTTCCCTTCCTGCCCCTCAAGTCCACGCTGGATATCCCGGTCTCGCTGATCGACTGGGGCCCCGGAGACAAGGCGCCGAAGAACGGCGGGCGCCTGAACGCCCCGATCGATGGGCCGCCGGTGCCCGAGAAGCCGAGCCCCGAGACCACGCCCCCCGGGACGCCCGGCGCCACCAACAAGCGCCCCGCGTCTGCGCCACCGGCGCCCGCCACCGAGGCCACGCCGTGACGTCCTGGCTGCTCGCCCTGCTGGGCTTCGCCGCCGCCGAGCCGTCGCCTCCCCCCCGCCAGTGCACCTACGACACCTGGGCCTGGAGCGTCGAGTCGCGCCGCGCCGTCGAGCCGCGCCACGTGACGAAGGACTACCGGGCGCTCACCGACGAGGAGAAGGCCCCGGACTGGGTCACGTCGGGGTGCACGATCTGCCGGGAGGACCAGGAGGAACTCCAGGTGCCGGGACTGCCCGCCGTGCGCCTGTGTCGGAGCGTGGTGGCAGGCGCGCGCGAAGCGCTGCTCCAGGCGACGACGGCCGGCGTTCGGATCGAGACCCTGGTCGGCTACCGGGTCGGTCGCTCGGGGGGCCCGGTCGTCGACGGCAAGCGCACGCGCTACGGCTGGCACGCCTACGGGATGGCCCTCGACGTGAACTCGGGGCACAACGGACTCTACGCCGGGTGCGCTCGCGACGAACGCGCGCCACGCACGCCCTCGGACCTGGCGACCTGCCGACTCTCGATCGGGGGCGCGTGGGACCCCACGGCCCGCCCTGCCACGACGCTCACGGCGGGCGGCGCCTTGCTGAAGGCCTTCGAGAGCACGCTCGGCTGGCGCTGGGGCGGCGCACGGAGCGACGGCCTCAAGGACCTCATGCACGTGTCGCCCGACGGTTATTGACTCTTCGTCGTCCGGCCGGTTCAGCCCTCTTGCCGGCTCGAGACCAGCCCCAGCCGATGCACCAGCCAGGCCACGCCGAACGCGACCAGCCCGAGGAAGGGCAGGCGCTCGCCGAAGCCCGCGCCGCGGAGGGCGTCGACGGCCACCACGGCCATCACGCCGACGCTGATCACCAGGTAGAAGGCGGGCACGAAGGGATATCCCGAGGCCCGGTAGGGCCGCGGAAGGTCGGGCGCCTTGCGTCGGAGGACGAAGAGGGCCGACACGGCCAGGGTGCCGGTCAGCTGCATGGCCAACCCGGCCAGCGCCAGCACCTGCTCGAAGGTGCCCGACAGGGTCAGCGCCACGGCCAGGCCCGCCTGGATCCAGAGGGCCCGACCGGGCACGCCGCGCGCGCCGAGGCGCCCCGCCCCCTCCCAGAACGCCCCTGAACTGGCCATGGCGTAGGCCACGCGCGAACCCCCGAGGATGGTGCCGTTCAGCACGCCGAGCAGGGCCGCGAGCAGCACCCCGGCGACGACCACCGCCAGCGTGGGACCACCCAGACGCAAGGCCAGCGCCGAGCCCGCCTCGCCCACGCCGGCCAGCCCCTCGAGCCCGAAGACCAGCAGGAAGGCGGTGGCCAGCAGCAGGTAGAGCGCGGTCACCGCGGCCGTGCCGAGGACCAGCGCGCGCGGCAGGTTGCGCCCGGGCTCCCGGACCTCGCCGGCGACGTAGACCACCGCGTTCCAGCCCGAATAGGCGAAGTAGACCGGCAGGTACGCCTTCACCAGCCCCAGAACACTCCAGCCCTTCGCCGACGCGGCCTCGGAGGTCGCGGCAGCGGGGCTGCTCAGTCCCGCGCCGACCCCGTAGAGCGCGAGCACCAGCAGGCAGCCGATCGCGAGCGCCGTGAGCGTGCCCTGCAGCCCGGTCGCGACGCGCGTGCCGAGCACGTTGGCCAGGGTCAACAGAAGGATGATCGCGGCCCCCGCCAGCCGTGCCCACGGCACGTCGAACGGCAGGCCCGGGACCGGGGCCAGGGGATCGAAGGCCTGGCCCGCGCCGCCCAGACCCCCGAACGCCTGCACCAGCACGGGCACCTGATGGTGGCACAGCGCCGACGCGATGGCGGCGATGGAGCCGGCGAACACGGGCCCGAACAGGACCCACCCCGCCGCGAACGAGACCGACGGGCCGAAGGCCTCGCGCACGAACACGTAGTCGCCCCCCGCCTCGGGCAGCATGGCGCCGAGTTCGGCCAGGGCGACCGCACCGGCGAGGGCCGTGAGCCCACCGGCCAGCCAGATCAACGCGAAGCCCCACGTCGAGGGCGCGTAGGCGGCCACGACCGGCGGAGCCAGGAAGATCCCGATGCCGACCATCGACCCGATGACGACCGTGGTCGCCGCGAAGGGCCCTATGACGCGACGCGAATGCAGCAAGGCAACTCCCGCGTGGCGGATGGGGGACGGAGGCAGGGCGGGCGAGCTGGAGGCAGGATCACTTGCCCGGAGCCGCGATCGGCGCGGGCGCCGCCGGAGCGGCCGCAGCCGCGGGCGCCGCGGGGGCCACGGGCGCACCGGGAGCCACGGGCGCACCGGGGGCGACGGGCGCACCGGGGGCGACGGGCGCACCGGGGGCCATGGGCGCACCGGGGGCCATGGGCGCACCGGGGGCCATGGGGCCACCGGGGGCCATGGGCGCCGGCGCGCCGGCCGGGGCGGCGACGGGCTGACCCTTCACGGGCTGACCCTCGGGCGCGTCGTTCTCGTTGGGAGCCTCGGCAGCGACCTCGGCCTTGCGGGCGAGGCTCTTCGGGACCATCCACTTCCAGTCGCTGCCGGCCTTGTCGAGGCCTTCCTTCAGCTTCAGGACCAGCGGCTCCACCGGCACGCCATCGGGGTTGCCGGCGGCGGACGTGAGGACGAAGGCGTCGTTCTTGTAGAGCGCCGCCTCGGCCGCCACCGACGGGTGGTTCAGCAGGATCGATACGGACTTGCCCGCCACCGTGTACATGATCCGGGCGGTGGCCTTGTCAACCTCGGCGCCCGCGAAGACCCACCCCTCGGGCAGTCCGTTCTCGGGGGAGAACATGGCGAGCAAGAGGGCTTCGTGACCGGGGGGGATGACCACCGTCTCGCTGTCGGGTACGGTCGGAGGGTTGTCGTCCTTGACCGGGGCTGCACCCGGCGCCGGTGCGCTGGCCACGGCTCCGGCCGTCGGCGCGCTGCCCGAGGGGGCCTCGCTCTTGCAGGCCACGAACACGAACAGGGCCAATACCAATGCCGTCGAGCAGAGCCTCATGGTGTTCCCCCACGTATGGCGTTTCGGCGCTGACTCTACGCGCGTCCGCAGGCGATTGTCAACGCCGGCCACGGCCAGAGATGCACGACCTCGACGTCACCTTTTCTGTACTGCCCGGCCGGAGCGGCGGTGGTATCCTTGGCGCCATTGGCAGACCGACCCCAAGGTCCCGGAGGTGCACGATGGCGCGATGGGCGTGGCTCGTGGTGTTCGTCGTCGGGTGCAGCGGTTCCGGGGCGTCGGGCGACAGCGCGACCGACGACGTCCCGGTGGCCTCCGACGGGAGCGCCGACGTGCAGGATGGGAGCGGGAAGGACGGGGCCACCACGGACGGCGCCGACAGCGCCGACGCCCCGACCGACGCGCTGCCCGACGGCGTCTGCGCGGAGGGCGAGCACGCCTGCCTCGACGACGCCGTGGTCTCGGTGTGCGTCAACGGCGCGTTCCAGTTCAGCGCCACCTGCGAGGACGGGGCCACCTGCCAGGACGGGCGCTGCACCAAGCCCCTGGCCTGCACACCGGGCGCCAGCGTCTCGTGCGACGGCTTCGGCACCCACTGGGTCTGCAGCGCCGACGGCACCGAGGTGGCGCTGTTGCCCTGCGCCGACGGCACCCTCTGCGCCGAGGGCGACTGCCGGGTGGTCTCGTGCACCCCGGGGGCCGGCCAGTGCCCGACGTCGGCGTCGATCCGCCACTGCCTTCCCGACGGCTCGGGCTACGGCCCGGCCCAGGACTGCGCCGGCGGCATGAGCTGCGTGGGCGGCGCGTGCGTATCGCTCTGCGAGGCCGACCTCAAGCAGAACACGAACACGGGCTGCCAGTACTGGTCCGTCGACCTCGACAACGACCCGACGCACAACCCGGCCTACCCCAACCAGCCCACGCCCGAGATGTTCCCCCACAGCGTGGTCATCTCGAACCCGAACGACACCGACGTGACGATGACGTTCAGCGTGGTGGTGGCCTGCGCCAGCGACACGTTCTGCGCGCCGTCGATCCAGACCTGCGACGGCCAGCCGGGCACCGTGTGCGACAAACCCGGCGCCGCCGAGTACGAACTGGCCGTGGGCGACCCCGTGGTGCCCGCCGGCCAGAGCCGCGAGTTCACGATGCCCGTCATGAACGTGAGCGGCTCGGTGCTCGCCCCCAAGGCCGTGCGCGTCATGGCGTCACGGCCCGTGGTGGCCTACCAGTTCAACCCCTTCGACTCCGAGAACGCCACGTCGAACGACGGCTCGTTGCTGTTGCCCCAGAACGCGCTGGGCAAGGTGTACTACGTCGTGTCGCTCCCGTCGCGCGGCGCCGTGATGGGCTTTCCCGAGAACAACGGCTTCGTCGCCATCGTCGCGACCGCCCCGAACACCACGGTGAAGGTCACGCCGCCCGTCCGGCTCATCGCCAACCCTTCGCACGGGGTCGGTTTGAGCCCGGCGCCCCTGCTCGCGAACCAGACGTACACGTTCACGCTGCAGCTCTTCGACGTCCTGAACCTCGAACAATACGCCGAGGGCGGCATCATCACGCCCGGCACCGTGCCCAAGGATCTGACGGGCACGCGGGTCGAGGCCGACAAGCCCGTGGCGGTCTTCTCGGGACACCAGGTCGCCGGCGTGCAGGAGGCCATGAAGCTGCAGTTCACCACCGAGTGGGACAGCTGCTGCACCGAGCACCTCGAGGAGCAGCTCATGCCGGTCGAGACCTGGGGGCACGAGGCGTTCTGCGTGAAGTCGAAGCCCCGCGGCTACGAGGCCGACCGCTTCGTGGTGGTGGCCGGCGAGGCGGGCGTGCAGTTGACCACGGTGCCGTCCATCGACGGGGTCGACGGAGAGACGCTCGCGAAGGCGGGCGACAGCCTGCGCGTCGAGACGCAGGAGAGCTTCGTCCTGAAGGCCACCGGCAAGATCCAGGTGGTGCAGTTCCTCATGAGCGCGGGCCAGACCCAGACCATCGGCAGCGGCGTGCCCACCACGGGCGACCCCTCCATGATGCTCCTGCCGCCCAGCGCCCAGTACCGCGACGCCTATGTGATCCGCACGGCCGACGGCTACGGCACCAACTGGACCACCGTGATTCGCCCGGCCGGCCTGCCCATCTCGGCCGACGGCGCGCTGCTCCCCGACGGCGCGTTCGAGCCCCTCGGCGACGGCACCTGGGAGTACGCCTACCACGAGGTCAGCACGGGCAACCACGCGTTCACGGCCTCGCAGCCCTTCGGGCTGATGGTCTACGGCTACGGCGGCGTGACGGCCTACGGCTACCCGGGCGGGATGAACCTGGTGCAGTAGCGCGAAGGCCAGCAGCCCGATCAGGCCCGGCGCGTCAGGTCGAGCAACCACGCGTGCAGCGGCAGCATCTTCTGGTAGTGCACCGCACAGAAGTCCGGGAAGCCCGGCTCGTGGAACACGGCGGGGAGGGGCACCTCGAGGCCGGCGTAGAGGCCCCCGAAGGTGAGCCAGTCGGCGCGCGGGTGAGCCTTGTCGTAGCCGCGCGGGGTGCGCTTCCAGGTGCGGCCGCCCAGCGTGTACGGGCCGGCGGCGGTGACCCTGCCCGCGGCCTCGACCAGGGCGGGGCCGTGCACGTCGGAGAGCACCGACTCGCGGAAGGCCTCGAGCAGCGGCTCGGGGAACTGGTAGAGGCCCACGCCCAGCATGAGCGTGGGCGGCTCCACGTGCAGGTAGAAGCCCGAGCACGCCATGCGCGGACCCACACCCTCCCAGAGCCAGAGGCCGAGGTTGGTCTTGTAGGGCGACTTGTCGTTCGCGAAGCGCGTGTCGCGCTGCAGGCGGAAGAGCGAACGATTCACGCGCGGATCGGCCTGCACGCCGGGAGCCACGGCCATCAAGCGCTCCCCCATGGCCAGCACGAAGAGCTTGGAGGGCTCGAGCACCTCGCGCTCGTAGCGCTCCTTGTTGGCGGCGAACCAGGCACGATCGTTGTGCAGCCGCAGATCCTGGAAGAAGCCGGGCAACTCACGCGGAAAGCCGGGGAACATGATTCCTCCTCGTCAACTCGACGCTCAACTCGCCCACTCGAGGCTGGCGCGCTTGGCGTGCCAGTGGTCGCCCAGGTTCAACGCCAGGGCCCGGTCGCACAGCGCGAGCGCCCCGGCGAAGTCGCCGAGCTCGCTGCGGGCCTGCACGCCGCGCTCGAGGGCCGTGGTGGCCAGCAGCGCGTCGCGGAAGCCGTGGCCGAGGGCGTCCTCCAGGGCGGCCAGGTACGACAGGAAGGCCGTCACGGCCTCGTCGGCCCCCTCCCAGTCGCCCAGATCCGCCCGAGCCGCCGCGAGCAGATCGTAGGCCACCGCCTTCACGCCGTTCGGCAGGCTCTGCTGGCCCTCGAAGGTGCGCAGCAGGTACTTCTCTGCCGCGGCGGGGCCGCTGTACGAGGCCTCGCGATGGCCGGACCGCAGGTCCTCGAGCGTCTCGAGGACGGTCTTCCGAACGGGCTCCACGCGCTTCGACATGATCCTCCCCTGGCGGCCTGCGCCGCGCAGCCGCGCGGGCTTGACCGGACCTCTTCCGCTCTCCATACTCTCCGCCACGACGCGGGAGGCAAGCATGTTGAAGATAGGCTGCGCCACGACCGACCTCACCGTGTTCGAGCCGGGCATGTGCATGCTCGGCTGGGCGTACCACGACAACACGGCCGAGGGCGTCGGCATGCCGCTGTCGGCGCGGGCGTTCGTGCTCGAGGACCCCGACGATGGCGGCCGCGTCGCGCTGGTGGTCGCCGAGCTCTGCTTCATCACCGAGGGCCTGCGGCAGGCCGTGGTCGCCGAACTCGAGGCGCGCCCCGCGCTGCGCCTGACGGCGGAGCGCGTGGTGCTGTCGGCCACGCACACCCACTCGAGCCCCGCTGGCTTCTCGCAGACGGTGTTCTACGCGTCCACGGCGTCCGGCTTCTCGGACAGGGTGTTCCGCTACCTGGTACGGGGCCTCGTGGCCGCCATCGAGCAGGCTGTCCTGCGCCTGGCGCCCGGCCGGGTGCATCTGGCCAGCGGCGAAATCCCGGCGTCGGAGCCCGTGGCGTTCAACCGCGTGATCGACGCCTACGAGGCCAACCCCGACGTGACGGAGCGCACGGGGCAGGCCTTCTCGCCCACCGCCCTCGATCGCCGCATGACCGTGCTGCGCTTCGACGACCAGGCCGGCCGGCCCCTGGGCCTCATCTCGTGGTTCGGCGTGCACGGCACGAGCATTCACCGTGAGAGCCACCTGCTGCACCCGGACAACAAGGGCCTGGCGGCGGCGTGGCTCGAACGGTACGCCGCGCAGCACCTCGACGCGCCCGGCTTCGTGGCGGCCTTCGCCCAGGCGCCCTGCGGCGACGTGACCCCCAACCGCAACTACTCGCGTTCGCGCGGGATGACCATCGGCGAGCACGAGAACGACGTCGAGGCGGCCCGCCTGAACGGCGAGATCCAGGCGCGCTTCGCGCTCTCGCTGTTCGAGTCGGCCGTCGGCGAAGGCCTGCAGCCCCGCCTCGACGCCGCCCTCTGCACCGCCGACTTCGCCGACCTGCCCGTGCCCCCCGAGTTCGTCGAGGGGCGCACCGGCTGCCGCACGGCCCCGGCCGTGGTGGGCCTGCGTATGATCTTCGGCACGAGGGAGGGCCCGGGGCTCTCGGCCGCGCTCCAACCGGTCGTCGAGGCCGCCGCGCGGGCTCGGGCGCGCCTGGCAGGCTGGACCGGCGGCGGCGACGACGACCCCCAGTCCCCCAAGCTGCCCCTGCTCGAGCTGGGCCTCGGAACCCGGGGCAAGGCGGTCGGCTTCTACCGGATGAACCGCCGCTTCCCGGTCCCCAGCGGCGTCGACCCGACGGTGGGCTTCCTGAACCGCGTGCTCGCGACCGGCGCGCTCGACGACCGCCCCTGGGCGCCCCAGGTGCTGCCCGCGCAGATCGTGCTCATCGGCGAGTTCGCGCTGGCCGCGATCGCCGGCGAGTTGACCACCGTAGCGGGGCGCCGCCTGCGCGCGGGCCTGCTCGAGCGCCTGGCGGCGCGTGGCGTGCGGCACGTGGTGTCGATGCCCTACAGCAACGCCTACGCGGGGTACATCACCACCCCCGAAGAATACCAGAGGCAGGGCTACGAGGGCGGCCACACGCTGTTCGGGCGCTTCACGCTGGGCGGGCACCGCGCGCTCTTCGACCGCGTGGCCGGGCGCCTGCTCACGAAGCCCGCCGACCGCGACCCCGACCACGGCCCCACGCCGCCGCGCGCCGATCCTGCCCTTTTGGCTCGATGGGCGTACATCGCTCCTTGACCGTCGCGCCTTTCCCCCGCAGATTGTAGCCTCAACCCCCGCGGAGCGGCCATGAGCATCGCTGACTCGAACTTCGAGGCGCTGGAGACGACGTGCCGGGCCCTGGCCTCCGGCGTCGCCGCGCTCGGCCTGTCGTGGAGTTGGGACGCGCGCCTGGGGGCCGCTCTCGTGACCTTCTCGGCGGTTCAGGCCGACGCCACGAGCGCGATCGTGCAGCGCTGCCTGGGCTCGCGCTTCGACTACGCGACGCTGGGCGAGGCCCTCCCGGCGGTGCGGTCCAAGACCGCCGCCATCGGCGGGCTGCGGCCCGGGCAGTGGATCGCCGCGTGCGAGGCCGACACCGGCGCCCTGGCGGCGGCCGCGTGGTGGCCCTGGAACGGCGGGCAGACAATCTCGATGCGCGTCTTTCCCGTGGCGACCGGCGCGCCCGAGGTAGCGGCCGATGCGCTCGTGGCCGCGTTCCGGGGTTGGTTCGGCGTCTGACCCGAGGAGGTGAGCCCATGGCCGGTTGGCTCGAAAAGCTGCGCAAGCTGGTGACGCCCCCCGGAGTCGGACCGACCACGGGGTTGACGGCGGCCTCAGGGGCCCCGGCGGCGACCGACGAGGCCATCGCGCTCGGCGTGCTGCTCTGGAGCGTGGCCGAGGCCGACGGGCGCCTGCTCGACGCCGAGAAGACGCAGGTCGCCGAAGGCCTAGCGCGCCACGGAGGGGTCGCCGCGGCCGACCTGGCGCTGGTGCTGGCGGCCGTGGAGCAGGCCGCGAAGGAGCGCATCGACCTCTACTCGTTCGCGCGCGAGGTGGCCGACGGCCTGACGGCGGCCGCTCGCGTCGAGATCGTGAAGCAGCTCTACCGCGTGGCCTGCGCCGACGGTACGCTCGAGCACGCCGAGGTCGAGACCATCCGCCTGATCGCCGGCCTGCTGCGCGTGCCCCACGAGGGCTTCATCGCGGCCAAGCTGGCCGTGAAGGACGAGTTGTCGAGGGGGCGCGCCACCTGATCACGGCGGCGGTGGTTCGTAGACCACGCGCTCCGGCGCCCCTCCGCCCCAGAACCTCGCGAGCACCTCGCCCAGGGTGAAGCCAGGCTCCCCCAGGCTCCAGTGCCCCTCCTTGAACAACGTCGAGTGGTACGGTTCGTCGGCGGCGAAGAGCCAGCGCACGTCGGCCATCTCGGCCAGGCTGGCCTCGGCGTAGGCCGCCGCGCCCGCGGGATCGCCCTGCAGGCCGTGGAACGTGAGCAGCTCTTCGTCCTGCAGGCTCTGCTGCACGAAGACCGGCAGGCCCAGGCCCGCGGGGGGCGCGTCCTGGAGGTAGGGCAGCCCGAGGGCGCCGAACAGGCAGTCGCTGGCCTGGCCGCCCGCGGCCGCTCGACCGGCCTCGCAGAGCGGACCGACCTGTCCGCCCCACCAGACGAACGCCCGCCCCACCACCTCGCGATCGGGCTCGGCGGCGAGGCCGAGCGGCGCCGCGGGGTCGTCCCAGCCGGCCACCAGCCACGCGGCGTCGAGCTCCACCTTGAGTCGGCCCGCGCCCGCCGTGAGCGGCAGGGCGGTCGCGGCCAGGTCGGCGGTGGCGAGGGCCCCCACGCACCCGGCCGACTCGCCCGCCCACAGCACGCGCGTGTCGGGCGCGGTGTCGTCGAGGCCGTAGGCCGCGATCACGGCCTCGAGCAGGGCGCGCGCGTTCAGGCGGCCCGCGAAGAACCACCCGTCGGGCGAGCCGGTGGTCGCCACGCGCTCGGTGCGCGCGCCGCTCCAGGCGTCGCTCGAGCAGTAGGGCCCGAACACGTGGTTCGCGCTCGCGAAGGCGGGGTTCACGGCCGCGTCGCGAAGGAAGACGCCCCCCGTCTTGTCGTCGGGCCGGAACAGCTCGCGGTCGATCTGCGGAGGCGCGGTCGTCAGTTCGCGCTTGCGCGTCCAGCACGGCAACGCGTGGTCGTCGCAGAGGCCGCCCCCCCGGAGCGCGAAGACCCAGGTGCGGCTGCCGGTGCGCGACAGGCGCAGGCGGAAGGTGAAGGGGCTGCCGTCGTTGCAGCGCGCGTCGGCCCACCTGGCGGGGTCGCGCAGGGCCGGCGTCACGGCCTCCCAGGCCTCGGAGTCGGCCGCCAGAGCGCAGCCCGCGGGATCGTAGCCCGTGCAGTCGGCGCGGCAGGGCGCGTCGCCGGCCGTGAAGGTCGCGCCGAGCACGGTGCAGGCCACGGTGCCGCCGTCGCAGGCCTCGGGGGCGTAGCGCGCGCCGTCGCCGCACATCGGCCCCGAGGTCTCCTCCCGAGCCAGAGCGTCGCCGGAGGCAGGCGCGTCGTCGGGCGCGATCGCCCCGTCGGCGGTGTCGGCGCCCGACCCTGCCCCGCACGCGCAGGCCGCCAGGACCGCGCCAAGGAGCACGAACGAGAAGCGGCTGCGGCGCATGCTCCCCCCTGCACGCCGGATCCGGGCCCGGCGCCCGAACGGCTCGAACGAGCTACAGGCCCCCGGTCTCCACGCGCTTGTAGAGCACGAGGGCGTCGGCCCGCACGGGGCCCGACGGCAGGCTCGGCGCATAGATGGGGTCCCAGTGCGCGCCCACGTGGTAGGCGATGGGGTTCGACGTCTCGTTCTTGGCCGCCTGATCGACCACGGCGACCCAGTAGGTCAGGCCCTGGCCGGCTTCTTCGGGGTGGAAGAGGCTCACCTGGGAGGCGACGAGGCTCGAAGGGAAGGTGCCCCACACGGTGCCGAAGTCCGGGGAGACCGGGACGGGGTCGGTGGTGCGCGCGCGCTCGATGTCGGCCCACCTCAGCTCGAGCACCATCTTGGCGTGGGTCTGCTTGTCGGCGTCGAACGTCCCGGCCAGGTCGTAGGTGCTCACGTCGAAGTTCGGGGTGGCCTCGTCGAGCAGGGCCTCCTTCATCAGGTTCTGGTAGCCGTTCTCGGCCGCGAGGGCCGCGATCACCGACTCGATGGCCAGGCCGTTGCCCCCGGGCAGGCCCGCCCACTCGTACTCGGCGCGCACCACGCCCACCCCGTCGACCCACCACACGTCGGCGCTGCCCGGCTGATCGAGTGGGGCCGCCGTGGCGTGGTAGTGGCGCGCCGAGGTCACGTCGCCGGCAAAGGTCTCGACCACCTCGGACTCGGCCACCAGCGTGACCTCGACCTCTTCGTCGACCGCGACGGTGGTGGCCCCCGCGGCCGGGTCGCCGATGAGCACCGAGCCGGCCACGCGCACGATCTGGGGTGCGCCGACGGGCAGGTCGAGCGGGATGACGACGGGCTCGCTGACCGTGGCCGTGATGTTCGGGGTGCCCGCGGGCAGGGTCGACGACGGGTAGAAGATCTCGCCCCCCGCGAACTCGACGCGGTCGGGCGCGAACGTGACCCACCACTCCTCGCCATCGGGCGCCTGGCGGTCGAAGTGGCCCATCTGCAGCCGCTGCCAGGTCTGCCCCAGGACCTGCCGCTGCCCGACGAAGCGCATGGGCCGACTGCCGCCCACGGTGTCGCCCCGCCACTCGCGCAGGATCGTCTGCCGGGCCTCGACGGGAGGCACGTACACCGGCTCGGGACGATCACTTGCGGGCCCGCAGCCGCTCGCGGCTCCGATCACGAGGCTCAGCGCTACCCGCCACGAGGCGACCGCACCCCGCCACGCTCTCACCTGCTTCGGCATCTCGTCCCCCTTCGTCGGATGGAGCCATCGTACCGCGGCCCGTGCACGGGAGGCAAGGGGCGGCGTGAGCCCCGCCCTGGCGCTCGTGGAAGCGATTCGGCGAGCTCGGGCCTGGACCCCGCCAGCAATGGCCTTAGACTTTAATCTAGACCAATCAATCCAGGTTTTCCCATGGGCCAGACCATCCTGATAACGGGCGCGAGCAGTGGCTTCGGTTTCGCGGCGTCCAAGGCGCTCGCCGAGCGCGGGCACACGGTGTTCGCGAGCATGCGCGAGATGACCACGAAGAACTACCAGAAGGCCGGCGAGCTCGCGACCTGGGCCGAAGCGGAGAACCATCGCCTCCGCGTGCTCGAGATCGACGTCACCGACGACGCCTCGGTGGAGCGCGGGGTCGCGCAGGTGATCGAGGAGGCCGGCACGATCGACGTGCTGCTCAACAACGCCGGCGTGGGCAGCTGGGGAATCCAGGAGGCCTTCCTGCCGGAGCAGGTCCAGCGGCTCTTCGACGTGAACGTGGTCGGCATGCTGCGCCTGAACCGCGCGGTGTTGCCCCACATGCGCAAGGCGGGGAGCGGCTACGTCGTGTACGTGAGCAGCGGCCTGGGGCGCATCCAGATCCCCTTCCTCGGGCCCTACACCGCGACCAAGCACGCCGTCGAGGTGATCGCCGAGACCGGCTCGTACGAGCTCGCGCCCCAGGGCATCGAGACGACCATCCTGCAGCCCGGCGCATACGGCACCGACTTCCTGGGGAACTCCGTCCACGCCCGCGACCTCGCGCGGCTCGACGACCAGCCCGCGGTCAAGAAGATGTTCGAGGGCTTCAGCGCGGCCTTCGAGGCGCGCGCCAGGGCTGGCGAGCTCGGCGACCCGCGCGAGATCGTCGACGCCATCGTCGAACTGGTCGAGGCGGCTCCCGGCACGCGCCCCCTCCGGAAGACCGTGGGCGCCGACGTCCAGCAGGGCGTGCAGGCCATCAACGAGGTGTGCGCGGGCGTGCAGAACCACGTGCTGACCGCGTTCGGATTGCGGTAATCCCCCCCCGGCCAAATCGGTTGCCGCCCGTACCGGGCGACGCTACAGTCATCCTCGATAACCCCCCCAGGGAGCCCCCCATGCGATGCCCGCTCTTCGTCCTGGCCCTGCTCGTCCCCGCGCTCGCGCTGGCCGAGCCCGCGGCGCCCGCCACGTGGACCTCCCGCGTGCAGAAGGGCGAGACCCTGTACGCGACGTTCCAGACCAGCCTGGGCGACCTCACGGTCAAGCTGTTCACCAAGGAGGCGCCCAAGACGGTGGCGAACTTCGTGGCGCTGGCCGCCGGCGAGAAGACCTGGACAGACCCCGTCTCGCGCACCCAGACCAACCGCCCCCTCTACGACGGCACGATCTTCCACCGGGTCATCCCCGACTTCATGATCCAGGGCGGCGACCCGCTGGGCGAAGGCACGGGCGGCCCCGGCTACGAGTTCGCCGACGAGTTCGGCGGCGGCAAGCGCTTCGACAAGGCCTGCCTGCTGGCCATGGCCAACGCGGGCCCCAACACCAACGGCAGCCAGTTCTTCATCACCGAGCGGCCCACGCCCCACCTGAACAACCGCCACACCATCTTCGGCGAGGTGGTGAAGGGCTGCGAGCTCGTGGCCAAGATCGCGCGCGTGCCCGCCGACCGCGACAAGCCCCGCCAGAGCGTGGTGCTGAAGAAGGTGGTCCTCTCCGACAAGGCCGCGCCATGAGGCAGGTCGAGATCCCCCGCTACGGGGCCCCCGACGTCCTCACGGTGGTCGAGCGCCCCGACCCGGTCCCGGCCGAGGGCCAGGTGCGCGTGGCCGTGCGTGCGGCCGGCCTGAACTTCGCCGACCTCCTGGCCCGCATGGGCCTGTACCAGGACGCCCCCAAGCCGCCCATGGTGGTGGGCTACGAGGTCGCCGGCGTCGTCGACGCGGTGGGGCCCGGGGTCGACGCCGCGCGCGTGGGCCAGCGGGTGCTCGCGCTCACGCGCTTCGGCGGCCACTCGTCGGCCGTGGTCGTGCCGGCCGAGCAGGCCGTCGCGCTGCCCGAGCGGCTCTCGTTCGAGCAGGGCGCGGCGCTGCCCGTGGCGTACCTGACGGCGCACCACATGCTGGTCTACCTCGGCAACCTCCACGCCGGCGAGCGCGTGCTGGTGCACAGCGCGGGCGGCGCCGTGGGCATCGCCGCCCTGCAGATCGCGAAGGCCCGCGGCGCCGAGGTGTTCGGCACGGCCTCGGCGGGCAAGCACGCCCGGCTCCGCGAGCTCGGCTACGACCACCTGATCGACTACCGCACCGCCGACTTCGAGGCCGAAGTGAAGCGCCTCACGGGCGGCCAGGGCGTGCACGTGATCCTCGACGCGGTGGGGGGCGCATCGTTCGGCAAGAGCTACCGCTCCCTGGCGCGCACCGGCAGGCTCTTCTGCTTCGGCATCTCGGCGCTGGCGCCCGACCAGAAGCGCAGCTGGTTCGCGGCGGCGCGGGGCTTCCTGGCCATGCCGTGGTTCCACCCCGGGCGCCTGATGCTCGACAACAAGAGCGTGGCGGGCGTGAACCTCGGCCATCTGTGGAGCGAGCCCGCCGTCATGCAGGGCCAGCTGGCCGAGCTGCTCCGCCTGGTCGAGGCGGGCACCCTCGAGCCCCTGGTCGACGGCGCCTACCCCTTCGACCGGGCGGCCGACGCCCACCGGCGCATGCAGGAGCGCGGCAACCTGGGCAAGGTGGTGCTGACGCCATGAGCGACCGCTCGGTGCGCTTCGTCGCGCTGGCGGTCGCGATGTTCTGCGCGCAGGCCGCCGCCCAGGTCATCCCGGCCTCGCGCGTCGAGGACTGGAGCGTGGCCGGCTACCCGGGTCCCGTGCCCGAGCCGACCACGGTGGTCGACGCCACGGCGTACGGCGCCGTGAACGACGGCAGCGCGTCGACGAACGCCGCCGTCAAGGCCGCCATCCAGGCGCTCGGCGGGCAGCCGGGGGTGGTCCTGCTGCCGGCCGGCACCTACCTGTTCACGGCCACCGTCAGCCTGCCGAGCGGCGTGGTGCTGCGCGGCGCGGGCTCCACGGCCACGCTCCTCGAGTTCGACCTGAACGACGCCGCGGTCGACGCCTTCTCGATCTCGGGCTCGGCCTCGGGCGGCTACGTGCCCGTCGCGTCGGGGTACGAGCGCGGCTCGACCACCCTCACCCTGGGAGGCCCCGGCACGTTCGCGCCGGGCGACTACGCCGAGCTGCACCAGGCCAACGGTGCCTGGGACACCAACCCGGCCACCTGGGCCGTGTTCGCCATCGGCCAGATCGTGCGCGTGGTGGCGGTCGACGGCGCCGTGCTCACCCTCGAGACGCCCCTGCGCACCACCTACGACGCCGCGCTGGCGCCCGAAATCCGCAAGCTCGTGGCCAAGGTCGACGTGGGCCTCGAGTCGTTCAAGGTGCAGCGCGTCGACGCCCCCACGGGGGGCGGCCACAACGTCCGCTTCACGTACGCGGCCCGCTGCTGGCTGAAGGACGTCGAGAGCGCGTTCAGCGCCGGGTCCCACGTGATGATCAACGCGAGCACCCGCGTCGAGGTCACCGGGTGCTACGTCCACGAGGCCTTCGGCTACGACGGCTCGGCCACGCGCGGCTACGGCGTCACGCTCGACAACCACGCGGGCGAGGCCCTGGTCGAGAACAACGTGTTCCGCAAGCTGCGCCACGCGATGATGACCAAGCTGGGCGCCAACGGCAACGTGGTGGCCTACAACTACTCGCGCGAGAACTTCCGCTCCGAGATCTTCTCGAACCTGTCGGCCGACATCTCGCTGCACGGTCACTGGTCGTTCGCCAACCTGTTCGAGGGCAACATCGTCCAGACCATCATGGTCGACCACTACTGGGGGGCCTCGGGCCCCTACAACACCTTCTTCCGCAACCGCACCGAGCTGTTCGGGCTCATCTTCAGCGCCGCGACGGGCGGCAGCCTGCAGACGGCGTCGCAGAACGTGGTGGGCAACGAGCTCATGAGCGCCTCGATGAGCCTGCTGGGCGCCGCCTACCAGCTGAACGGCGCCGATCACCTGGCCCACGGCAACCAGGTGGGCCCCAACGTGCAGCCCGCGGGCACGGGCAACGTCGACGACCTGTCGTACTACCGTGGCGCGGGCCAGCCCTGGTGCCACCTGGCGGCGCACGTGCCGCCCGTCGGGCTGCCGAACGGCCTCGGCGCGTTCGTCAACCGCGCGCGCGAGCGCTGGGACGCCGGCGGCCCCATGACGTGGCTCGACCTGCGCACGGGCGTGGGCGCCGACGTCACGCTGATCCACGGCGAATCGACGACGCTCGTCGCCCGCGCCACGGGCGGGCGCGCCCCGCTCTCGTTCCAGTGGCTGCCCGAGGCCGGGCTCGACGACCCCCACGCGCTGCAGCCCGTCGCGGCGCCCCTCTTCTCGACCACCTACACGCTCACGGTGACCGACGCGCAGGGCTGCGCCCGAAGCCACGCCGTGCGCGTCACGGTGACCGACGAGGCCGGCGTCGAGGACGTCGACGAGTGCTTGTTGGGCGTCGATGCGTGCTCCCCGCACGCCGACTGCGAGAACCTGTGGCAAAGCTACGCCTGCGCCTGCCGGCCGGGCTACGCGGGCGACGGGTTCGCGTGCGAGCCAACGTGCGCCCCCGCGTGCGCTCACGGCGCGTGCGCGGCCCCCGACACGTGCGCCTGCGACGCCGGCTGGACGGGCGGCGCCTGCGACCAGCCGATCTGCGCCCCGGCGTGCGCTCACGGCGCCTGCGCGGCCCCCGACACGTGCGCCTGCGACGCCGGTTGGACCGGCGGCCGCTGCGACGCGGCGGTGTGCGGCGACGGGCTGACGGTCGGCGACGAGCAGTGCGAGGCCGGGGGCGGCGCCCTGCCCGCGTGCTGCGACCCGCTGACGTGCCGCTTCGCGAGCGAGGCCGTTACCTGCCGCCCCGCCACGGGCGACTGCGACGCGCCCGAAGCCTGCCCCGGCGCCGACGCCCTGTGCCCGCCCGACGTGGCGGCGCCGGACGGGAGCCTTTGCGTGGCGTCCGACCAGACCGACGGCGCCTGCTTCGCCGGCGCCTGCGAGGTGCTCGCGGCCAACGACGACTGCGGGGGGGCCCTCGCCCTCCGCGCCGACGAGCCGGTAATCGGCAGCTTCGAGCACGCCCACGCCGACCCGGCCCCGGCGCCGCCCTGCCCCGCCGACCTGCTCGGCCCCGACCTCTTCTTCGTCTACGCCTTCGCCGCCGGCGAGGCGTTCACCGTGCGCGCCACCCCCGACGCCGGGCTCGACGTGGCCCTGGTGACCTGGTCCGGCTGCGCGGAGGCCGCCGCCTGCCTCGCCGCGGTGAACGACGCCCCCGCCGGGGCCGACGAGGCCCTCGCGCTCGAGGCCGGGGACACCGGGGGAGCGCTGATCGTGCAGGTGCTCGCGCTGGCGTCGGACGCCCCGACCGCAGGCTTCACGCTGGTGATCGAGAGCGCCCCCCCCATCGCCGACGAGGGCGGGCTCGACGCCGTCGAACCGAACGCCGAGCAGCCCGAGGTGCTCGACGAGGGCCTGACGGCCGAGCCCGACCCGGGCAACGAGCCCGAGCCCGACCTGCCCCTCGCGCCCGATCTGCCGGAGCCCGACCTGCCGGTGCCCGACCTGCCGGTCGAGGTGACGCCCGACCCGCCCGCCGAGGTCGCGGCCGAGCTTGGCGCCGACGTGGCGCCCGACCTGCCCGGCGAGGTCGCGGCCGAGCTCGCCGCCGACGCGCCCCCCCTCCCCGATCTGGCGCGCGACGCCGAGATCGGGGCCGAGGCCGACGGCGGCGTCCCCGACCTCGCGTCGAACGATCGCCACGACCCCGCCGACGAGGGGTCGCGCCACGATCAAGGGGCCCCGGACCCCGAGGCGACCGACGACATCTCGGGAGGTTCGCACGGCTCGGGGTGCTCCTCGGGCTCGCTCCCGGCTCCCGGCAAGCCGGGCGCGCTGCTCGCGCTGGCCGCGCTGCTGGCCGGCGTGGCGCTCCGTCGAGCCTCGCGCCGCGCGGCCCTGGGCGCGCTCGCTGTCGTCCTGGTCCTCGGCCTCGCCTCGGGCAGCGCCCTGGCGGCCAAGAAGGGCACGCCCAAGAAGAAGGCCAAGAAGCCCCGCGAGCCCATCACGATCACCGCCGACGTGGGCGTGGGGCCCGCGGCCCACTTCTTCACGGGGCCCCTGCAGGACGACCAGGTGGTGCACGCAGGCCTGAAGCTCGACGTGCAGGGCATCATCGACCAGGCCACGATCCGCGCCAACCAGGAGCGCATCCCCAAAAAGTGGCGAAAGCGCGCGCTGCAACTGGAGGAGTTCCGGCTGTCACCCTTCTGGTGGCTGCCCGATACCCTCGTGATCTCGCCCAAGCTCGAGCGCACCCAGATGTACGGGGTGGTCTTTCGCCCGCTGGCCCTCGGGCTCGCGCCGCTCCGGCACCCCGTGCGCTTCACGCTCGGCGCGGGCCTGCTCGCCACGTACCTCTACGTCGACTCGAGCCTGTGGACGGGCGGGGGCATGCACTTCCTGCGCCCGGGCCTCGACCTCCGCGCCGAGCTCGAGCTGCCCCTCGGCCGCGCCTTCGCGCTGTCGCTGGGCTGGGCCTCGGCCTTCTACGTACCCCAGGAGGTGGGCTCGGGCCTGCGGGGGGTTGGAGAGGGCTTCAGCGGCACCATCTGGCACGTGGGGCAGGCGTTCGTGTTGTTTCATTTCAGGTTTCCTTACGACGTGCGGTTGTGAGATCAGCGACGTCGAGGCCCGCCCCGCCCAGGCAAGTTAGTCTCACATAACTTGGCCGACCCCTCGGCGACCGCTGCCCGTCAGGAGTTGCGCGATCCCCAGTTGACTAGGCGGCCCGCGAGCCGCAAGTTGTGATCGTATACAAAGTCGTCGTGTTAGCCTCCGGTTTCGACCTGGCATGCCGAGTCTTGCCAGCGACCCCGGAGCGACACGCCACGACAGAACCACGGTTGCGCCGAGCCGGAGGCCATCATGACCGCGAATCGCTTCATCCTGATCGCGTGGCTGGTGCTGGTCGCGACCCAGACGGGGTGCGTGGCGGTGGACGAGACGGGCGACGGAGGCGCGGTCGCCGACGTCGCCGAGGGCCCGGGAGACAGCCTCGGCGACGCCCTCGACGGCGTCGGGGAGACCCTCGGGGCGGACCTCGCCGAGGACGACTGGGAGCCGCGGGTCACCTCGTCCCGCGGCTCGCGAGCGCCGACGAGGCTCCCGGCGTGGGCGCTCCAGGGGCTCGGAGGCGCCGTCGAACCTCCCGCGACGGGGTGGAGCGCGGAGAACCCCGACCTCGCGGAGTTGGAGCTCGAGGCCAACGGCCTGTGGTTCTTCCAGAAGCCCCTGGGCGCGCACTGCATCGTCGGTTGGTCGTGCGCCAGCCGCCACTGCATCGACGGCGTGTGCTGCAACACCTCGTGCGGCTACGGCAACCCGTTCGACTGCCAGGCGTGCAGCACGTGGGCCGGCGCCGCCGAGGACGGGACGTGCGCACCCCGAGCCGCCGGCGTGACGTGCCGCAAGAAGTTCGGGGCCTGCGATCAGGCCGAGGTCTGCTCGGGCGTCGAGACGGCCTGCCCGCCCGAGCAGATGGCGCCGACCGGGACCGTGTGCCGCAAGGCGAAGCACCCCTGCGACGCCGCCGAGACCTGCAGCGGTAGCGACCGATTCTGCCCCAAGAACCTGCCGCAGCCCCGGGGCGCGGTGTGTCGGCCGGCGCAGGGCGCGTGCGACGCGGCCGAGACGTGCCCCGGGGCCTGGCGGAAGTGCCCGAACGACCGCTTGCTGCCTGCCGGAACGACCTGCCGACCCGCCGCCGGAGCCTGCGATCTCGCGGAGATCTGCACGGGTGGCGCCGCGACGTGCCCGCCCGACGCGACCATGCCCGACGACACCGACTGCTCCGACGCCGACGCCTGCAACGGCGCCGAGGCATGCAGCGCCGGCACCTGCGCGGAGGGTTCGCCCCTCGACTGCGACGATGACGACCCCTGCACCTCGGAGACCTGCGACCCCGCGTGGGGCTGCGTCTCGACGCCCGTCGCTGGCTGCGGGTGTGCGAGCGACGCGGACTGCACCGACGACGACGCCTGCACCGACGACACCTGCGACCCGTCCCTCGGTTGCCTGCACGCGGGCAACAGCGCGCCCTGCGACGACGGCAACGCCTGCACCGGCGACGACCACTGCGGCGGCGGCACCTGCGCCGGGGCCCCCGTCACGTGCGACGACAACAACTCGTGCACCGACGACTCCTGCGAGCCTGGCACCGGGTGCGTCACCACCCACAACGCGGCGCCCTGCGACGACGGCAGCGCCTGCACCCTCGAGGACGCCTGCGCGGGAGGCGCCTGCCAGGCTGGCACGCCCAGGATCTGCGACGACGCCGACGCGTGCACGACCGACACCTGCGACCCCGCCGCCGGCTGCGTCTTCACGCGCCTGCCCGACTGCGGCTGCCTGACCGACGCCGACTGCGACGACGGCAACGCCTGCACCGCCGACACCTGCCACCTGGCCACCGGTTGCGCCTACGCGAACACCAGCGCGCCCTGCGACGACGGCAACGCCTGCACCGGCGACGACCACTGCGGCGGC
>CAZBRS010000001.1:0-26080 GCA_964494475.1 uncultured Myxococcales bacterium | reverse complement strand
GGCACCTGCGGCGGCGCCGCGATCCTCTGCGACGACGGCAACGGCTGCACCGACGACTCGTGCAACCCCGGTACGGGGTGCGTCACCACCAACAACAGCGCGCCCTGCGACGACGGCAGCGCGTGCACCGCCGACGACCACTGCGCCGGCGGAGCGTGCGGCGGCTCGGCCATCACGTGCAGCGACGGCAACGGCTGCACCAACGACACCTGCGACCCCGCCACCGGCTGCGTCTTCACCAACACCAGCGCGCCCTGCGACGACGGCAGCGCGTGCACCATCGCCGACGTCTGCGCCGGCGGAGCGTGCGGCGGCTCGGCCATCACGTGCAGCGACGGCAACGGCTGCACCAACGACACCTGCGACCCCGCCACCGGCTGCGTCTTCACCAACACCAGCGCGCCCTGCGACGACGGCAGCGCGTGCACCACGGGCGACGTCTGCGGGGGAGGCGCCTGCGCCGGCGCGGCCATCACCTGCAGCGACGGCAACGCCTGCACCAACGACAACTGCAACCCCGCCACGGGCTGCGTCTTCGCCAACAACACGCTCACGTGCAACGACGGGAACGCATGCACCGCCAGCGACGTCTGCGGCGGCGGCGCCTGCGCCGGCGTGGCGATCACCTGCAACGACGCCAACCCCTGCACCGTCGACACGTGCGCGCCGGCCACCGGTTGCGCTCACGCCGACGTGGGGCGGGTTCACGGCGACGCGTGCTGCCACGCCGGTGACTTCTACGCGGTCGATCACGACTGCCCCGCGGAGTGCGGCAACGGCCTCTGCGAGCCCGGCGAAACCCAGGTGTCGTGCCTGGCCGACTGCCCGTTGCTCGAGCTGGTGTTCGAGAACTGTGGGGACGGCACGTTCGCGGGCGTCGGGCTGAAGCACTCGGCCTGTTTCGTGCGCCGCAAGCTGAACGGAGCGGGCTACGCTCCCGCGACGCCCCTGACGCTGGTCTTCGCGGCCGACGCGGGCCGGGTCGCCGCCGCCTCGGTCACGGTACCCGCGGGTTGGGACTACGCGTACTTCTCGCTGGAGGGGCTCTCGACGGGCGTCGACACCCTCACGGTCAGCGGCAGCGACGCCACCGGCTCGTACCAGCCCGACGCGATGCCGGTGACGGTCGAGTCCTCGCGCTTCGCGTTCGTCGATCTCCGAAGCCCCAGGTACCTGTCGGACGGCCGTGACGAGTTCTACCTCGTGCCCGAGATCCCGTCGCTGGCGGGGCTGGTCACGGCGACCACGAGCGCGGCCCTCACGGTCGACCTGTCGCTCGCGCCGGGGTCGACGCCCGGCATCGCCCAACTCGAGAACGCCGGCGACTTCCCGCTCGGCCCCGTCTTCCTGCCCGAGGGGTCGTCGGGCTCGGCCTGGCTGTACGTGTCGGAACCCGCCCTCGTGGGAACGTACGCCGTGCGCGCCGAGGCCTCGGGGTTCGCGACCAGCGACTCGGCCGACGTCACGGTGCTGCTGCCGGCCCCGAACCTGGTGTTCGAGAACTGCGGCGCCGGCTACGTCACCGGCACCGGCCTGCGGCACAGCGCCTGCTACGTGCGCCGCATGCAGAACGGCGCGAACTACGCGCCGCCGACCCCGGTGACGCTGCACTTCGCGTCGCTGACGGGTCGCGCCGCCATCCCCGACGCCGTCATCGCCGCGGGGTACGACTACGCGTACGTCGAGCTGAGGGGCGTCTCGGCGGGCGCCGACACCCTGACGGTCACGGCCAGCGACGCCAACGGGGCCTACCAGCCGGGCGATCTGCCCGTGACGGTGGAGACCCCCTACTTCGCGTACGCGGGGATCGAGACCACGCGCAACACGCTGAGCCTGCCGGACGACTTCTACCTGCAGCCCCTGCTGCCGACGACCGGGTGGAGCCTCGGGCTCCACGCCGTGGCCGACGTCGAGATCGCGCTCTCGCTGGCGCCCGGCTCCACGCCCGGGATCGTCGGGGTCGAGGACGGGCTCGGCGCGCCGCTCGCCACGGCCACCCTGGCGGCCGGAAGCTCGACCACCGGCTGGCTCTACGTCTCCGAGCCCGCCTCCCTCGGCTCGTACACGGTTCGGGCCTCGGCGCCTGGCTTCTCGGTCAGCGACTCGGAGCCCGTGGTGGTCGAAGCCCCCGCCCCGCAGCTGGTGTTCGAGAACTGCGGCGCAGGCGCCCGCACCGGCGTCGGGCTGTACCATTCCAACTGCTACGTGCGCCGCACGCTGAACGGCGCGAACTTCGCGCCGCCGACCGCGCTCGACCTGCACTTCGCGTCGGCCGCGGGCCACGCCTCCGTGCCCGACGTCACCATCCCGGCGGGCTACGACTATGCGTACTTCCCGCTGCGGGGCGTCTCGGCGGGCGTCGACACGCTCACCGTCACAGGCACCGACGGGGACGGGGCGTACTCCCCGGGCGACCTGCCGGTCACGGTCGAGACCCCGTACTTCGCCTACCAGGGAGTCCAGACGACGCGCAACACCCAGAGCCTGCCCGACGACGTCTACCTGCAGCCCCTGCTGCCCACGACCGGGTGGAGCCTCGGCCTCTACGCCGTGGCCGACCTCGAGATCACCTTCTCCCTGGCGCCGGGCTCGACGCCCGGCATCGTCGTCGTGCAGGACGCGCTGGGCGCTCCCATGCCCACCGCCACGATCCCGGCCGGCGCCTACAGCACCGACTGGCTGTACGTCTCCGAGCCGGCCGGCCTCGGCTCCTACGCCCTGCGCGCCACGGCCACGGGCTTCGCCGTCAGCGACTCGGAGCTGGTGGTCGTCGAGGCCCCCGCGCCCCAGCTGGTGTTCGAGAACTGCGGCACCGGTACCTTCACCGGCGTCGGCCTGTACCACGCCGGCTGCTACGTGCGCCGCACGCTGAACGGAGCGAACCACGCTCCGCCGACCGAGCTCGCGCTGCACTTCGAGTCGGCCTCGGGCCACGCCGCCATCCCCGACGTCACCATCGCGGCGAGCACCGACTACGCCTACTTCTCGCTGCAGGGCGTGTCGCCCGGCC
Source organism: uncultured Myxococcales bacterium (assembly GCA_964494475.1). Taxonomy (GTDB): domain Bacteria; phylum Myxococcota_A; class UBA9042; order CAZBRS01; family CAZBRS01; genus CAZBRS01. The sequence continues at coordinate 23,070 of CAZBRS010000001.1, read as the reverse complement.
CGGACACCCTCACCGTCACCGGCAGCGACCTCGACGGGACCTACTTCCCGGGCGCCCTGCCCGTCACGGTCGAGACCCCCTACTTCGCGTACCAGGACGTGCAGACGCCGCGCAACCCCATGAGCCTGCCCGACGCCGTGTACCTGCAGCCCCTGCTCCCGACCACGGGCTGGAGCCTCGGGCTCTACGCGATCGCCGACCTCCCGGTGACGCTGTCGCTCGCTCCGGGCTCCACCCCCGGCATCGTCGAGGTCCAGGACGCGGGAGGGAGCCCCCTGGCCACCACCACCATCCCGGCCGGCTCCTACTACACGGGCTGGCTGTACGTCTCGACGCCCACCGGCCTCGGCACCTACCGCCTGCGAGCGGAGGCGCCGGGCTTCTCGGTCAGCGACTCGGAGCCGGTGGTGGTCGAGGCCTCGGCGCCGCGGCTCGTGTTCGAGAACTGCGGCGGCGGGTACTACGCCGGGGTCGGCCTGCAGCACCAGGCCTGCTACGTGCGGCGCACGCTGAACGGCCTGAACCACGCTCCGGCCACCGAGGTGGTCCTGCACTTCACGACCTCGACCGGCCGCGCGGCCGCCCCGGACGTCACCATCCCGGCGAACGGCGACTACGCCTACGTCTGGCTGCAGGGCGTCTCGCCGGGCCTCGACACGCTGACCGTGAGCGATCCGGGAGGGGTCTACGCGTCCGACTCGATGGACGCGCTGGTCGAGGCCCCCTACGCGGCCTACGTCTCGCTGGACACCGCGCGGACCCCCGCCAGCGGCCTGGACGACTTCTACGTGCAGCCGCTGCTGCCGACCACGGGCTGGGGCCTGGGGCTCTACGCGATCAACGACGTGGTGCTGACCATGGCCCTGGCGCCCGGCTCGACGCCCGGCATCGCGTTCGTCGCCGACGCCGGCGGGCTGCCGGCGCCCACCGTCACCATCGTGGCCGGAGACTACTGGTCGGGCTGGAGGTACGTGTCGCCGCCGGCGGGCGCGGGCACCTACCGCGTGCGTACCACCGCCACGGGCTTCCTGGCCAGCGACTCGGACCTGGTCACCGTGACGCCGTAGGAACCCGTCGTCGCAGCCGCGCACGCACCCGAGATCAGCGTGCTTTGCGCCAGACCCAGGGGCCCGTAGCGCATGGCGCTATGGGGCTCGGTCCAGGGGTCTCGGGCCCTCTCCCAGGCCATGATCCAGGAGCCTGGTGGCAGTGTCTTCAGCGAGTTGCACCGAACGCCCGGACGGCGTCACCGGAGTCTCTCGGCTTCCTCTTTCAATGCGCTACAGGCTCCTAACCGCAGATGGAGGGCAGGACGCCGTCGTCGGTCAGGTCGAGAAGCGCGGCCAGGTCGTTGATCAGGGACGAGAAGGCCGAATACGTCGAGTACCCGGGGACGTAGCCGCCGATGCCGTCCGCGAGCTGCCCGCAGAGCGCGTCACGCACGGGATCCCAGCTGCCCCCGGGGTCCTGGCCTCCCGAGAGCACGATGGTCGCGCGGGTCCAGAGCTTCACCTGCACCTTGGCGTACAGCACCCACCCGCCCAGCTCGAGGCCGAAGAGCCCCCCCAGGTCCCCGAGCAGTGACAGCATGGCGTCGGACTCTTCCATGGCCCGCTGCGCGTCCTCGGCGACCCCGCCCCCGGTGCCGTCGGCCAGCACGCCCATCAGGCTCCAGGTGTCTTTGTTCACGGCCCAGAAGGCAGCGGGCGCCTCGCCCGACGGGACCAGCAGCCACCAGCCGCTCCGGAAGGGCTTCGAGGCGCGCTTCCAGGCCTCGCCTGCCGGCCCCTCGACCCCGGGCAGGTCTGCCTGCGCCTCGACGCGCACCAGGGCCTTGCCCGCCAGGCGCGACGCGGTGCTGTCGGGGTACAACAGGGACTCGGCCAGGGCCAGGCGGGCGGTCGCGTACAGCGTCTCCTCCCGGGCCGTCGTGCCCTCGGCCGCCACGCTGGCCTGGCGCATCAGGGGGAAGAGGTCCAGGTGCCGACGTCGGGGTTGCCGCAGCGGCGACGTCTCGACCAGCAGCACCGCGCGCAGCCCCGTGTCGAAGGTCAAGGCCTCGGTCGTGGCCGGCGTCGGCAAGCCCGCCAGGTACCGCTGCCGGGTCGAGGTCAGCTGGAAGCCCCGACCGTAGGCCTCGCGGATGGCGTCGTCGTCGCCCACGGTCAGCGCCTCGACGAGGGGCTCCAGGCCCAGCCGCTCGGTCAGCAGGTCGTCCAGCCAGACCGAGAGCGTCGGAGCCGGCCCCTCCACCAGCAGCGTGGCCCGCCCGAAGAGCAGGGACTCGACGTCGTCGAGGGCGTCCCGCGGCACCTCGACGGAGCCGGCGGTGTAGTCGGCGTCGAAGCCGGCGAGCGCGCGGGTGACCTCGCGGTCGCCGATGCGCAGCGTCAGGTAGAGCCCCGAGAGCACCGGTCCGGGGACCGGGTCCTCGGGCACGTCGTAGGACCCGCTGGCGAGGACGCGCCCGCCGTCGAGGCGCACCTCGACCTCGCGCGTGGCGGGGCCTTCCCGGGGTGCCGGGTACGCCACCTCGTAGTCCTCCACACTGCGAGCCTCGATGAAGGCATAGATGGCCTCGGCCGCGGTCTCGGGCTCCATGGCGGACAACGCCAGCCCTCCGGTCATGCCGGCGACGGCGTCGAGCCACTCCTGCAGGAACGGCCCGACCCCCAGCGCGATGATCGGCGCCCCCGTGGCGTACGTGTTGCCGTGCCGTCCGGGCTCGAACTCGTCGGTGGCGTCGCCGTCCGTGACCACGAGGATCAGCGTCGCGCCGACGCGCTCGGCATCGTAGGCCGCGGTCCAGATCTCGGAGCCCGGGTTGATGGCGCCCTCGCCCGCCAGCCAGGCGGCCTGCTCGGAGGCCTCGGCGACGGTCGTGGCCCAGTCCTCGGACGCCCAGCGCGCGCCCGCGCTGACGGTGGCGATGCGCACCCGGGTCGCCGGGTCCTGGGCGAAGAGCCGCCCGGCCAGATCCTCGGCCAGGGCCCGCGCCCCCTCGCCGCGGAACGCCTCGGGGATGCTGCCCGACTGGTCGAAGATCAGCGCTACGCGGGGGGACGGCGCCAGGTTGCGGCGCAACGTGAAGGGCACCGCGCGGCCGTCCTCCTGCACCTGGAAGGCCTCGACGCCCAGCCCGGGCACGCTCTGCAGGGCCCCGTCCAGGGCGCCCACGCGCAACGAGATGCGCGGGAACGTGGCGCCGCTGGCCCACACCTGCGCCGACTGCACCGAGGCCAGCCGGGCCGGATCGGTCCCGGGGTCCTCGAGGGCCTCGCCCCCGAGGGTGACCACGTCGCCGCTCACGTCGAGCACGTCGCCCGAGCGCGTGAAGGGCGTGCCCACCTTCGAGAGCGCATCGGAGGCCGGCACGTCGAGATCGGAGCCCGTCACCCGCAGCACGGGGACCAGCGCCGAGACGTCGCGCACGGCCAGGTACTGGACCTCGTCGGGCTTGGCGGGCGGCACGAAGAGCAACGAGACCCGCCGACCCACCACGTCCTCGGCGGGCCAGGTGCCCTCGACCAGCACGAAGCGCTCGAAGGGCTTGTCGGCGTGGGCCGCCTCGACCTTGACCCGCACCGCGTCGGAGGGATCCGCGACGGACGTCCCCACCGGCTCGGCCAGGCAGCCGTGAGCGCCGAAGGCCAGGCCGGGCACCGAGGGGTTGGCGTAGCGCCACTGGTCGCCGATCTTCACGCGCACCAGGGGCAGCACCTCGAGCGAATCGAAGGCGAAGGCCGCCGGCGCGTCCGAGGGCAGCAGGGCCTCGAGCGAGGCGGCCAGAGCCCGCGCGCCCGAGCCGTCCGCGTCGCCGGCCACGGGCAGGGGGTCGGCGTCGGCTCCGACCGCCTGGCGCAAGATCGCGAGCTCCCCCTCCGCGAAGGCCGGCCGGAAGGGGCGGTCGGGCACGCGCAGCAGCATCGCCCGGGGATCGACGACGGTCGGGTCGGGCTGGCCCCGGACCACCTCGGCCGTCAACCCGGCCCGGCGATACAGGTCGGCCAGCAGCTCGGCCTTCTCGCGCGGGGTCCCGGCGCCTCCCCGGAGCGTCCCGCGGATGCCCCACCGAACCCGCGTGCGCGCGTCTTGGAAGGAGCCATCGGCGGGGGGGAGCGTCGCCACGGCGTCGCGCACGAAGGCGTGGATGGCCGCCGGATCGCCGGCCGCCACCACCTCGTCGGCGCGCGCCACCAGATGGTCGGGGCTCGCGCGCAGGGCCGCCTGCAGGGCGCGCCAGCCGTCGAAGATCGTCGTCGTGGGGGGCTGTTGAACGTCGTCGCCGACCGGCGTTCCCGCTCCGTGGCAGCCGGCCAGGAACGCCATCAGAAGGAACATCAGCCGGACCTCACGGCCGGCTCGCTGGGTCGTCATCGGATCCTCCGGTCTCACGAGAGCCTGGGTTGGGTGGACCGGATCACGGAAAGGCCCCTCGCGTCCGGCGCAAGGGGGGGGGCTATCCGGAGAGGAACAGAGGGGATTCGTGACGCTGGGGTGGCTAAGCCCCTTCCGGGATCTTCTTCCAGTAGACGTCGTCCCGGTCTTCGATGATGACCTCGTTCTCCGGAACGTCGCCCGAGAGGCGAATGACCGTCCCGTCGGTGAACCGCAGCGTATGGCCGGCGTAGTAGAAGAAGACGCTGTAGTCAGCCAGCGTCAGCTCGCGGCCGGCGACGATCTCCTGGCCGTCGAAGTCCTGGAAGGTCTTCAGGATCCGAATCCGGTCGCCGGCCTTCAGCCCTTGTGTTCGCATCGACGGATGCGTCCGTCAGCCCTGGGCCGCCGCCCGGCCCGCCCGGAAGGCCTTCACGTTGGCCTCGACGATCTTCTCGCCCTTCTTGCCGAACAGCACGCCGATGAACTCCTCGAGGATCTCCTGCGACAGGGGCAGGCGCGGCGAGGCGGCGCCCAGCATGACCATGTTCTGCGAGCGGGCCGAGCCCGCGGCCTTGGCCAGCGCGTCGGCGTCGATGAGCACGGTGCCCGCGCGCTCGCGCAGCGTGGCCAGCACGGCCTCGGGCTCGGGGTAGTCGGGGATGTTCACGAACGCCGACGACGACGTGACGAACACGCCGGCGGGCTTCAGGTACTCCTTGTAGCGCAGGGCCTCCATGGGCTCGACCGACAGGATCATGTCGGCGCCCTGCAGGGGCACGAGATCGCTGAAGATGGGCCGGTCGGCCAGGCGCAGGTGGGAGGAGACCGCGCCGCCGCGCTGGGCCATGCCGTGCACCTCGCTCTGCTTGAAGTGCACGCCCGCCTTCAGGGCCGCGTTGTCGACCACGAAGGCGATCGAGAGGATGCCCTGCCCGCCCACGCCCGCCAGGATGAGATCGTACTTCATCTACGCCCCCTCTCCCGTTGCGGCCGGCTTCTTGGGCAGCTGCGACTTGTCCTGTACGCAGGCGCGCCTGGGAATGATCACGGACAGCCCCTGGTACTCGAGCTCGGCCTTGATGATGGCAGCGTTCACAGCGCGGTGCTTGGGGTGCGGGTTCAGGATGTGCAGGTGCTCCTTCGCGACCCCGAGCCCCGCCACGATCTCGTCGAGGCGCTGGCCCATCGACAGGCTCTCTTGCGTGCCGGTCATGGCCACGGTGCCGTTGTCGACGATGACCACGGTCATGTTGGTGTTCTCGTGGGCCGCCGTGAGCAGCGGGGTCATGCCCGAGTGCCCGAACGTAGAGTCGCCGATGACGCACATCACGGGGTGCATGCCGGCGTCGGCCGCGCCCTTGGCCATGCTGATGCTGGCGCCCATGTCGAGGCAGCTCTCGATGGCGTTGAAGGGCTCGTAGAAGCCCAGCGTGTAGCAGCCGATGTCCGAGAACACCACGGGCCGCTCGTAGCCGACCTTGGCGTCGTTCATGGCGTTGAAGGTGTCGGCGTGCGGGCAGCCGGGGCACAGTTGGGGCGGACGCGCCTTGACGTGGCCGGTGTCGTCGGGGGCCGGGCTCGGGGCGTCCTTGCCGAGGGCCTTGGCGACCAGGTCGGGCGTAAGCTCGCCGGCCAGGGGCAGGTGCCCGGTGAAGCGGCCCTGGAAGCGCGTGTTGGTGCGCTTGCCGATCTCGCCGAGCAGCGTGCGCTCGAGGAAGGGGTAGCCCTCTTCGACGATGAGCACCGTCTCGACGTGCTCGAGCAGCGCCATCACCTTGTCGACCGGCGCGGGGTACAGGCCGATCTTGAGGATCGACGGCACGTCGTCGTCGCCGAGGGCCTCGCGCACGTAGTTGTAGGCCACGCCGGCCGTGATGAGGCCGAGCTTCTTGTTGTTGGGGTTCAGCGTCAGCGTGTTCCAGGCGCTCTCGTTCGAGATCGTGCGGAGCTCGGGCTGCTTGGCCAGCAGGCCGTCGTAGTTCACGCGCGCGTTGGTGGGCAACAGCGTCCAGCGGTTGGGCGTGGTGCTCGGGGCCAGCGGGTTCTGCTCGCGCCGCGGGCCGGTCGTCACGTTCGAGCGCGAGTGGGCCAGGCGCGTCACGAGGCGCAGCAGCACCGGCAGGTGCAGGCGCTCGGACAGGTCGTAGGCCTCGCGCGTCATGTCGTAGGCTTCCTGCTGCGTGGCGGGCTCGTAGCAGGGCAGCATGGCGAAGTCGGCGTAGTAGCGGCTGTCCTGCTCGTTCTGCGAGCTGTGCATGCTGGGGTCGTCGGCCACCATCAGCACCAGGCCGCCGTCGGCGCCCGTGATGGCCGAGTTCATGAAGGGATCGGCCGCCACGTTCAGGCCCACGTGCTTCATGGTCACGAAGGTGCGGCGCCCGGCGAACGACGTGCCGACCGCCTCTTCGTACGCCACCTTCTCGTTGGCGGCCCAACTGGCGTGCACGGTGGGATCCTTCTTCACCAGGCGCTCCACGAACTCGAAGGCCTCGGTCGAGGGCGTACCCGGGTAGGCGTACGCGGTGGTGATGCCCGCGTCGAACACGGCCTGGGCGACCGCTTCGTCGCCGAGCAGCAGGCGTTGACTCATGGCTTGTCTCCCTGGTTGATGGTTGCCTTGGACGAATCGAGCTCGCGCATCACGCCGGCCACGCGCACCCGCCGGCGTTCGGCTTCATCGGGATCATCGGCGCGACCACCCAGGAAGGCCTGCAGATCGGCCAGCCCCGGATCGGGCAGCGGTGGGACCTGGACGCCGCGCAGCACGGCCAGGCCGAGCAGCGCCAGCAGCGTGCGGTTCAGCACCTCGCCCACGTTCTCTTCGGTCACGCGGAGGTCCCGCCGGCGGGCCGCGTCCTTCTCGGCCAGCAGCACCAGCCAGGCCGCCGCGTCGTCGGGCGCGTCGTCGAGCCAGGCCATGAGGATCGAGTCGAGGGCCACGTAGCGGCCGAGCGCCTCGGGGGCGCCGGTGCGACCGGTCACGCCCTTGGCGCGCACCTCGGACAGGAAGATGCGCAGCACGGCGCGCGCCTCGTCGTCGAAGCCCTGCAGCATGGCCGAGAGCGCGCCCGCGAAGGCCAACGCGCCGAGCCCCGCCAGGTCCTGGTCGCCGATGAGGGTGCCGCGCTCGAAGAAGCCCGTCACCGTGCGCACCTCGACCAGCGTGGCGTCGTCGGCCAGGCCCGCCATCACCGGGTGCACCGACAGGCCCACCTTCTGCGCCAGCTCGCGCATGAGCGCCGGGTTGCCCGACAGGACGGCGATCTCCATGGGCTCGATGCGCCGCGACTTGAAGCGCGTGGGCGGCATGCGGTACAGGTGCGCGTCGGTGTTGGCCTGCAGGCAGAGCGCGGCCTGGTGGAAGGCCTCGAAGACCTCGGCCAGCGGCTCGCCCGCGAGCCACGCCAGGTTGGCGCGGGCCAGCAGCGGCGTCAGGTTGAACAGGCTCTGGTCGTCGGCGTATTTCGCGAGCTCGGCGCGGTTGCGCTCCAGCCATTCGGGCGGGGGAAAGGCGACCTCCGGCATGGTCGAATACGAGCTCCGCGCCGTGCGTCCGTCGCCTTATATCCACGCCCGAGAGGGGGTGACAAGCGAAAACGGAGGCGGCCGACCCGTCAGTCGACGACGGCGGCCTCGGGGGCCTCGAGACGACGTCCGCGGCGGCACGAGATGGCCCCCACGGGGCACACGCGCAGGCACGCGCCGCAGCGCAGGCACTGGTCGCTGTCGATCCAGATGTAGGTGCCCTCCTCGGGGGTGGCCGCCTCGGTCCAGCGCGCGGGCACTCTGTCGGCGTCGAGCTCGAGGTCCTTCAGGCGCAGGATGCACTTGCGGGGCGCCACCCGGATACACCAGTCGCAGTGGATGCACACGTCCTGGTCGATCTCGTAGCGGTGGTTGCACAGGTAGCAGCGCAGCGCGTTCTCGTGGCTCCCCACGGCGTCGAAGCCGCGATCGACCTCGGCGCCACCCATGCGCGCGGGTACCGAACGCGAGCGCATCTCGTGGGGCGTGATCAGGTCGTGCTCGCGCACGCGGCCGGTCTCGCCGTCGGCCACGGCCTCGATCGCCACCCCGGTCGGACGGCGCGTGCGGCCGGTGAGGGCACGATCGATGGCATCGGCGGCCGCCTTCCCGTCGGCCACCGCGTGGATCACGTCGAGGCTGCCGGTGCGGAAGTCGCCGCAGGTGAAGAGGCGCGGGTGGGTGGTGGCACAGGCCGAGGCCTCGGCCACGCCGGGGGGCAGCACGCTGCGGTCCTGCGCCTGGCCGATGGCCACCAGCACGGTGCCGGCGGCCAGCAGGAGCTCGTCACCCACCACGGCCCGGATGGCCGGTTTGCCGCCCGCGGAGCCTGCGGTCAGCACGTTCCGCTGCAGGCGCACGGCCGCCACGCGCCCGTCAGAGCGCTGGATCTCGAGGGGCGACAGCAGCGTGCGGATGTCGATGCCCTCCTCGTCCATCTGGGCGAGCTCGTGGGCGTCGGCGGCCATCTGGTCGCGGGTGCGGCGGTAGACCATGGACACGCGGCCGCCCTGCAGGCCCAGCAGCCGGCGCGCGGCGCGGGCGCAGTCGACGGCCGTGTAGCCGCCGCCGATGACCACCACCGGGGCCCGCACCTCGGGACGGCGCCCCAGGTTGAAGGCGCGAAGGAACGCGAGCCCCGACAGCACGTCGGGGCCCTCGGCGCCCGGCACCTCGAGCCCGTTCGCGAGCATGGTGCCGGTGGCCAGCAGCACGGCGTCGGTCTGCTCCAGCAGCCGCGCCACGCCCCGGCTGTCCTGCGCCTGGCGGGTCTTCACCTCGACGCCCAGCCCCAGCGCAGCCTGCACCTCCTGATCGACCACGCCGCGCGGCAGGCGGAAGGTGGGCAGGCCAAGGCGCAGCATGCCGCCCAGCTTGCGCTCGCGCTCGTACAGCGTGACCGTGTGGCCGTAGCGCGTCAGCTCGCGCGCCGCCGCCACGCCCGCCGGCCCGCCGCCCACCACGGCCACGCGGCGCCCGGAGGGCCCGAACCAGGCCGCCAGGGGCTCGGCCGGCGGGCGCTTGCCGTCGGCCGCGCTGCGCTTCAGGTGGCAGATGGTCACCGGCCCGTTCTGGTTGGTCCAGTGGTGCCGGCAGCGCGCCTCGCAGGGCCGCGCGCAGATGCGCCCCAGCACGCCTGGGAGCACGTTCGACTCCTGGTTCAGGCGGTACGCGCCGGCCAGGTCACCCTCCGCGATGCACCCGATGTACGCGGGGATGTCGGTGTGAACCGGGCAGGCCTCCTGGCACGGCACGTCGCGGCCCTGGGAGCGCTCGTCCAGCGGGGTGACGCCCACCCCGGAGGGCGTCGAGTACTCGGCCACGGCCGGGGCCTGCCCACAGCGGCGCGCCAGGGGCGCCACCGCGGCCAGATAGGGCCCGGTGCCGGTGCGGCGCACGCTGGCGGCCAGCGTCTCGTCGCCCGCCCGCAGCGCCACGAACGTGTCGAGCACCGTGGCCGCGACGCGCACGCAGTCGTCCAGCGCGAAGGTGCCGAGCACGTGGCCCAGGGTGTCGCCATCGCCCCCCACGCGCACTTCGTACGCTTCGACGGATCCGGTCGCGGCCCGCAGCCTGGCTCCGCGAAAGCCCAGATCGGCGATACGGTACGGCGAGCACGAGTTGGGGCAGCCCGTCACGTGCACCAGCGCGGCGCGGCCGATGGGCTCGTAGCGCGGCTCGGAGAACAGCGGCAGCAGCCGGTCGTTCAGCGTGTGGGTGTGGGTGACCGCCATGGGGCAATAGGTGGTGCCCACGCAGGGCACCACGTCGAGCAGCCCGCCGAAGCCCGTGGCCCCGAGCCCCAGGGCCTCGATGGCCCGGCGCAAGGCCGGCACGTACACGGGGTCGACGCCGTGGAGCTCGAGGTTCTGGCGATTGGTGGTGATGACCCGCCCGTCGCCGAAGCGGTCGGCCAGATCGGCCACCGCGCGCAGCGACGCCGACGTGAGCTCGCCTTTCGGCACCATCACGCCCTGGATGGCGCGGCCGCTCGTGTCGCGCGGTTCGGGCACCGCCAGGGGCCGCTCGGGCCAGGGAGCGCCGACGTCCGCCACCTCGTCGACCACGAAACCGTCGCGCGCGACGCCCTCCCGCTCCAGGATGGCGTCGACCAGCTCGCGGCAACGCACGAGGCCCAGCCGGTGCACCACGAACTTGAGCCGCGACGTAGCACGGTTCCAGCGATCGCCCGATTCGCGGTACATCTCGCCCACCGCCGCCATCACGGCCACGATGTGCTGGCGAGGTACGAAGCCGTAGAGCGTCTCGGCCAGGAAGGCCTTCCAGCCCATGCCGCCGCCGATGACCACGCGGTAGCCGAGCACGGCGCCGCCGTCTTGGGCCCGGCGCTGCACGGCCACGGCCGAGGCGCAGTTGATGCGGGGCTGGCCGCAGCCGGCGCCGCAGCCCGAGAACGACAGCTTGTACTTGCGGGGCAGGTTGTCCAGGTCGCGCCGCGCCGTCAGCACCCGCGCCGCCTCGGCCGCGTCGGGCCGAACGTCGAGGCGCCGGTGCGGACACCCGGCCGCCCACGGGCAGGCCACCACGTTGCGCGTGACGTCGCCGCACCCGTGGAACGAGCTCAGCCCCGCCGCCTGCACGTCGTGCAGCAGCCCGGCCAGCTGCTCGACCTGCAGGCGGTGGAACTGGTAGCACTGGCGCGTGGTGAGCGACACGAGCCCCCGCGCGTAGCGGTCGGCCAGGTCGGCGATGGCCCGCACCTCGGCCGTGGTCGACACCCCGCCGGGCCGCACCACGCGCATCATGTGGTCGCCCGCGCCGCGGCTCTGGTAGATGCCGTACCACTTCGAAATCAGGGACTCCTCCTTCGACATGCGCCCGCGCTTCGCGATCTCGGCGTAGTCGAGGACGAGCCCGGCGTCCTTGATGGCTTCTTCGGCGCTGCGGCGCCGGAAGGTCTGGGGATACTGCATGCGAGGGCTCGGCTTTCTCGAAGGCAATCGTCGGGTTCCACGAGTAGCACGCGCTCCGGGTCGCGTCAATGGGAACGACCCCGAGCACACGACCGAAGGCTTTCTAGAGCGCACGCGCGATGTTGTCCAGAGCGGTCGTTCAACTTCCCCTCTTGACTCTTCCTATATCCCGATAAGATTGTGTGAATGTAGCTGCGTTGCCGAGGAGGCCCCTCTGGACACGACCGCGGAACCAAGAACCCCGACTGGGCGCGTGGTCCTCGGGTACGAGACGCGGCGTCGCAGCCTGTACAAGGCCCTGTCGTACCGCGTGCTGGGGCTGCTCACGACCACCCTGGTGGCCTGGATCATCATGGGGGATCCACGTTCGGCGCTGGTGATGGGGGCGGCCGACACGCTCTCGAAGATCGGCCTGTTCTACGGACACGAGCGCGCCTGGCTGCGGCTGCGCGTCGGCACCGTGACGACGCCCGACTACGAGATTTGACCCAGAGGAGAGTTGGCATGAACTGGACCTTGCAACGCAGCCGAGACGAGGCCACGCGCCTCGCGGTGCTCCCCGCCGCCGACCTGGTCGCTTGGGCGCTGGCCGAGTTCGGTCCGCGCACGGTCGTCGCCACGAGCTTCTCGAAGGAGGACGTGGCGCTGCTGGCGCTGGCCGGGTCGACGGGCCTGCCCTTTCGCGCCGTGGCGCTGGACACCGGGCGCCTGCCCGAAGAGACCCACTGGGCCGCGGAGGAGGTGCGGTCGACCCTCGGCGTGGCGATCGAGTGGGTGCTCCCCTCGCCCACCGACGTCGAGTCCCTGCTGGGCGCCGACGGCACCTACGGCTTTCGCGGCTCGCTCGAGGCGCGGAGGCGCTGCTGCCACGTGCGCAAGGTGCTGCCCCTGCGGCGCGCCCTGGCCGATGCGCCCGCCTGGCTCACGGGCCTGCGCCGCGCCCAGTCGGTCACGCGGGTCGACGTGCCGGTGCTGGAGTGGGACGCGGCCTTCGGCCTCGTGAAGCTGAACCCCCTGGCCGCCTGGACCGACGCCGAGGTCGACGCGTTCACCCTGGAGCGCCGCCTGCCCGTGCACCGCCTGTACGGCCAGGGCTACCCCTCGATCGGCTGCGCCCCCTGCACCCGCGCCATCGCCCCCGGCGAGCACCCGCGCGCCGGTCGCTGGTGGTGGGAAGACCCCGATCACAAGGAGTGCGGGCTTCATCCGCTGGAGAGAAGACGATGAATCACTACAGCCTCAGCCACCTCCAGCAATTGGAGGCCGAGTCCGTCCACATCCTGCGCGAGGTCGCCGCGGAGTTTCAGCGACCGGTCCTCTTGTTCTCGGGCGGCAAGGATTCGATCGTCATGCTGCGGCTGGCCGAGAAGGCGTTCCGTCCGGCGCGGTTTCCGTTCCCGCTACTCCACATCGACACCGGACACAACTTCCCGGAGCTCCTGGAGTTCCGCGACTGGCGCGCGCGCGACCTGGGGGAGCGGTTGATCGTACGAACGGTCGAGGACGCCCTGGCCAAGGGCATCGCTCGCGAGACGCCCGGGGAGTCGGGCCGGAACCGCCTGCAGATCCCGACGCTGCTCGCGGCCCTCGAGGAGTTCAAATTCGACTGCGCGCTCGGCGGGGCCCGCCGCGACGAGGAGAAGGCCCGCGCGAAGGAGCGCGTGTTCTCGTTTCGCGACGCGTTCGGCCAATGGGACCCCAAGAACCAGCGGCCCGAGCTCTGGAGTCTGTACAACGCCCGCGTGAACCCCGGCGAGCACATGCGGGTGTTCCCCTTGAGCAATTGGACCGAACTGGACGTCTGGCAGTACATCGACCAGGAAAAGCTCCGCGTCCCGTCGATCTACTTCAGCCATCCGCGCAGGGTCGTCCGGCGCGACGGCCAGTGGCTGCCGGTCAGCGACCTGCTGACGGTGAGGGCAAACGAAGAGATCAAGGAACTGTGCGTCCGCGTCAGGACCATCGGAGACATCTCGTGCACGGGCTGCGTCGAGTCGCCGGCCGAGACCGTGACCGACATCGTCGCCGAGATCGCGTCGGCGCGCGTGACCGAACGCGGCAGCCGCGCAGACGACAAGCGCTCCGAATCCGCTATGGAAGACCGCAAGCGCGAGGGGTACTTCTGATGTTCACGCACTATTTGAACGAGCAGTCCGAGCTCCTTCGGTTCTCGACCTCCGGCAGCGTGGACGACGGCAAGAGCACCTTGATCGGCCGCCTGCTCTACGACACGAAGCTGATCTTCGAAGACACGCTCGAGAACCTCCAGCGCTCCGCCGACATCACCGGCGAGGGCTCGATCAACCTCGCGAACCTGACCGACGGGCTCCGCGCCGAACGGGAGCAGGGCATCACGATCGACGTCGCCTACCGCTACTTCGCGACGCCGCGCCGCAAGTTCATCGTGGCCGACACGCCGGGACACCTCCAGTACACGCGCAACATGATCACCGGCGCCAGCACCTCGAACCTGTCCATCATCCTGGTGGACGCGCGCCAGGGCGTCCTCGAGCAGTCGCGGCGTCACGCGTACATCGCCTCCATGCTGGGCGTGCCCCACCTCTGCGTCTGCGTGAACAAGATGGACCTGGTGGGCTACGACGAGGCGCGCTTCGAGGAGATCCGCCGCGACTTCATCGACTTCGCCACGCCGCTGAACGTCAGGGACATCACCTTCATCCCCATCAGCGCGCTCCAAGGCGACAACGTCGTGGAGAAGTCCGGTCGGATGCCCTGGTACCTCGGCCCGCCCCTGCTGCGTCACCTCGAAGAGGTGTACATCGGCTCCGACCGCGACCTGACCGATCCGCGATTCCCCGTTCAGTACGTCGTGCGACCCCGCGACGACCAGTGGCACGACTTCCGCGGCCTGGCCGGCCAGATCGTGGGCGGCGTGTTCCACGTCGGCGACGAGGTCGTCGTGCTGCCCTCCGGCAAGCGCTCGACGATCGCCCGGATCCACACCTACGACGGCGAGCTTCAGACCGCCTTCAACCCCATGTCGGTCCAGCTCCTGCTGGCCGACGACCTCGACGTGGGGCGTGGCGACATGATCGTGCGGCCCGACCACCTGCCGGTGGTCAGCTCCGACGTCGAAGCGCGCGTCTGCTGGATGAGCGAGGAGCCGCTGCTGCCGAACCGCAAGTACGCCCTGAAGCACACGTCGCGCACCACGCGCTGCATCGTGCGCGAGATCACGTCGCGGTTCAACTTCGCCACCCTCACGCCGGAGCGCCCGGTCTCGGAGCTGGTCCTGAACGACATCGGCCGCGTCGTCGTGAGGACGATGGGCCCGCTGGCCTTCGACCCTTACAGCAAGAATCGCTCGACCGGCTCCTTCATCCTCGTGGACGAGGCCACGAACCACACGGTGGCCGCCGGCATGATCCAGGAGCCCCGGAACAGCCTCGCGTCGGCGACGGACGAGGCGGAGTACATCATCTGACCGCGATCTGCTATCGTTCGAGTCGCTGCCGCTGGAGTCGCCATGCTCCCCCTCGCCCTCGACGTGACCGACCAGCCCGTGCTCGTGGTCGGGGCCGGGCCCGTGGGGGCGCGCCGCGCGCTCACCTTGTGGGAGGCCGGCGCGCGCGTGCGGGTGGTCGCGCCGCAGGGCGTGGCCGAGATCCGCGTGGGCGCCGCCGTGGGGCGCTGGGCGTGGGAGCGGCGCGGGTGGCGCCCGGGCGACGAGGCCGGCGCGCGCCTGGTGTGCGTGGCCGTGCCCGACGGGGAGGTCTCGCGGGCCGTGCACGCCGCGTGCCGGGCGGCCGGCGTGCTCGTGAACGTGGCCGACCAGCCGGAGCTCTGCGACGTGCACTTCCCGGCGCTCGTGCGGCGCGGCCCGTTGAAGATCGCGGTGTCGACCGACGGGCGCTCGCCCGGCTTCGCGGCGGTGCTTCGCGACCGCCTCGACGGCTGGCTGCCCGCCTCCCTTGGCAATTTCGTCGTGCGCCTCGGAGAGGCCCGCGACCTCATGAGGGCGCGCGGCCTGCCCGAGGCCGAGCGCTTGCGCCTCGGCGGCGCCCTGGCGAACGACCGAGCTGCCGAACAGGCCCTGGCGCGGGGCGATGACCTCGACCCCGCGGCCTGGGTCGCGCGCATCGAGGCCAAGACCGGGAGCAACAACCGGTATGTAGGGGCGATTCACGAATTGCCCCACGGGATCGACGGCCGAAACGTGGTGACGTCAGCCGCCGCCGACGAGGGGACCGCGACGGGCAGCGTGGCAATCGTGGGCGCCGGGCCGGGCCGCCCCGAGTGGCTCACCGTGCGGGCTGCGCGCTTGCTGGCCGAGGCCGACGCCGTTCTGCACGACGCCCTGGTGCCCGCCGAGGTGTTGGCGCTCTGCCGCCCCGACTGCGAGCGACTGCTGGTCGGGCGCCGCGCCGGCGCGCCCCACCTGGACCGCGACGAGGTGGCCGAGCTCGCCGTCCTGCGGGCGCGGCGCGGCCTCAGGGTGGTACGATTGAAGGGCGGAGACCCCGCGTTGTTCGCCGGAGAGGGTGAGGAGCTCGAGGCCCTGCGGCGCGCGGGCCTGCCGGTCGAGGTCGTGCCCGGCGTGACCGCGGCCTTGGGGGCCGCCGCCGAAGCCGCGCTCGCCCTAACGCGCCGCGACGTGGCCTCGACCGTGCTGCTGGCCTCGGCCCACCTGGACCCCTCCGATTCCCGCTCGGGCGTCGACTGGGCCGCGGCGGCGCGCCTGGGGGGCACGCTGGTGCTCTACATGCCGGGCCGACACTTGCGCGCCATCACGGCCGCCCTGATCGAGGCCGGGCGATCGCCCGTCACGCCCGCGGCCATCGTCAGCGGCGCCGGGCTGCCGGATTGTCGTGTACACGCGAGCACGCTCGGCCGCGCGGCCGACGATCTCGACGCGGCGGCCGACGCAGGTCCCGCCGTGATCGTGATCGGGGAGGTCGCGGCCCCACACACCTGAACCTCACCCCCCTGGCCCCCCTCTCCGTCAAGCAGAGAGGGGGGAGAAAACGGCTACGGATTCGGTCTCCCCAGCACTCCCCTCTCCGCTTGACGGAGAGGGGTTGGGGGTGAGGTTTCCGGAGAGCCGGGGCGCGGGGTGAGGCGTTTCGCCTACAGCGACAACCCCACCCGCCACCCCGCGTGCACCGCGTCGAAGGCCGTGCCCACGCGCTCGGCGTCGCCCACCACGCGGTGCGGGACGCCGAGGCGCTCGAGGACGGCGACCAACGGACGGTGGGGCGCGGCGCCGGTGGCCAGCACCACGGTGTCGGCGTGCAGCTCCTGAACGATCTCGTCGCGCTCGAGGCGCACGCCGTGGGGCGTGATGGCCAGGGCGCGGGCCGACGGCAGCGTGGTCACGCCCAGGCGCTCGAGATCCTGCAGCATGACCCAGCGCGTCGAGCGACCCACGTCGGTGCCCACGCGGTCGAGGCGTTCGACGAGCGTTACCTGCTTGCTGCCGCGGGTGGCCAGCTCGAAGAGGCGCTCGGGCGACTCGGCGCGGTTCACGAGCAGGAACTTCACGACGTCGGCCGGCAGGGTGCCCTTCTCGGCCAGGAGCAGCGCGGTCTCGAGCCCCACGGCCCCGCCGCCCACGATGACCACGCGGCGTCCCGTCGCGGCCTTGCCGGCGAGCACGTCCCAGGCCTGCACGGGCGCCGCGCCGGGCTCCACCGGGATGGGCGACGCGGTCGGCAGCGCCCCGGTGGCCACGATGACCAGATCGGGCCGCTCGGCGACGAGCAGCGCCTCGTCGACCGCCAGCCCCGTGCGCACCGGGATGCCGGCCACGGCCACGCGCGCGGCCAGGTCGTGCGCCAGCTCGCGCAGCTCTTCGCGCCCCGGGGGCGCCCCGGCCAGGTAGAGCTGGCCGCCCAACTGCGACGCCTGCTCGCAGAGCACCACCGTGTGCCCCGCCGCGCGCGCCGCGAGGGCCGCGCTCATGCCCGCAGGGCCGCCGCCCACGACCAGCACCAGCTTGGGCGCGCTCGCCTTCGGCAACGGTTCGCCCTCGTGGCCGGCGCGCGGGTTGCACAGGCACTCGACGTGCCGCATCTCGAACAGGTGATCGAAGCAGCCCTGGGCGCAGGCCACGCAGTGCACGAGCTCGCGCTCGCGCCCCTCGCGCGCCTTGCGGGGCAGGTCGGGGTCGGCGATGAGCGCGCGCCCCATGGCCACCAGGTCGCACCAGCCGTCGGCGATGAGCTCGCGCGCCAGCGCCGGGTCGTTGATGCGATGGCTGGCGATCACGGGCAGGCCCGAGGCCTCGCGGATGCCACGCGCCAGGTAGGCGTACGCCCCCCGGGGCACCGACGCCACGATCTGCGGCACGCGCGCCTCGTGCCAGCCCACGTTGACGCACAGGGCGTCGACCCCGGCGCCGGCCAGCTCGCGCGCATAGACCTTCAGCTCGTCGGGGTCCTGCCCGTTGCGCATGAAGTCGTTGCCGTTCAGGCGCACGATCAGCGGCACCGCCCCGCCGATGGCGGCCCGCACGGCGCGCACGACCCCGAGCCCGAAGCGCATGCGGTTCTCGAGCGACCCGCCGTACGCGTCGTCGCGCCGGTTGGTGAGGGGCGACAGGAACTCGCTGATCAGGTAGCCCGTGCCCGACAGGATCTCGACGGCGTCGAAGCCGGCCGCGCGAGCCCGGACCGCCGCCCGGCCGAAGGCCGCGATCACGCCCTCGATCTCGTCGGGGGTGAGCGCCCGGGGCTCCTCGTGCGTCAGGCGCGACGCCACCGCCGAGGGCGCCACCGGCTGGCGGCCGCCCAGGAAGAGCGAGTGGGCGTAACGCCCCGCGTGGTTCAGCTGGATCGACGCCAGCGCCCCGCCCTCGTGGACGGCCGCGGCCAGGCGCGTGAGCCCGGGCAGGAACGTGTCGTCGTGGGCGCCCAGGCAGTCGGGCGCGCCCGAGTTCTCGTCGACCGTGGCGTACCCGACGGTGATGAGCCCCGCCCCGCCCCGCGCGCGCTCGGCGTAGAAGGCCACCATCGGGTCGGTCACCCGCCCTTCCTCGGCCATGGCCAGGTGCATGGCGGGCATCACGATGCGGTTCGGCAGCTCGAGGCGGTTCAGGCGAATGGGTTGGAACAACGGATCGAACACGGCGCCCTCCATTCTTCGTCGACGAGGGAGTGTACACGACCCGGCCGCCCGCCGAATCGTCGAAATCGGTAGCCCTTGACCCGAGCCCACCTCGTCGATATGGTCTGGCCATCAACGCACCGTCGCCGGGGGTTCTGCATGCGATCCGTCCTTCGCTCCGTGGCCCTGTTGACCTTGGTCCTCTTGCTGGTGCCGGCCCAGGCCGTCGCCATGCAGATCTTCGTGAAGACCGTGACCGGCAAGACGATCACGCTCGACGTGGAGCCCTCCGACTCGATCGAGAACGTGAAGGCCAAGATCCAGGACAAGGAGGGCATCGACCCCGCGCTGCAGGTGCTGATCTTCGCGGGCAAGCGCCTCGAGGACGGTCGTACGCTCTCCGACTACAATATCCAGAAGGAGTCCACGCTGCACCTGCTGGTGCGCGCGCCGATCGTGGGCTGCGACGCGCTGCCCGGCACCAGCCCGAGCGGGCTCTACCTCGTCGATCCCGACGGGGCTGGCGGCGTCGACGCCTTCAGCGCGTGGTGCGACCAGGAGGACGGCGGCGGCTGGACGACGGTCAGCCACTACCTCTCCGGCTTCGGCGTCGAGAGCTTCGGCGTGCCCACCCCCGACGCCTCCGACGTGGTGCTCCCGGACGCGGCCTGGCAGAGCCTGCGCCCCGACTTCGAGGTGATCCGCTTCGCGAGCCTCGACGGGTCGGTCGCGGTCTACATGTCCGGCGACGCCTACCGCTCGACCAACTGCGCCGAGAGCGCTCCCACGAGCCTGGTGACCGTGCCCCACGGCCCGCACACCATCCTGATCTGGAGCGAGCCCAATTGCTCGCTGAGCGGCATGGACTACACCGAGCTCGACCTTGGCTCCAGCGGCGACCAGTGGGGCTACGGCGCGTTCAACGGAGGCCTCTTCCTCGACGCCGCGCTCACGACCCCGGCCCTGGGGATCGAGTACTTCGGCACCGACGTGCTGCTCTCGGTGCGTCAGTTCGCGACCTGCACGCCCTCCCCCGAGATCTGCGACGGCGACGACGACGACTGCGACGGCTTCGTCGACAACGACTGCACCGCCCCCATCACGGGCTGCGAGGCCCTGGCGCCCGCCGATCCCAGCGGCCTGTACCTCCTCGACCCCGACGGCGCGGGCGGCGTCGAGCCCTTCGAGACCTGGTGCGAGATGGGCTTCGGCGGCGGGGGCTGGACCCTGGTCGGACACTACGAGACCGGTCTGGCGTCCGAGGTCTTTGGCACGCCGACACCTTCCACTCCCGACGTCGTGCTGCCCGACGCGGCTTGGGCGAACTTGCGCGCCAACGCGAGCGTCGTGGCCTACTCGAGCCTCGACGGCGCGTCGCGCGCGTTCGTCGGCGGCGATTTCTATCGCGGCCCGGGTTGCTTGCCCGCCACCTGGAGCGAATCGCTGCGCTCGTCGGTCGTGTTCGAGTTCTTGTCGATGCTGCTATGGGTCGAGGCGAATTGCGCCATCTCGGGGGTCGACTACACGATCGTGCACAACGATACGCGCCGCGGACCCTCGTGGTGGCTGAACACGTTCAGCGGGGGCGTGTACTCCGATGTCGGTCTGAGCGCCCCGATCCCCGCCAGCGAGTACGACTACGGTGACAGCCTGCTGATGTACGTGAGGGGCGCCAAGAGTTGCACCCCCGAGGTCTGCAACGGCCTCGACGACGACTGCGACGACCTCATCGACGAGGGCGTCCTCGAGACCTTCTTCGCCGACCTCGACGGCGACGGCTACGGCGACCCGGCCGAGACGATCGAGGCCTGCGAGGCCCCCGCCGACTACGTCGGCGACGACAGCGACTGCGACGACGTGCGCGACGACGTGCACCCCGGCGCCCGCGAACTCTGTGACGGCGTCGACAACGACTGCGACGGGGTCGACGACGAGGGCTGCCCCGGCGCCTGCTCGCCCACGGTCGACCAGGCCCAGGAGGTCGCGATCGCCGACCTCATGATCAGCTCCGAGTTCAGCGCCTGGCAGACCTTCACGGCCGGAGCGAGCGGCGCCCTCGCCGGCGTCGAGATCCTGGCCAACGACTTCTCGGCCGGCGGCCTGCTCGTCGTGGTCTACGACGACAACGGCGGCGCGGTGGGCGACCTGCTGGCCCTCGCGGCGATCGATCCCGCCGACATGCCCTTCGCGCCCACCTGGCTGGCCCTGCCCTTCGATCCCGCGCCGTCGATCGTAGCGGGCAGCACGTACTACCTGCAGATCACCACGCTGAACCTCGACCCCGACGCCTTCACCGGCCTGTTCTCGGCCGACGGCGACGTCTACGCCGGCGGCACGCGGCTCACCGAGGACGGCCCCGCCCTCTTCCCCATGGACGACGACCTGGCCTTCCGCACGCTGCTGGCCTGCGAGGCCTCGTGCGACGCCGACGCCGACGGCTCGTGCGGCGTGCTCGGCGTGCTCTGTCCCGACGTCCTCTGCCAGGTCGACCTGGGCCAGGCGCTCGACTGCGACGACGACGACGACGAGCGCTTCCCCGGCGCGTTCGAGCTCTGCGACGGCGTCGACAACGACTGCACCGCCCTGACAACCGACGGCCTCGACGAGCTGTGGTTTGGCGACGGCTGCGACGGCGACGACGCCGACCTGTGCGACGACGGCTTCGTGCTGTGCGTCGCCGGGGCACCGGCCTGCGACGACGACGCCACCGCGGTGATCGAGGTCTGCAACTACGAAGACGACGACTGCGACGACCTGATCGACGAGGGCCTGCTCGTCACGTACTACCTCGACGTAGACGGCGACGGCTTCGGCGACCCCCTGGTCCACGTCGAGCTGTGTGAGCAGCCCGACGACTACGCGACCAACGCGGGAGATTGCGACGATGCGAACTTCGACGTCTACCCCGGCGCCCCCGAGGTCTGCAACGGCCTCGACGACGACTGCGACGGCGACACCGACGAGGGCGTGCTCACCACCTATTACCGCGACCTGGACAAGGACGGCTGGGGCACGGTGGTCTCGACCGAAGAAGCCTGCGAAGCGCCCAACGGCTTCGTGGCCATCTCCGGCGACTGCAACGACCTCGCGAAGTGGCTGCACCCCGGCCTGCCCGAGGCCTGCAACGGCCTCGACGACGACTGCAACGGCCTGGTCGACGACCTGTGCCGCGACGCGCTCGCGGGCTGCGAGGCGCTGCCGGTCGGCGCGACCAGCGGCGTGCGCGTCCTCGACCCCGACGGCCCCGGCGGCGCGGCCCCCTTCGAAGCGTGGTGCCAGCCCGGCTTCGGCCCCGGCGGCTGGACGCTGGTCGGCCACTACAAGAGTGGCGTCGGCGCCGAAGAGTTCGGCGTGCCCACCTCCGCCACACCCGACGTGGTGCTCGCCGACGACGTCTGGGCCACCCTGCGCGACCGCTTCCAGGTGATCCGGTTCGAGAACCTCGAGGGCACGACGCGGCTCTTCCTCGACGCCGAGTTCTACAAGGCGTCGCCCTGCATGCCCGAGGCGTTCGCCGGCTCGCTCGTTTCGCCCAACATTCCTTTCGAATCCCAGCCCTTCTCGCCCCTCTTCTGGACCGATTCGGGCTGCAACGGCGTCGGCATGGACTACACCATGGTGCGAAAATACGGCGACGAGCCGTTGTGGGGGTGGTACGGCCTGGCCGGCGGCGTGTACCAGGATCCCGGCTTGACGATCGGGTTCCCGGGCTACGACGACAACTTCGGCACCGACGTGCTGGTCTACGTGAAGGACAACGTCGAGTGCGTGCCCGAGACCTGCAACGGCCTCGACGACGACTGCGACGACAGCATCGACGAAGGCCTGGCCGAAGAGATCACCTGCGGCGTCGGCGAGTGCGCGCGCACGGTCCTGACGTGCGTGGCGGGCGCCCCCTACGAGTGCGTGGCCGGCGAGCCCACCGACGAGCTCTGCAACGGCCTCGACGACGACTGCGACGGCGAGACCGACGAAGACCTGGGCCTGCTCGCGTGCGGCGTGGGCGGCTGCGGCCGCGAGGTGCGCGCCTGCACCGACGGCGTGCCGGGGACGTGCGTGCCCGGCAAACCCACGGACGAGACCTGCAACGGCCTCGACGACGACTGCGACGGCGTGGCCGACGGCTCCGAGGCGTTGACGCGCGCGTGCGGCTCCAGCGAGGTGGCCCCCTGCGCCCTGGGCGTCGAGACCTGCACCGACGGCGGCCAATACACCGGCTGCACGGCCGTGTGGCCCGCCGCCGAGGGCTGCGACCTGATCGACAACGACTGCGACGGCAAGACCGACGAAGACCTCGGCGTGTTCACGTGCGGCGTGGGCGGCTGCGCCCGCGAGGTGCGGGCCTGCACCGACGGCGTGCCGGGCGAGTGCGTGGCCGGCGAGCCCGCCGACGAGGTCTGCAACGGCGTCGACGACGACTGCGACGGCGTGGCCGACGGCTCCGAAGGGCTCGAGCGCGCGTGCGGCGTTAGCGAGGTGGCCCCCTGCACCCTGGGCGTCGAGACCTGCACCGACGGCGGCAAATACACCGGCTGCACGGCCGTGTGGCCCGCCGCCGAGAGCTGCGACCTGATCGACAACGACTGCGACGGCAAGACCGACGAAGACCTGGGCGTGTTCACGTGCGGCGTGGGCGCCTGCGCCCGCCAGGTGCCGGCGTGCCTGC